>CAZCBE010000077.1:0-29733 GCA_964496695.1 uncultured Klebsiella sp.
AGGGTGGCCGCTGCGGGTCGCAGACCCGCGCTCCGGGGGCAGTGCCGAGATGCGCCCCGGGCCAGGGGCACATCTTGACGCCTCGCCCAGCCGGGCAAGCGAGGACGCTTGCGGCACGGCCGGCCGGAGGCCGGCGTTACGTAGCGCCCGCGTCCCGCGGGCCGTATCGCCGGCGTCCGCGCCGGCTCGGCACTCGCGCGAGGGCGAACTGCGTTCCTGATCACTCCTTGGCTTGACCAGCCGGCACGTTCTCCAAATGCCGCGCCTGCCGCTTCGGCGCGCTGTGCGTCTTCGGTTTGAGGCTGCGCAGCGGCCCCGTCGGCAGATGCGGCGTGAGAAACCCAGGCCGCTCCCGGCGGCCATTGCGTTGATAGTCCGCCCACAGAGCCGCCGCCACCTGCCCGCAAGCCAGCGCCCCCTCGGTGGTCAGATAGGTGAAGAGCGACTCCGCCAGCGTGTCCAGCGCGATGGCGTGCCGCTTGCCCAAGCGACTGAACAACCAATCGCTGAACGCGAGGAAGCACCCGAAGGGCGAAATCGGACCTCCCTCTCCCCCATCGGGGGAGAGGGATTGAGGGTGAGGGGGCGGGGCCACGCTCGGCGAAGCTGCCTCCTCAAGCAATTGGACCATTCGCCCGGGGCCGCCGGGCCCCGCCCCCCCGGCGGGGGGGGGGGGGGGGGGGGGGGGGGGCCCTCTCCCCCGATGGGGGAGAGGGAGAAGAGCCGTTCGCTTCGTTGCGCTCGAGATGGGGCTCGACTGAGTCTCGCCCTACCGCGGTGCTCCACAGCAGCGGCGTGGTGGTGCGGAAGTTCCCCGAGTTCGCCACCAGATCCCAATACCGTGCAAAACGCCGGAGCCGTTGCATCGTGGGGAAGTCCAGTTCACGGTTGCTCAACAACTCGTAGGGCGGCTGCGGGCTGTAGCGCAGGGCGTGCTCCGTGTCGTGCCGCATGATGGGCGTGCCGCGCAGGCGCTTGAGGATGCCCACCTGGATCTCCTGCGGTCCCAAGCCCACGAGCCGGTCAAAGCCCGCCGCAAAGCTCGCCAGCCCTTCCCCCGGCAGGCCCACGATCAGATCCGCATGCACATGCACGCCAGTGCGGCTGCGCAGCCAGGTGAGGTTCTCCGCCAGTTTCGCATGGTCCTGTCGCCGCGAGATGTTGCGCGAGGTCTGCTCATCGAACGTCTGCACGCCCACCTCGAATTGCAGCGAGCCCGGCGGGAACTGCGCAATCACCTCGCGCAACTGCTCCGGCAGCCGGTCCGGCACCATCTCGAAGTGAACGAACAGCCCGTCCCGCATCCGCGTCAGGAAGAACTGCAGGATGGCCCGGCTCACCATGAGGTTCAGGTTGAACGTCCGGTCCACGAACTTGAACTGCGTCGCCCCGCGCTCCAGCAGTCCCTCCATCGCGGCCAAAAACGGCTCCAAAGGAAACTGCCGCACCGGAATGTCCAGCGACGACAGGCAGAACTCACAGGTGAACGGACACCCACGCGACGCCTCTACATAGATCACCCGGTGCGCGAGATCGTGGGGCGTGTAGAGGTCGTAGGGCAGGGTGACTTGTTCGAGCTTGGGCAGGTCGGCGGCAATAATTTTAGGCAGCGGAGTGCAGTCTTCCCCGTCTCTTAATCCTACTCCTACTCCTAATCTTAATCTCTCATCCTCCGCCATTGCAGGATTAAGATTAAGAGTAGGAGTAGGGTTAAGAGAAGAACGGGAGGACAGCAGCCGCCCGCACACCTCCGCGAACTTCACGTCCGCCTCGCCCGTGATCACATGGTCCGCCAGCCGCACAATCTCCTGATCCTCCCACTCGTAGCTCACCTCCGGCCCGCCGAGGATCACAATGACCTCCGGCGCAATGCGCTTGAGCAGCCCCACGACCTCCGTCGTCTCCCGCACATTCCAAATGTAAACCCCGAAGCCAACGATGCGCGGCCGTCGGGCGAGGAGCTGCTCCACGATGTCCAGCGGACGTTGCTGAATCTCGAACTCCAGCAGCGCGGCACGCGGCTGCAGCTCGCCCAGATTCGCGAAGAGGTAGCGCAGGCCAAACGCGCAGTGGATATACTTCGCGTTCAGCGTGGCGAGCAGGATGTCAGAGGGTGGAACCACGAATGGACACGAATGGACACGAATCGCCGGTAGGGAGTCCAGCCTTCAGGCGGCGGGGCGTCCGACGATCGGTGGGCGTTCTGCGCAGCGTCTGAATCGTAGCAGCATTCGAATTAACGCAGAGACGCTGAGAGCGCGGAGGAACGCAGAGAACTGCCATGCCCAACCACGTTAACCCGTTGGTGCCCAGCGTGGACGGCCAGCTCTGCGCAGCTTTGCGTTCTCTGCGTCTCTGCGTTGAAATGGAATGGCTCATGGCCAACTGCATCGCTCCAAATAAAGCAAAAGCCGGTTTATTCCCGCGCGCGCTTCCGGTGCTCGGAATGGACCGCCCCGTCCGGCGTCGCCGCCAGCTTCGTGTGCCTTCGTGTCCATTCGTGGTTGCCCTTACAAATACTTCTTCAGCAACGGCGCGAGTTCCTTCTTGGTCTTCTTGGGCCAGAGCTTCGGGTCGGTCATGATCGCGTTGCGCAGGGCATCGTGGCACGGCCAGTTCGGTTCCGTGGGGATGAGCGGCAGGACGTGCAGGACGATGCGCTTGGCCGTCTCGGCGTTGCGCTTGAGGTTCTCGATGACCATCTCGACCGTCACATGCGCCTCGTCCACCTTCCAGCAGTCGTAGTCCGTGATCATCGCCATGGTGGCGTAGGCGATCTCCGCCTCGCGCGCCGCCTTGGCCTCCCCGAGGTTGGTCATGCCGATGACGTCGTAGCCGAGCTTGTGGTTGGTGAGGGACTCCGCGCGCGTGCTGAAGGCCGGGCCTTCCATGTTCACATAGGTGCCGCCGTCGTGGACGCGCGCCTTCTGGGCCTTGGCGGACTTGAGCAGGAGTTGGCGCAGTTCCTCGCAGACGGGGTCCGCAAACGCAACGTGGGCCACAATGCCGCGCCCGAAGAACGTGTGCTCGAAGTCGCGCTTGGTGCGGTCCAGGAACTGGCTGGGCAGCACGATGTCGCAGGGCTTGTATTTCGCCTGGAGCGAGCCGACGGCGCTGACGCTGATGACCCAATGGACGCCGAGAGACTTCATCGCCCACAGATTGGCGCGATGGTTTAGTTCGCTGGGCAGGATGCGATGCCCGCGCGCGTGGCGAGGGAGGAAGACCACGTCCCGGCCCGCAAGCTGGCCGGTGAGCAGTTCGTCCGAGGGATCGCCGAAGGGCGTCTTGACCTTCACCCACTTTTGATTGGTGAAGCCCTCGATGTGATAAAGCCCGCTGCCGCCGATGATGCCGATGCGATTAGTTGCCATGCGGCCGGAGACTAAACAATCACCCCGGCGATGCGCCAGCCGACAAATGCGCCAGCGAAACGGTCAGTAGTAGTTGCTGCCGTTTGCGGACTGGATGCTCTGGAGCTGGATGTCCGCCTCCCGGTTCAGTTGCACATGACCGTCCCCAAAAAGGAGGTTGATCGAGTCCACCTTGCTTCTCCACGGGTGCCCGTTGTTCGGGTATGGGACAGTGGCAGTCGGTGTGTTGTTCAGCGAGGTGCATCGGTCCGTGAGGATTGGCAGCTTGGAAGCAAACGCATCGTCAATGCGATCCGGCCAATAGTCGCTGATCCGATTGGTCGCCGTATTCTGCGGTGACTTTAGCCCGCCGTTCATGCGGGGCACCCACCAGTTGTGTCCTTCCAAGATGGCGAAATATCCATACCACTGCTGGTAGTAGGCGCTGAGATCGGCCGTGGTCTGGACCGGATGGCCGTAGGTGGCCTGAACCCAAACATTGATTTTGTCTATGTCGTGAGGCTTGGTCGGGCAAAACCACATGGGCACCGTCATTCCCTGAGCGGTCATCGCGGGAATGAGGTTGGTGGGCACGTCCCAGGTATTTTGTCCCGTGCCGTTCATCGCCCACGAGGGGAAGCGGCTGTCCGACTCGGAAGCGTAGGAAAAAACGGCCACTCCCCATTGCCGGTAGTTGGATGTGCATTGCGTGATCTTTGCCTTGAACTTCGCGCGGCCCAGTGCGGGCAGGAGCATGCCCGCGAGAATGGCAATGATGGCAATGACGACGAGCAGTTCAATCAAAGTGAACGCAGCGCGGACCAGCGACTTCTGAAATTGGGATGCTAAACGCATGACTATCGTGTGCCTGACTGACGGAACCATGCCACGGCTTGTTCATCAGACAACCACCGGCGATGAACCCTCCGCGACGCCGGAGGGGAGAGACACGGCCCGCCAAGGCCCGCGCTTTCGGCCCCTGAACCAGCGCTGGTAGTGCGCGGTGTCCTCACCGCGCCGCCGAGGTCTGGTGGTATCCAGGTGCTCGGCGGCGGGCTGAGGACAGCCCGCCCTACCCGCCGCAGGTTCATGGGTAGTTTCCGATTCCGTTTGGACCTGCTCACGGACCCTGAACCAGAAATGTGCCAGCCCTTGGAAATCAACGGGCGCAGTTGCTGGTTCAGGAAAGACTCATTTCTCCCTCATGACTCTGTGCCCTATGATTCAGTAACCCCCCCCGCCTTTCCCCATCTGTGGTCGTCTTGAATCTGCGGGAAATCCTCCGCCTGCCCCGCCCGTCCCGTCCTCGTCTTCCTGACCGTTTCCGGTTCATGGAAAGGGATGGGGAGAGAGGAGCTTCGATAGTGCCGCGACGAAGCGCACCTCCTCTCCGCGGCCTTCTCCTCCATTCCATGGTGGAGAGGGAGAAGCGCGCGCCCTCGGATCGTGTGGGTGCCAAAATGCGCGCTGCCCACCAAGTTTCCGGTTGAAACTCCCCCGCTTCCTCCGCACATTCCCGCCCGATGAAAAGTCAGTTTACCGGCCCGGTCTATGTCGTGCGCGACAACATTGACACCGACCAGATCATTCCCGCGCAGTATCTCACCCTCGTGCCCACCATCCCGGCGGAATACGAGAAGCTCGGCGCCTACGCACTGATTGGCCTGCCGGACGTCCAATACCCGGCGCGTTTCGTGAAGGAAGGCCAGCTCGACAGCGACTATCCGATCATCATCGGCGGCAAGAACTTCGGCTGCGGCAGCTCCCGTGAGCACGCCCCCATCGCCCTTGGCTCCGCCGGCTGCCGCATCGTGCTGGCCGAGAGCTTCGCCCGCATCTTCTTCCGCAACAGCGTCGCCACCGGCGAACTCTATCCCTGCGAACTCACCGCCCGCCTCTGCGACGTGCTCAAGACCGGCGAGGTCGTCACCGTGGACCTCGACGCCCTGACCGTGACCGTGCAGGCGACTGGCAAGGTGCATTCCTTCAAGCCCCTCGGTGACGTCCGTCCGGTGGTGGACGCCGGCGGTCTCTTCAACTTCGCCCGGAAGAGCGGGATGATTCCGGCGGCCGCGTAGTCGCAGGCTTCCGCCTGTGCGTGGGATGATTTCATTCGCAACCTGAAGGTTGCGACTATGGTTCCGCATCGTGAGCAACCCTTCCGCCTCAACCTCCGGCCCATCGCAGGCGGCCACTCGCACGGCGGACTTTGATTACGCCTTGCCCCCGGAACTGATCGCGCAGACTCCGGCGGTCGAGCGCGACGCATCGCGCCTGCTGGTGCTGCACCGGGCCGGTGGCCGCGTGGAGCACCGCCGGTTCCGGGACGTGCTGGACTATCTCCGAGCGGGGGATGTGCTGGTCTTCAACAACTCACGGGTCCTCCGTGCGCGCCTGCGCGGTCACAAACCCGCCAGCGGCGGGCAGGTCGAACTGCTGCTCGTGGAGGAGGTCGGGACCAACGAATGGTGGACCTTGCTGCGGCCTGGCAAACGCGTCCGCGCGGGCACGGAGATTCATTTGCTCAACCTCGCCGGATCGGTCTCGCCGGTGCGGGCCGTGGTGCAGGAGAAGAATGCCGCCGGGCATTGCCGGGTGCGCTTCACCGGCACGCCCGACATCCTCAACGAACTGGAAACGCTCGGCGAAATTCCCCTGCCGCCTTACATTGAGCGCACCGCCGGTGCCGAGGACGACGCCCGCTACCAGACCGTGTATGCGCAGCCCGCCGGTTCCGTCGCCGCCCCCACGGCCGGCCTGCACTTCACGCCGCAACTGCTGGAAGAGCTTCGCGCCCGCGGGGTGCTGATAAACTTCGTCACCCTCCATGTCGGCCTGGGCACCTTCGCGCCGGTGAAGGCGGAACACCTCGCCGACCACGTCATGCACGAGGAACGGTTCGAACTCCCGGCCACCACCGCCGAAGCCATCAACGCCGCCAAACGAGAAGGCCGCCGCGTCATCGCCATCGGCACCACGACCGTGCGGGTGCTCGAAAGCGCCGCCGCCGCCCTCTCAACACTCAACTCTCAACTCTCAACTCAACGCGGTCGCACCCGTATCTTCATCCACCCGCCCTGGCAGTTCCGCGTCGTGGATGCGCTGCTCACCAACTTCCATCTCCCGCAATCCACGCTGCTGATGCTCGTGAGCGCCTTCGCCGCGCCCGGCGCATTGGGCGGCCGGGAACTCGCGCTGGCCGCCTACGCCGAGGCCGTGCGCGAGCGCTATCGCTTCTTCAGCTACGGGGATGCGATGCTGATTCTGTAAGTTTCGAGTTTCGAGTTTTGCGTTTCGGGTTTCTAGTTCCTGCGTCCATGCGCGCACGCCGCTCACTCTCAACTCTCAACTCTCAACTCTCAACTTCCCCGCGCCCCTTCGTCCTCATCAACATGGCGATGTCCGCCGATGGCAAGATCGCCACGGCCAACCGCGCCGTCTCCAGCTTCACCAGTCCGCGCGATCAGGAGCACCTCTATCAGCTCCGCGCCACCGCCGACGCCGTCATGAGCGGCGCGCGGACGATGGACTTGAACGATTACACGCTCGGGGCCGGTGGCGACCGCTTCCGCAAGCTGCGGCTCCGGCGCGGCCTCGCCGAGTTTAGCCTGCGGGTCATCGTGTCCGGGTCCGGCACGGTCCGGGCGGATGCCGAGATCTTCCGCGACCGCTTCTCGCCCATCCTCGTGCTGGTGAGCGAACGGGCTTCAGCGGCCGCCGTGAAGCGGCTGCGCGCCGTGGCGGACGTGGTGAAAGTGGTTGGCAAAGCGGAGGTGGACTTCGCCGCCGCGCTGGAGTGGCTGCGGCAGGAATGGAACGTGAAGCGATTGCTCTGCGAAGGGGGAGGGGCGCTGAATGATGCGCTGTTCCGCGCCGGACTGGTGGATGAACTGCACCTCACGATCGCCCCGCGCGTCATCGGTGGGCGTGCGGCTCCGACGATTGCGGACGGCGTCGGCTTCCCGCACTTGAGCGATGCGTTTCAACTCCAACTCCATTCCATGAAGCGTGTTGGAGACGAAGTGTTTTGTATATTCAGACGGACGGTCTAGGTGCGACGAACGAGGGGTGGCTGTCTGCAGGCGCGCGGCATTTATGCCGCTTCGGCGTGCCACGACTTTGGTGAACTCATGCGCGACGGCGTTCGGACGATGAAGCGGCATGAATGCCGCGCGCCGCTCGCGCCAGTGCGGGTTTGCTAGCCTTGCTCTGGCCTATTGCGATGGTGATTCTACGAAACCACTGACCACGCGGATCAATTCCTCCATCCCGGGATCGAAGAAGTGCCCCGCGCCTGCAATGGGCACATACTCCACCGCGACACCCGGCGCACAGGGCTTCGCGGCGAGGGACTGCACCACGGCTTCCGGCACGAGTTGATCGCCCGTGCCGTGGGCGATCAAGCCGGACGTGCGCCACTCAGTCAGGAAACCGAAATCCAAATTGTTCGCCGGTGGGGCGACAGCGACAAACTTGTCGAAGCCGCCTTCGCGGGCCATCAGTTGCAGGCCGATCCACGAGCCGAAGGAAAAGCCCGCCATCCATTTCGCGCGAGCCTGCGGACATTCGGCCTGCAGCCAGTTCCACGCGGCCTGCGCATCCGCGAGTTCCCCCGGGCCGCCGGAGAATTCCCCCGCGCTCCGTCCCACGCCGCGGAAGTTGAACCGCAGCACGCTGAACCCCGCGTCTTGAAACGCCGTGAAAAGCGAATAAACCACGAGCGTGTTCATCGTGCCGCCGAACTTGGGGTTCGGATGCAGGACGAGGGCCACGGGTGCGTCCGCCTGGCTGGCGCGATGAAAGCGCCCTTCCAGTGAACCCGCAGGACCAGCGATGGTGACAGATGGCATGGCCCGACTTTAATCAGTCGCGGCGCCCGACTGAACACTGAAAACTGCTCACTGTCCCCCGGTCTTCGTCTCCACCCAGCGGGCGAACAGCCAAAGCAAATCCGCGAGCCGGTTCAGGTAGATGATGATCTCCGGGTTGTGGAGCTGCCCGGCCTCGTGCAGGGCGCACACGCGTCGCTCCGCCCGGCGGCAGACCGTCCGCGCGACATCCAGCGCCGCACTATTCAGGGTGGCCCCGGGAGTTGCCCAGCCCTTGAACGTGACGCTTTGTGCCTCGATCTCCGCGACCAGTTGGTCGAGTTTCACGGTCAGTTCCGCCGAGACGAGGGTGAAGCCGTCTTTCTGGTAGCGGGGCAGGTCGTCAGCCCCGGTCGCCAGTTCGCCCATGAGCGTCACCAGGTCCTTTTGGATTACCAGCACGTTGGTGCTCACAAAATCGTGCTGGGATGACGCACGGGCCAGACCGAGGGCGGCGTTGAGTTCGTCCACGGTGCCGTAGGCCTCGACGCGGGGGTGGCACTTGGAGACGCGCCGGTTATACATCAGGCCGGTGGTGCCCTTGTCGCCGGTTCGGGTGGCAATGCTCATGGGCGCGGAAGGTAAGGGGAGGCTCCGAAAGCGCAAGCATCGCGCACATGCCCTCCCGCCGTCATTGACGCCCGCGCTCCTTAAACCTAGTTTGGTGGCAGCTCAAATTGATCCCGGTCCCATGGCCTTGGGTTTTACGGGGCGCAAGCGAGCGATTGCTACATGAGTCCAGTTGCCAACCGGTGGAAGGGCTTGGCGGGGTTGCTCCTCGCCGGGTTCGCGCTCGTGTGCGGGGCGCGGGCGGAGCAGGTGCTGATCAGCAAGATCATGTATCACCCGCCCGGCGACCTGCCGGAATACGTCGAGATTTACAACAACACCGCCAATGCCGTGGACATCGCCGACTGGCGGCTCAAGGGCGGGATCGAGTTCAAGTTCCCCGCTTTTTCTCCGGCCGACGCCAGTTCGGCCTGGATGAAGCCCTTCGAGCGCATCGTGCTGGCCTCCGCCGATGCCCGGACGGTGCGCGCCGCCTACAAGATTTCCCCGAACGTCCGCGTCCTCGGCCCCTGGATCGGGCGGCTGCACAAGCAGGGGGACCGGCTCAAGCTGCTCGACAAGAACGGGCTCACCATGTCCACGGTGAAGTATCTCGACCGCGCACCCTGGCCGGCGGCGGCCAACGGCGGCGGCCACGCGCTCGTGCTGAAGAATCCCGACCGCCGCACGGACGACTGGCGGAACTGGACCGTGAGCAGCAAGCCGGGCGGGGCACCCGGCACCGAATCCGGTTCTGCGAACGAAGTCCCCGTGGGCAGCCCGGAACTCGTGACTCAGTCCGGTGAAACGGTCATCGTGGACTACGATGCTCAGTGGTCGGTGACGGATGGCGTGGACCTCACAACCACCAAGTGGAAGGAGCTGACCTTTCCCGACCGGACCTGGCGGCGCGGGCCGGGCCTGGTGGGCTTCGGCACGACGAAAGTTCCGCCTCCGGGCATCCGTTCGCCCGCCCGCCCGGGTTTCGTCACTTACTATCTGCGCCACGCGTTCATCTACACCGGTGCCGCCGGCGGGCAACTGGCCGTGGACGGCATCGTGGATGACGGCGCGGTCTTCTATCTGAACAACCAGGAAATCGGCCGCGTGGGCATGCCCGCCGGCCCGGTGCGCGCCAACACCCCGGCGAACCGCAGCGTCGGCGACGCGGCCGAGGAGAAGAACATCCTGCAGCTCAACGCGGGCGCGCTGATCCGGGGCACCAACATCCTCGCCGTGGAGGTGCACCAGGCTGCGGGGGCCAATCCCGACCTCGTGTTCGGCATGAGGCTGAAGGTCCGCACCGGCGGCCCGGCCATGGCCCGCTCCATCCTGATCAACGAAATCTTCCCGGGTCCGGCGGGCATCAATTTCATTGAGTTCTACAATTCCGGCGCGTCGCCCATCAATCTGAAGAACCACTTCCTGCTGCCCGCCCCGCCTTCCGCGATGCCGCCGTCGGTCCGGCGCTACCAGATCCAGCAGGACCTCGTCCTCCGCTCCAAGAGCTTTGCCGTGCTCGACATGATTGATGCGGGGGTGTGGCCGAAGCAGCCGGTGGTGGCCTATCTCGTCGCGCCGGACGGGCAGACCGTCCTGCACGCGGTGAGTTCCGTGGTGCCCATTGACGGACGGTCATTGGGCCAGCGGCCCGATGGCAGCGGCCAGTGGTATTATCTGGCGCAGCCCACCCCCGACGCGGCCAATGCCCGACAATCCGGCCTGGCTGGCACGCTCAAGCTGAACGAGGTGCATATTGGCAAGAACGGCACGGTGGACTGGGTGGAAATTTACAACGCGGGCACCAACCGGGTGCTGCTCAACGGCTACTTCCTGTCCGGCAAGTCCGGCTTTGCCGACAAGTCCGGCCTCAGCGGCGACCTGCCGCCCAAGGGCATCATGTCCTTCGACGTTTCTTTCCCGACCGTGGCCGGGACGGTTACCCTCTATCTTACCACTCCCGACGGCATCGTGTCGGATGCGCATGTGTTCCAGATTTCCAAGCATGGCGAAGTGTTTCAGGCCTTTCCGGACGGGGGCAGCGAGTGGTTCGTGGACGCCAAGGGCACGCGCAATGCCACCAACAACCCCACCCGCAACACGGACATCGTCATCAACGAGGTCATGTATAAGCCGCCCGACACGCAGGGCAACGGCGAGTTCGTCGAGCTGTTCAACCGGGGCAAGAAGACCGTCAACCTGTCCGACTGGGTGGTGACCGGTGGCATTGACTTCACTTTCCCGTCGAACACACGGCTCAAGGCCGGCGAATACATCGTGGTGGCGGCGGACGCCGGCCTGCTGCGGTCCTTCCATGGGGCCATCAACGTCCTCGGTAATTTCCACGGCAAGCTCAGCAACGACGGCGACGTGCTGCGGCTGCTCGACGAGAAGGGCAACCTGGCCGACGAGGTGGATTACGAAACCGGCGGCGACTGGCCCGAGCTGGCGCACGGACGCGGCAGCAGCCTCGAACTGCTCCATCCCGACATGGACAACCGCCTGTCTTCGGCGTGGGCCGCCAGCGACGAATCCAACAAGTCCGTCCCGCGCACCTACACCCACAAGGGCATCTACCTGGAGCAATACACCCTGGGTGATCCGAGCGACTTCCGGGAGCTGCACTTCTTCCTGAACACCAGCGGGCATGTCATGCTCTCGGACGTGGAACTGCGCAAGGACGGCACCGGTCCGAACGTCCTCACGAACACTTCGAAGGTCTCGCTCAACGGCAAGAGCGACAACGGCTGGCTCTGGCAGGGCAACCATTGGGCCAGCCAGATGGATGGCGGCAAGATCCAGCTCATCAGCGAGGGGCACGGTGACAACCGGGTGAACCGCCTGGAGATTGACGCGCCCACACTGACGAAGACCAATGCGTATGAACTCAAGTTCACCGCCCGCTGGGTCCACGGCTGCCATCTGCTCGTGGCCCACACCTGGGACTGGAGCATCGCCAAGGTCTTCCAGCTCGACGTGCCGTCCAAGCTCGGCACGCCCGGCAAACCGAATTCCCGCGCCATCAACGTGCCGGCCGCGCAGGTCGAGGACCTGGTCCATTACCCGGCCGTTCCGCGCACCACGGACACGGTCAAGATCACGGCGCGGGTCAAGTCCGTGCTTCCCGCCACCGTCACCCTGTTTCACCGGGCTCCGTCCGCCGATGGCAAGACGCCGTGGCAGAGCAAGCCGATGTTCGACAACGCCACCGGCGGCGACGACCTGGCGGGCGACGGCGTGTATTCCTCCCTGCTGCAGGAATACAAGGGCAACGGCCAGATCGTGGAGTTCTATGTCCGGGCCCAGTCCGCCGGCGGCACGGCGTCCATCATCCCGCGCAAGGGGGCGGACATGCCCGGCCTGTTCATCGTGGACAACCAGAGCCTCCCCCGGGATCTGCGCTCGCAGCGGTTTGTCATCTCCCCGGCCGATCTCGATGCGTTCACCAACGGCAACACCAACAAGCACAACTTCCGCTTCCCGCGCCTCTCGAACCGCTATTACAACATGACGTTCATCTCGAACGAGCGGGACGTTTACTACAACGCGCGCGTCCACCCGGCTGGCAGCTCCTTCACCCGCGATCTCACGCTCAACCGCGCCAAGTGGAAGCTGCCCGATGACCGCCCCTTCCGCGGGCATGTGAAGCTGAGCTGGGACAACAACGACTTCAACACCCGGCTGGCCCGCTGGCTCCTGTATCAGGTCGGCCACCCGGTGAACGAGAGCGAGATGGTGCGCCACGTCATCAACTCCAACCCGCCCCAGCTTCAGGAGGACGTCGAGCCCATCGGCACCGACTTCCTCAACCGGATCTACAAGCATGGTTCGCAGGGCGAGCTTTACCGCACCACCTACATGTTCTTCTACAAGGACAACGGGGAGGGCGCCAACATGCGCAACAGCACCCTCGCGCTGAACTACGGGGACAATGCCACGGATTACAAAGTCGTCTGGTCCAAGCGCACGCGCGAGGCCGAGAACGACTACACCGCGCTGCTGGACATGCTGCGGACGGTGCAGGGCAACCAGTTCGACGAGAAGGAGCTGCGCCGCCACATGGACCTGGAGCTGATGTTCAGCAACTGGGCGGTGCGCGGCTATGCGAAAGACAGCGACTGCTTCAGCATGGGCACCAGTCACAACTGCTTCTTCTACCGCAAGCCCGACGGCAAGTTCATGAACTTCCTCTGGGATGCCGACTTCGCCTTTGGCGGCTTCGACCCCAAGAAGCAGGAAGGCTACTGGGGTGCCAACGTGCAGAACGTGATGGGCAAGCCCTGGGCCCAGCGGCTCTTTTACTATTACCTGGTCGAGGTTCTCGAGAACTACACCAAGAATTCAGCCCGCGTGAACGCCTACTTCAAGGCCGAGCAGGAGGCCAATTCCAACTCCAACGTCAACCCCCAGAAATACCTCCAGTTCTTCGCGGGCCGCGAGCCGCACGCGCTGGCGCAGATGGGGGACAAATACAAACTCGAATACAAGATCACCACCAACGGCGGCCAGCCCTTCACCACGGATGCCCTGACGTTGAACCTCGAAGGCCAGGCGCCCTTCGGCATTTTCACCATCGTCATTGATGGTCAGCCGCGGGCGAAGCTGGAGTGGCTGGATGATGTGAAGTGGCGCATGCGCGACGTCGGCCTCAGCCCCGGCGTCAATGAACTCGTCCTGCGCGGCGTGGATCAGTGGGGCAACACCAAGCGCGAGGCCAAGCTCATCGTCACCAAGCCCGCCGCGCCCGGTGCCAAGGCGGCTGCAAGGTGATGCCGGCCCTGGCACGGCATCGCTGATCCTTGTCGGGGCCTTTTCCGGCACTGTGCCCGTCGGGCCAGTGCGCCCGGGAGGGACGCTCGTCCGCCGCACATTTCCAACCTCCCGTGCGCGAGCAAACGGTGACACGGAAACCGCCGTGGACTAGGCTTGCTCCATGAATTCAGTCGCGTTTGAGCTGGCCGTCATCTTCGCCCTGCTGGTGGCAAACGGCGTCTTCTCGATGACCGAACTGGCCGTGGTCTCCGCCCGCAAGTCACGGCTCCGCCAGCGCGCGGAGGGTGGCGACGTCCGCGCGCGCATTGCGCTCGAACTCGCCGAGTCGCCCAACACCTTCTTCTCCACCGTGCAAATTGGCATCACGCTTGTGGGCGTGCTCGCGGCGGCGTTCAGCGGCGCGACCCTGACGGAGAAGCTGGCCGTGCCGCTCAAGGAAGTCGCCTGGCTGTCGGCCTATGCCGACAAGGCGGCCTTCGCCCTCGTCGTGACCGGGCTGACTTACTTCACGCTCGTCATCGGCGAACTGGTGCCCAAGCGCCTCGGCCTTGGCAATCCCGAGGGCATCGCCTGCGCCCTGGCGGGGCCGATGCGCTGGCTCTCGAATCTTGCGTCGCCGCTGGTGTCGCTCCTGAGCTGGTCCACGGACACACTGCTGAAAGTCTTCCGCATCAAGCCCGCGCCGGACGCGGGCATCACGGAGGAGGAGGTCCGGCTGCTGGTGAAGGAAGGCACGCGCGCGGGCGTGTTCTTCAAGCATGAGTCCGAGATGGTGGACAGCGTCCTTGCGCTGGACCGGCTGCCGGTGCGCCACCTCATGACCCCGCGCGCCAAGATCATCTGGATTCAAGTCACCGACCCCCACGAGTCCGTCTGGCACAAGATCGTCGTCAGCGGGCACACCACCTTCCCCGTGTATGAGGGCAACCGGGACCACGTCGTCGGCGTGGTGTCCGTGAAGGCAATCTACGCCAACCTCGCGGCGGGCACGCCGGGCCATGTGAAAGACTTGATGATGCCGCCGCTGGTGGTGCCGGCCACGCTGTCGGCCAGCGGGCTGCTGGAGAAGTTCAAGCAATCCGGCAAGCACGTCGCACTGGTGGCCGACGAGTTCGGCGGCATCATCGGCCTGGTCTCCTTGCACGACATCATGGAGGCCATCATCGGCGAGATGCCCACGCCCGACGAGCGCGCCCGCCCCCGGGCCGTGCGGCGGGCCGACGGCTCCTGGCTGGTGGACGGGATGGTTGCCGCCGAGGAATTCGCCTGCACCGTCCCGGACTTCCAACTGCACGCCGGGCCGGAGCGCGATTACCAGACCTTCGGCGGGTTCGTGCTCAAGCACCTGGGTCGGATGCCCGTGGAAGGCGAGTCCTTCCAGCACTCGGGCTACCACGTCGAGGTGATTGACATGGATGGGCACCGCGTGGACAAGGTGCTGCTGATGCCGGTGAAGCCGGCCGGCCCCGCCGCCCAGCCTCAGCCGTGAAGCGCCGCTCGAATTGCCTCGCCACCATCCAGTCCTGCTTCCCTTCGCCCACGGCCATTGGTAACTTCCGTGCATGGCACGGAAGCAACTCACGAATGCGCCCGCCGCAGTGCGTGGGGCTCAGCCCCGGGGTGAACGAACTGGTGCTGCGCGGCGTGGACCAGTGGGGCAACACCAAACGCGAGACCAAGCTCACCGTCACCAAGCCGGGCGCACCCGCGACGAAGTCCGCCGCCAAGTAAGCCCGCCCCTTCCCGCCGGTAGGTGGCGACGTGAGGAATCTCCATTCTCCCGTTCATAATCCTGCTCCTCCCTGCGGCTGGAGCGCACGACCGTGAGCAGGAGGGCAGGCGAAAACCCGTGCGGAATTGTAGTTCCCGGCCTCCGCTGAGACTGCCAGCCTGCCACGCATGAAGTCCTCCAAGAGCCTTGATCTCGAAACCCTTCCCACCCTGCTTGATGGCAAGCCGCCGAGCGTGCTCAGCCCGCGTTTCATGGCCCGCGCCAAGGTGCCCGGGGGCTGGCTCGTCGGCATCGGTGGCAATGGCATGTTCAGCGGCATCACCTTCTACCCCGACCCGCACCACAAGTGGGACGGCAGCAGCCTCGACTAGCCGCCCGTGGTCATCGTCATGCTCCCCTTGCGCGGTGCCGCTGGTAATTTCCCCGTGCCGAGAACTTCCTGTGCTCCGCCTCATCGGCACCGCCGCCGGAAGGAACAGCCCCCGCCTCACCGACTGCCTCGGTTCCACCGCGTCTTTTGACGGCTGGTTTTCTGCCTGACACCTGCGGGGCTCCCCCCGATGCTTCACCGCATGAGCGTCCGCATCGAACTCCTTCAAGTCGCCCGTCTCGGCGCGAAGCTGCTCGGCGATTCCGCCGGATTGGTGCGTGGCTTCTACGACCGGCAGTGGACCGACGCGGGCGGCGGGCGCGACCGGTCCGACCGCCCCGACCTCTACTACACCGTCTTCACGCTGAATGGCTGCGAGGCGTTGGAATGCGCCGTGCCGGATGCGCCGTTGGAGACGTGGCTCCGCACTTTCGACGAGGGCGAAGGCTTGGACTTGGTCCATCTCACTTCGCTCGCGCGCTGCTGGGCGTCCGTGGGCAGGAAGCGGATGCCGGCGGGGCTGGCCAAGGCGCTGCTCGCCCGTCTCGAAGCCTTCCGCAAACCCGACGGCGGCTACGACACGAGCGCCACAAAGGCACACGGCACCGCTTACGGCTCCTTCCTCGCCCTCGGTGCCTATCAGGACCTTGGCAAATTTCCGCCGCGTCCGTTGAGCATCGTGCAGAGCCTCAAGCGCCTCGAAACGCCCGACCATGCCTGGAACAACGCACCCGGCCTGCCAGTCGGCTCGACGAACCCCACCGCTGGTGCGGTCACGCTGCTGCGGCACCTGCACCTCCCGCTGAATCCCGCCATTGGCGACTGGCTCCTCGCGCGGCTGCATCCGCAGGGTGGCTTCACCGCCGTCCCGGGCGCACCGATGCCGGACCTGCTCTCCACCGCCACCGCGCTGCACGCGCTTGCGAGCTTGGAGCGCCGGCTGACCGCCGCGCAACGCGAGCGCTGTCTCGACTTTGTGGACTCGCTCTGGTCGGCGGAAGGCGGCTTCCACGGCCACTGGGCGGACGACCACCTCGACGCGGAATACACCTTCTACGGCCTGCTGGCGCTGGGGCATTTGAGCGTGTCATGAACGGCGAAAACGGCTTGGAGACTTCCTTCGGTGCGGCTAAGTTCACCGGCATGATACACACTACGCTGGAAGTGCCGGAGGAGGCGGTCGAAAGATTCGGCCCCGACGAGTGGCGTTTCGGACGTAGGATGTTTGAGACCGCAGTGGTGAACTGGTTCGACGAAGCCGAAATCTCTCAAGGCAAGGCCGCGGAACTGCTGGGCATCAGCCGGGGCGAACTCTTCGATCTGCTATGGCAGCACAAGGTTTCTCCCATCCAAATTACCCCTGAGGAACTCGCCGAGGAACTGAAAGGTGTCATCGGAAACTATCCTGCTGATTCGAGCAACACGACCGAACGACGCTGACTATTGACTGGAAGTCCACAAGACAAAAGCACACCAGTCAACGCATCGGACTTGGGTATGCGATGGAGTTTTTACGCGAATATCTTGTTGCTTCCGTTCATCGCTCCGGCAGCCCTTTTCATCTCCGGCGAACGAGAGAGCATCGAAGCTGTATTCCTCTGGCCCTTCGTCAACTGGTTCGTTTGCCTTTTGATGCGTTACTTGCGAACCCCGAACATTGACAACAATCATTGCACGGTGGCAACCAGAAGGTTGTTGCGATGGAATGGAATTGTCCTGGTGGTAGCGATGATGTTCATGGCAGTATTTGAAGCGGGGATGGCCGTTTGCATCCAAGCCACAGACACCCCCAAAAGTGCTTGGGCGCTTCTGATTGCCTTCGGTTACTTGCCGCACGTATCACTGATGATCGCGAGTGAGAGGATTTTGCTCCGGGTTCCAGGCCCTCATCCCAACGAGTTTAAACACCAGACTGTGGAAACGTAAGAGCTGTTTCTTAACATGAAGAAAACTACCAATTCTAACGACCGTTTCGTCATCATCATGGCCGGGGGGCGCGGCGAGCGCTTCTGGCCCGTCAGCCGCGAGAAGACGCCCAAGCAGCTCATCAAGCTGCTCGGCGACCGCTCGTTCCTCCAGCAGGCCGTGGACCGCGTCACCCCGCTCGTGCCGATCGAGAACGTCATCGTCATCACCAACGAGGTGCAGGCCCCCGAGGTGCGCAGGCAACTGCCCAGGCTGCCCAAGGAGAACGTCGTGGCCGAGCCGGTCGGGCGCGACACCTGCGCGGCGGTCACGCTGGGCGCGGCGATTGTCGGCGCGCGCTCGACCACGGGCGTCATGGCCGTGCTGCCGGCGGATCACGTCATCCCCGAGGAGAAGAAGTTCCAGACCGTGCTGGCCGATTGCTTCGACCTCGCGTCGCGGGGGCAGGCCATTGTGACCATCGGCATCAAGCCCACCGAGCCCGCCACGGGCTACGGCTACATCCACACGGGCAACGTGCTCCCGCCGCCGTCCGGCGCGAAGAAATACAAGACCACCTTCTTCAAGGCCGAGCGCTTCGTGGAGAAGCCCGACTACGAAACCGCGCTGACCTACGTGAACAGCGGCCAGTATCGCTGGAACGCCGGCATGTTCATCTGGAGCTTCATCACGGTCACGAACGGCCTCGAAGCCCACCAGCCCGAGATGGCCGCCGCCTGCCATCGCTGGTTCGATGCCGCCAAGTCGCCCGCCAAGCTCGCCAAGGTGCTGGCCAAGGAATACCCGGAGATCAAGAAGGTCTCCATTGACTACGCGCTCATGGAGAAGGCCCAGAACGTCGTGGTGGCCGATGGCTCCTTCGCCTGGGACGACCTCGGCTCGTGGAACGCACTCGCGCACCATGTGAAGCCGGATGCCGAGGGCAACTGCGCCGTCGGCGACTTCCTCCACGTGGATGCCGCGCGGAACATCATCTACGACGCCCGCAGCAAGGACCGGCGCACACCCATCTGCGTCGTCGGCCTGCGCGACAGCATCATCGTGCAGACGGATGACGCCGTGCTCGTGGCGCACAAGAGCCAGTCCCAGAAGATCAAGGAACTGGTGAAGAAGCTGGCGGAGGACGCGCGGCTCAAAAAGCTTGTGTAGGTTAGGTCATTCCCTGAGGCCAGCTTCAGGTTCAGCCGCGCTTCCCTCCCGGCCATCTCGCCCTATGCTGGCGGCAGATGCGCAGCACCTGCTTAACACTGGGTCTGGCCACCAGCCTCTGGCTGGGAGCTGGCTGCGCGCCCGAGCCAGACCGCGAGTTCACCTTCGCCCGCAAGTATATGATGCATGACCAACTCACTGGTCCCGGCCGGGGCATCAAGGACGCGCGCGTGCTCGCCGCGATGCGCACCGTGCCGCGCCACGAGTTCGTGCCGGAGGAGCATCGGAGCAGCGCCTACGAGGACCGGCCGCTGCCCATCGGGCACGACCAGACCATCTCCCAGCCGTTCATCGTCGCCTTCATGACCGAGCAGTTGCAGCCGCAGCCGACCGACAAGGTGCTGGAGATCGGCACCGGCTCCGGCTATCAGGCGGCCATTCTCTCCGGGCTCGTGAAGGAGGTCTTCACGATTGAGATTGTCGAGCCGCTGGCCAAACGGGCGGAGGGCGACTTGAAACGGCTGGACTACGCCAACGTCTTCGTGAAGGCCGGCGATGGCTACAAGGGCTGGCCGGAGCACGCGCCGTTCGATGCGATCATCGTCACCTGCGCGCCCGATGAGATTCCGCTGCCCTTGGTGGAACAGCTTCGCGATGGCGGGCGCATGATCATCCCCGTCGGCCCGGACGGCGGCGTGCAGGAACTCTATGTGCTCGAGAAGCGCGATGGCACGGTGAAGCAACGCGCCGTGCTCCCCGTGCGTTTCGTGCCGATGACCCGCAGCTTGTAGCGTCGGCCGTAGCGCAGGCCTCTGGCCTGCCGTGCCGCCGGCGTCCTCGCCGGCCTCTTCGGCGAAAGGAGTGTTGCGGTGCTGCGAACCACCCACTGGCCGGCGAGGACGCCGGCGGCACAGCAAGCCGGAGGCTTGCGCTACGAGGCGTCACTTGCCCTCCGTCACCACCGTATCAAACACCCCCGTGAGCACCCGCCCCTCGCTCTTCACCTGCACCCAAAGCCGGTAGCGACCGGCACTGGGAAACTCATAGGGAAACGACACGGAATCGGCGGCCTCGCTCACGCCTGCCGGAGCGGTGGCCGGGGCACCCTTCGCATCCGCGCGCGCCGTTTTTTCCTTCGACTTCTCGCGCTGGCTTTCCCGCCGCACAAATGTCGCCTGCGACGCCATCGAGATCGTCCCCACGGGATGCAGGTGTGCGAACACCCCGCCATCCGCCCGTCGCACCGCCGCGTGTCCGGCCATGCCGATATATGAGTCAAGCGGGGCAGGGGAGCCGTCCGCCTTGAGCACCTTGAAGCGCAGCGTGACCGCGTCCTTCGTCGTTGGCGCACTGCCGGATTCCCACACCATCAGGTAGCCCTCGCCGAGCCGGCAGGAATTGGGCGTCTTCCCCGGCAACGGGTCGCCAAAATGCCACGAGTCATCCATGTCGAAGCCGAAGTCGTCGCCTGCGGGGCGGCGCACCGGCACGCCGCACAATGGATCGGAGGCCCCGGCGCGACGCGGCACGCTGGCCAGGGACGCGGGCGGTTCCGGCAAGTCCGCCTTCGCCGTCAGCGTCTGGGTGAATCCCGTTTCATGCGTCACGTCCGCGATCACCGAGTAGCGCCCGGGCGGCAGCGGCGGCAAGGCCGCTTCAAAGGTCGTCGCATTGCGCTGCACGGGATGCAGGTGGGCGAACGTGTCCGGTTCCTCCTCGCGGATGAGAAAGAGGTGCATGAGCTTGCCGTGGTCCGGCACGAGCGGAGTCCAGTAGCGCTGCCGGTCGTCCCGGGTGTCCACCCGCAGGCGGAGCACCGGCTGCGCGTTCGTGGTGAACACTTCTGTCAGCACGGGCAGCGGGCGGTAGAGCCGGTTGCTGCGGAAGTCACGGTCCACCGTGTCCCACCACGCCTTGCCGCCCACGACCATGCCGCTGAACAACAGCGTGCCGCCGATCATCGCCACAGCCGAGCGAATGCGGACCGGCCGGCCAATCGCTTCGCCGGGCTTCAAGATCGCCTCGCCCCATGCCGCCCCGACCAGCTTCACCGCGGCGATAAACAGGAACGCCCCCAGCCCCAGCAGCACGGCGGCGAAACCCGGCACCATTTCCTTGCGCACCATCGCGACGTTGTTCACCGGCACCATCACCTCGCCGGTGCCGCCGGCGCCCTCGACCTGCACATGCACGCTGTAGGCGCCCGGCGTCATCAACCAGAGTGTGGCGGCGTAGAGATTCGTCTCGCCGCGCACGAGCGTGGCCACGTCGGGCGGGGGCGATCCGCCCTTGCCCGCGCGCCAGTGGACCGGCAGCACCGCCACTCGTTGCACGCCCGGTCCCAGGGTGCGCACGGAAATCTCCGCCAGCCCCGGCACCACTTCCGGCGGCCGCACCACCACCCGCACCGCATGCGGCCCGGCATTTCCCTCGAAGACGACATTGGGACTGCCGATGTGTGCCACGACCGGCGAGGAGAGCGAAAGGAGGAGAAGGAACCAGAGAAGAGAGCTTTTGCCACAAAAAAGCACAAATGGCGTAAAGGAGGAGCGCGAATTTAGAGTGCGCCGGCAGAGCGCAGCGGCGACGGCGCTTTGGAATCCCGCGCAGCGGAACTGGCGGCTCGATTTGCTGCATGACAGACCGCTTCGCGGGAATTGAAAGCGGCGTCGCGCTCTGCTTGCCGCCGCAGTCCAAGACGTTGCTGTCGTAATTAGACCCGTTGGACGTTGGAAGTTGGGCGTTGAGCGTTGGAAGTTTCTCCTTTCCAGCTTTGGGCTCCTTGTGCCCTTTAGCGGCAAGCAAGTCGTCTTCATCGCCGCACCTTCAGCATCCAGTTGCCAAACCACAGGCCCGTGCGGCACGCGGCACAGGCCAGCACGAACGCAAACCCGAGTCCCAGCGGCGTCACCGGATCACGGTCCACGCGCCAGAAGGTGTTGGTCCAGGTGCCCAAGTTCGAGGTGTAAGGCCAGTGCCGGTGCCCGCCGAAGAACCAGTTGTCCGCCTCCGGCGTCAGCAGGTAGGCGGAGAACGGCCATTGCACCGCCAGGATCAGCGCGAAGAACGCGGTCCCCAGCGCCAGCGCCAGCAGCCAGTCCCGATGCCACGGAACAGCCGTGTGGCGGCAGGCGTCCTCGCCTCCCGTAGAGCCGGGCGTCCCGCCGGGTGGGGATAACGCTGAAATAGCCGAGCCCGCCCCTTGCGCCAGTGGCCCGTCTCCGGTCAAGCCACCCGCTGCCACCCGCCTTCGTTTCTCCCACCCCACCAGCAGATCAATCACCAAGGCCGGCACCACCAGCAGCATTGGGAAAGGCGGCACCACCATGTGCGTCACCGGATTATAGATCGGCGCGAGCATCGGCTGCGCGCTGAAGAGCGGCAGTATCCAGATCATCAGCGCGTAGGTGCCGACATACACTCCGGCCGCGCATGTCGCCCCCCACGGCACCGACGCCGCCCGCGCCGCGACCACGAGCAGCGCCGGATAATGTCCGCACGCAATCAGGTAGAAGGTCAGCGCGTGCTGCGAGTTCGGGAAGCTGTATTCCATCACGAACACCGAGTTCATCGTGGTCATGATGCCGACCATGAACACGAACAGCCGCGCGATCCCCTTGCGCTGGGCCGGGTCCGCACGGTTTTGCCACGAGAGCACCAGCAGCAGCGTCCCCAGCGCCACGCAGAACATGCCGATGGCCAGCACCGTGTGCGGCGGGCTGAGGATCTGCACGTCGAGGCCGTAGGTGTTGTGCCACCAGTCATCGAACGGCGCGGACGTGAGCATCGCGAAGCACCCCCAGATGGAAATCCATGCCCCCAGCGGTGCGCGTGCGCCCCAGAGCCGCACCGCCGCCGCGCGTTCCGCGTCCGTGCCGAAGAACGTCGTCCGCAGCGCCAGCCAGCCACAGGTCAGCCCCGGCACCACACCGCCCAGGTAAATCACCATGTGCGCCGGCGTCCAAAACGTGTCGCGCCCGATGCTCTCGTGCCACGAGATGTCCCACAGCACGCCAATCGGAATGCACGTCGCCCCCAGCACCGCGACCAGACAGTGCCACGGAATGGACGAGGCCCGAACGGCAGTCTCGGTGGGAGCGGAAACAACGGGATTGGTAGCAGCGGCTTGCATCAAAATGAAAGCACCAGACGATTGTGGCGCCAGCTTCTCCCGGCCTCCCCGTGGGTTGGAACAAGCGCGAGCCAGACGCCCGAGCGCATTTCAACCTCCGAACCACCGCAACCGACCTCCCTCGCCCTGAGCCCGTGCCGGCGGCTTGCAGCCGCCGTCCGTGGGGCACAACAGGACGAGACGGTTTGAAGCTCTCCGCCCGCAACGCGGTGGCTGCAAGCCACCGGCACAGGGTTCAAGGGTCCAAGGCACGAGGCTTTCGTTCCGCGAATGCTCTCCTCCGCTCCATGGAGGAGGGAGAGTCGCTCATGGCTGATGGTTGATGTGATCATCATGTCACGCCTTCACGGTTTCCCATCCCGCCAGAACCACCGCACCGCATCCGGGAAGAGCAGCGTGCCGTGCTTCGTCGTGTGCCCGCCGTCGCCGAACTCAAACTTGTAGTCATAGCCCTTCTCCTTCAGCGCGGCGGCCATCGCCTTGTTCGCCTCCGGCCAGCTACCCGCCTGGTTGTTCAGGTCGTTCTCGCCGTCCTGGAGGAAGACCCGGATGGCCTTCTTCGGCGCGGCGCGGATCAGCTCGGGATACTTGTTGCCGCCCCGGATGTTTGTGAAGCTGCCGACCGTGCTGAACACATTGCCAAACGCCTCGGTCCGCTCCCACGCCACCGTGAACGCGCAGATCGCCCCCGAGCTGTTCCCCGCGATGATCCGCCGGCGCGGGTCGTCGGTGATTTTGTAGGTCTTCTTCAGCTCCGGCACCATCTCCTCCAGCAGAAACCTCGAGTAGTCCGTGCTCAGCGTGTCGTATTCCTTGCTCCGGTTCGCGCGCGGAGCCGGGCGACCATCCGGGCGTTTGCGCGGCGGCTCACCGGCCTTGAGCGGAACGTCGCCCGGCTGGATGAAGAGCCCGATGGTCACCGGGATTTCCTTCTTGTGGATCAGGTTGTCGAAGACCGTCGGCGCGGCATACATCACCCCGTCCTGGCAGACATAGAGGTTGGCCGGCTTGCTCCCGTCATATTGTGCGGGGACGTAAACCCAGTAGTCGCGGACCGTGCCGGGGAAGACCTTGCTCTCGTTCCACGAATGCTTCGTGACCTTGCCCTTCGGCACCCCGGGCTGCTCAATGGAATCCGGCCCCGGCTTGTAATCATCAGCGGCGGGCAGCGAGGCCGCCAGGCAAAGCATGGCCAGCAGAGAGATACGGGTGGACCAGTTCATGACCGATTTCTGCCACGAAACGGCAGCGGAGGGAACACGGAACTTGCGGGCGCTCCCGCGGAGCGCCGAGCCCCCGCTCGGCGTGATCCAAGCTGCATTCCGGTATTCGGATTCAAAATGGCTTCGTTCCGCAAAATCCGTAGCTCGACATTCCAATGTCGAGTCCCCAGCGGAGCGCCGAGCTGCTCTGATCGTCCTCTCCGCCCCATCCATCAGCGGAGCGCCGGTCTCCGATCCGGCGCGTTCCCACCAACTCCAATACTCCATCACTCCCCCGCCCTCATCCCATTCGTGTCTTCGTGTTCATTCGTGGTTTTCCTCCATCTTTGTCTTTCCCAAATCTTTGGGTCCGCTCCCCGATTCAAGCTTGCTGCCGGCTTCCGCCTTCTTGAAACTCGCCCCGTTGCACCCCGCTTCAACCATGCGTCTCGCCTCGGTCCTCACGCCGTTGAACGACTATCACCTCACCCTCGCCGCGCAGTGCGGCGTGCAGGACATCACCGTCCGCTACCCCGGCCCTGGCCCCGAGACCCTCCTGCGCCTGCAACGCCAGATCGCCGCCCACGGCCTGCGGCTCGCCATCGTCGAGGGCTACCTGCCCATTGAGCGCATCAAGCTCGGGCGCGATGACGGCACCGAACTGGCCGCGGTGAAATCCCTCATCCGCCAGATGGGCGCGGCCGGCATCCCCATCCTCTGCTACAACTTCATGGCCGGCACCGACTGGGTCCGCACGCGCCTGGACGCCCCGGAGCGCGGTGGCGCGCGCGTCACCGAGTTCGAGTTGCAGGCAGCCGAACGCGCCGTGTCCCTGAGCGCCACCGCCAGCACCATCGGCAACGACCGCATCTCCGCCGACGACCTCTGGACCAACCTTGAGCGCCTCCTCCGCGAACTGGTGCCCGTCGCCGAGGAATGCGGCGTGTTCCTCGCCATGCACCCGGACGACCCGCCGCTCCCCGAGTTCCAGGGCAAGGCCCGCATCATGAACTCGGTCACGAACTTCGAGCGCCTCGTCCGCCTCGTCCCCAGCGCGCACAACGGCATCTGCTTCTGCCAGGGCACCTTTGCGGCCATGGGCGCGGACATCCCTGCCACCATCCGCCGCCTTGGCCCGCACATCCGCTATGTCCATTTCCGCGACGTGCGCGGCACGGGGCCGGAGCAGTTCGTCGAGACCTTCCACGACAACGGCCCCACCGACATGGTCGCCGCGATGGCCGCGTATCGTGCAGCGGGCTTCGCTGGCCCGATGCGCCCCGACCACGTCCCGCAGCTCATCGGCGAGGAGAATGGCGAGCCCGGCTACACCATGCTCGGCCGCCTCTTCGCCTACGGCTACATGAGAGGTCTGATGCAATCCGTGGAGAAGTTCGTCCGACCACCCAGCGAAAACTGATCTGTGTTCAGCCAACCCTCAGCCCGTAGGCCTGCGAGCCGCGTGAATCCGCCCCTCTCATTAGCACCCGGCCGGGTGTTTTGGGCGGCGGCGGGGAAAAACTGTTTAACCAGTTTTTCGCTCACGGGTAGTCCGTCCACCCGGCTGAAGCCGGGTGCTAATGAGAGCCGGGCTTTCAGCGTTCAAATGCTTCCTATTTCCTAGCCTCGTCCATCATGTCCGCCGCCGCCCCCACCAACATCCGCCACCGCATCATCGCCGTCAGCATGCTGATGGCGTTCATCCTCTACCTGGACCGCATCTGTCTGGCCGAGATCGTGAAGTCCGCGTCCTTCAAGACCGACATGCCGCTGACGAAGGAAGAGATCGGACGCATCTTGGGCGCGTTCTTCTTTTCCTACGCCATCTTCCAAGTCCCGACCGGCTGGGCCAGCGACCGCTTCGGCGCGCGGAAGATGCTCACCGCCTACATTGTGCTCTGGTCTCTCTTCACCGCGCTGACCGGTTTCATGTCCACCTTCGCCGGTTTGCTTTGTATGCGGCTGCTGTGCGGCGCTGCCGAAGCCGGCGCGTATCCCACCAGCGGCGCGATCATCCGGCGCTGGATTCCCTTGCAGTCCCGCGCCCGGTGCAGCGCCTTGGTGGCCTTTGGTGGACGCATCGGCGGCACCCTCGCACCCTTTATCACCGCTTGGATGGTCATCGAGCTTGGCCACTGGCGACGCCCCCTGTGGATTGACGGCTTGGTCGGTATCTTTATCGCCGCCATCTACTGGTATGTGGTGCGCGATCGGCCCGAGGAACATCCCGACTGCAACGACGCCGAGCGCGCCATCATCGGCAAGCCCCCCGTCGAACCGCCCGTGCCCACCCGTGAATTCATCGGCATGTTGGGCGCATTTTGCCGCAGCCGCAGCCTCTGGCTCAACTCCCTCGGCCAGCTCTTCACGAACGTCGGCTGGGCCTTCCTCATCACCTGGCTCCCCACATATCTGAAGGAGCAGAAAGGTGTCGAGGACGTTGCCGGCGGGCGCATGGTCACGCTGGTGCTCGCCTTCGGCATGGTGGGCCAGCTCGTCGGCGGGTGGCTGGCGGACTTGAGCGTGCGGCGTTTCGGCCTGCGCTGGGGCCGCGTGCTGCCGATGTGTGCCGGAGGCTGTCTGGGAGGCTCCGCCTACTTGGTCTGCCTCACCCAGGACTCCGCGTGGGGCGTGGTCGCCTGCTGTTGCATGGTGTCGTTCGCCGTGGACATGGGCAATCCGGCTACCTGGGCCTTCATGCAGGACGTAGGTGGCCGCGCGACCGCCGCTGCCTTTGGCTGGGGCAACATGTGGGGCAACTTCGGCGCGTCCGCCATCTCCATGCTTGTCCCGCTGCTGCTCGAGCTGGGCAAGAGCGGCGGCACCGGCCAGCGCAACGTCTTCATCCTCTGCGCCAGTTCGCTCTTCATCTACGGCTTCATCTCCCTGGCCCTGGATGCCACCAAGCCCGTGTTGAAACCGGTCCCCGTAACCACCTAACGGGGGCGGAGTGCGGTCGCCAGAGGGCGCACCTTGCTATAATACCCCGGAGCCGAGGGTGTTTTTTGACGCGAATTGCGCGAATTATCGCGAATTGGCCGGCTCAAAAATCCGCGTCAATTAGTGCAATTCGCGTCAAAACTCGGTGTGTCGCCTCGGGATTCGGTTTGAACGCTGCACCCCTTTGACTTGTCGTCCCGCGCGCCTGTTTCCGAACCTCGGATCGTCTTCCTGTCAAACGATCTTTCCCCCACCCATTGAACCCGCTCTATAACCGAAGGAGAGTTCTAATAGCGTATGAAAGCTGCGAGTTGTCATTCGAAACTCAGGCCCGGAAACGGGCCTCCCATCCGCACCGGGGCTCGGCCTCGGTGGGCAGGGCGGAGGATTGGTCGGCCTCCTTCGCCGCGTGCTGCCTTCATCGCTGCGGTGCCCAGCGCGGCTCCGTTTTGCCGAAGCCCCCGCATCCATTCACCATGAACTGCCACTGCCATGAAAACGAACCTTGCACTGAAACCAAGCGTCAACCAACAGCGATCTGGAAACCACCCGCACCCCAGGCAGACCAACCCATGGCTCGCCGTCGCCGTGCTGGGGCTGAGTCTGGCAGGTGTGTTCGTCGGCACCGGTCTGGACCTCCGGGCGCAGACGGCTCCCGCCCACCCGGCCCCACCGGCTCAGCCCGTGCCCCCGTCCCCGCCCACGCCGCCATCGCAACCGACGCCTCCCGCGCCGCCGTCGCAGCCGGTGCCACCCTCGCCTCCCACGCAGCCGGCGCCGCCCTCACCACCGGCCCCGCTGCCGCCTGACACCAACGGGCCCAGCGGTCCCACGAACGTGACCCCGGCCTTTCCGAACCGCACGCCCATCTTCACCAACACCACGCCATTGTTCACGAATGTCACGCCGGTGTTTTCCAACACCACGCCGGTCTTCACGAACCGCACCCCGCTCTTCACGAACACCACTCCCGAGTTCACAAACAGCACGCGGATCTTCACCAACAGCACGCCGATCTTCACGAACCGCCCTCCCGGCGTTCGGTAATGCGTGCCGCCCGGGCGGGCGGAGATTTTGCAAATCCTCCCGCCGGGCGTAGCGTTCCTTGGGCTTATGAAACACTTCGCATCATCCACCAGAGAGAACCAACGGCGCACCTTGGCTTCCCGCCGCTGCCCGGCATCGGCAGGCCAGATGGCGTCAGTTCGGTCGGCCTTCGCCTCAACGTCGTGGTTCTTTCGCCTGGCTGCCTGTGGAGGCATGTCACACCGGCCTTCACCTGATTGGCGGCAGGAACCTCAATGCCACTATGAAAACCATGACTAATGGTATCTTGCCCGACGGACGTTCGCCCACACCCTGCCGGGTGACTTGGGTGGCACCCTTGATCGCCTGCTTAATGGTCCTGGCCTCCGTCGGCACGAACGCGCTGGCGCAGACGAATGCTCCGGCGAACACCAACGCTCCGGGACGCCCGACTGCTCCGGCCAATCCATTTCTGCCCGCCTCCCCGATCCTGCCGGCGGCGCCGATCCTGCCCCCACCGAAGATCTTGCCGCCGCAGCCGATGCTGCCGGTGCAGCCCGTCCTGCCGGCCCAACCTACGCTCCCGGCGCAGCCGATGTTGCCCGCCCAGCCTATGCTGCCACCACAACCCATGCTGCCCGCACAACCCATGCTGCCGGCCCAGCCAATCCTGACCCGTCAACCGACACTCCCCGCCCAGCCTATGCTGCCAGCCCAGAAGATGTTGCCCGCGCAGCCCGTGCTGCCAGCACAGCCCATGCTGCCCGCGCAACCGATGCTGCCCGCACAACCGATGCAGCGCGCTCCAAATCCGGCGCAGCCCGGGGTCACGAATGCACCGGCTGCGAATCCCACCGTGCCATCCGCCCAACGGCCGCCGCCGGTCACGAACCAGCAGCCCGCCCCCGCGAACCGCCAGCCCGCCCCCTCCAGCCCCCCGCCAGCCCCCATCAGCCGGCCGGCCCCGGCGAAACCGTCCCCTGTCATCTCCAACCGCCCGGCCCCGGCCAGCCGTCCGCCAGCGCCGGCGAATCGTCCGCCAGCCACCGGCAGTGCGCCCGCACGTCTGAACCCGCCCCCGGGCCTGGGCAAATAGCCACCCGCCTCCCCATTTCGAATGCGAAAGGCCCTCCCATGAAAGACCACGTCTATAAGCTGATCGAACTCACCGGCACCTCCACGAAATCCGTCGAGGATGCCGTGGCCAAGGCCATCCGCCGCGCCCACGCCACCATCAAGAACCTGCGCTGGTTCCAAGTCACCGAGACACGGGGCAGCATTGACCAGGGCAAGGTGCAGCACTGGCAGGTGACCATCAAAGTCGGTTTCACCGTGGAAGACTGAGCCCGGCCGGCGGAAGCGCTGTCTTCCCAGCGGCTTGTCGCTCACGAACAAAGCGCGAGTTCGCCCTGCCAGAAACTCCGATGCCGATTCCTCATGCCTGGTCGTTGGACGCTCGGGCCATGACGGTGCCCCCACGCTCCGGCTCTCTCTCCCTTCCTCGGAGGAGGGGAGAGGGTTGGGGTGAGGGGGGCGACCGGCGGCCGCCTGCCGACTCATAGTGGAAGGACATGATCTTGAGATCTTCCTGACCCCATTTTTCTGACCTCATCTCTTACGGGACTTGCTGGAATCAGAGACCAGCCAATCAAGGGCAGTGAGATCTCTTCCCCAATTTTCCTGCCCCTAATTTTCCTGCCAAAACCTCGGTTC
>CAZCBE010000077.1:29833-33012 GCA_964496695.1 uncultured Klebsiella sp.
TCCCCAATTTTCCTGCCCCTAATTTTCCTGCCAAAACCTCGGTTTGGGAGCAGACCCATTCCTCCCCCCTGATTCGTGAAACCTCCCCGCCTCTCCCCCGAACGCCTTAAGGATTCGTAAGACTGGTCATGTCTCCCAGCCGCCGCTTGAACGTGGCCCGGGCCGGCAAGGCGACCAGCTTCCGGCCCACTTCATGCGTGTCCTTGGTCACCAAGGCGATGGGCAGGGCGACCACGAACAGCGCCGAGCCGACCAACGTGGCCACGAGGCACAGCGGACGGACGATGATGATGTCCGCGGCGATGACTTCCACGCTGCCATCCTCCTGCGCCTGGCTGTGCGACGGATTCACACCGCAGATGGCCAGGACACAGCACAGGCTCAGGCGGAGGGGCATGTGCCGTTTCGTGACCGTGCGGGGCAGGGGGGCGTTCTGGATGTTCATGTCTCCCGAGACTGAACGCGAGTGGCTGCACCGCAAATGGGGTCAACACCCCATAGGCTAACACCCCATCGTTCTCGCCCGTCCACCGGCCTATGGTGCGCCTGCTTATGACACCCTGCGAACTGCCCTCCGAAATGAAGGATCAACGACACACCTCACATCACAGTCGGAGCCTGCCCATGGCGGGTGGTCTGGCGGATGTGCGCCCCGCTTCCTTCTCTCCCTCGGCGTCGTGGTTCCACAGCTTTGCTGCTGCCCGCTGGAGCGCGCCTGCGAAACGCTCTCCTGACCGTTCGAGCATCGTCTCTCTTCCCGCCTGAGTTCAGCGGAAGTGATTTTCCAAGCGATCTGCCGGCCCCCAATCCTGAAATCTTATGCACAACAAAATCATGCGGGCCGTGCGGTGGGTGGCGGTGACGGCTGTGATGGTGAGCGGCGGCTGGACACTGCCAGCTCAAACAAACCCTCCGGCCAAACTCGCCCCTCCCGGCCCCCGCTCCCCAGCCCCATCACCTGCAGCCCCGCTCCCTCCCGCACCGATCCTACCCCCGGCGCCCATTCAGCCGCCGTCACCCATCCTGCCACCGTCACCGCCAGCACCCGGCATCCCTGTGCCGCCGAGTCCTCCGGCCACCAATAAACCAGCCAGCCCCACGAACCGCACTGTCAAAGTCTTCGCTCAGGTGCAGGCCTTCCCGAATCGCCCCATCTTCACGAACACCACGCCCTCGTTCACGAACCGCACCCCGCAGTTCATCAATTCCACTCCTCCCTTCACCAACAGCACTCCGGTCTTCATCAACCGCACCCCGGTGTTCACCAATAGCACGCCAGTCTTCACGAACCGCACGACCGCGTTCACCAACAGTTCGCCGGTCTTTACCAACCGCACCACCCTGTTCACCAACCGGACGCCGGTCTTTACGAACCGTTCCTTCCCGGCTGCGCCGTAGCCCTCAGAAATTCTTCCGTCGGCTTCGTTGCCAGGGTCCATATCGCTCGAAAATATGACTGCTCACCTGGCACCTTACAGGTTTGACCCCATGGCGATATTGGCCATGCGACCTTATTGAATTTTTCAACGGCGAACCTTCCCCACCCATCATGAAACCGAAGCTCACCTCTCCGCTGCTGGAACAATCCACCCCTGAACTCAGGACGCCGTTCCATGTCGTAGTCGCCTACGATGATGTCCCCATGGGCGTGCGCGCCAAGCACGTCCTCGACTCCATCGGCCGCACCCTGGCCCCGGACTGCCATCTCGTGGTGAACATCTGGAAGTTCAGCATGCTCCGGCTGGCGGAACTCGCGGAAAGCGCCGTCCGCGAAGCGGTCGCCGCCGACATGATCATCCTCGCGCTCCGCGAGGACAACGGTGTGCCGCACGAGACCAAGACCTGGATCGAAGCCTGGCTGCAGCGGCGCGTCAACGCGGCCGGCGCGCTGGTCCTGCTGTTTGACCCGGACAACCAGCCCTCTGTCTCCGCCCGGTCGGCTCACGCCTATCTGCACGGCGTCGGGAAACGCTCCCATCTGGATGTCTTCGCCCTGAGCGACGAGGCGGACTGGGCCAACCTGCAATGGTTGTGTCTGGAGTGCGGCCGCCTCGGCGCCACGGCCACGCCCAAGCGCACCTCGAGGGAGCTTGCAGCCTCCGAGCCGATGAATCAGGACGATGAGCATCGCCTGCCCTTCGGCGTGAACGGCGTCCGCCTCGAAGCGGTGCACGCAACGCGGGCGAGGTAAACTCGGGCCATCCTGCCAAGGCACCCCGAAACCGGACTGCCGTAAGCGTGGAGCGCGGCGTTCACGCCGCAGAGGGCCACGCTTGCCCTGATGCGCTCGAACTGGCTACAGGCTGGCTCATGTTGCTGCGTCCTCAAACGGACCGCCCCAGCTTCGCCCTTTGGCGGCCATGTCGTTGACAGAATCCACGTCACGCAGGACAACTGTCGTGTGAATTTACCTCTGATGCTTGGCCGCTGGCTTGCCCCGCGCCGCATCTGGAACTCCTTGTTTCTGTTGGCGGTTGTCCTCTTGGGGAACGCTGCGGCACAATCGCCCACCTCCCTCGGCCCTCGCATCGCCGCTGCCGCCCGCCAGCAAATCGGCGTGACCACGAGTTACGATCCCGCCTACACCTCGCTCGCTTACCCGGGCGGTGATGTGCCACCGCACAGGGGAGTTTGCAGTGACGTGGTGGTGCGCGCCCTGCGGAAGATGGGCATTGACCTGCAGCAAGCCGTTCACGAGGACATGCAGGCGAACTTCAGTGTCTATCCTCAGAAGTGGGGCCTGAAGAAGCCCGACCGAAACATTGACCACCGGCGCGTGCCAAATCTCATGCGCTATTTCGAGCGGCACCATGTGGCCTTGAACGAGAAGCTGAAGTCGAAGGAGACCTACCTGCCCGGCGACATTGTCGCCTGGGATCTGGGCCGGGGTCTCTTGCATATCGGGGTTATCTCTGACCGAAGCGCGGCGGCTGTCCCTTTGGTCATTCACAACATCGGCCGCGGTGCGCAGGAGGAGGACCTGCTCTTCCGCTATGCAATCATCGGCCACTACCGGCTGAAAGAACGCCCCTCCGTCCCATCGAACAGCCAGCCAAAGGCGAACCAGCCCGCAACTTCAACCAGTTCCCACCCGTGAGACAGGCCGACACAAACCGGCCTCGCATAAGCCCGAACTCCGAAATGGAAAAAGGGTCGCTTTGCGGAAAGGGTTGTGGGCA
>CAZCBE010000078.1:0-33008 GCA_964496695.1 uncultured Klebsiella sp.
CTCACCCCGGCCCTCTCCCCCGATGGGGGAGAGGGAGAAGAAGTGCGCCGTGCTTACGCATTGCGCGCGGCACATTTTATTCCACCCTCTCAAATACCGCCCGGATCTTGTCCCGGAGGTGCCCCAGCTCGAACGGCTTCTGTAGGAAGCCAGCCAGCCCCTTCCCCGCGAACGTGATCGTCGCGTCATGCTCGCTGAAGCCGCTCATGAGCAGCACCCGCACGTCCGGGCGCACCCGGCGCATCCGCGCGAAGGCCTCGGCCCCATCCAAGTGCGGCATGGTCAGGTCCATCACCACCAGGGTGAACGCATCGGGCTGCGCCTCAAACAGGTTGGCCGCCTCCCGCCCGTCCGCCGCCAGCGTGACGGTGAAGCCGAGGTTCTCCAGCACGCGCGCCACGACGGTGCGGACGGTTTCCTCATCCTCCGCCAGCAGGATTCGCCCGGTCCCGCGCCAGCCATCCGCCAGCACATGAGCGGGCGGCGGCTCCACCACGGCCCCGGCGGCGATCGGCAGGAGCAGCTTGAAGGTGCTGCCGCGCCCCGGCTCGCTGTAAATCCGCAGCGCCCCCCGGTGCCCGCGCACGATCCCAAGCACGGCGGCCAGGCCCAGGCCGCGCCCCGTGAACTTCGTGGTGAAGAACGGCTCGAAGATGCGCGCCTTGAGTTCGGGCGTCATGCCGCAGCCGGTGTCGCTGACTTCGAGGAAGACATAATCCCCTTCCGGCAGGTTTCCCGCGAGCTGGGTTTCCGCCAGGTAGCGGCGGTTGGCCCGGACGAGCCCCGTGGAAATGGCGATGATGCCGCTGCGGTCCCCGATGGCCTCGGAAGCGTTGATGACGAGGTTCATCACGATCTGCCGGAGCTGGGAAGCATCCGCCATCACCGGCGGCAGGCCAGTGGTCAGGTCGAATCTCAACACGGCCTTCTTGCTGATCGAAACCTGGAGCAGGTGCGTGGTGTCGTGCACCAGCCGGGTGAGGTCCAGCGGCTGCACCACGAAGCGGCCCTTGCCCGCGTAGGCCAGCATTTGCTTGCACAGGTCGGCGGCGCGCAACGACGTCTGCTCAATCTGCTCCAGCGCGTGCTCAACGGGCGAGCGTGGCGGCAAGTCCAGCCGGGCGAGGCTCGCATTGCCGAGGATGCTCGTGAGCAGGTTGTTGAAGTCGTGCGCGATGCCACCAGCCAGCACCCCGAGGCTCTCCAGCTTCTGCGTCTCCTGCAGCCGGGCGTCAATCCGTGCCCGGTCCGCCTCGGCGGTGGCCCGCTGGATGGCCGCGCCAAAGACTTCGGCGGCGGTCTTCACCGCCTCCAGTTCGACGGAGAACCAGTCCCGCTCCTGATCCGCCTGGCCCAGCGCCAAGAAGCCCCACCACACATCGCCCGCGAAGATGGGCGTGAGCGCCAGGGACCGCAGGCCCATGCGCACCGGCAGCGGCCGTTCCGCAGCGGGCAGTTCGCGCACGCGCCCATGGACGGTGACGCCGCCGGCCATCAGCTCGTGCCAGCGGCAGCAGCCCTCGGCGGCATAGCCCAGCACCGCGCCATCGCCGGCCGACTTCCGCTCGGGCGGCCAATGCGAGACGACGCGGAAACCCGGCAGACCGTCGAGCAGGTCGTTTGCAAACAGGCAGACCGCGCTGGTGGAAGTGGCCTGCCCCAGTTCCGCGAGCACCTCCGGCGCGACGGCCTGCCAGGACTGCGCGTGCAACAGCGACTGGGCGGCGCGCGTGACGACGTGAAGGATGCGGTCCCGCCGCTCCAGGGCGACCTGCGTCTGGCGGCGCTCTGAAATGTCCCGCACATGGACCAGCGCGGCGACCTTCCCGGCATGCTCAAACCGGCGCGCGGCCAGCTCGATGGGGATGACGCGTCCGTCCTTGGTGAGGCTCTCGCTCTCGCGGATCAGGGTTTCCTGCGAGAACAGGCTGGCGAAACTGTTGTTCACCTCCGCCCGGCGCTCGGGCGGGACGAGTTCGGTGACGTGCCGGCCGAGCAGTTCCCCGCGCGCCATGGCGTGGAGCCGGCAGGCCGCCGGGTTGGCGTCCAGGACGATGCCCTCGCTGCTCTCCACGAACACGGCGTCCGGCGAGCTTTCAAACAGCACGCGGAAGCGCGCCTCGCTGTCGGCCAGCGCCTGCTGCTCGCGCCGCCGTTCAGTGATGTCCCGGCTCACGCCCACGATCCCCGTGACCGTCCCCTGCTCGTCGCGCACCGGCACCTTCGTCGTAAGAAACCAGCCCGTGGAGCCGTTGGGCTGGGTGAAGGATTCCTCGCGGTTGACGACCGCCTGGCCGCTCACGAGCACCGTGCGGTCGTCGGCGGTGTAGGCTTCGGCATGGGTTTGGGTCGCCGGAAAGTCATGGACCGTCCGGCCGGTGCCATCATCGCCCGGAGCGAGGGCGAGCACACGGCGATTCGCGGCATTGTGCAGCAGGAAGCGTCCGTCCTTGTCCTTGATGTAGATCGAGTCGGGAATCGCATCCACCAGGGTGCGCAGAAGCTGGAGCTGCCGCGCGGCCTCCCGCTCCGCCTCCCGCCGGGCGGCCGCCTCGTTCACCAGCCGCGTGCTCGTCTTGGACAACTGGTCCGTGCGCGTCGCCACCTCCGCGCGCACCCGGGCGGCCCGCCGCAGCAGCGTGCGCAGGTAATACGCACCCCCGGCAGTCAGCAGCAGCCCGCTCAACAGGGCGCCGTAGGGATTCAGCGTCCGCAGACCCGCCATAGCGCTCGGGCTGGCGCGGAACAGCAGTGCAAACTGGCGTTCGCCCAGTTTCATGCGCTGCTCCGAGTGCCACCCGGCGCGCACTTCCGGCTCGGTCGGCGCGCGTTCCCCCGCCACTTCCTTGGCCGGCAAGAAATGCACCACGCGCTCCGGATTGTCCGCCGTCAGGTCGAGCACCATCATGTCCAGCATGCCCGGCGGAGCGCCCCCGATCACGGCATGCAAAAAATCCCCCGCCCGGAACACCCCCTGCACAAATCCCGTCAAGCGCACCCGCCTTTCCGCCTCGGTCCGGGGAATCCCGCCGTTGCGATAAACGGGCATGATGGCCACATAGCCCAGTTGCCGCGCGGTCTCCTGCACCAGCCGGATGGGCTGCGAGAGGACGAGGTCCCCGAGATCGCAGGCGCGCGCCAGCTTGGTGCGGTTCGGCCCGGTCGCGAGATCAAAGCCCAGCGCCGCCTCGTTGCCCGCCAGCGGCTCGACGTAGAGAATGGGAGTGTGCAGGGCCCGATTCCCCGTGCGTTGCATGCCGCCAATGCCGTTGGTTTGCGTGAAATCGAACGGTCGTCCCAGTTCCCGCCGGGCCTGCTCCTCCACCCGCGCTCGCTCCGCCGATGGCACCACCGGCACCCATTCCAGTGCCCGCAGACCCGGGTGCCGCCGCAGCAGCGGGAGCGTGACCTCCGCGAATTCCGCCCGGGACAAGTCGCCCTTCCGGCCCATCAGCTCCGCCAGATTGTGCAGCACCTCGTCGCAGGTTTCCGCCGAGGCCCAGACTGCCCCTGCTGCCGCCTGCGCCTGCAGGGACAGGTGCAGTTCCGCCCGCTCCTCATCCCACTGACGCACCCGGTGAAACATGCCCAGGGACAGCACCACCCCCACCACCACGGCGGCGGCGATCCAGACGTGGTCCCGGGACGCTCCGGGACGATCGGTCACCGGCTTGGTATCTGACGCATTCACCATGCGCCGCAATGGTGCGGAGTCCGCGTGCCGGTCACAACTGTTTTACGCACTGATTGGACTGCGTGCCGGGGGAGCAGCCACCGGAACCTTGGCCAGCCTCCGTTTCTCCGCACGAATCCCGCCCGCAGTTCTGCGTCAGAGTCACAATGCCCGACGTGGACCAACGCGCCCAATCACCAGCCTGCACGCTTAAGCCCGCACGCGCGCCGCGCGCCCTAATGCTGGGAACCATGGTTTTCCTCATGGCTGCGAGCCCGGGATGGGCCGCCTCGTCCGAGTTCGATTTCTTCGAGCGTCGCATTCGCCCCCTCCTGGCCCAGCACTGTTACGAGTGTCATAGCGCGGAAAGCAAATCGCTCAAGGGCGGCCTGCGCCTGGACACCCGCGACGGACTCCGCCTTGGCGGCAAGTCCGGCGAACCCGCCATCATCCCCGGCGACGCGGAGAAGAGCCTGCTGCTCAAGGCCATCCGCCACACCCGTGCCGACTTCCAGATGCCGCCCAAGCGCAAGCTCTCCGCCGAGCAGATCGCGAACGTCGCGCAATGGATCAACGCCGGCGCGCCCGACCCGCGCGTCGCCGAAGTTCAAAGCTCAAAGTCCAAAGTTCAAAGTGGGAAGCCGCATTGGGCCTTCGTGCCCCCGCGCGACCAGCCGTTGCCCAAGGTGAAGGACACCGCTTGGCCGAAGTCACCCGTGGACCAGTTCATCCTCGCGAAGCTGGAGGCCAGCGGCCTCAAGCCCTCGCCGCCCGCCGACCCGCGCACCCTCATCCGCCGGATGACCTACGACCTCACCGGCCTCCCGCCAACGCGCGCAGAGGTCGAGGCGTTCGCGAATGAGTCCTCAACCGGCAATCGCCAATCGGCAGTCGCCAATCTCGTCAACCGCCTCCTCGCCTCGCCCCAATACGGCGAACGCTCCGCCCGCCAGTGGCTGGACGTGGCGCGCTACGCGGACACCAAGGGCTACGTCTATGCCCGCGAGGAACGCTTCTTCACCCACTCCCACGCCTACCGCGACTGGGTCGTCAACGCGTTCAACCGCGATCTGCCCTATGACCGCTTTCTGATGCTCCAGGTCGCCGGGGACCAGCTAGTCGAATGGTCCAAGGTCCAGAGTCCAAAGTCCAAAGTCAGCGAAGCTGGCGCGGACACGACCCCCACTTCACAAATTACTAATCACTCTTCACTTTCCGACCTGGCCGCGCTGGGGTTCTTGACGGTGGGTCGCCGTTTCCTCGGCGTGACGCACGACATCATTGACGACCGCATTGACGTGGTCACCCGCGGCACCATGGGGCTGACCGTTCAGTGCGCCCGTTGCCACGATCACAAATACGATCCCATCCCTACCGCCGATTACTACTCGCTCTACGGCGTCTTCCAAAGCACGGCGGATACGATGGTGCCGATTGAGTCCCCCGCCGAGCGCACGGAGGCGTTCGCCGCCTTCGAGAAGGAATACCAGACCCGCCTCGACAAGCGGAACACCACCATGGCCACGCGCCGCGCTGAAGCCGCCGCCCGCATCCGTGCCCGGGTGACGGACTACCTCATTGCGCAGCTCGAACTGCACAAGTATCCCGAAGAAGGCTTCGACCAGATCCTCACCCCCACTGACCTCATCCCCACGAGTGTCCGCCGTTGGCAGGCGTATCTGGAACAGGCCCGGCAGCGCGCCGATCCCATCTGGTCAGTCTGGCACGCCTGCGCCAGCCAGCCGGAAAAGTCCTTCGGACCGGGGGCCGCCCAACTCAAAGCTCCCAACGCGAAACTCCAAGCCGCTTTCACCACTCCGCCCCAGTCCATGCGCGAGGTCGCCGAGCGTTACGGCAAAGTCTTCGCCGAAATTGAGCAGCAGTGGCAGACCGCGCTCGCCCAGGCCAAGACCAACAACACCCCGCCGCCCACCGCCCTGGCCGACCCGCAGGCCGAGGCGCTGCGCCTGGTGCTCTACGCCGACACCTCCCCCGCCGTCATCCCGGACGACGGCATCGTGAACACCGAGCAGCTCTTCACCACGCGCGTCACCGAGGAGCTGTGGAAGCTGCAGGGCGAAGTGGACCGCCACCTCATCCGCACGCCCATCTCGCCGGCCCAGGCGCTCATCGTCACCGACCGCGAACCGCAGCAGAACCCGCGGGTCTTCCTGCGCGGCGACCCGAAGAACAAAGGCCCCGAGGTGCCCCGCCAGTTCCTGCAGGCCGTTTCCGGTCCGCAGCGCCAGCCCTTCACACACGGCAGCGGCCGGCTCGAACTCGCGCGCGCCATCGCCAGCCCCGACAACCCGCTCACCGCCCGCGTGATGATGAACCGCCTCTGGCTCCACCACTTCGGAGCCGGCCTGGTGAAGACACCCAGCGATTTCGGCCTGCGCGCCGAGCCGCCCAGCCACCCCGAGCTGCTCGACTGGCTCGCCCGCCGCTTCGTCGCCGAGGGCTGGAGCGTGAAGGCGATGCACCGGCTCATGCTGACGAGCGCGGCGTATCAGCAAGGGAGTGGGGTTGAAGAGTTGAAAAGTTCAAAAGTTGAAGGGGTGAACGGACGCACCCGCCCTGACTCTTCAACCCTTCAACCTTTCAACCCTTCAACCCTTGATCCCTCCAACCGCCTCCTCTGGCGCGCCAATCGCCAGCGCCTCGACTTCGAGGAACTCCGCGACTCCCTCCTCGCCGCCAGCGGTGAACTCGACCTGAGCCCCGGCGGCAAGCCCGTGGACATGTTCAACAGCAAGCGCCGCAGCCTCTACGGCCTCGTGGACCGCCAGTTTCTTCCCGGCGTCTTCCGTGTCTTCGACTTCGCGAACCCCGACCTCCACATCCCGCAGCGGCACGAGACGACCGTCTCGCAGCAGGCGCTGTTCTTCCTCAACCACCCGTTCGTCGCCGCCCGGGGCAAGACGCTTGCCACGCGCAGCGATTTCACCAGCCTCAAATCACCGGAGGAGAAAGTCCGCCTGCTCTACCGCGCCCTCTACCAACGCGAGCCGACGCCCGCGCAGGCCGCCGCCGCCGTGCGGTTCGTGGCCGAGGCCGAGGCGAACCAGCCCAAGCCCGTTCGTCCGCCGCCGGAAAACCAATGGCGCTACGGCTGGGGCGAATACGACGAGGCCGCGCGCGCGCTCAAGGGCTTCACCGCGCTCCCGCACTTCACCGGCAAGGCCTGGCAGGGCGGCCCGCAGTGGCCCGATGCCAAGCTTGGCTGGGCGCAGCTCACCGCCGAGGGCGGGCACGCGGGCAACGACCTCCAGCACGCGGTCATCCGCCGCTGGGTGGCGCCACGCGACTGCGTCGTGGCCATCGAAGGCCGCATCGCGCACGAGACCAGCGCGGGCGATGGTGTCCGGGCGTTCATTTTCCACAGCACCGCCGGCCAGCTCCGCACGGTCACTGTTCACAATTCCAATGAAGAGCTGCGGGTGGCCTCCACCGCCGTGAAGGCTGGCGACACGATTGATTTCATTGTGGACTACCGTGCGAACCTCAACAGCGACGAGTTCAAATGGTCGCCCGTGCTCACCGAGCTGAACACTGCCGCCGCGGCCCGGCCCGTGCCCGTCAAGCAATGGGACGCGAAGAAGGACTTCCAGGGCGTGGACGCCCCCGTGGCGACACCGCTCAAGCCGTGGGAGCAGCTCGTGCAGGTGCTCCTCTCGGCCAACGAGTTTCTCTTCGTGGACTAAAGCTCCCGCGTGAGGCGGACACTCCTGTCCGCCGTGAACCCGCAGTGGTAGGGCGGGGTGTCCTCACCCCGCCGCCGATCACCCGCACGCCACCAGCCTTCGGCGGCGCGCTGAGGACAGCGCGCCCTGCCAGCGCGGGTGCAGACGCTGCTATCACAGGGTGAATGACCTTCGGATGGCTCGTGTCCAAAGCCGTGCCTATGCCAGTGAACCATTTTCGTGCCGCCCCGGTGCTGACCGCGCTCCTGCTGACCGCCGCCTTCGCTGCCGCCGCGCCCAGCGCCAAACCCGCACCCGTGGACTTCAACCGCGACATCCGGCCCGTCATGTCCGACACCTGCTTCAAATGCCACGGTTTCGACGACAAGGCGCGCAAGGGCAAGCTCCGCCTCGACGTGCGCGAGGAAGCCCTGAAGGCCGGCACGTCGGGCAAACTAGCCATCGTCCCCGGCCAGCCCGAGAAATCCGAGATCATCGCCCGCCTCTTCACCAAGGATGCGGATGACCTCATGCCCCCGCCGAACACGCACAAGGCCATCACCCCCGCGCAGAAGGAGCTGTTCCGCCGCTGGGTGGCCGAGGGCGCGAAGTATGCAGGGCATTGGGCGTTTGAACCCGTGGTCCCACCGCCGGTGCCGAAACTGAACCCAGGAGTGATTAGTAAGGAAGTAATTACTCCGAAGTCTCCGAAGCCACTAATTACTCAATCACTAATCACTTCCCCGCCCAACTCGATAGATGCGTTTCTTGCCGCCCGCCTTGAAGCCGAGAAGCTACGGTTCCAGCCTGAGGCCCCGCGCGAGACCTTGCTCCGCCGGGTCACCTTCGCTCTCACCGGCCTCCCGCCCACGCCCGCCGACGTGGACGCCTTCCTGGCTGACAAGTCCCCGCGTGCTTACGAGGTCGTCGTGGACCGCCTCCTCGCCTCCCCGCACTATGGCGAACGCCTTGCCGTCCCGTGGCTTGACCTCGCGCGCCACTCGGACTCGGCCGGCTACCACAACGACTCTCTGCGCGAGACCTGGCTTTGGCGTGACTGGGTCGTGAAGGCTTTCAACGACAACAAGCCCTTCAACCGCTTCACCATCGAGCAGCTTGCCGGCGACCTCCTGCCCAACGCCACCGTGGACCAAAAAGTTGCCAGCGGCTTCATGCGCAACGTGATGACCTCCGACGAGGGCGGCATCATTGACGCCGAGTATCTCAACATCTACCTCGTGGACCGCGTGAGCACGCTGGGCACGACGTGGTTCGGCATGAGCATCGCCTGCGCGCAGTGCCACGATCACAAATACGACCCTGTCACCGCAAAGGACTTCTACAGCCTCTACGCCTTCTTCCACAACGTCCCGGAGAAGGGCAAGGACGGCACCCGCACGCTCAACCCCGAGCCGCGCATGTCGGTGCCCTCGACCGAGCAGGAAAAGGAAGTCGCCCGGCTCGCCGCCCAGATCGCCACCAACGACCAGCAGGTGAAGGAACTGGAAGGCAAGCTCGACGCCGCCCAGGCCGCCTGGGAAACCAAGGTCACCACCGACCCAAGCGCCCGCCAGGTCGCCGGCCCCTTCGACCACTTCCCACTGAACACCAACGCGCACGGTGTCACGCACGACGGCAAGGAGATCGAGGGCACGCTCGCGGGTGAGGCCGGTTTCGCCGAGGGCGCGGAGGGCGATTCGCTGTTGCTCAACGGCAAGGGCCACGCCGATCTCGGCGCGCGCTATGACTTCGAAAAGACCGACAAGTTCAGCGTCGGCCTCTGGGTCCGCACGAGCGCCAAGACCACCGGTGCTCCCATCGGCAAGATGGAGAACGCCCCGAACTACCGTGGCTGGGATATCGAGTTCGCCGCCGCGAAGGCGAGCGTTCACCTCATCCACAAGTGGCCCGACGAAGCCATCCATGTGCAGACCGAGAAGGACTTGCCCGCCGACAGCTTCCAGCATCTTGCGTTCACCTACGACGGCTCGGGCAAGGCAGCGGGCGTGAAGGTTTTTCTCAACGGCCAGCCGGTGGCGACCAAGGTGCTTAAGGACAAGCTTCCCGGCACCATCAAGACCACCGCACCCTTCGCCATCGGTCGGCGCGGCGGCGGTGGCTCGCCCTTCACCGGGCGCGTGGATGAACTCCACGTCTTCCCGCGCACGCTGACCGAAAAGGAAGTGGTCACGCTCGCCAGCGGCCCGACCATCACGCTCGCCAGCATCGAGAAGGCCAAGCGCACCAAGGAGCAAGCCGACAAGCTGCGCAAGTTCTTCCGCGAGACGCAGGCGACTGACTACCTCGCTGCGAAAAAGGCGGCTGAGGACGTCCGCAAGGCCAAGACGGACTTCGAGAAAGCCATCCCCACCGTGATGGTCATGGCCGAGATGGAGAAGCCGCGCGACACGTTCATCAAAGTGCGCGGCGCTTACGACAAGAACGGCGAGAAGGTCGAGGCCGCGTTCCCGGCCTTCCTGCCCAAGCCCGCCACCACCTCGACCAACCGCCTCACGCGCCTGGACCTCGCCAACTGGCTGGCCTCCCCGCAGCATCCACTCACCGCCCGCGTGGCGGTGAACCGCTATTGGGCCATGATGTTCGGCACCGGCCTCGTGAAGACGGTGAACGACTTTGGTTCGCAGGGCGAATGGCCCAGCCACCCCGAGCTGCTGAACTGGCTCGCCGCCGACTTCGCGCGCGACTGGGATGTGAAGCGCACGCTCAAGCAAATGGTGATGAGCCAGGCCTTCCGCCAGAGCGCCGCCGTCACGCCCGCGCTGCTCGCCAAGGACACGGAGAACCGCCTGCTCGCCCGGGGCCCGCGCGGCCGGCTCGACGCTGAGTTCGTCCGCGACAACGCCCTGGCCATCGCCGGCCTGCTGAACACGAAACTCGGCGGCAAACCAGTCTTCCCCTATCAGCCGCCCGGCATCTGGGAAGTGAACGAGATGGCCGGTGGCGGCTGGAAACACCAACGCGATGACGGCCAATACCGCCGCGCGCTCTACATCTACCACCGCCGCAGCACGCCCTACCCGAGCCTGCTCACTTTCGACGCGCCGAACCGCGAGGTCTGCGCCGCCGGTCGCCCCCGCACCAGCACGCCCCTCCAGTCGCTCGTGCTGATGAATGACCCCGTCTATGTCGAGGCTGCCCGCGCCTTCGCCGTCCGCATCCAGAAGGAAGGCGGTGCCGATGACACCGCCAAGCTCTCCTACGCCTGGCGTCTCGCCCTCGCGCGAACTCCCACCTCGGTCGAACGCGCCATCATGGAGAAGACCTTGGCCAAGCAACGCGAACTCTTCACCGCCGAGAAAGCCTCCGCCGAGTCCCTCCTGAAAGTCGGCGACTATAAGAATCCCGAAGGCGCGAACAGCATCGAGCTCGCCACCTGGACCGCCGTCGCCAACGTCATCCTCAACCTGAACGAAACTATCTCGCAGTAACTCATCGGACCCACGAGCAGCATGCCCGCGAGCCACACTCAACCTCACGAGCCCCGCCCGTCCGCCTCCCCCTCTCCCCTCAACGGGGAGAGGGCCGGGGTGAGGGGTGCTGCAACCCACGACTTTCCCTTTCCACCATGACCCCCACCCAATTCCTCACCCGCCGCGCCTTCCTCCAGCGCAACTCCACCGGCCTCGGCGCGCTGGCCCTCGCCTCGCTGCTGAAGCCCGCCGCCTTCGCCGCCATTCCCGGCAACGGCCCCGCCGTGCCCGGCCTGCTCAAGCGCCTGCACCATGCCCCCAAGGCCAAGCGCGTCATCTACCTCTTCATGTCCGGCGCGCCGTCGCACCTCGATCTCTACGACCCCAAGCCCAAACTCGTCGAGATGACCGGCAAGGACCTGCCCGACTCCGTGCGGCAGGGCCAGCGCATCACCGGCATGACCAGCGGGCAGAAGAACCACTTCTGCGTCGGCTCGCCCTTCAAGTTCAGCAAGCACGGCCAGGGCGGCATGGACCTCAGCGAACTGCTCCCGAGCATCGCGGGCGTCGCGGACGAGGCCACCTTCATCCGCTCGATGTTCACCGAGGCCATCAACCACGACCCCGCCGTCACCTTCTTCGGCACCGGCCACCAGCAGCCGGGCCGCCCGACCATGGGCGCGTGGACCAGCTACGGCCTTGGCAGCGAGAACGCCGACCTGCCCGCCTACATCGCGCTGAACTCCGGCGGCGGCGGCCAGCCCCTGCAATCCCGCTACTGGGGCCCGGGCTTCCTGCCCGCACAGCACGGGGCCGTCACCTTCCGCAGCGCCGGCGACGCCGTGCTCTACCTCTCCAACCCGCCGGGCATCAGCGCCACCGCGCGCCGCTCGACCATTGATGCGATGAACGAGCTGAACCGCCTCCAGCTCGGCGCGCTCGGCGATCCCGCCATCGCCGCGCAGATCGCCAACTACGAACTCGCCTTCAGCATGCAGACCAGCGTGCCGGAGCTGATGGACCTCTCGAAGGAGCCCGATTCCATATTCGAGCTTTACGGCGCGAAGAAGGGCACGCCCAGCTTCGCCGCGAACTGCATCATCGCCCGCCGCCTCGCCGAGCGCGGCGCGCGCTTCATCCAGTTGAACCACCGTGACTGGGACCATCACGGCGGCCTGCCCAAGAACCTGCCCGCCAAGGCGAAGGAAGTGGACCAGGGCGCGGCGGCGCTCGTGAAGGACCTCAAGCAGCGCGGCCTGCTCCAGGACACCATCGTCATCTGGGGCGGCGAGTTTGGCCGCACCGCCTACAGCCAGGGGGAGATCAAGCCCGAGAGCTTCGGCCGCGACCACCATCCCCGCTGCTTCACCATCTGGGCGGCCGGCGGCGGCTTCAAGCCCGGCTGCGTCCACGGCGAGACGGACGAGTTCGGCTACAACATCACGCGCGACCCCGTGAGCGTCCACGACTTCCACGCCACCCTCCTGCACCTCCTCGGCGTGGACCACCTCAAGCTCACCCACCGCCACGAAGGCCGCGACTACCGCCTCACCGACATCAGCGGCGAGCTGGTGAAGAGCATCCTGGCCTGACCCCCTCCCGTCCCCTCCTAATCCTAATCCTGTGGGGTGAACGGGAACAAAGCAGAGCAGGATTAAGATTAGGAGCAGGAGTAAGAGCAAGAGCGTGAACCAACCCTCACGGCCGCGTGACCGTGCTGCTGCACCGCCCCTAATCGGACTTTTCCCCACTCGTGGGCGGCAAAAATAGGCTGGCGGGAAGTATGCCGGTTACACACTCTCCGTGCCCGGTCGTGCCGCCGAGGGGAATCCAGCCTCGCCAAATGCATCTTATGAACAGTGCCAGCCATATCGTCGAAGCCTTCCCTCAATTGTCCCTCTGGACGGCCATCGGCTATACGGGCGTCGCCTGCTTCGCCGGACGCTGGTTGCTGCAGGTCAGCGCATCGCGCCGACACGGGCGGCCGGTGGTGCCGCCGAACTTCTGGTGGCTGAGCGTGATCGGCAGCGTGGTCCTGATGCTCTACTTCAGCGTCGGACACCCTGATTCGGTCGGCTTGGTGTCCAATCTGTTCGCGCTCGCCGTCTCGCTTTACAACCTCCGGTTGAGCCAGGCGGGCTCGGTGACGTCCGTTTCTGGGGCCGGGACCGGACCGGCGGATGGCGGCAGCTAAACCCTTCCCCGCGTGACCCCGACTGCCGCACCGGCACAACACCACTCCGCGTCTTCCTCCGCCAAAGTGCCCCAACTGACCATTCTCGGCGGCGGCCCGGCGGGGCTGGCGGCGGCGTTCTTCGCACGGCAGGCCGGGCTCTCCTTCACTTTGCTGGAGGCCGCCCCGCGCGTCGGCGGCAACGCCGTGACCTTTCAGGAGGGCGCGTTCCGTTTCGATTCCGGCGCACACCGTTTCCACGACCAGGACCCGGAGATGACCCGCCTGGTGAAGTCCCTGCTGGGCGACGACCTGCTCGCGTGCAACATCCCCAGCCAGATCTTCCATCGCGGCGGCTGGGTGGATTTCCCCCTCTCGCCATTCAATCTCCTCAAGTCCCTCGGCGTCCGCGCGTGTGGCCGCGCCGCGCACAGCCTGGCGCGCGAACGCCTGAAAGGCCCGCCGAAGGACGCCAGCTTCGAGTCCTACGCCATCCGCGCCTACGGCCGGGACATCGCCGACCGCTTCCTGCTCGGCTACTCGGAGAAGCTCTGGGGCCTGCCCTGCCACCGGCTCTCGCCCAGCATCTCCGGCGCACGCTTGCAAGGGCTGAGCCTGCGCACGTTCCTGCTCGAAACCACCGTGGGCCGACGCGCCAAGACGAAGCATCTCGACGGCAAGTTCTACTACCCGCGGCACGGCTTCGGCATGATCGCAGACAAGCTGGCTGACGCCGCCGGTCGCGAGCATCTCCGCACGGGCGCGAAGGTGACGCGCGTGCTGCATGAGGGCGGCCAGATCCGCTCCGTCGAGATCAACGGCCGCGAACTCCTGCCCGTCAAACACCTCATCAGCACGCTGCCGTTGCCCGTGCTGGCCCGGCTGCTTGACCCCGCGCCCCCGGAGCATGTGCTGGCCGAGGCCGGACGCCTGCGCTTCCGCAACGTGCTGCTCGCCGCCGTCTTCCTGAACCGCCCGTCCGTCACGCGCGTCGGCTCGGTGTATTTCCCGGACCTCGGCTGCCCGATGACGCGCGTATATGAGCCGAAGAACCGCAGTTCGGCCATGGCCCCGTCGGACCAGACCATGCTCGCAGTGGAAATCCCCTGTGATGCCAGCGACGCGCTTTGGCGCGCCTCGGACGCGGACATTCTCGCACTCGTGGAAAAGCAGTTGGAAGCCGCCCAATGGTTCAGCCCCAAGGACGTGCTGGGCGGCTGCGTGAAACGCCTCCCCACCGCGTATCCCGTGCTGGAACTTGGCGCGGAGGACCGCGTGCGCGCCGTCCTCGACACGCTGCACAGCTTCCGCAATTTCGAATCCATCGGCCGCAACGGCATGTTCCGCTACAACCACACGCACCACATGCTGCGCTTCGGCCAGAAGGCCGTGGCCAACGTGGTCCAGCCCGCGGCCTCGCCCGGCGGCCCCCGGTCGCGCGCGCACTGAGGCCATGGCGGGACCCGTTCCAAAGGCATGGGCCGCGCGCAACCAACTGGCGAAGGCGCTGCTCTTCGGGGTTCCCGCCGCCGTGCTGGCAGGATCGTATGGCTTCCTGGCCGCCCGGCACCAGACGTGGAACCTGTTCCCCGTCGTCGTGCATGAAAACGGCCAGCGGACGCTGCTGGAAACAATCTTCTACTTCCGCCACTTCCTGCGCGAGCTGCCGGTGTGCGTCTTCCTCGCCGCAGCCGTGGCCATCGCAGCCGCGTGGCACAGCCCGCTCGGCGCGCTCACCGAAGCCTCGCGGGCGACCGCGCGACGCGCTCACCGCCGACTCGGGCTTGGACTGGTGGCAGGACTGGCCCTCGTGCTGGGCATCGTGTGGTGGCGGGAGGGCGCAAACGTCGTGCTCGCCGAGCTGATGCAGGATCATACCCGGGGCGAAGTGCGGGAATTCGGTTCGCACTGGCGCTACCACTGGCTGCACTTGGTGGATGCGCTGCCCTTTTGCTTCGGCTTGGCGTTGGTGGTGCGGGGTCTGACCGGCGCGGGAGCACCCAATGCGGCGGCCCTGCGGCTGGCTGGCGGCTGGATCGTGGCCTTCCTGGCGGTGACGGTGGTTACCGGCTCGCCGCTGCCTGCCTTCACGAACCCGCTTTATCTTGCGCACCAGGCGCGCGAGATCGAGACGCACCGTGTGCTCACGCTGTGTCTTGCCCTCGGAACGCTCTGGTGGCTGGAGCGGCGCCTCGGGGCCGCTGCCGGGGCGTTTCAATCACGTTTGTGCTGGCGCGGTCTGGCGGTGATCGCCGTCGCCACTCTCCTCCCGCTGTGGATCATGTGGCGGCTGCGCCAGGTGGACGTGCCCTCCCTCGCCCTGCGCAAGAGCGACCTGCGCGAACTCGCCGCCGCGCACCACTTCGAGCACTGCCTCGACTACGCCTTCGTCGCCGCGTTCGCCGCGTGGCTCTACCTCGCCTTCGCCCTGCGGCAGGCCCGCCGGCAGCCTTCGCGCCCATGAGCTGGCTCGAACGAAAAGTCCCGTTCGCAGTGCTCCTGCTCGCCGGCCTCCTGGCGGCTGGCTCCCTCGGCCGGGGCATCTGGAACGCGCTCGTCAGCCCGTGCGACTTCCAGATCAACTACCAGACCGCACGGCTGATACTGCACGGCGAAAACCCCTACCGGCTGAAGTTGGACGGCACCCTGCAAGCCCGCGTGCGAGTCGTCCTAGGCGACCAGTCCGAGACGCCTCTGGACCCCGACTACTTCCCCTCCGCCCTGCTGCCCGTCATCCCCCTGACCTGCCTGCCCTGGGAGATCGCCCGCGTCGTGTGGCTCGGGATCAACCTCGCATGTGGGGCGCTGCTGTTCGTGTCGCTGCGCGGCTGGTTGCGCGACCGCGCGCCGCCCTGGGATCACCTCCTTCTAGGCATCTTCGTGTGGCTGGCCGGCGCGCCGTTTCGCAACAGTCTGGGCCTCGGCCAGAACACGATCTTCGCCATCGCCATGCTGCTGGCCTCGCTCCGGGCGGCGGACTCCGCCCGGCCTGCGCTGTCCGGCCTGCTCCTGGCCCTGGGCCTGTATAAATACCCGCTCGTCTGGCCGATGGTCCTCTTTTTCTACTGCCTCGGCCCGCGCCGCCTCGCCCTCGTCTGGGCCGCCGTCATCCATTTGACCGTGCATCTGTGGCTCTGCGGACGCATGGCGGCGGACCCGGTGCGTATTTTTGGCGAAGTGCTGCGGGGCAACCGTGACATCTTCGACCGGAATGAGACGTTCACCGTGTGGATGCCGTGGCGGACCCTGAGTGGCTGGCTGCCCCCCGGAAGCATTCCGGTGAACGCCTTGGCCGCGCTCACCCTCGTGGCCGTGCTCGCGCTCCTGATCCAGGCGTGGAACCGGGGACACGCCCGCCAATACCCGCTCGCATGGTTCGGGCTGCTGGGCCTGCTGGCCATGATCTCCGTCTCGTCCCGGCCCTACGCGCTGGTATTTGCGCCGGCCATCTGGTTCTCAGTGGTGGGGCCGCACGCGGTGCCGGCGAGCGCCGGCCGACGCTGGCGCATCGCTGGCTATGTGCTCTGGTTGACGGCAGGGCAGCGGCTGGCCGATGCGCTGCTCAACCCGGAAACCGGGAACCGCGCCGTGTTCTGGACCTACAATCCCTTCCTCATCCTCCTGTGTCTGGAGTTTGGGCATATGCTTTGGAAACTGAAGCCCCCGCACCAAGTTCCGGCTCACTCCGCCACTTCGTAAAGCGTCCCGTCCATCACGAACTGCACGTTGCGGCCCAGTGCGAGCCATTGCGCCGCCTTCGGCTGCTTGGTGAGCAGGGCGAAGTATTCCGTCGAGCCGAACTGCAGTTTCACCACCTTCGCGTCCTTGAGCTGCTGCGCCTCCGCGTCCACCCACTTCGCGCCGTTCTGGTAAAAGCTCTTGCCGCCCACGAACTGGTTCTGCTGCGCGTATTGCGCCACCCGTTCGGCGGCCTCGGATTCCGCCTTGGCCCGATACAGCGTGCCGCTGGCACCGGGCGTTGCCTTGGTGACCGTCGGACGCGGTCCCGAAGATGGCACGGCCGACATCGGCGGCGCAGCCGGGGCCGCGCCACCGTAGCTGCGCACCACCGACTGGTTCGCCAGCGATTGCGACACGCCCGACTGTTCCGCCGCCTTCAATTCCCGGGCCAGTTGCGCTCCGCCCACCGCCACGTCGCCTTCCTTGAGCTTCTTGAAGCTGTCGTAGGAAGCCGCCGCCTGGCTTCGGGCCTCAAGGTCCGTCCGGAGCTGCGGCAACACCCGGCGATCCATCGCCACGTTGCGTTTGGCCTCGTCCTCGACGATCAGCCACGCCGTGTAGGGCGTGACGATGCTGTATTTGCGCGCCAGCTCGGTGACCTCGTCCTTCAGCTCCGCGTTCTCGCCGCGCAGCCGGATCTCATCCAGCAGATAGCCCACGCGCCGCGTGGCCCACAGGCGCGGGATGAACTCGTGCTCGCGCGAGCCACGGGCAAAGTCCGCGTCATAGCTGAACTTCCGCGCCTCGCCCGCCACGCTGCCCTCGATGGTCAGCTTGCCCTTCGCCTCGCCCGCGTAGCGACCGGCCAGCACGAGCTGCTCGCCCTTGAAGAGGTCCGGCAACGGTGACGGGTAGAGCTTCGTCACGCGCACTCCTTCTGGAAACGTCACCTTCACGTTCGCCAGCGCCGGCTCCTTGATCTTCGAGAAGAAGGCGGAGAGCTTCACCTCCAGGTCCTCCTCCGGCAGCACATACGTGCTGAAGGCCTTGGTCTCGTCGGCGATCTTGTCGAGCAGGTGCGTGTTCACGTCCGTGCCGATGCCGAAGTTGAAGATGCGCGTCAGCCCGGTGTTCCGGTCGCGCACGTTGCGCAGGATGCTGTTCTCATCCGTCACGCCGATGGTGGGCCGCCCGTCCGTGAGGAAGACCACCACGAACTGCCGGTCGAGCTTCTCCGGCCGCGCCGCAAAGGACTTGCGCAGCGCGTCATCAATCGCCGTGGACCCCATCGGCTTCAGCCCCTTGATGAACTCCTGCGCCTGCTTCCGGTTCGCTTCATTTGCCGGGACGAGCTTCTCAAAGATCGGCTCCACCTCCGTGGAAAAGCGGAGCACTTCGAAGCGGTCGGTGTCGTTCAGATTCTCCACGCAGAAGGCCAGCGCCTTCTTCGCCTGCTCCAGCTTGCCGCCCGCCATCGAGCCGGACGTATCAATCACGAAGCACACGTCCTTGGGCACCGACTTCTTGCCCTTCACACTCGCATCCGGCGACGCGAGCAGCAGGAAGTGACCATCTTCACCCGGGACCTTGTGCGTGAGCAGGTTCGCGCCCAACTCCCCGGCCTCGAAGGCGAAGAGCAGTTGGAAGTCTGTGTCCGGCCGCACATCCCGCGCCTCAAAGCCGACCGTCGCCTTGCCGCCGTCGCGCTTCAGTTCCACCGCATGGCTCGGCGACCAGACCGCCTTGAGCGGACGCGCTCCGGCCAGTTCCACTTTCAGGCTGACATTCTTCAGCGGCTTGGCGGAGAACTTCGCGGTGTTCAGCGGCGCGATGTAGTTCATCAGCCCGCCATCGGCCTTGAGCAACTGCGTGTAGCTCAGCGACACCCGCTTCCGCTCATTCGGCTGGAACGGGAAGATGCGGACGCGGAAGACGTCCTGGCCGATGTATTCCAGCAGCGCCGGGTCGCGCATCGAGCGCACAATCTCCTCGTAGATGCCGCGCGCCTTGTCCGCCCCGAGCAGCTCCGCCTCCACCTTCTTGCCATCAATCTCCATCGTGAAGCGGTTGAGCTGCGCCCCGCGCGGCACCGGCAAGAGGAAGGTGCCTTCGAGCCGCGTGCCGTTCGGGTTGTAAAACTCCTGTTCAATCGTCGTGGTCGCCACCTGGTCCGTGATGCGCGCCTCAACCTTGTGATAGCTGATCTCAATCGGCGCGACCGAACGGATGAACGGCATGGGCCGGGGCGGGACCAGGGGCGGATGCGGTGGAATCGGCAGGCGGCGCGACGGCTCGCCGGGCAGGATATGGTCGGCGGCGTTCGTGAGGATGATGAAGCCGGCGGCGTAGGCGGGGACCTGGGCAAACAGCCAGCCGGCGAGAGCGAGGAAAGCAAGCGAGCGTTTCATGAGCGGTTAGACGGAGGGGACTGCGGGATGCTCCCGGCGAAATCAACGCAGGGAGTCCCGCCTTTAGGCGGCGGGATGTCCGTCCGTCGGTGAGCCTGCTGCGCAGCGTCCTGATCGCTGCCGCGTTCCACCGGCTGAAGCCGGGACTCCGTGTGCGCCGAGGAGCACGGCTCAAAAGCTGATTTGCCCTCCCACTCAACGCCACACAATTGTCACTTTCCAGCTTCGTGACATCTGCCTAAGCTCCGCCCCCTTAGGTATGCCTACCAACGCAACCCAGTTCGGACCCGAGCACTTTCTCAACCGCGAGTTGAGCTGGCTGGCCTTCAACCAGCGCGTGCTCGACGAGGCGCTTGACCCCAAGACGCCGCTGCTCGAACGCGTGAAGTTCTTCTGCATCACCAGCTCAAATCTCGACGAATTCTTCGAGGTGCGCGTGGCCGGCATCAAGCAGCAGATCGAGAGCGATGTCGTGGAGCGCAGCGTGGACGGCCTCACCGCCTCCGAGTGTTTCCGCGCCATCAACGACCGCGTGCGCGAAATGGTCGAGGCGCAGTTCCGCTGCTGGCGCGAGGAACTCCTCCCTGCCCTGGCAGAGAATGGCATCAGCTTTCTCGACTTCAACACACTCGGACCCGGCGACCGCGTCTGGGTGGAAAGCTACTTCCAGAAACAGGTCTGGCCCGTCCTCACGCCGCTCGGCCTCGACCCTGCGCACCCGTTTCCGCAACTGCTGAACAAGACGCTGAACCTCATCGTGCAGCTCGAAGTGCGGCAGAATGGCGAGACCCAGCGCCGCCTGGCCGTGGTGCAGGTGCCACGCGCCCTGCCCCGCCTGGTCAAGCTGCCGCGCAACGACTCGCGGCAGGACTACGTCTTCCTCGCGCACATCGTCGGCCATTATCTCGCGGACCTCTTCCCCGGCACGAAGCTGCTCGGCCACTGGCAGTTCCGCGTCACGCGTAACAGCGAACTCTACATTGACGAGGAAGACGTCGCGAATCTCATCAAGGCGGTCGAGGAAGAACTGCACAACCGCCGCAAAGGCGAGGCTGTGCGCCTCGAAGTCTCGGCGGACTGCCCGCCAGAAATCCGGGCCGAGCTGCTCGACAAGCTGCACCTCGCCGAGGACGACCTCTACATCATTGACGGCCCCATCAATCCGGTGCGGCTCATGACGATTGTCGAAGGGGATCACTCGCCCGAGCTGCGCGACCCGCCGTTCATCGCGCGCGTCGCCCCCGCGTTGCGCGACCAGACGGATCTCTTCGCCGTCGTCCGCGAGCGCGACGTGCTGCTGCACCACCCGTTCGACAACTTCAGCAGCGTGGTCGAGTTCCTCGCACAGGCGGCGGAAGACCCGGACGTGCTGGCCATCAAGATGACGCTCTACCGCACGGGCGGCGATCCGCGCATCGTCGGTGCGCTGATGAACGCGGTGCGCAACGGCAAGCAGGTCACGGCGGTCGTCGAACTGAAGGCGCGCTTCGACGAGGCCAACAACATCGCGTGGGCGCGGCGGCTGGAGGAGGCGGGCGTCCACGTGGTCTATGGTCTCGTGGGCTTTAAGATCCACGCCAAGATGACCCTGGTGGTGCGGCGCGATCACGACGGCATCCGCCGCTACCTGCATCTCGCCACCGGCAATTACAACGCCACCACCGCGCGCTTTTACACTGATCTGGGCCTGATGACCTGCCGGCAGGACTTCGGCGAGGATGCCTCCTCGCTCTTCAACCTGCTGACGGGCATCTCGCAGTTCCAAGGCACGCACAAGCTGCTGGTCGCGCCGTTCGAGCTGCACGCGCGGATGCTCAAGCTCATCGAGCGCGAGATCGCGAATGCGAAGCGTGGCCTGCCCGCCCGCATCATCGCCAAGATGAACTCGCTGGTGGATCGCGAATCCATCGAGGCCCTTTACCGCGCGTCACAGGCAGGGGTGAAGGTGGACCTCATCGTGCGCGGCATCTGCTGCCTGCGGCCCGGCGTGAAGGGCGTGAGTGAAAACATCACGGTGCGCAGCATCGTGGACCGGTTTCTCGAACACAGCCGCATCTTCTACTTCGAGAACGCCTGCCAGCCGGAGGTCTTCGTGGGCAGCGCCGACTGGATGCCGCGCAATTTCTTCCGGCGGGTCGAAGTGGTCTTCCCCATCGAGGACGGCAACCTGCGCGACCGCGTGCAACGCGAGCTGCTGGACCTGGTGCTCGCGGACAACGTCAAGGCCCGCCTGCTGCAAACGGACGGCGCTTACGTGCGCCCGGTGCTCAAGCGTGGAGCGAAGGTGGTTCGCAGCCAGATGGAGTTCATCCGGCTGACTTCGAACGAGCCCGCGCCCAAGACGAAATCCACCCGGGAAAAAGCGAGGGTTCCGGCGGTGAAGCTGCGCCAGCGCCCCTGAGCCTCACGCTTGAGGGCTGAAAGCCCGTCCGGTGACAGCCCGGGCTGGAGCCGAGCACCGCGAGGCGGAGGCCCGGGTTCGTGGTTCGATTTCGTCACCGCCCTGAAGGGGCGGGACGGGGCGCAGGCGGTTAAGAGTCCCGCCCTTACAGGGCGGGCAGGCTATGCTGACCAGGCTGCCCGGGGCTTCACCCCGGGCTGTCACCGAACGGGCTTTCAGCCCTGATTGGCAGCCCACTGCTGTGCTCTCATTCCCATCGGACCGCGTTGGAATTCGGGCGAAAAGTTGCGCGCCTCAGCCACTGGCCAGCCCGGTGCGTTTGCGTCATCCTTGGTGCGTGTCCAAGCAAGCCACCTCCTCCCGCACCGCCCTTGTCCTGCGTCGCGCTTATGAGCTGATGCATGCCCGGCATGGACATCAAGGCTGGTGGCCGGGCGAAACCCCGTTTGAAGTGTGCGTCGGGGCGATCCTCACGCAGAACACCTCGTGGACGAACGTCGAGCGGGCCATCATGAATCTCCGGCGCGCCCACGTGCTGGAGCCGCGCACGTTGCTCGCGCTCCCGGAGGCGGATCTCGCCCAACTGCTGCGCCCCGCCGGCTACTTCAACCTGAAGGCCCACCGCCTCCGCTGTTTTCTGCATGTGCTGGTGGAGGAGTTTGCGGCCGACCTGGGCCGGCTGTTGGCCGGCCCCACGCCCGTGGTGCGCGAGCGGCTGCTGGCCATCAGCGGCATCGGCCCGGAGACAGCGGACAGCATGCTGCTTTACGCTGGTGGCCATTTGAGCTTCGTGGTGGATGCCTACACGAAACGGATCTTCAGCCGGCATGGATGGTGGAAGGTCCGAGGTCCGAAATCCAAGGGCCCAAAGTCAAACACGCGCGCCGAATACGAAGGTCTGAAGACATTATGCGAAGCGTCGTTGAACCATGTCCCGGGGCCTGTGCAGCTCGACCACTGGCAGGACTACCACGCGCAACTGGTCATGGTGGGGAAGGATTTCTGCCGTCCGCGTGAGGCGCGGTGCGAGGGGTGTCCGCTGAAACCGCTTCTCCCGAAGGAACCGTGAACAGACGGGCGGTAACAACCTCCGCACGCCACCCCTCACCCCAACCCTCTCCCCTCCTCCGAGGAAGGGAGAGGGAGAAGACAGGGTGTCGCCGGCCGCTTCAGTTCGGCCACCGATCGTCGCTGGGAATTGGTATCAGGCGGGAGTATCCGCCTGAATGTCTGCGAGGATGTCGGTGACGCGTTCGAGGTTTGCGTAGGACTCTGCGAGCGCCTTCGGCACTTCGGCGGCCAGGTAGTCCACGTCCGTGGCCTGGTCCGCGGCAGCCGCCCGGGTGAGCAGGTCCGGCGTGAACTTCTGTTCGTAGGCCGCTGCCAGCAGTTCCTTCTGGATACGCAGCAGCGGCTGAAGCTGACGCGCCCCGTCCTCGGCAAAGCGCACCTTGTCGCGCACAGCCTCCAACAAGGGGCCGAGTTCGGTGGCGATGGCGGCGGCCATTACCCCGAGGTTCCCCGAGTCACCAGCACGTTGAAGCTGTATGGCCAGGCGGAAGTTCTCCTTCTCGGCACGGTCGCGCTCGGTGATGTCCCGCGAGACCAGGACCAAATTGCCGGCGTTGGTGCCGCTCTCGCGCACCACGCTCGCGTGCGCCTCGAACTTGCGCCAGTAACCCTGCTTGTGCTGGAGCCGGTATTCGAGGACCTGGTCGCTCGTCTGGCGCATCGCCGACTTGAGCGTGTCCACGGTGGCGGCACGGTCTTCCGGGTGAACGAGGGAAAAGAGCGAGCCGCGCAGCAGCTCTTCCGAAGAATAGCCCAGGGTGTGGATCACGGACGGGCTGAGGTATTGGGGACGGCCCGTGGGATCCACGACGATGATCAGGTCGGCCGCGTTCTCGGTGATGAGGCGGAAGCGCTCCTCGCTGCGGCGCAGACGCTGCTCGGTCCGCTTGTAGTTGGTGACGCTCTGCTGGAGCAATTCCATGGAATTACGCAGCTCAGACGTGCGCGCGGCGACCATGCGCTCGAGCTGGTCCATCTTGAGCCGGGCCTCCTGGCCGAGCCGCCACTTTTCGGTCAGGGCACAGGCGAGCTGGAGCACCTCGACGTTGTCGAACGGCTTCTTGAGCAGCACCAGCCGGTCCGAGTAGCCGACCTTGCCGACCATCTCGTCCCACGAGTAGTCGGAGTAAGCGGTGCAGATAACAATCTGCGTCTCCGGTGCAACCTCCCAGATCTTCACCGTCGTCTCGATGCCATCAATGCCGGGTGGCATCCGCACATCCACGAACGCCATGGCGAACGGGGTGCCGGCCTCGCGGGCCTGCTGGATCTTCTCCACGCCTTCGAGTCCCTGCGAGGCATACTGGAGATTGAAGGTGGCGCGTTTCGGGCGCGTTTCCGCCGTGTCGCCGAACAGCGCCTCCTCCGCGGCGTCCATGCCGGTGTCGGTGCCGCTGTCGGTGAGCACCTTGCGGAAGTCCTCGTGGATCGCCCGGTTGTCGTCAATGACCAGGATGCGCTTGTTTTCAGGGATGCTGCTCACAGAGAGGAGGAAATGACCAACGACCGATGCTCAAGGTCCAATGAATGACCAATTCCCAAGCCCCGATGGTCACAGGTGAACGCACCAGCCGGGAGTGCCCGGCCATGGGGCATTGGACATTCATTGGTCATTGAAAATGGGACATTGGTCATTGTCACTGGTCACTGGTCACTGGCTTTGGGCTGCGCGGGCAGTTCGAGGCTGAACATCGCGCCCTTGCCGAGCCCTTCGCTGTGGACCATCAGGGAGCCGCCCATCTCCTTCGCGGCCAGCGCGGCGCTGTGCAGGCCGAAGCCGTGCCCGCCCTGCCGGGTGGTGAAGCCGTGCGCGAAGATCTTGTTCAGGTTGTCCTGCGTGATGCCCATGCCGTTGTCCAGCACCTGGATGCTCACTCCGCCGCGACCATTCGGGGCGATACGGATGGTAAGATGCTTCTTCCCGTCGAGGTTGGCCTCCATCGCCTGTTTCGCGTTGCGGATCAGGTTGTTGAGGATTTGCAGCACCTTGTGCTTCTCCGCCAGCACCGTGGGCACGGGGCTGAACTGGCGGTTCACGGTCACGTCGTGGCGCGTGAGCGCGGTAAGCTGCATCCGCAAGGCCATCTCCACCAGGTCCACGGCGATGATCGGCTCGATGGTCCCGCCCACCTTCGCGTAGCCCTGCTGCGTGGCGACGATGTCGCGGATGTGGTCCACGCTCTTGCGCATCTCGTCCAGCTCACGCAGCAGCGTCTGCTGCTCGTCGGCCAGGTGCTTGCCAAGCTGTTCGAGGTAGGCGGGAATCTGCTTGCCCTTCTCGTCCTGGGTGAGGAACTCGCTGAGATTCTGGCCGTGGTCCTTGAGCATGGCGGCCAGCCGCGCCAGATTGATCGCCTTGCTGCGGCGCACCATGTCGCTGACCAAGGTGGCGGCGACATTCACGCTGTTGAGCACGTTGCCGACGTTGTGCAGCACACCGGTGGCCACCTCCGCCATGCCCGCCGCACGCGAAGCTTCGATGAGTTCCTTGCTCTTCTGCTGCAGCTCGTCTTCCGCGCGCTTGAGGGCGGTAATGTCCCGCGAGATGCCGATGATGCCGGCAATCTGCCCGATGCGGTCGTAGATGGGCACCTTCGTCACGGAGGCCCAGATCGGCTCGCCATCCGGGCCGACCTGTTTCTCAACCTTCGCGATGATGGCCTCGCCCGTGGCCATGATGTGCTCTTCGTCGTGGACGAACTGCCGCGCCAGCTCCGGCGGGTGGAAGTCGAAATCCGTCTTGCCCACCACCTGGTCGGGCGAAGTCATGCCCAGCCGCTTCACCAGCGCCTTGCCCACCTTCACAAAGCGCGACTGGGCGTTCTTGAAGTAGATGCGGTCGGGGATGTTGTCCAGCAGCGCCTGGAGCATGTCGCTCGAGTTCTGCAGGTCCTCCTCGGCGCGCTTGAGGGCGGTGATGTCCTTGCTGATGCCGAAGGTGCCGATGATCGTGCCCGCCGGGTTGCGCCACGGCAGCTTGGAGGTGAGGACCCAGGTGGAACGGCCGTCGGCGAGCGTCTCCTTCTCCACCTTGCCCAAGACCGGCTTGCCCGTGCGGATGACTTCCTGCTCGTCCGCAAACGCCAGCAGCCCGTGCTCCTCGCTGAACACGTCCAGGTCGCTCTTGCCGACCATCTCGTTCGGATCGTCGCAGCCCACCCGTTGCGCCAGCGAAGCACTGGCCCGGACAAAGCGCGACTCCAAGTCCTTGAAATACACGGCGTCCGGCACGCAACTGAGGAACATGTCCATCAGCGCCCGCTCGAACTGCGCCTCCTGCTCGAAGCCGGACTTCGCGGCGGTCTGCGCGGCGAAGCGGTCCCGGTTCAGCGAAGCGGTCGAGGCGCGTGCGGCCCGGAGTTCCCGGTGCAGCTCCGCCTTCGCCGCCAGCGAACGGATCAATTGGAGCGCCTCCCCCGTGTCAAACGGCTGGCGCAACAGCACCACGCGGTCTGAGGAGCCAAACCGGGCCTTGATGGTGTCGGCAATGGGCGGGCTGTCCGGCGTCGGGCACAGCACCAATTGGAGTTCACCTTCCTCGGCAGACAACTGGGCTGCCACCTCGACCGCGGCCAGCGCGGCCACGGGAGGAAGCGCGAGGAAGGCGACCGAGTAGGGCTTGTCCGAGGCACGCTCCAGCCGGGCGATGCTCAGGGCTTCCGCAAGATGAGCCGGGGTCAAGGACAAGGGGAGACCGCCCTGCGACTCTGCGACGGCCGCGCGCAAGACCTCATGCAAGGCCCCGGAGTCGTCCACCGACAGAATGCGCGCCTGTTTGCCGTCAGTCATCTTGCAGAAAACCGCGCCCACGCCGTGCCGCTGCACGCCAGTCGCGCGGGCTGAAATCTACGGAACTCTAGGCAGAGTCGGCCATGCGGTGAAAGGTCAAAGTTCGGCGAGGGGAAAAACGGCGCAGTGGAGTAATGGAGTATTGGAGTCGTGGAGGGATGGGACCGTGGATTCGTTCCCAATACTCCAACACTCCATCCCTCCGTTCGCCCCGCTCACTTCCCCGCCTGCGGGCGGGGCACGTTGCGCAGCCGCTCCCGGAGCATGTCGGCCCGGAGGGTGTCCCGCTCCTCGGCGCCCAGCTTCTCGGTGTGCTGTTTTTGCAGGTGGGCCGGCTGGGTAAGCAGGAAGAGTTCGTCCGTGAGTGAGCGGTCCAGCTTCTCGAAGAGGCCCAGTTCCGCGCCCAGGCGCAGCAGCGAGAGCAGGTTCATCGTCTCCTTGGAGGTAATCGTGTGCGCGTTGGCCAGGATGCCGTAGGCGCGTCCGATGTGGTTGAAGACGATCTTAGGCTTCTTCTCCAGCAGCAACTGCCGGGAGTTCTCCTCCTCCTCGATGATCTGGTTGAGCGCCTTGCCGATGCGCTCGATGATCTGCGCCTCGGACTCGCCCAGGGTCATCTGATTTGAGACTTGGAAGACATTCCCCAGCGCCTCGGTGCCCTCGCCATAAAGCCCGCGCACGGCAAAACCCAGCTTGTTCGCGGCGTTGATGATACGGGTGATCTCCTCCGCCAGCACCAGGCCGGGCAGGTGCAGCATGGCGCTGACCCGGATGCCAGTGCCGAGGTTTGTGGGGCAGGCGGTGAGGTAGCCCAAATCGGGGGTGAACGCGAAGTCGAGCTTGGGCTCCAGCGCGGAGTCGAGCGCGTCAATGGCCTGCCAGCACGCCTTGATCTGGAGGCCGGGCCGCAGCGCCTGCATGCGCAGGTGGTCCTCCTCGTTGATCATCACGCAGAGGGTTTCCTCCTGGTTGACGACCAGCCCGCTGCCCGCGCCCTTGGCGGCGTGCTCGCGGCTGATGAGATGGCGCTCCACGAGGATCTGCTTGTCGAGCGGCGTCAGGTCATCCATTGCCGCCGCGAAGTGCGGCGTCAGTTGGGGCAGGCTTTCGACGGCGGGCTGGATGATCTCCAGCACCCGGAGCCGGTCGGGCTTCTTGGCCCACGAGGGAAACGGCTGCTTCTTGAGGTTGCGCGCCAGCCGGACGCGGCTGGACATCACGATGCCGTCCTGCGGCCCGGTGCGCTGGCAGGAGACGGACGGCGGGGCGAGAAATTCGTGGATGGTCATTTCAGTTTCGAGTTTGGCGTTTCGAGTTTGGCGTTGGAGGCGTCGCCCGGGGGGCAACTCGAAACTCTCAACCCAAAACTCGAAACTGCCTGCTATTTCATCCGCTTGATCTCGTCCCGCAACTGCGCGGCTTCCTCGAAGTTTTCCTCGGTGATGGCCTTCTCCAGCCGCTTCTGGAGCTGCTTGAGCTTCTGGGCCTCGGCCCGGGACTGCTGGAGCGCGGCCGGCACCTTGCCAATGTGGCGCGTTCCCTTGTGCATGGTCTTGAGCATCCCTTCAAGGCCTTCCCCGAAGGTCGCATAGCAGTCCGCGCAGCCAAAGCGGCCGGCCTTCTTGAAATCCGCCTGGGAGTAGCCGCAGGTAGGGCACTTCACCCCCGACTCGGCGGCGGGTTCAACTCCGGGCGTTGGGGCCTCGGTGGCAAGCACCTGGCCGAGCAAGGCGTCCGCCAGCGAGTAGCTCGTGGGATCATCCACGCCCTTCTCCTTCGAGCAGTCCTCGCACAGGTCCACCTTCTGCATCTTGTCCCCGACGATCTTCGTCAGGTGGACCTTGGCTTCGTTTTGTTTGCAGACGTTGCAGAGCATGGGAGGGGCGAACCACTAATGGACACGAATGGACACTAATTCTACGGCCGTCCCCGCCACCACGAAGTTACCCAGATTGAACACGACTTTACGGCCAAAGCAATTCGTGTTCATTCGTGTCTGTTCGTGGTTCGCGGAGCTGCCTTAAATTGGCTCGCCGCTGACCTTTGTCAAAGCGTGATATTTCTCGATGAGCTGCTTGGACAGCACTCCGGGCTTGCCCGTGCCGATGACGCGGCCATCAATCTTCACCACCGGGATGATCTCCGCCCCCGTGCCGGTGAGGAAGCACTCGTCGGCGTTGTAGAGGTCGTAGCGCGTCAGGTTGGGCTCGCCCGTCTTCAAGCCCAGTTCGCGGCCCAGGTCAATCGCCGTGGCGCGCGTGATGCCGTAGAGCGCCCCGGCGGACAGCGGTGGCGTGAGCAGCTCGTTGCCCTTGATGATGAAGATGTTGTCGCCCGTGCATTCGGCCACGTAGCCGTCGGAGTTGAGCATGATCGCCTCCTCGACGCCGGCGTTGTTCGCCTCGATCTTGGCCAGGATGTTGTTCAAGTAGTTGAGCGACTTGATGGCCGGGTTCACGGCGTTGTGCAGGTTGCGCGTGGTCGCCACCGTCACGATGTCCATGCCGCGCTCATACAGCTCCTGCGGGTAGAGCTGGATCTTGCCGGCAATGACGATCACCGAAGGCGCCTTGCAGCGGTTCGGGTTCAGCCCCAGCGTGCCCACGCCGCGCGTCACCACGAGGCGGATGTAGCCGTCGGTGACCTTGTTCTTCCGGCAGGTGTCCACAACGGCCTTGGTCATCTCGGTGGGCGTCATCGGGATGGTGAGCAGGATGGCCTTGGCCGAATAGTAGAGCCGGTCAATGTGCTCCTTCAGCTTGAAGACCTTGCCGTGGTAGGCCCGGATGCCCTCAAAGATGCCGTCGCCATAGAGCAGCCCGTGGTCGAACACGGAGATCTTGGCCTTGTCTTCGTCGTAAAACTTGCCGTCAATATAGACTTTCATGTCAAAACGTCCCAAAACGTCCGCGTAGCGTAGGGGAACGCCGGGAAGCGGCGCAACTCAGGAATTGGCCGCCCACCCGGTGAATCTCGCGCCGGACCGCTTTTTCTGTTTGCCCGTCGCGGCCTTTTGGTCAACATCACGCACCATGCAACGGCTTTCGATTCAACGCACCCTGATGATTGCGCTGGCCTGTCTGGCCGGCGGGGTGCTCGCGGCGGATTTCAAACTCAAGGACGGCACCACGCTCTCCGGGGAAATGGTCGGCCCCAACGACAAGAGCGTGATCATCCGCAATGCGGACAACAAGCTGTCCCCGCGCACCGCGTGGACCAACTTCACCCAGGAGGCTCTGAAGGAGTTCGCCAAGAACCCGAAGGCGCGCGTGTTCGTCGAGCCGCTGCTCGAGGTGGAGGCCAGCACGGACACCAACTCCGCGGCCGAACTCAACGTCCCGGAGATCGCCATCGTGCCGCGCGACTGGAAGCAGCCCAAGGAAGTGGAGACCAAACCCGTCCTGCCGGACAGCCCTGGCCTCTTCGGCGGCATGTTCACCACCGGCGTCGGCTGGCTGAGCCTGCTGGCGGGCTATCTGGGCGTGATCTACGCCGGCTACGAAGTGGCGCTCTACCGCCGCCGTCCCAAGCAACTGGTCATGGGCCTCTCCGCCATCCCCTTTGTCGGCATCGCCGCCCCCATCGCCTTCCTCGCCATGCCGCCGATCAAAACCGAGGAGGAAGCCAAGCCCAACTCCGTGGCCCAGGCCGCCGCCGCTGCCGCCAAGGAAGAACCCAAGGCCGATCCCAAGAGCGCTCCCGGAAAGAAGAAGCCCGGCCTCGCCTTCGGCAAGAAAGCCGAGGAAGGCCATGCCGCCCCTGCCGGTCCCAAGCCCGTCGCCACCGCCAAGCCCAGCGCTCCGGCGGCCGCCCCGGCCGCCCCGGCGGCAAGCAAACCAGCCGCGCTCGAACCCGCCGTCTATCGCCGCGGCGAGACCAACATCAACAAGCGCTTCATCGAGACCAAGTTCGCCGGCTTCTTCAAGGCCATCCCCGGCCCTGCTGAACGCGACATGTGGCTCGTCTGGGTCACCGCCACCGGCGGCGAATACTGGAGCAAGCGCGTCGTCAGCATCAGCCAGACCGAGGTCGTCGTGAACTGCCCGCAGGAAGGCGGTGGCAGCCTCGACCAGACTGTCCAGATCGTCGAAATTCAGGAAATCCATCTCCGCCCGCAGGAAGGCTGAACGCATGAAGCTCCGCACGATTTTGCTCTTTGGAGCGCCGGGTTCCGGCAAGGGGACGCAAGGCAAGATCCTCGGCACCATCCCCGGCTACTACCACTGCGCCTGCGGCGACGTCTTCCGCAACCTCAACGCCGACAGCCGCCTCGGCCGCGTCTTCCTCGAATACTCCAGCCGCGGCGAACTCGTCCCCGACGAGGCCACCGTGGACCTCTGGCGCAACAACATCCAGGCCAACACCATGCTCGGCCGCTTCAACCCCGAGCGTGACACCGTCGTCCTGGACGGCATCCCCCGCAACGCCGGCCAGGCCCAGATGCTTCAGGGCACGCTCGACGTCCTGGCCCTGCTCCACCTCACCTGCCCCGACCGCAACAAGATGGTCGAGCGCCTCCAGCGCCGCGCCCTCCGCGACAACCGCCTCGACGACGCCAATCTCGACGTCATCCGCACCCGCCTCCAAGTTTACGATCAGGAGACCAAGCCCGTCCTGGACTTTTACGGCCCGGATGTCGTCCACAACATCAACGCCACCCAGACGCCCGTGGAAGTCCTGCGCGACATCCTCGGCGTCCTCGCCAAGCTCTGACCGTGGGCCGGCAGTTCAACGAGTTCAAGGCGTCGGAACTCCACTGCCCCAAATGCGGCTCCTGCCAGCCCGTCCGTGAGCGCCGCGCCCTGGACGATTCCCTCGAACTCCTCTGCGCCCGCTGCGCCACCGTCCTGGGCCGGCACACCACCACGGACCACAGCCTCGTCGGCAAACTCACCCGCCTCGCCACCGGCCTGCTGGGTGGCAAGAAGTGAAGGCACCCGCCTATCGTGCCGGTGGTTTGCGACTGACGTCCGCCGGGCACCGAAATTCCAAAATCCAAGGTTCAAAATCCAAAGCAGCTCCAAAACCCAGGCTGCAATGGCGACTGCGGCACGCTAAAGGTGTAAGCCAAGTCAATCGCCGATCACGCATTTGGGATTTGGAATTGGGAATTTGTTTGGAGCTGGGAATTTGAAATTTGGAGTTTCTCTCATGGCTCCCGCCACCGTCCCCGACCTTAAAGCCCGCCTCAGCGAGCCGCCTGATGCCCGTTTTCTCCCTCTCCCTTTCTCGGAGGAGGGGAGAGGGTTGGGGTGAGGGGTGCGGCGCCTCTGTAACCGCCTCTCAAACACAGCGCTGCCGCCCGGCTGAAACTCGAAACCCAAAACTCGAAACTCAGCACTCCCCGATGCCCCCACCCACCACCGTCCCCGAACTCGAAGCCCGCCTCAGCGAGCCGACCGACGCCGTCATCGCCACCCTCAGTTCCGTCCCCGGCGACATCATCCTCCTCGGCGTCGCCGGCAAGATGGGCCCCACCCTCGCCCGCATGGCCAAGCGCGCTTCGGACTCTGCCGGCACCCCGCGCCGCATCATCGGCGTCTCGCGCTTCTCCGATGCCGGCCAAGCGGCCGCCCTCAATGCCCACGGCATCGAGACCATTCGCTGCGACCTGCTGGACGAAGCCGCCGTCGCACAGCTCCCCGAAGCGGAGAACGTCCTCTACTGCGCCGCGATGAAGTTCGGCGCGACGGGCAACGAATCCCTCACCTGGGCCATGAACACCTGGCTCCCCTCCGTCGTGTGCCGGAGATACCGCCATAGCCGCATCGTCGCCTTCTCCACCGGCAACGTCTATGGCCTCGTCCCCGTGACCAGCGGCGGCTCCGTCGAGACCGACACCCCGCACCCCGTCGGCGAATACGCCATGAGCTGCCTCGGGCGCGAGCGCATGTTCGAGCACTTCAGCCGCACCCTCGGCATCCCCACCGCGCTCCTGCGCCTCAACTACGCCTGCGAACTCCGCTACGGCGTCCTCGTGGACCTCGCCCGCAAAATCTGGACCGGCCAGCCCGTGGATTTGGGCATGGGCTGGTTCAACTGCCTCTGGCAGGGCGACGCCAACGCCCTCACGCTTCAGTCCCTCGCCCTCACCGCCACCCCGCCCGCCGTCCTGAACCTCACCGGTCCCGAACTCCTCCGCGTCCGCGACATCGCCGAGGAGTTGGCCCGCCGCCTGCACCGCCCCGTCACCTTCACCGGCATCGAAGGCGACTCCGCCCTTCTCAACAACGCCCGCACCACCCTCACCCGCCTCGGCCCACCCCGCGTTCCCGCCAGCGAACTCCTCACCTGGGTCGCCGACTGGGTCCAACGCGACGGCCCCTCCCTCGGCAAGCCCACCCACTTCGAAAGCCGCGACGGCCGCTTCTGAACTCTTCTCCCTCTCCCTTCACCAGATGCGGGGCGAGGGCCGGGGTGAGGGGTTGCAACGTAGGTGACGAGGTAGCGAGTCTCTGACTGAGATTCCACAGTGCGCCCTCCCAACTCCGCATTCCGCACTCGCCGCTTTCCCCGGAACAACAGTCTCCGACCCGGCCTGTCTCATCTTTGTCTTCCCCGAATCTTTGGAGGCCTCCTCCAATTCGTGTCCCTTCGTGTTCATTCGTGGTTTTCCCCTCTTGGGTTGGGCGCATCTTGGCAGTGCCCCCGCACGACGGCGGAGCGCGGCCCTCTGGGCCGCAGCGGCTGGCAGCAGG
>CAZCBE010000079.1:0-32909 GCA_964496695.1 uncultured Klebsiella sp.
ACTGAACACTGATTACTGACCACTGATGAAACCACTGACGAAAGGCCGCCGATGATGAGGAATCCGACAGCCGCCACCCGCCTGCCAGTGGGAGCGAGCTGACCCACGGAGCGCAGGGCGCTCACCCCCTTTCGCCGCCGGCCCCGGGTTTGCGTGGCTGTGGACCGGACCGGCGGCGAAGTTGGCACACAACAAACACACCCGGCGCGGGAACTTGCCTTCCCGCGCCGTGGTGTTTTCGGCCACGAAGGCTTGGCCACAAGAAGGCACAGAAGGCGCAAAAGGAGCGGAGCACTGATGCGGAGGAGCGCGGCCTTCAGGCCGTAGAAACAGGAGCACGCCGAGGGTGATGCAAGCGCACTATTCCAGCGTGGCCTTCTGCGGCGTGAACGCCGCGCTCCGGGAACAGTTGTATGCGCCCGCTCCGCTTTGCGCCTTCTGCGCCTCTTGGTGGCTGATCCCGTTTTTGCGATCTCAGGCCAGCAGCTCGCGCACGACGTCGCCGCTCACGTCGGTGAGGCGGTAGTCGCGGCCGGTGTTGCGGTAGGTGAGCTGCTCGTGGTTCAGGCCGAGCTGATGGAGAATCGTCGCGTGGAAATCAGGGACGGAGACGGGCTTCTCCGCCGCATTGTAGCCAAACTCATCCGTCGCGCCGTGAATCATGCCGCCCTTGATGCCGCCACCAGCCATCCACATCGTGAAGCCCTTGGGATGGTGGTCCCGGCCCTTGCCGTTCTCGGCGACGGGGGAGCGACCGAACTCGCCGCCCCAGATGACGAGCGTGGTGTCGAGCAGGCCGGTGGCCTTGAGATCGTTGAGCAAGGCGGCGATGGGCTGGTCCGTCTCGGCGCAGTGGAGGTCGTGGTTTTTCTTCAGGTCGTCGTGGGCGTCCCACGCCTTGGGCCCCTCGTTGCCGCCGCTGTAAACCTGCACGAACCGCACGCCGCGCTCGACGAGCCGACGGGCCAGCAGGCAGTTGCGGCCGAAGTGCTGCGTGACCGGGCGGTCCAGGCCGTAGAGCTGGCGGATGGACTGCGGCTCGCGGCTCAGGTCGGTGCATTCCGCCGCGCTGACCTGCATGCGGAAGGCCAGCTCGTAGGCGGAAATCCGCGCGGCCAGGCTGGTCTCGGCGGGATTGGCGGCGGCGTATTCTTCGTTCCACTGCCGGAGCAGGTCCAGGCGCGCGCGCTGCTGGCTGGCGGAGACATTCTTGGGCGGCGTGAGGTAGGCGATCGGATCGCCGCTGGTGCGGAACGGCACGCCTTGAAACGAGGCGGGCATGAAGCCGTTGGACCAGTTCATCGCCCCGTTCACCGGCGCGCCCTGATGATCGAGCAGCACGACATAGGACGGCAGATTCTCGCTCTCCGAGCCCAGCCCATAGGTCACCCACGAGCCCATGCTCGGGCGGCCCGCCTGCGTGAAACCGCTGTTCATCTGGAAGAGCGCGGGCCCGTGGTTGTTGCTCTCCGCGTGCAGCGAGCGGATGACGCACAGGTCGTCCGCGTAGCGCGCGAGATGCGGATAGGTCTCCGCGATGTCAATGCCCGCCGCGCCGTGCTTGGCGAAAGAGTAATAGCTCTTCATCGCCACGTTCTGGGTCTTGCGGCCCATGAAGGCGTCCTCGGGCTTCCAGACGGGGATCGCCTTGCCATGCCACTTCTCCAGCTCGGGCTTGGGGTCGAAAAGATCCACATGGCTCGGCCCGCCATACATGAAGAGGAAGATGACGGCCTTGGCGCGCGGGGCGAAATGCGGGGCGCGGGGCGCGAGGGGATTGGCCGCCAGCGGGGCAAGCTGGCCCTCGGCATGCAGCAGGGAGTTGAGGGCGAGGGCACCAAAGCCGCCGCCGCTCAACTGAAGCATCCGTCGGCGCGTCAGTGGCTGCACAGGAGGGTTGACGGTGGGCGCGGCGCGGAATTCGGCGGCGTGAGGTGGGCCGACCCGAATGACGTTCAAATCAATCTTGGGAAAAAAGGGCGAGGATAAACAGGCCGCCCAGCACAACCAGCATGCAAGCGGAACCGATGCCTGTTGCCTGCCACAGAGATTTCTTCAAGCCGCCGGCATCAAGGTGAGCGCGAAATGCACGACCCTGCGGTGCGCTTGCGGCGTTGTGCATGCCGATCGTATAACTGATCGGTAAAATCATGCTGGGAATGTTCATCAAGGAGCCGACCAACAAGAGAATGAGCGTGGTGGAGATGCCCCAAATCATGCAATGGCGCGCAGCGCGGGGATTGCCAAGGGTGCGATAGTTTTGTGCGAGCAGGAACGTCCCCGCGACAGGCATCCCGATGAGCGTGGCAAGTGTAACCGCAGAGGGCGAATGGAGCCGGGCGGTGGCGGTTGTTTGTTCCATGAGCCGGGGGGCGAGGTTTAATACGGGCATTCCTACTTCCCCAGCGCCCCCGCCGCCGTTTCCTGAAACGCCTTCCGGATGTCCGATGCATCTCCGTTGGCCATCCGGGCGCGCTGGATCATCAGGATGTAGATCGTGCCGGTCTTGGGGTCGGCCCAGCTTTGGGTGCCATAGGCGCCGCCGTGGCCGTAGGTGCCGGGCGCGAGCGGCGCGGTGACGCCCTGCGGCTGCTTCACGACCTGGAAGCCGAAGCCCCAGCTCATGCCCTCGGTGAAGCCGGTCTTGATCTCGCCGGACTGCGTGCTGGTGAGCTGCTGGTGCGCGGCGGCAGAGAGGTGGCGTTTGCCGTTCGCCGTGCCGCCGTTGAGCATCATCTGGTAGAACTTCGCGATATCCGCCGCGGACGAGTAGAGGCCGCCGGCCGGGATGGCTGTGCGCCAGCGGGCGGTGAGCGGCAGGCCCTTGAGGAAGTAGTTGTCCACCTCGGCCAGGCCCTTGTTCTCCGGGCCGGGCTGGTAGGCCTTCGCCACGCGGCGCGCCTGCGACTCCGTGGGCCAGAAGGTTGTGTCCTTCATGCCCAGCGGCTTGAAGAGGCGAGTGTCGAGGAAGTCCGCGAAGTTCTGGCCGGACACGACCTCGACGATGCGGCCCAGCGTGTTGATGCCGGGGTTGCTGTATTGCCACTTGGTGCCCGGCTCGTAGGTGAGCGGCTGCAACGCGTAGGCCAGCGTGCGCTCGCCGAGCATGAGATCGCGGCCCGTGTCCGGCGCGTCGCTGGTGAGGCCGGAGGTGTGCGTGAGCAGGTCGCGCAGGGTGATGCGGCGCGAGGGCTTCTTGAGCACGACGGCCTCGGGCGTCTTGGTCACGAGGAGCATCTGGTTCTTGAACTCGGGCAGGAACTTCTCCACCGCGTCGTCCACCGAGAGCTTGCCCTCGTCCTGCAGCATCAGGATGGCGGTGCCGGTGATGGGCTTGGTCATCGAGGCGATCCAGAAGAGGTCGTCCGTGCGCATCGGCTGCTTCGACTTGAGGTCGGAGTAACCCACGGCGTCGAGCGCGACCACCTTGCCGCCGTGGGCGACGAGCGTGACCGCGCCGGAGACGACCTGGCGGTCCACGAACTCCTGCATCCGCTGCGGGATGGCCTTGAGCCGCGCGGCGGAGTCATCGGGTCGGGGAGCGGCGAAGGTGGTGACGGCGCACAGCGCGAGCGCGAGGAAGCAGCAGGATGGACGACGGTTCATGGCGGCAGGATAGCGAAGCGGGCGGGTGAGGCCAGTTGGAACTGGCGGGGAACGCGGCGTGCCCCGCGCGGCGCGGGATCAGCCGCCACCATGCCCGGGTGTCGGCGGTATGGAGTGCCGCTACGCTTCCGGCCTGGTGCAGCCGCAGCGGCAGGCCTCCGCGACACAGCCGCGCTCCACGGTCGAGCGGGCGCGAAAAGCGGCGCGAAAAGCGGCTTTACGGGGAGCGAGGATGGCGGTAGGTATTAGGCAGCCCCGGCCCAGCCGTCCCAATGGTTTTCTGCCATTGACCGGCCAAAGCCGACGGATCGCTGTAAGAGTGCCGACCGACAACCAACGAACGCAACGAATGAACGGAACCAAGCTGCAGCCACCGCTCGCCCGGGGCCGCGCACCGCATGGTGGCTTTACTCTGATCGAACTCCTTGTCGTCATCGCCATCATCGCGATCCTGGCGGGCATGCTGCTGCCGGCTTTGTCCAAGGCCAAGGCTAGGGCCGGCCAGGCACAGTGCATGAGCAACAACAAGCAACTGGGGCTCTCGACTTCTCTTTACATTTCGGACTTTGACGACGTCTTCTTTTCCGCTCCCTCGCAAGGGGCAAACGGCTCCCATCCCGAGGACGCGCTCTGGTATCAGTTTGGCCCCCGTCCCGGAGGAGGCAACAGCATCGCCGCCACGCCGGGCGACCTCTCGAGCAGTGTCATCGCCAAGTATCTGCAGCCCTTGGATAATTCGCTCTATACCAACGGCAACACGATGCTGCGGTGTTCGAGTGACAAGCTTTGGAATGATCGCTGGCGGGGCAGCGGTTTGACGGATCCGAACGCCGGCAATGTTTACCGCGGTTCGCCAAGCGCGGGCCTGCCCAACTACCCGTTTTCCTATACTTTCAACGGCGTCGGGGTCGTGGGCGGGGCCAACCAAGGCATGTCCACGGATATCAATGTGGCGCGCACCAGCATCCTGAAGTTTCGGTCGGCCATGATCCTGCGGCCGTCGGACAAATGGGCTTGGATCGAAGAGCGGGGCGGTCCGAGCGACGGGAACAAGGAATATGCGGCCAGCGTCTGGACCGCCAGTTCGCCGTCGTTTATTGATGACGGGCGTTTTGCCAACACCGGCAACGTGCTCTCCCTGCGCCACGGATTGAAGGCTACGGTGATTTACGGTGATTTTCACGCGGAAGCCACCCTTTACACCGACATCCTCAACCCCAACATTATCCAGGCGCTGGCACCATGATTCGATCGCGCGCGGCGTTTCTGTTGGCCGGGTTGCTCCTTTGTTCTGCACTGGTCGGATCCGCGTGCAAACGCAAAGCGCCGCCCGCTCCGGCTGACGGGGCTGGCATTCCAGCGGGCGCTCAGCCAGCCGTTGCGCCTCCGGTCGCCTCCAAAGCTGCTGACCCCGCAGCTGTCGCCGCTCCGTTGCCACCGCCGGACGCTGAGTTGACCGTCGCGGTTGAGCGGCGGTTCATCCCCGCCAAGCCGGTAAACGCCTACTCCCCGGCCGCTCCAGGCGATTATCAGGCCCAGCTTGACCTCTACAACCGCGTGCTGAAGAAATGGACGGTCAGTGCCAGTTGGACCCCCTCCACCTTGCAGGAAATCATGGCGTCCTTCGGCACGCCCAAGCCCCCTCAACCCCCAGCCGGGCGGGCGCTGGTTTACGACAAGAAAACGGTGACGGTCCGCCTGCAATAAGCCGGCATTGGCTCAGGGGAGCCGGTCGCCGGCCGTGTCACTGATCCGTCCAGTCCGCCCGTGTGCTTGAACCCCAGACGAAACTGTCCACGGCCCCGTTGATGCGTGCGACGTAAAATCGGCCGTCATGACGTTGGGAGATGGTGCTATCAACGGCGGACCAGTAAGGGGTGGTCTCGCCATTCACTTTCATCCCGGCCGCTTTGGCGGCGTAGTCCGTCACTTGTGATGGGGCGATCGGGCCGGGCGTGTCGCCCATGACGATGGGGTGGACGAAGCCGCCGGAATGTTCGAAGAGCCAGATGGCGGTGTTGGGCAAAGTCTCGATTGGCTTGGCCGCGTTGGAGCCAAACGGCCAGAAGTTCATGCCATAGCTGTAGCCTTCCGGAGCCAGCCGGGGATCAGCCGGAACAGCGATGCGGTTCCAAACCCGGGGATTGGTCGGGGTCGTAGCGTCATTCGGACATTGCCACAGCCTCACATCCGGCACGTAGGGCCAGAAGGCGGAGATGCCCCAGTAATAGTCGGGATTGCCGCCCAGCCCCGGGGCGGTGACGGTGGTGTCCCGGGGTGAAATGACCTTGCCGTAGTCGAGGGCATAGACATTAAGCGAGAGGCCGAAATTCTTGAGGCTGTTCATGCAGGTCGTGCCACGGGCCTTGTTCTTGGCCTTGGCCAGAGCCGGCAGCAGCATGCCCGCCAGGATGGCAATGATGGCGATGACGACCAGCAATTCGATCAAGGTGAAACCCGCCTCTGCTCTGCGCCGCCTCAATGAGGTTAGCATGGCGGCCACGCTAGGACTCCGCCCCGGGGTGTCAATGGCAATCTCGGTATTCGGTTGCGTTCCGGGTGCTGTCCCCCCAACCATCGCACGGTCAAATTGATGCGGCTGTTGCTTATGCGCACTCCCTTTGCGAAACACCTGGTTCCCGTCCTGTTGTCCGCCACGCTGATTGCCATTGCAGGATGCAAGCGGTCGCCCGCCGTGCCGGTCTCCGCGCCGCAGAACGCCCTGGCCGAAGTGCTCGGCGAGGAGGTCGCGCAACTGGCCGGACCCGGGGCCAAGGTATTGGTGCTTGCCCCGGCTTCTGGCGATGCCGCCGCTGTTTGGGTGGACCCCGTGCTGAAGTCCTTCTCGACCGCCCTGGCCCAGCAGGGAAAGGGCACCGTGGTGGCGACGGAGAAGGTGAAGGCCCGCCTGGATGATCCATCTCCCATGCGGGAGGAACTCACGGCGGCCCAGTTCGAGGGGTTTCTGCGCGGCGTCAAAAATGCGACCGTGATTGTCTCGTTCGTCGGCTTTCCCGTGCTGGATGCGGCGCAGATCGCCGGGCTGAAGGACCGCAAGGTCAAGCTCATCGCCATCTACACCGTCGGTCCGCAGGCCGGCCCGCACTACAAGAAGCTGCTCGAAGCGCGCGTGCTCGACCTGGCCATCCTTCCGCGCATGGACCCGCCCGCCGGGGCCGCGCAGCCGCCCGTCACGCCGCGGGATTTCGTCAACCGGCAGTATCTGCTGGTAACGCCCGAGACGGCGGCGAAAACACAGTTCTGATCGCCACCGAGGAGCGGACCGCAGGCTATGCTGGCCATGGCTTTTGAAGGCTGGAAGACGTGACGCGAATTGCGCTAATTGACGCGAATTCTTGCGTCGGCTCAATGCGCGATAATTCGCTCAATTCGCGTCTAGGATTTGGTTCTATTTCCGACCGGGTGCCAGTCGGCTTCCCATGAACCGGAAGGGGTCAGAACGATGGGGTCAGAAAAATGAGGACAGGAAGGTGGGGCCAAGGGGGCGGGTCGAGGATTTCCCGCCGATTCAAAGCGACCACAGATAGGGAGAGGCGGGGAGGTTCACAGAATCATTGGGAGGAATGATTCTCCCCTGGGTCGGGAAATGCGTCGGTTGACGTCCAAGGGCTTTGCACATTTCCGGTTCATGGTCCGTGACCAGGCCCAAATGAAGCTGGAAACTTCCCTGCAATCCAACCGGCATTCAGCTCAAGTCATCAAATCCGTGATCGCCTTGCCATACGAGATGGGCACGGGGCGGTTCAGCGTGTCGCGGACCTCGGTGTGCGGATCAATGCCGAGGAGGTGATAGATCGTCGCCGCGAGGTCGTCCGGCTTCACCGGCTTGTCCGCCGGATACTCGCCGTGCTTGTCGGACGCGCCATACACAAAGCCCTTCTTCACCCCCGCGCCGGCCAGCAAGGCCGTGTAGCACTGCGGCCAGTGGTCGCGGCTGATGTTCGCGTTGATGCGCGGCGTGCGGCCGAACTCACCCACCCAGACCACGAGCGTGGTCTCCAGCAGGCCCCGGGAATCCAGGTCGTTCAGGAAGGTCGGCAGCGTCTGGTCCGTGATGGGCAGGTGGCGTTTCTCGATGATGGGGAACATCCGCGTGTTGTTGAAGCCATGCGTGTCCCAGCCGCCGTTTTCCGTGCTCTGGCCGCCGATGCTGTCTGAGAAATAGACCTGCACGAACTTCACGCCGGATTCCACCAACCGCCGCGCGAGCAGGCAGCTCTGCCCATAGGGCGTGCGCCCGTAGGCGTCGCGGAGCTGCGTGGGTTCGGCTTCGAGATTGAAGGCCTCGCGGAGCTTCGTGGAGTGCAGCATGGCCAGCGCCTTTTCATAGTAGGCGTCCAGACCTTGCGCGGCGGTGGAGTGGTCGAGCAGGCGCGTCTGCGCATCAATGACCTTCTGCAATTCACGCCGCGCCGCGATCCGGTCAAACGAGAGGTTCGCCGGCAGGCTCAGTTCCGGCAGACCGAAGCCCGGCTCGCTCGGATCGCGCAGGACGAGCAACGGGTCATGGACCTTGCCCAGAAAGCTCGCGTGCTGGGCGGGCACGATGGACCCGTCCGCGATGGCATAGGGAAATGCGGCGAAGGTTGGGAGATCGCCGCCCTTGAGCGGAGCCAGCTTGTCCACCACGGAACCATAGGCGGGGAAGAGGTCAATCGAGTCTTTGAGCCGCTGGTCATCGGTGGCTGGCGCGTGCCCGGAGAGCGCGTAGTAGCCCGCCGAGTTGTGGTTCTTCATCGTGTGGTGCATGGACCGGATCAGCGTGACCTTGTCCATCACCTTCGCGGTGCGCGGGAGCAGCGAGCTGACCTGGATGCCGTCGGCGCTGGAGGCCATCGGCTTGTGCAGGCCGCGGATGCCTTCGGGCGCGTCCGGCTTCATGTCGAAGGTCTCGAGATGGCTCGGCCCGCCCCACTGGAAGAGGAACACCACGGATTTGACGCGCGCCGGCGGATTCTTGGCGGCCTTGGCCTCGGCGGCGAGCAGCTTGGGCACCGACAGGCCGAACAGGCCCATGCCGCCGACCTGCAACAGGCGGCGGCGCGTCATCTTGAAATCAAGCTGCGGCGTGCAGGCGTTCATGGCATCAATGGTCTGGCACCGGAGAATGGACGCTGCCGGCGGGCGGGGCTTCAGCCGCTTGGCCTGCGCTGCCGGCTTCGCCTACTTCTTCTTCGGATCCACCGGCGCCTTTGTGTTCGTCGCCGCCTTCGCGGCGACCGGCGGCGCATTGGTCGCGCGGGGGATGGTGACGGTGAAACGCACCTGCTCCGGGCGGCCCGCCGCGTGGCTCTTCGCGTCCACCGGCGCGTAGGAGATCATGCCCGGCAGGCTGATGGGGAAGCCCGCGTTGGACGAGATGATTACGGGCACCTGCACGCTCAGGGTGTTCTCATAGACCGGCACCGGCTGGGTGATGTTGGGAATCGTCTTCTGCCCCGTCCCGCCATAGGAGGTCGGCAGGGTGCGCGCGGCGGGCATCGTCCCGACCTGCACGAAGGTGGCGACCGCGCGCGGGACCGTGGGCCGGTTCGCGTGCAGATAATAGCCCGCCTGGATTTTGAAGCTGACGGTCACCACCACGTTGCTTCCCGGCTGCGCATCGCCGCCGCTGACCTTGGCGGTGTCAAAGGTGACGACCTGGGCGGAGGTGGAAAGCTGCGCGGCGAACAGCGCGCAAAACAGGGACAGCAGTGGTTTCATAAAGTCAGACGTAGGGACGGCGTTCAGCCGGCTTTCTTCACCGGCCAGCCGGCCGCGACCATCCCCTTGTAGCCGCCCGCGAGGGACGCCACGTTGCGATAACCCATGCTCTGCGCGGTGTAGCAGGCCAGCACGGAGCGGAAGCCGCCGCCGCAATACATGATGATCTCCGCGTTCGGGTCGGGGAACCGCTGCTCGAGGTCGCGCTCAAGGATGCCCTTGCCCAGATGCTGCGCGGACTCCGCATGGCCGGCCTGCCACTCGGTGTCCTCGCGCACGTCCAGCAGCACGGCACCCGGGTTGGCCGCGAGACGGGCACGGGCCTGTTCCAAGGTCAGCTCACGCACGCCACCACGGGCGGCGTTGACGATTTTCAGAAAGCCAGGCGAGTGATCCATCCCCGGAACTTACCGGCGAAGCCCCGCCGGTCAAAGGATTTTCCCGTCGCCCAGGGTTGGCTGGGCGCATCCGCGCACGGCCCCCGGTTTCGCGCCGCCGGGCAAGCGCGGACGCTTGCGGCACGACCGGCCAGCGGCCGGCGCTACGTTGCGCCCGCGTCTCGCGGGCCGTCTCGCCGGCACCCTCGCCCGCCTGGTTCACGCGCCGTGCGTGCGGGGATTGAAGCCCGAGGTCGCCCGCAGTTTTTCCCACAGCGTGCGCTCTGCGTCGGTGAGGGTGGTCGGCAGTTGCACGGAGACGATGACGTGCAAGTCGCCGCGCTCGCCGGTCTTGCCCTTGGGCAGGCCGCGGCCGCGCACCCGCAGTTGCTGGCCGTTGGCCGTGCCGGGCGGGAGGCGCAGCTTGAGCGAGCCGTCCAGCGTAGGAACCGCCACTTCCGCCCCCAGCACCGCCTCCCACGGAGCGACCTCCAGCTCGTGAAAGAGGTCCGCCTCGCGGGTGTGGAAATCCGGGTGCGCGGCGTGCCGCACGCGGAGATAGAGATCCCCCGGCGTCGCCCCGCCGTGCCCCGGTTCCCCCTGGCCGGCCACGCGAATCCGCAACCCTTCCGTGGCCCCGGGCGGGATGCGCACGCGGAAGGTGTGCGTCTGCGTCCCGCCCGTCTGCGGGTCCGTGGTCTGGAGCGAGATGGGCCGCACGGTCCCATGCATCGCCTCCTCGAGGGTGACGAGCAGGTCGCCTTCGATGTCGCCGCCGCGCCAAACTTGGTGCCCGTCCTCCGCTCCGGCGAAGCGCGGGTCCTGCGGAAAACCCTGCCGGCTGGCCCCGCTGAAGAACTGCTCGAAAAAGTCGCTGAAGCCCGTGCCACCGAAATGGAACTCATGCTCCTGGCCGTTGGGCGTCCGCCGGCCACCGGCGCCCCGCCCACCCGGCGGCGGCTGACCGCGCCCTTCGTCCCGCCAGTTCGCCCCGAGCTGGTCATATTTCCGGCGTTTGACCGGATCGCTCAGCACCTCGTTGGCCTCGTTGACGGCCTTGAACTTTTCCTCGGCCGACTTCTTGTCCTTGGCGACGTCGGGATGATACTGGCGGGCCAGCTTGCGGAAGGCTTTCTTGATGTCCTCTTCACTGGCGTCCCGGGGCACCCCGAGCGTCGCGTAATAGTCTTTGAATTCTACTGGCATGGTTCGATGGAGAAATTGCCCAAAGCGATGACCGGCCCCGTGCCGGCCTCCTGCCACCCGGTCAGCATAAGCGGATCAGGGTGGACTTCAACTGTTGGGCAAATGATGGCGCGGTGAATCATAGGATCAGTTCCGCCTGGAATTCAGTGCCGCTCGGCTCGCGTCGCACGGTGAAGCCGACCCGTTGCGCGACACGCTGCATGTCGAGGTTGTCCGCGAGCATGATGGCCGTGATGCGTTCCAGCCCTTCGTCGCGGCCCGCCTGGACGAGCAGCTTCAGCAGTTGCGTGCCCAGGCCCTGGTGGTGCCATTGGTCGCTGATCGTCATGGCAAATTCGGCCTCGTTCAAGCCATGCACCCGGCTCAGGCGGCCCACGCCGAGAATCTCCCGGGCGCGGCCCGCCGGGTCGCGTCGCTCGACCACCAGCACCATCTCGCGGTCGTAATCCACGAAGCAGATCCGGCTCAGCCGGGCGTGCGCCACCCGCTGGTCGAGCTTGAGCGGGGTGAAGTAGCGCAGGTAAACGCTCCGCTCTGACAATGTGTGGTGGAACTTTACCAGCAAGGGCTCGTCCTCGGGGCGGATCGGCCGGATGGTTACCGGCGTGCCGTCGCGGAGCTGCCAGGGCACGACGTAGCGGACGGGATAGGGGCTGATGGCGGGCCGGGGCAGTTGCGCTGCCGTGGTGGTGGCGGGATGCAGCACCACGCGGGCGTCCAGCGCGAGCAGGCGCTCCGGCGAGACGAGCAGCGGGTTCACATCAATCTCCGCAATCCACGGCTGCTCCGCGACCAGTTGGCTGAACCGCACGAGCAGTTGTTCCAGCGCAGCCAGGTCCACGGGCTTTCGACCGCGCACGCCCTGCAGGGCGGTGAAGATTCTCGTCCGCTCCATCAGCCGGCGGGCCAGCGTGGCGTTGAGCGGCGGCAGGCCCAGCGCACGGTCGTGAAAGACTTCCACGAGCTGGCCGCCCGCGCCAAACAGGATGACCGGACCAAACTGCGGATCAATGCTGCTGCCCAGGATGAGTTCGTAGCCCTCGCGCGGGATCATGGGCTGGACGGTCACGCCCAGGAAATGCTGGCTCCCGGCCTTCTCGCTGACGGTGGTGCGGATGCGGTCCCACGCACCGCGCACGGCGGTGACGTCTTGCAGGTCGAGCTGCACGCCGCCCACGTCGGTCTTATGCGTGAGCGTCTCGGAGAAGAGTTTGACCGCGACCGGGAAGCCCAGCTTCCCGGCGTGCTCAACGGCTTCGTCCTGGCTGCGGGCCACGAGCGTCTCCACGGTGGGGATGCCATAGGCGGCGAGCAACTGCTTGGACTCCACCTCCGTGAGCAGCGTGCGGCCGGACTTGCGCCCGTCGGCGATGATCGTCTCGGCCACGGCTCGGTGCGCGTCGGCATCCGCGCCCGTGGGCAGGGCGGGCGTCTCGTAGATCGCGCGCAGATTGTCGCTGTAGCGCCACATGAGCGCGAAGGCTTTGGCCGCCGTGTCGGGGTAGTCGAAGGTGGGGATGCCGGCGGCATTGAGCGCGGCCCGGCCCGCATCCAGACCGCTCCCGCCCATCCAGCTCGTGAGCAGCGGCTTGCCGGCCGGCTGCGCCAGCGAGCGAATCGCCTCCGCCGTGCCTTTCGCATCCGTCATGGCCTGCGGCGTGAGAATCACCAGCACGCCGTCGGACTGCGGGTTTTGCGCGGCCAGGCTGACCGCCCGGGCGTAACGCGCCGGATCGGCATCACCCAGCACGTCAATGGGATTGCCATGGCTCCAGTGCGATGGGAGCAGCCGGTCCAGTTCCGCCAAGGTGCTGGCGGACAGGGGCGCAAGCTGCCCGCCACCGGTGACCAGCGCATCCGTGGCGAGTGCGCCCGGACCGCCGGCGTTGGTGACGATGGACAGGCGCGGACCGCGCGGATTCGGCTGCTTCGCCAGCAGCTCGGCCATGTTGAACAGCTCGCCGATGGTGTTCACGCGCAGGACCCCCGCGCGACGGAACGCGGCCTCGAGCACGTCGTCACTGCCCGTGAGGGCGCCAGTGTGGGACGCGGCGGCCTTCGCGGCGGCATCCGTGCGGCCCACCTTCAACACGATGACCGGCTTGGTGAGCGCAACCTCCCGCGCGGCCGAGAGGAACGCGCGCGCATCGCCCACGGACTCCATGTAGCAGATGATGCTGCGGGTGCGGGGATCGTCACCGAAGTGCGTGATCAGATCGCCCCAGCACACGTCGAGCATCGAGCCCACCGAGACGAACGCGCTGAAGCCGACGTTTTCGCGGAAGCTCCAGTCGAGCACCGCCGTGCAGAGCGCCCCGCTCTGGCTCAGGAAGGCCACGCTGCCTGGCTTGGCGGTGGCGGTGGCGAAGGTCGCGTTGAACCCGGCCTGCGGCACCATGAGCCCGAGGCAGTTCGGGCCAAGCAGCCGCAGCTTGCCCCGCCGTGCCTCCGCGAGGCACTGCTGCTCCAATTCCGCCCCGGCCGGCCCGGTTTCGCGGAAGCCAGCGGAGATGATGACTGCCGCCGGGATCCCGGCGTCGGCACACTCACGGATGAGCCCCGGGACGGACGGCGCGGGTGTCACGATCACCGCCAGATCCACGGGCTCCGGGATCGCGCCCACCGTGGGGAAGGCCGGACAGCCGCCGACCGTCGGGTGCTTGGGATTTACCGGGAAGACGCTTCCATCAAAGAGCTGGAGATTCTCCCAGATGGCCCGGCCGACGCTGCCGGCCCGCTCGGTCGCACCGATCACCGCGATGGCGCGCGGGCTGAAGAGGGCGTCCAGCGGGTTGTGGCGGGCCTGGCGGAGGACATCGTGGGCGAAGCCGGGAGGATGTGCAGGGTGTGCCATGGCAGGAGTCAGGGTGCGGTCTTGGTTGAAGCGTTCGCCGGCGAACGCCGGTAAATGACCCAATAGACCAGTCCCACCAGCCCCGCGCCACCGACGAGGTTGCCGAGCGTGACGGGGATGAGGTTCTGGACGAAGCCGCTCCAGCTCAAGGGGCCGGCCGCAGCGGGACCATTCAAGAACAGGCCGAGCGGGATCAAATACATGTTGGCCACGCAGTGCTCGAACCCGGCGGCGACAAACGCCGAGATGGGAAAGACGATGGCCAGCATCTTGTCCGTCACCGTGCGGCCGGCCAGCGCGAGCCAGACCGCGAGGCACACGAGCAGGTTGCACAGCACGCCCTTGAAAAACGCCTCGCCGAACGGCAGCGCGCATTTGGCGGTCGCGAGGGCGATGGCCGTGCGTCCGACCGCGCCGCCGTTCATGCTGGCGTGGCCGGACACCGACACGAGGAACGCCAGCCCGGCGGCTCCGGCGCAGTTGGCGAGATACACGACGCCTAGGTTTTCGACCAGTTTGGCGGTGGGAATGCGGCGGGAGACCCACGCCATCACGAGCAGATTGTTGCCGGTGAACAGCTCCGCGCCCGCCACCACCACCAGGATGAGCCCGAGCGAGAACGCCAGCCCGCCCAGCCCGCGGGCGAGCGCGAACGGGAGCGTGGCATCGCTCACCACCACGGTGAAGTAGAGGGCACCCAGCCCGATGAATCCCCCCGCCAGCACGCCCAGCGCGGTCATGGAGAGCAGCGGCAGGTTCGCCTTGGACACGCCGACGTTCTCCACCCGCTCGGCGATTTCCTTCGGCGAGTAACAATCAAAGCCGAACACTTCAGGCATGATGATTGAAGGGTTGAAGGGTTGAGGGCCTAGGGAGTGATGGCAACCGGGGCGGAGGGTTGGCGGGCGCGCTGCTCATCGCTTTGAGCTTCCACCTTCTCGACCGCCACCGCCACGACTTTGTATTCGGGCGTCAGCGTGATGGGGTCGCGGCGCGGGCCGGTGACCTGGTTCAGGAAGGACTCGACGGCATGGAAGGTGGCGAACAGCTCGCCCGCCTTTACGCGCGCGTCCACATGGACCGGCATGTGCGCCGCGCCATGGCGGCTGCACACCCGCACCCGGTCCCCCTCGTGGAGACCGAGACGTTCGGCGTCGGCCGGGGCGAGATCCACGGTGTCAGTGGTGTGCAGCAGGCTGTTCGGAGTGCGGCGCGTCATCGTGCCGGCGTTGAACTGGTAAAGCGTCCGGCCCGTGGTGAGCAGGAACGGGAACGCCGCGCTCGGCGCCTCCTCGCTGGCCTCGTAGTCCACGCGTTTGAGCGGGGCGCGCGGGCCGTGCGGGAAGGTCTGCGTGTGGAGGATGGTCGTGCCCGGATGGTCCGCGGTCGGGCAGGGCCATTGCAGGCCACCGTGCTCGATGCGCTCGTAGCTGATGCCGGCCCCTGCGGGCCAGACGCGGCGGATTTCATTCCAGATCTCCTCGGGAGAGGTGAAGTCGAAGCCAGAATTGGCGGGGCTTCCAGCTCCTGAATCGGACTTCGCGGGCAGGATGCCTGCTGCGGCAGGCGGGACGCCTGCCTCACTGTGCATCGCCTTCGCCACCTGGCAGATGATTTCCCAGTCCGGTTTGGAGTTGCCCAGCGGCCGGAAGGCCTGGCGCACGCGCTGCACGCGGCGCTCCGAGTTCATGAACGTCCCGTCCTTCTCGAACGACGAGCAGGCGGGCAGGAAGACATGGCCGAAGCCCCGCGCCAGTTCGTTCATGAACAGGTCCTGCACAATCACGAGGTCGAGCCTGGCCAGCGCGGCGCGGGTGGCGGCGGTGTTCGGGTTCGTGAGCGCGACGTCGTAGCCGATGGCCCAGAGTGCCTTGAGCTTTCCGGCTCCCGCGGCATCCATCATCTCCATCAGGTTCAGGCCCTTGGTGTGCGGCAGCGGAGCCTGCCACACGGCCTCGAAGAGATCGCGCGCCTGCTCGGGGGCGACATAGCCGGTGAGGTTGCCGGGCTCGCAGCCCATGTGCGCGGAGCCTTGCACGTTGTTTTGGCCGCGCAACGGGTTCACGCCGGAGCCAGGCTTGCCGAAGTTGCCCGTGAGCAACGCGAGATTCACGAGGCACATCACGCCTTCGGTGCCCTGGATGTGCTCGGTCACCCCCAGGCCGTGGAAACACATCGCCGGCCGGGCCGTCGCATAGAGGCGGGCGGCCGCGCGGATCAGGTCGGCCGCAACGCCCGTGAGCCGCGCGGCCCGCTCCGGGGTCCAGGCGGCGATGAACTCCCGGAACGCCGCCACGTCGGCCACGCGGTCGCGCAACGCATCGGCGTCCACGAACTGCTCGGTGACGATGACGTGCGCCAGCGCATTGAGCAGCGGCACGTTGGTGCCGGGATGGAGCGCGAGGTGGACATCCGCGAGCCGGGCCAGCTCTGTGGCCCGCGGATCAATCACGATCAGCTTCGCGCCGTGGAGCACCGCCTGCTTGATGCGGGCCCCGACGACCGGGTGGCCTTCCGTGGGGTTGCAGCCGCAAACGAGGAAGGCGCTGGCCCGCTCAATGTCATCGAAGCAGTTCGTCGCCGCGCCGGTGCCCAGGGTGGCCTTCATGCCGGCGGCGGTCGGCGCGTGGCAGACCCGGGCGCAGCAGTCCACGTTGTTCGTGCCCAGCACGACGCGGGCGAACTTCTGCGCCAGGTAGTTCTCCTCGTTGGTCCCGCGCGCGGAGCCGAGCACTCCGATGCTGTCCGGCCCGTCCCAGGCGAGGATCGCGGACAGCCGCCCGGCGACATAGTTCACCACCTCCGGCCACGAGACTTTCTGCCAGGCCCCATTGCGCCGGATCATCGGCTCGGTGATCCGGTCGGCGGCATGGGTGAAGTCAAAGGCGTAGCGGCCCTTCACGCAGAGGTGGCCCTTGCTGACCGGCGCGTCGAGGACGGGCTTCACCTGCACGATGCGGCTGCCTTGCGTGCCCACGAGCAGTTCGCAGCCCGTGCCGCAGTAAGGGCAGGTGGTGCGCGTCCAGCGCTCCGGTTCACCGAGGCGGAGGATGGACTGGTCTTCCAGCGCGCCGCTCGGGCAGGTGTCCACGCACGCGCCGCAGCTTACGCAAGGACTCGCCAGCAAGGACGGTCCGTCCGGCAGGATATGGGTGTGTGCCCCGCGGCCGAAGGCGTGCCAGACGAACTGGCCCTGCACGTCCGCGCAAATCCGCACGCAGCGCAGACAGTGGATGCACCGGCTGAAGTCGGCGGCGAGGTAGGGGTGGGTGCCGTCGTGGAACACCTCGGTGTGCGACGTGGAAACGCAGGTGAAGGGGTGGCGCGCATCGCCGGGCAGCTTGTTGCCATCGGTCCCGGGGCAGACGTGATATTGCCGGAGGAGACGATGGAACGGCTTGTCCGGCCACTGCTGCACGGCTTCCGGAGGGTAGTCCCGCGCCAGCATCTCCAGCAGCGTGTGCCGCGTGGCCTCCAGTTCAGGCGTGTGGGTCGCGATGGCCATGCCCTCGATGGCCGGGGTGCTGCATGCCGGCACCGGGTGCTCGCGACCGCCCTGCTGCACGAGACACAGCCGGCACACGCCCGCCGGATGCAGCCGCTCATCATGACAGAGCGTGGGCACCGCCACCCCGGCCTGGCGGCACGCGTCCAGCACGGTCGCACCGGGGCGCACTTCCACTGGCGAGCCGTTGATGGTGAGGTGGGTCATGGCTGGGTCACAGTTAAGGACATGGATGAAGCTGGCCGGCTCAGTTGCCGGGCTTGCTTCCCGCACTGTCCTGAGTGCCGGCGGTTAAGCCCAGTGCACGTTCCTTTTCCAGAATCGCCAGGGTGGTCTTGAGCACCGTGTCCGGATTCAGCGAGATGCTGTGGATGCCCTGCTCGACCAGAAACTGCGCGAAGTCTGGATAATCGCTCGGGGCCTGGCCGCAGATGCCGATCTTGCGGCCGCGCCGGCGGCAGACAGCGATAACCTGCGCAATGAGCTTCTTCACCGCCGCGTTCCGCTCATCGAAGATGGGTGCGACGATTTCAGAATCGCGGTCCACGCCCAGCGTGAGCTGCGTGAGGTCGTTCGAGCCGATGCTGAAGCCGTCGAAGATGTCCGCAAACTCATCCGCGAGGATGACGTTGCTGGGGATCTCGCACATGACATACAGCTCCAGCCCGTTCTCGCCACGCTTTAACCCGTGCTTGGCCATCTCGGCCTGCACGCGGCGGCCTTCTTCCACCGTGCGGCAGAAGGGGATCATCAGCTTGAGGTTCGTCAGGCCCATCTCCTCGCGCACCTTCTTCACCGCCTTGCACTCCAGTGCGAAGCCCGCCTGGTAGCGCGGATGGTAGTAACGGCTTGCCCCGCGGAACCCGATCATCGGGTTCTCCTCGGTGGGCTCATAGGCTCTGCCGCCGATCAGATTCGCATACTCGTTGGTCTTGAAGTCGCTGAGGCGGAGGATTACGTCCTTCGGATAGAACGCGGCGGCGATCATCGCGACGCCCTGGGCGAGCTTGTCCACGAAGAACTGCGGTTTGTCCAAGTAACCAGCCGTCAGCACGTCGAGCTGGGCGCGGGTGGCGGGGTCCTGCTTCTCGTAGTCCAGCAGCGCCAGCGGATGGGCCTTGATGTAGGTGGTGATGATGAACTCCTCGCGCGCCAGGCCGACCCCGTCGTTCGGGATGAACGAGAGCGAGAAGGCTTCCTCCGGGTTGCCCACGTTCATCATCACCTTGGTCTGCGGGTGGCCAAGATGCTTCAGGCTCGTGCGCGTGACGTCGAAGGGCAGCTTGCCGTCATACACGAAACCCGTGTCCCCCTCCGCGCAGCTCACCGTGACCATCTGGCCGTCGGTGAGCAGCTCGGTCCCGTGCTCGGTGCCCACGATCGCGGGCACTCCCAGTTCGCGGCTCACGATGGCCGCGTGGCACGTGCGTCCGCCACGGTTGGTCACAATGGCCGCGGCCTTCTTCATGATCGGCTCCCAGTCGGGATCGGTCTTGTCCGTGACCAGAATCTCGCCGTCCTTGAACTGGTTGATGAACTCCGCGCTCTTGATCACCCGCACCGGGCCGGTGGCGATCTTCTCGCCAACGCTGCGACCGGTGACAAGCACCGGGCCGCGCTGCTTGAGCTTGAAGGTCTCGATGACCTCGGCGGCCTTGCGGGACTGCACGGTCTCCGGCCGCGCCTGCACGATGAACAGCTCGCCGGTGCGGCCGTCCTTGGCCCACTCGATGTCCATGGGCGTCGGGTGGCCGCGCTTGGCGGAGTAGTGGTCCTCGATGATGCACGCCCAGCGCGCGAGCTGGAGGATCTCGTCATCGTTGATGGCGAACTTCACGCGGTCACCGGGCGAGACCGGGATGTTCTTCACCATGCGCCCGCCGCCCGTGTCATAGACCATCTTGAACTCCTTGGTGCCGGTGATCTTCTGGAGCACCGGCCGGAAGCCGGCTTTGAGCGTGGGCTTGAAGACGTAGTATTCGTCGGGGTTCACGCTGCCTTGCACGACGTTTTCGCCGAGGCCGTAGGCGGCGTTGATGAGCACCGCATCACGGAAGCCGGTCTCGGTGTCCAGTGTGAACATGACGCCGCTGGCCGCCAGGTCCGCGCGCACCATGCGCTGCACGCCGATGGAGAGGGCGATCTTGAAGTGGTCGAAGCCCTTGTCCACGCGGTAGGATATCGCACGGTCGGTGAAGAGCGAGGCGAAGCAACGGCGGCAGGCGTCCACGAGCGCAAGCCGGCCCTGCACGTTCAGGTAGGTTTCCTGCTGGCCGGCGAAGCTGGCATCCGGCAGGTCCTCGGCCGTCGCGCTGCTGCGCACCGCCACGGACACCGGTTCGGCGTCGCCGCCCTGCAACTCCGCGTAAGCGGTCAGGATTGCGCCCTCGAGGTCGGCCGGCAGTTCGGCGCCAAGGATGGCATGGCGGACGAGGCTGCCGCGCTGGCGCAGGTTGTCCATGTCACTGGTGTCGAGGCCGCCGAGCAGGCGGGTGATTTCTGCATCCAAGCCGGCGGTATGGAGAAAGTGGCGGTAGGCATCCGAAGTGATCGCGAAGCCGTCGGGCACCTTCACACCTTGGGGCGCGAGTTCGCGGAACATCTCACCCAGCGAGGCGTTCTTGCCGCCGACCAGCGGGATGTCGCCGATGCTCAACTCGCGGAACCAGCGGATGAAAAAGGCGGGCACGGGTGCCGGGGCGGGACGAGGGTTTTGGACTGGGGCAGTCATAGTCATCTCTCCTTCGCAGGTTCGTTGGGCGGAATGAACTCCGGCCCGTGCTCGCGAACCACCAGCACGGGGACGGAGGAGTGCCGCACGACGCGCTGGGCCGTGCAGCCCAAGAACAGATAGCGCAGGCCGGTGTGGCCGGTGGTGGAGACCACGACCAGTCCAGCCCGGACGCGGAGAGCTTCCTTGTCAATCTCCAAGGAGGGATTCCCGGTGAGCACGGTGGTCACCACCGGCAGATCGGCCGGCAGCTCCTCGGCCCGCATCCGGGCCAGCTCGCGTTCGCCCGCCTTCCGCATCGCCGGCTCCTGCAGGATCGTGGAGAGGTGGCTCACATCCGCCGGCAGCACGGTGGGCACCACATGCACCAGGTGGAGGGTGGCGTTGAACTCCCGGGCCAGGGCCACGGCGTAACGAACCGCCTTGCGCGACTCGGCCGAGCAATCAGTTCCCACCAGAATGCGGCGGAGCGGCCGGAACACTGGCTGCAGCTCGGCGTCATCGCTGCTCGCGCCCGGCACCACCCAGACCGGACACGGTGCCCGACGGACGACTTCTTCCGCGGTGTTGCCCAGCAAGTAATGTGGCAGGAGCGAGTCCCCGTGAGTCGCAATGACCACGAGGTCAACTCCCTGCACACGCGCCGCCTCGGGAATCTGGAGGTGCGGATCCCCGGCCTGGACGAGCAGTTGCTTTACCCGCTCCGCCGCGGTGCCTTGCGAGCGCACGAAGTCTTCCAGCTTCCGGCGGGCCGCCTCCTTGAGCTGGTCATCACGCCGCGCAAGGTGGGCGTAGCCCCACTCGGGGAGCATGGACGGCGGCACGACATGCAGCAGGGACACCTCGCCGCCGAAGCACTCGGCCAGCGCCACCGCGTAGTGATAGGCATGGAACGAGGAGATCGAGAAATCCAGCGGCACCAGCAAGCGGCGGAGGCGCACCCCGCCTGGGGCGGCTTCCCGAAGGAAGTCCGGCCTGCTTGGGGCGACCTGATGTGGCGTTCCATTCATGTTCCGGCCTCTGATGGAACATGGCGTGGGGCCGTGGCGCAGGGCTCCCCGCCCGTTGCCCATTGCTGAACAAGAATTGAGCGAGGAAGGGAGCGCGGCGTTCACGCCGCCGCAGGCGGCAGCGGGGAAATTGCGCCCGAATGCTCCTGGCGTGCGCAAGCTTCTGTGGTATGAACGCCGCTCTCCTCGCTGTCGGTGTGCGCCGGCTTCGGGGTGTGAGCTCCACCGGGTGCTATTCCCGGTGCGCGGGGAGCGGGAGACCGAGGGTCTCCTCCCAGAAGAAGCGGAAAGCCGGGATGCGGCGGCGGAGCTGCGCGGCGTCTTCGGCCCGCAGCAGCAGGCATTGGAATTCGGCCTCGGTGAGCAAGGTCACGCCGGGCACGCAGAGAATCGGCGCGGTGTTCGGCTCGATCGTCTCCAGCCGGCCGTTGCGCCGGATTTCGAGGCCGTCCCCGAGCGGCAGCATGAGGCTGCCCGCCGGGCAGAAGGACGTCAGTTCGCGCGGACCGGTGGCGGCCGGCACGCTTTCAAGGACGACCATCGTGGCCAGCTCGCGCAGCACGGGCTGCTGGAGCGCGCGCAGATACGGGAAGTTCTGCAGCAGCTCGCGGCTCTGCCACAGCGCCTTGAGCCGGCCCTCGTAGTTCTGATGCCGGATGAACTCCCGGAAGGAACTCTCCGCAAACGCCGTGACGCTGACCGGGCTGAGCGCCACCACGGAGGCGTTGCGCTGGCCGTGGCCCATGATGACCGACATCTCGCCGATCAGCTCGCCCGCCTCCATCTGCGCCAGGAACTGTTTGCGCTCGCCGTCGTGATGGATCACCTGCGCGTAGCCGGTGAGGATCATGTAAACGTAGCCCTCCGACCGCGTGCCCTCACGGATGATGATGTCGCCCGCGTTGAAGCTCATCACGCGCTGGTTCGCCAGCAGGCTGGAGATCCACACGGGCGGCATGCCGGGGAAGTATTCCAGCAGGAACTCGATGGTGCGCGTGAGGTTGTAGTCCGTCTCGCCGCGCAGCAGGTTGAAGCGCTTGCCGCTCGAGGCGATGCAGAAATGCGCCTGGAACTTCTCCGACAGATTGTCCAGGTGCAGGAAGACGATGCGCTCCGCCGGCGAGTTGCTGGCATCCCCGGGGTCGCCGTGGATCTGGCCCTCACCGCCGTCCGCCAGCAGCAGTTGCGCGGGCTGCCGGTAAAGCTCGGCGATCTGGAGGTAGCGGTCCTGGCTGATCACGGCGGTGCGCTGCAGCCGCTTCAGGTCGGCCAGCGCCTGCGTGTCGCTCGTGAAGATGATACGGCAGTCCTTGCCCGAGTGCGTGGTCTCGAAATACGCGCCGATGGTCGGGATGCTGTGGCTGGAGTAAAAGGTCCGGATGCGCAGCCCGAAGAAGTTCGTCTCCTCGCCCGGCGTCAGCGGGATGAAGATGAAGTATTCCTGCAGGCTCTCCTCCGGATGGTCCATCAGCAGCGAGAGCTTCCGCAGCATCATCCGGTAGATGACCGGCGTGGTCAGCACCTGGATGCGCCGGTTGTATTGCAGCAGCGAGAGCAGGTTGCAGTGGTCGTCGTGGATGTGGCTGAGGAAGAGCGAGTGGACCTGGTTCCGCGCGATGCCCCGGGCGCGGAGGTGCGTGTTCAGATAAGGGATGGCATCCACCAGCATGTAGTTGCCGTTGTGGCAGAGCGCGAGGCCGGACGAGGCCTGCGTGGCGCTGAAGCCGGTCGAGCCGCCCAGCACCTCCACGCCCAGCTTCACCAGCGTGGTGGGCGTGAGATCCGTGCTGACCGGATACGGCGGCACCTGCTCCGTCTCCGGAGTGAGATCAATGGTCTTGGTATGGCCGGCGGACGCTATCTCGAAACGGTTGTGCCCCACGCGCCGCACGCTGCACCAGCCAAGGTCCACCGGCCCCTCCTCCAGCACGCGGGTGGTGATGAGCGCATCCAGCGGGAGCACCTTGCCCTGCTTGTCCTTGAGATGGAACGAGCGCGTCTCGCGGGCCAGCTCCTCGGCCTGCGCCACGGGCATCTCCCACTCGATCATCTGCTTCGCGTCCGGGCCGAAGAGCGTGAGTTCGAGCAGGTCGCGCGCGGCCTGGATGCGCCGGCGGTTGCCGATCAGGCCCAGCAGCTCGCCGCTCGCCAGCTTCCCGCCCACGAAGAGGTGATGGTAGAGCGGGAATTCGACGGCCACCTGGGATTCCCCATGGCTCACCGGCTGGTCCGGCAGCAGGATGTAGTTCGGCGACTTCAGCCCGCGCTGCATCAGCACCTTGACGATTTCCGGCGGGCAGCCCGCCAGCAGCGCGTGCTCGCGGTCGGAGATGTAGAACACGCCGGGAAAGATCGGCTGGACGTGCATGGGTAGGGATAATGCCTAAAATGGGCCTCGCCGCAAACCAAAACCGCGCCTGTTGACCGGGAGACTCAGGAATTCCGGATGCGCGCGAACTCCAGGCTGGTTTGTTTGAACGCCTCCTCGATCTTGGGGATCAGCGCCGGGATGCCCAGCGTGTTCCCGCCGGTGGCGAGCGTTTCCAAATCCTGGCACAGGTTCCCGAGCGCATTGGCACCGAGGTTCAGGCTCATGCCGCGGAAGACATGCGCGGCAAAGGCGAGCTGCTGCAGGTTGTCGCCCGAACTCTTGATCTGCTCCAGGTGCTTCGGCGCATTCTGCATGAACAGGTCAATCAGCTCGTGCAGCAGCGGCACCCCGTCCTTTGACTTCATGTCGCTCAGCTCGGCGATGATCGTCGCGTCCAGCGTGGGTGCGGCGGCGGCCGGCGCGAGGTCGGTCGCCGAGGCGCCGGCGGCGGAAAGAATGTCGCCCCCGCCATCCGGGGCCGGCTGCCGGGTCTTGCCCCAGCGCTCGAGGACCGACTGCAGCTCCGTGATGCGCACCGGCTTGGCCACGTAATCGTCCATGCCCGCTTCCAGGCACTTCTCGCGGTCGCCTTCCAGCGCGTTGCCGGTCATGGCCACCATGCGCGGGCGGCGCGGATCAGGCCACTGCGCGTGAATCCGCCGGGCCGCCTCGAAGCCGTCCATCTCCGGCATCTGCACGTCGAGGAAGATCAGGTCGAACGGCTGCTGTTCGAGCAGCTTGAGCACCTCCACGCCGTTGGCCGCCACCTCGGGCCGGTAGCCGAGCCGTTGGAGCATCTTCACGCCCACCTTCTGATTGATGATGTTGTCATCCGCGAGCAGCAGGCGCAGCGGCAGCCGCTCCGCCATGGTCGCGTCGAACTCCGAGCTGACCGGCGCCTTCTTCTCCGTGCGCGGCATGTTCTCCACCGCCCGCACCAAGGCGTCGAAAATCTGCGCGGGCCGGAGCGGCTTGTAAATGAAGAGCGAAACGCCGATGGCCGACGGCCGGCGGTCATCCGAGCGCAGCCGCACATCCGTCATCAGCAAGATCGGCGTGGCCTCGCAGCCTGGCACGCGCCGGACGAACTGCGCCAGCGTGAGGCCGTCCATCTCCGGCAGTTGCAGGTCGAGCACGATCGCGTCGAAGCGTTCGCCGCCAGAGACCAGGTCCAGGGCCTCCTTGCTGCTGGCCACCGCCCGCAGGTCGGCGCTCGCCCAGCGGGCGTATTGGGCGAAGGCCTTCCGGTTGGAAGTGCTGTCCTCCACCACGAGAATCTTCTTCGCCTTGAGCTTGTCTCCGGGCGCAGCGACGGTGTCCGGCAAGGGCGTCCGGGAAGCCTGCGTGCGCAGGACGAGATGGAAGGTCGAGCCTTTGCCCGTCTCGCTCTCCGCCCAGATCTTGCCGCCCATCAGCTCGGCCAGCCGCTTGCAGATCGCCAGCCCCAGGCCGGTGCCGCCGAACTGCCGCGTCGTCGAGCTGTCCACCTGCGTGAACGACTTGAACAGCCGGTCCATCTTGTTCGCCGGGATGCCGATGCCCGTGTCGCGCACCGAGATGCGGATGAAGAACGAGTCGGGATCGGGCGGCATCTCCGTGCCCGCCAGGTCGCCGGGGTGTTCCTCGCGGCTCACGGCGATGGCCACCTCGCCCTTGGACGTGAACTTCACCGCGTTGCTGACGAGGTTGACGACGATCTGCCGCAGGCGGGTGACGTCACCCTCGATGATCGGCGGCAGGCTGTCCTCGACCGTGTAAACGAGATCAATCTTCTTCTCCGCCGCGCGGGGCGTGAGCAGGTCCAGCGCCTCTTCGAGGCAGGTGCGCAGCTCGAAGGGATGCCGCTCCAGGTCCAGCTTGCCGGCCTCGATCTTCGAGAAGTCCAGGATGTCGTTGATGATGTTCAGCAGCGCATCGGCCGAGCTGCGGACCGTCTCCACGAAATCGCGCTGCTCGTTGGTCAGCTCCGTGTCCATCAGCAGCGAGGTCATGCCGATGATGCCGTTCATCGGCGTGCGGATCTCGTGGCTGGTGTTGGCCAGAAACTCGGACTTGGCGCGCGTGGCCTCCTCGAGCTTCTGGTTCAGCGCGATGAGCGCCGTGTTGCTGTCCACGAGCTGCTGCTGGCTCTCGCGCAGCGCCCGGTAGGCCTCGTCGCGCTGGAGCGCGCTCTGATACGCCTTCGAGTGATAGCGGATGCGTGCGATCAGCTCCACCTTGTCCGGCAGCTTGACCAGATAGTCATTCGCCCCGGCCGCGAAGGCCTGCGCCTTGATCGTCGGCTCCTCCTTCGTGGAGAGGACGATGATGGGCGTCTCCTGCGTGCTCGGATTCGCGCGGAACTGCCGGACCAGCGTGAGCCCGTCAATGCCCGGCATCACCAGATCCTGCAGGATCACCGTGGGCTTGATCTGGTTCGCGAGCCGCACCGCCTCCGTGGGATCAATGCAGTAGTGGAAATCAATGTTGGGCTGGTTCGCCAGACAGCGCCGGATGGCTTCGGCGACCATGACCTGGTCGTCCACGAGCAGCACCATCACCGAATAATCGGTGGCAGCGGCATTGTTGCCCGCTGGTGCGGCGGGCCTGCTCGGGGTCATTCCGGTCATGTCAGTTGGTCTGGACTGCGCGCTTAACGGGGATTAGATAGCGGCTGGAGGGATTTATTCCAATGCCAAAATGCGATGTTCCCCCACCAGCCGTTGTCACCCAGGCTTCCCGCCCGTCCGCCGGACCCCTCCCGCGACAGGGCGCAAGGGCTGGAGTCGTATGGGTCCGGTTGGAGATCGGGAAATTCCGGATACACAGCCCGCGTCCCGGACGGGGTGCTCCCCCATGGCTTCGTTTGGCAAAATCTGCTTCTCCCAATCCTAATTCTGCTCCTCCTCGTTTCTCTCTGAAATCTCCAATCTGTCGCTTACGCTCACCCCCTGGCTGAGTTCCCGCATTCCTCCGGGAGACAAACCATCGCCCGCTTGACTTCATTCCGCCGAAAACAGCGAGGAACCAGTTTTACGGACCGGGGCTGACACCGGGCAGCGCAGCGGCTCAGCTTCCCTATGAACCGAGCAACAGGCGAGGAGGGGACTGGATCAGCATGATGAGCCAGGCGGTCGGCGGACCCGGGCCGGCCTGCTCCGGAGCGATGGCTGCGGCGCGGAAGCCTTGGCCGTGCTCCGCCTACTTCAAGTTGATCGGCGAGGGGGCGGGGGACAGCGGCTGCAAGGCCCCGGCCGGAGCGGTGGAGTTCAACTGGGAGATGATGTCCTCGGTGAGGTCGGCGAGGCTGCCGTTGAAGAGGAGGATGGGCGTGCCCACGGCGCTCTCGGCCGCGCTGTCCAGCACGGCCGCGTAGCCGGCCGAGCGCGCCTTTTTGTTCACGACTTCGCGGATCTCGGTGACAATCTTCTCCCGCATGTTGCGCTGGGATTCGCCGATCTGGGCCTGCGCACTGCGGTCGAACTGGTTGATGCTCTGCTCGATCTCCTGCAGCTCCCGGAGCTTGGTCTCGGCGGATTTCTTGCGCTTGTCGCGCTCCTCGATGGAGACGGCGGAATCGCTGGCGCTTTCGACCAGCTTCTTATACTCGCCGTCCGCTTTCTGGATGTCCGTGATCATGTCCTTGCGCTTCTTGGCCAGCTCGCCGGCCTTCTCCTTGAGGTTGAGGTCGGCCTGCTTGGTCTTCCAGTAGCCGTCGAAGACTTTCTTGAGATCCACCACGGCGATGGAGCCGGGGCCGGACGCGGGCCGGTCGGCGGACTGGCCGCCTACGACGAGGGCGAGGAGCAGGGCGGCAAGGCAAAGCAGCGAAAGGGGTTTCATGGGGAAAGCGAGGGTTGGATTTGAGTTAAGTGCGGGCGGCGATGAGGATCAAAGGCAGCGGTCGTTCAAACTGTCAGGCTGGCCCTTGATCGTGGCATGCGGATGGGTCAGAAGTCGCGGGTGAAGCCCACGTCAAAGTTGAACCGGCCGCTCTTGTTCTGGTTGCGGTCGGAGGAGAGGGGGATGCCGTAATCCAAGCGCAGGGGCCCGAGGTTCGGGATGTTGATGCGGAAGCCCAGGCCGACGTTGTCATTGTAGAGGCGCTCGCCCCGGGAGGCGTTCGGGTTGATGCTGAAGGAACTCGAATAGACATTGCCAATGTCATAGAACAGCGCAAAACGCAGACGGTCAACGAGCGGAATGTTGTATTCCACCGACCCGAGCCAGTAGGTGTTGCCGCCGAAGGGCTCGTTGAGCGAGTCCACCGGGGAGACGTGTGAATACTTGAAGCCGCGCAGGGTGCGGGGACCGCCCAGGAAGTAGCGGTTGAAGAGCGTCACGCGGTCGCTGTTGTAGCCCTGCACCGAGCCGATGCGGCCAAGGATTTCCCAGGTCTGGCCTTCCCAGAAGCCGGGGATGTATTGGGAGCCGCGCAGCTCGAGCCGGAAGAAATCCGCTTCGCCGCCGAAGGGCCCGCCTGCCAGTTCACTGATGAATTCCACACGCTGCCCGCCCGTGGGCACCAGCCCGCCCCGGCGTGCGTCGTAGGTGATGCCCGCCCCGACCTTCGAGACGATCTGGGTGCCGGCCTCGGCCTTCAGCTCGGGCGAGGCGGCCGGGTCCACGCGGGTGATGCCGACATCCTCGATGGTGTAGCTGACATTGCCGCGCACAAAGTCGCTCCACAGCGCGCGCTCCAGGCCCAGGCGCATGCCGGTCTGGACTTCGTCGTAGAGCGAGCTTTGGAAGCTGGTGTTGCGGTGGTAGAGATCCACGCTGAACGCGAGCTTGCGGTCCAGGAACCAAGGTTCCGTGAAGCTCAGCAGGTAGTCCTGCCGGCGGGAGCCGTAGCTGGCGCGCAGGCGCATCTTCTGGCCGCCGCCGGTGAACCACGGCGGGTTGAAGAGATCGAAGTTGCCCTGGCTGACTTCCACGAAGCCGACCACGCTTTCCACCGAGCTGAAGCCCGCGCCCACGGACATGTTGCCGGTGTTCTTTTCCTCGACGCCTACGACGAGGTTCTTGCGGTTGGGCACGTCGGTCGGCTCCGGCTGGGCGTCCACCTTCTCGAAGTAGTTCAGGTTCTCCAGGCGCTGCTTGGAGAGCTTCACACGGACCATGTCAAAGGTCTCGCCGGGGGAGATGGCCAGTTCGCGGCGGATGACCTTGTCCTTGGTCTTGACGTTGCCCTTGATCTCGATCTTTTCGACGAAGGACTTGTCCTTCTCGTCCACCTGGTAGGTGACGTCCATGTTGCCCGTTTCGGTGTTGGGCGTGCGGACGGCGTTGACGCGGGAGTCAATGTAGCCTTTGGAGCCGTAGAAATCGCGGATGGCATCCACGTCCTTGCGCTGGCCATCGGGCGTGAAGGTCTTGCCCGCGGTCATCTTGATGTCTTTTTCGATCTCCGGGGTGGGGAACAGGTTGTTTCCCTTCACGGCCACGGTGCCGACCTTGTAGGGCTTGCCCTCGAAGAGCTGGAACTTGATGACCATCCGGTCGGGCCGCGGATATTCGAAGGTCACGTCCTTGATCTCAAAGTCGAGATAGCCTTCGTTCCGGTAGAACTCGGCGAGCTTCTCCTTGTCGTCGTCGAACTGGTCGTCCTTGAACTTGTCCGTGCCGGTGAGCCAGGAGAACATCCAGTGCTCCTTGGTCTTCAACTGCTTGGCCAGCTTCTTCTCGGGGAACGCGGTCGCGCCCACGAACTGGATGTCCATGATCTTGACCTTGGGCGCCTCGGTGATCTCGAAGGTGACGGTGCCGCGGCCGGCGTTCTCGTTGATGTTGAGCTTGTATTCGGCCTTGGTGCGCTGATAGCCGGACTTCTGATACTTGGTCTGGATCTTCTGCGCGTCCGTGAAGAGCTTCCGTTCATCCAGCGGCTGGCCGACCTTGGAGGTCAGCTCCTTCTGCAGCTTGGTGGCGCTGAACTTGGTGTTGCCGGTGAACTTGATGTCTGTGAGCAGCGGCTTGCCCTGCACCACGTAAATGAGCTTCACCCCGCCGTCCACGCGCTCCTCGGCCACGCGGATATTATAGAAATAGCCGGTGTTATAGAGGTTGCGCACGTCATCATCCACGCTGGTCTTCACCAGCGAGTCGCCCACCTTCACGCGGATGTTGGCGCGGATGAGTTCGTCGCTCGCGGCGGCGGGGCCGACGTGGCGGACCTCGATCTGCTGGACACGCTGGGGCGCGACCTGGGCGTGCGTTTGCGGCACCCAGTAAACGAGCAGCGCGAGGAGGACACAGTAGCGGCGAAGCAACGGTTTCATGGTCTGGTCAGCTCAGAGGCGGCAGTTAAACCACAGCCGCCTGCGGATGAACACTGTTTTTTCGCTCCGGCGCAAGCGGAGAACGCGGGTGGGAAGCCGCTGCGGGCGGTGTCCGGCGGACTATTTCTTGCCGGTCTTTTTGGCCAGTGCTTCCGCAATGGTGTGCTCCAGTGCCGTGCCGCGCAGGCCGGTGGTGGCGATGACCAGGCCGGTGTCGCCATCCACCAGGTAGGCGGTGGGGATGGAGCGGACGTTGTAGAGCTGGGCGACCTCGGCCTGCCAGAACTTGCCATCGAACACCTGCGGCCAGGCCATGTTCTTTTGCTTGGTGAAATCCGCGAGCTTCTTCTCGTCCCCCGCCCGGTCCAGGCTGATGCCCAGCACGTCGAAGCCACGGTCGTGAAACTTCTGGTAGGCCGCCGTGAGATGGGGCAGTTCGCCGATGCAGGGCCCGCACCAGATGGCCCAGAAATCGAGCAGCACGAGCTTGCCCCGGTAGCTGGCGGGGAAATCCACCTCGTTCCCGTCCGTCGTTTTCGCCTTGAACGGTGTCGCCGGCTGTCCGGCGGCCAGGCCCGTGCGCGCCGCCGGAGCCTTTTTCTCGGCGACGGGTTTGACGGCCGGCTGGATGCGGAAGGCGTCGCCCCCGGCTGTCAGCCCGGCGATTTCGTAGCTTTTGCCGGCGAGATTGAAGGCCTGGCGCACATCGAAGGCCTCGCTGCGGGCGTCGAACTTGCCATCCTCGTCGGCATCAATGAACAACTGGACGCCCGAGCCGTTCGTGGCGTCCTTGCCCCGGAAGTCGCCGGTGGCCAGACGGTCGGCGAGCAGCGCCTTGTAAGTCTTGCCGCCAAGCTGCACCTCGCCTTCGCGGGCATAGTCGGCGTAGTAAAAGAGGAAGCCCTTCTGCGCCGCCCGCGCCGGGTCGCGCTTGTCGAAGCGATACATCGGCAGACTCAGGGCGGCTGGTTGCTGGCCCAGCGGCACCGTGATCTTGGCACTGCCGGAGAACTGCTGGTAATCTGCTCCGTCCTTGCCCTTGACCGGGCGGGCCGTCCAGATGGGGGCCGGATCGTCGGTGAGATCCCCGTTGGCATTCGCGTCCACGAACAGTTGCGCGGGTTTGCCCTCGGGTTCGTCGAGCACCACGGCGACCGCCAATGGCGCATCGGCCGGGCCGAGCTTGAGCATGCCGAAAAGCGGTGCGGCGAGCCCGGCGGGGAGCTGTTTGATGCCGTCCGGCTTCTCGGCGGTGAGTCCCAGACGCTGGGGGTAGTAACCGCCCATTTTCGCCATGGCCCCGGCGCTGACCAGTTTGAGGCGCACCTCCTGACCGAAGGCTGGAACCGCCCCCCAGTGCAGGACGGCGATGAAACAGGCAGCGGCCAGGGCAGGGCGGGAGGCGGGCTTCATGGTCGCACCATAGTTCCCCGGCCGGCGCTGGCAATCCTCTTCTCAGCCGCAAACGGGGGCAGGGTTGCGGATACCCTCGCTACAAACCCGCGCCCAGTCCACCGGCCCTTCAGGCGGGGACGCCGGACACTTCGGAGCGGGTCGCGACCAGCCGTTTGCTGTCCGGCGCGAGGGTGATCTCGGCGTGGTTGGTGGTGCGCCAGCGGGTGGCGGCCTTGAACCAGGCCTCCGCCACCAGTTCGGACTTCATCTCAAACAGCTTGGGGTTCATGGCATCCCGCTTCATCGCCACCTCGATGGCGTTGATGGCCGAGCCATGGAAGTCGTGGCGCTTGAACTCCAGTTCCTCGGGCGCGAACTCAGCCTTGGAGCGCCAGACGAGCTGCCCGTCGTTCATCAGCAGCTTCACCTCGGCCAGGTCCAGCTTGCCCGCCACGAAGACAAAGTTGCGCCACAGCTCTTCCGGGGACTCGCACCGCTCGGCCTCCATTTCGAGCCACTGGGCCAGCAGCATCGTGTAGCGCGACTCCCGGCGCATGTCCTGCATGTCCCGCCAGAAGGTGCGGAAGGAATACTTGGAGGAGACCATCCCAAAGGAGTGGACGATGTAGATGACCACCAGGAAGGACAGGCCCAGGAAGAGGGGCACCAGCCGGCCCTGGGACCAGAACACGCCGAACGCCATGAGCAGAAACAGCGTGGACAGCACATACAAGGTCAGCACGGTGCGCCGGTGCGAAAAGCCGAACTCCACCAGCCGGTGGTGGATGTGCCGCCGGTCGGGCCGGAAGACCGGCAGCCCCTTCAGCCCGCGCCGGGCGATGGCCAGGGACACGTCAATGATCGGCAGTGCCAGCGCGAAGACCGGCGCGACCAGCGCGGCGGCCACGGTGCCCTTCTGCGAGGTGACCAGGGTGAGCCCGCCGATCAGGAACCCAAGGAAATAAGCCCCGCCATCCCCCATGTAAACCCGGGCCGGCGGGAAGTTGAAATAAAGGAAGCCGATCAGCGTGCCGATCATGCCCACCGCCACCAGCGTCAGGAAGGGCGACATGCCCATGCTGGCATGCACCAGCAGCACCATGAGCATCAGGCTGATGCCGCCGGCCAGGCCGTCAATCCCGTCAATGATGTTGATCAGGTTTGTCAGCGCCACCAGCCAGAACACGGTGGCCACCAGGCTCCACACACCCAGCTCGTGGCTGGTGCCGGTGAACGGATTGGTGACTGCCTCCACGGCGGCTCCGCCCACCGCGACCACGATGGAGATCGCGATCTGGCCGACGAGTTTCATGCGCGCGCCTATCGGGTGCAGGTCGTCCAGGAGCCCCAGGCCAAACATCGCCATCGCCCCGAGTGCCACGATCAGCAGCTCCCGGGGCACCATGTCCTCGTTGAAAAACGCGGCGGCCAGCACCACCGCCACGAAGGCCGCCGCCAGGGCGATCCCGCCAAAACGGGGGATGGGCTGCTTGTCGGTCTGGTGAAAACACTTGTCCCGCCGCGCACCCGTCCGGCGGCAGGCCCCCAGAATCACCGGGATCAATCCCCAGGAAACCAGAAACCCAATCAGACCGCAAATGACGACGGAGAGGACGGACATAACATGAATCAGCACTACACCCGCAGTCTTCTGCGGGACGCTGCCAACTGCAGCGAGGACAGGATATGGCACAACTGGTGGCGAAACGAAAGGCCAAATCTGGGGCGGCGGGGAGGGGGGCGCATCTCGACACTGCCCCCGAAAGCCGAAGGAGCGCGGGTCTGTGACCCGCAGCAACGCGCGAACCTCCGTCCCGCTGGCCTACACGAATGGCATCGGACGAGGGTGGCCGCTGCGGGTCGCAGACCC
>CAZCBE010000080.1:0-32541 GCA_964496695.1 uncultured Klebsiella sp.
GGTCACAGACCCGCGCTCCGTCGGCTTTCGGGGGCAGTGTCCAGATGCGCCCGTTCTGGGGATCCGTTCCCGCCGGGCTTGGCAGACGTGACGGATTGCGCAACTGTTGGTTCATCACGCCTATGAATGCCTGCCGCCTGCTCGTCCTGATTGTCTTCGTCCTGGCCCGGCTGGTCCCGCTCCACGCCGCAGATGTTCCCAGGCCAAACTTCATTCTCATCAACATAGACGATCTCGGCTATGCGGACATCGAGCCGTTTGGCTCGAAGCTCAACCGCACGCCGCACCTGAACCGCCTCGCGGCCGAGGGCATGAAGCTGACGAGCTTCTACGGGGCACCGGTGTGCTCGCCCTCGCGCGCGTCGTTGATGACGGGCTGCTATCCGAAGCGCGCGCTGCCGATTCCGCATGTGCTCTTCCCCGCCGGGGCGGTGGGCCTGCATCCGAACGAGCGGACGGTGGCGGAGGTGCTGAAGGACGCGGGCTATGCGACCGGCTGCGTGGGCAAGTGGCACCTAGGTGATCAGCCCGAGTTTCTGCCCACGCGGCAGGGGTTTGACTACTACCTGGGCATTCCCTACTCGAATGACATGGGCCCGGGGGAGGACGGCTCGAAGAGCAATCTCGGCGACAAGCTGCCCGAGCCCAAGGCCGGAGCCGGCGGTGCGCCCAGCGAGACCGGACTAACGGGCGCGGGCCAGCCGCCGCTGCCGCTGCTGGAGAACGAGCGGGTCATCGCGCGGGTGCGGCAGGACGAGCAGCAGGGCATCGTCGAGCGCTATACCACGGCGGCGGTGAAGTTCATCCGCGAGCGCAAGGACCAGCGGTTCTTCCTCTACCTGCCGCACAACGCGGTGCATTTCCCGCTGTATCCGGGCAAGGCGTTTCGCGGCAAGTCGCAGAACGGTCTCTACGGCGACTGGGTGGAGGAGATGGACTGGAGCGTGGGGCAGGTGATGAACACGCTGCGCGAACTCAAGCTGGACACGAAGACGCTCGTGCTCTTCACGTCGGACAACGGCGGCACCGCGCGCGGGGTGAACACGCCGTGGCGGGGCTTCAAGGCCAGCACCTGGGAAGGCGGGATGCGCGAGCCGACGATTGTGTGGTGGCCGGGTCAGATTGCGGCGGGCACCAGCAGCGGCGCGATCACCAGCATGATGGATGTGCTGCCGACCTTCGCGAAGCTTGGCGGCGGCACGGTGCCCGGCGACCGGAAGATTGACGGGGCGGACTTGTGGCCGGTGCTGTCCGGCAAGGCGCAGGAGTCCAGCCGCGAGGCGCTCCATTACTTCCGTGGCTTCGCGCTGGAAGCCGTCCGGTCCGGTCCGTGGAAACTGCACCTCGTCGCGCGCGGAGCGACCGGCCCGAAGGCGAAGCAGACCAACCAAGCCGCCGAGCAACCGCCCATTCTGCACAATCTGGACACCGACCCCGGCGAAACGAAGAACGTGGCCGCCGCGAATCCCGACGTGGTCAAGCGCCTGCAGGCCCTCGCCGCGAAGATGGACGACGACCTGGGCACGGAGAAGGTCGGGCCGGGCTGCCGTCCGCTCGGGAAAGCGGCCAACCCGCAGCCGCTGATCGGGCGGGACGGGAAAGTGCGCGCGGGCTTCGAGCCGAAGCCTTGAGGAGCACAGCCTTCAGGCCGAGGAAACGGGAGCAGGCCGCAGGTGGTTTGAACGCACTTCTCCTGTCCACCTTTCTGCGGCGTGAACGCCGCGCTCCTTCTCATCGGCATCCGCTCGTTTCGGGGCCCGGGTGGAAACGAAAACCCACCCCGTGCCGAAGCACGGGGTGGGTCAAAACTACCTGCGAACAGCCCGAACGGCCGTCCACTCGGAGGACAATTTTACTTGTCCTTCTTCTTGCCCACGGGGATGCCGGCGGCCGTCATCTTCTTCTTGTCGTCTTCGCTGATCTTCTCGCGCTCGTCGGGTTCGAGCTTGCCGTTCTTGTTGGCGTCGTATTTCTCGGTGATCTCCTTCATGACCTTCTGCTGCTCTTCGGTGAGCGGCTTCTTTTCCTTCTTTTCAGCGGCGCTGACCGTGAGGGCGGAGGCCGTGAGGAGTCCAAGGGCGACAATGACGAATTTCTTCATAAACTGTGTTCTGCTGTTGTTGTTGTTTGCACCGGTAAACCGGTAATGCAACAGACGTGCAGCCCAGGCGGAAGGTTACAACGCGGGATTTCCGGCTCCGATCAGTTTGGCAAATCGTTCGCAACCTATTGTCCTAGAAGCACAAAGGCCGCCGGAATGCGGCGGCCCGTGCGCGGACTGAATGAACCAGCGTGGCTTATGGTTCGGCCAGGATCTTGGCGCGCTCCTGATGATACTGACGCGGAGAGATCTTGTCGGTGAGATAGAGCTGGAGCAGTTCCTTGAGGCGCTGCTCCTTGGGCTTGACTGGTCCCTTCTTGACGGCGGGCGGGACCGCAACCGGCGGCGTGGGGATCGTGGTGGTGCCGACGGCCGGAGGCGTTGAGGTGGGCGGCTTCTTGGCGTTGGCCTTCTGCTCTTCCGCGAGGCGCTGGCGCTCCATCTCCTTGAGCCGGGCCTCGGTGTCGGCCTTCTTCTTGGCTTCGGCCTTCTTGGCAGCTTCTTCGTCCGCTTTCTTCTGGGCCTCGGCCTTCTTCACCGCCTCGGCATCGGCCTTGATTTTTGCTTGGGCTTCCGCTGCCAGGCGCTTCGCATCCGCGTCGGCCTTGGCCTTGGCGGCGGCCTCCATCCTGATGCGGTTGGCCTCCTCCTCACGCTGCTTGCGGACGGCTTCTTCCTGCGCCTTGATGGAAGCCTTCAGCGCGTCTTCCGCGTCCTTCTTCATCTTCTGATCGAGCGCGGCCTTGGCCTGCGCCTCGGCCCGGGCGGCATCTGCAGCGGCGTCGGCGGCCTTCTTCAAGGCGGCTTCCTTCGCTTCGCGGTCTTTGCGTTCCAATTCCATTTTGGCCTTGGCCTGGGCCTCGGCCTGACGGACAGCTTCAAGCTGGGCTTTCCGGGCGGCGTCCGCGCGGGCTTCGGCGGCCACCTTGGCCAGGCGTGCGGATTCAGCGGCCAGCTTGGCGCGGGCCTCGGTCTCGGCTTCGATTGCCTTGCGCTTGGCCTCGGCATCCGCCAGGGCCTTCTTCTCGGCTTCCTGACGCAGCCTCAACTCGGCCTTGGCCTGAGCTTCAGCGGCCTCCTGCTTGGCCTTGGCCTCCGCTTCGGCCTTGCGCAGCGCCTCCATCTGCGCCTTGGCTTCCAAGGCTTTGCGATCCGCCTCAAGCTTCGCCTTCTTGTCCGCCTCGATCTTGGCGAGCCGGTCCGCTTCCAGCTTGGCCTTGGCGTCCGCCTCCATTTTCAACTTCGCATCGGCGGCGGCCTTCTTGTCGGCTTCCAGCTTGGCCTTGCGGTCGGCTTCGGCCTTCCTTTCCAAATCCATCTTCGCCTTGGCCTCGGCGGCCTTGCGGTCGGCTTCCGCCTTTTTGTCCGCTTCCAGCTTCAGCTTCGCGGCGGCAATGGCTTTCTTGTCCGCATCCTGCTTGGCCTTGAGTTCGGCTTCGGCCTTCTTTTCGGCGTCCATCTTCGCCCGGGCTTCAGCGGCCTTGCGGTCGGCCTCGGCCTTCTTGTCGGCCTCCATTTTCAACTTCGCGGCGGCGGCGGCTTTCTTGTCCGCTTCCACCTTGGCCAGACGTTCGGCTTCGGCCTTCTTCTCGGCTTCGAGCTTGGCGGCCCGCTCGGCGGCAGACTTGGCCTTCGCGTCAGCTTCCGCCTTGCGTTCGGCCTCGAGCCGGGCCATGCGCTCGGCCTCAAGCTTGGCCTTGGCATCGGCGGCGGCCTTGGCTTTGGCATCTGCTTCCGCATTGCTGGAGGGCTTCACCGGGGGAGGCACGGGGACCACCGGCTTGGGCGGGGTGGTGTTCTTGGCCATCTTGGCGGCGGCTTCAGCGGCCTTGCGGTCGGCTTCGAGCTTGGCCTTGGCTACGGCCGCCTTTTTGTCCGCTTCAATCTTGGCGAGCCGCTCGGCCTCGATCATGGCCTTCTTCTCGGCTTCCATTTTTGCCCTGGCCTCGGCGGCGGCCTTCTTTTCCGCGTCGAGCTTGGCCTGACGTTCCGCCTCAGTTTTCTTCTCGGCAGCAAGCTTGGCCTGCTTGTCCGCTTCGAGCTTGGCCTTGCGATCCAGTTCCGCCTTCTTGGCGGCTTCCTCGGCGGCCTTCGCCTTGGCGGCGTCTTCCATGGCCTTCGCGCGCTTGGCGGCGTCGGCATCCGCCTTGGCTTTCGCTTCCAGGGCGAGCCTGGCCTTGCGATCCGCTTCGGCCTTTGCCTCGGCCTCGGCTCTCATCCGGCGGTCCGCTTCAAGCTTGGCCTTCTTGTCGGCCTCGGCCTTGGCTTCCGCCTCGGCCTTCATCTTCTTCTCGGCTTCGAGCTTCGCCTTGGCTTCGGCGGCGGCCTTGCGCTCGGCTTCCAGTTTGGCGAGGCGTTCGGCTTCCACCTTGGCCTTGGCTTCCTGTTCTGCCTTAACCTTCGCAGCTTCGGCCTGCGCCTTGGCCTGCTTCTCGGCTTCGGCCTTGGCCTTGGCCTCCTGCTCGGCTTTCGCCTTCGCTGCTGCTGCGGCGGCGGCTTTTGCGTTGTCCGCAGCGACCTGCGCGGCGTGGACGGCATCGGCTTCAATGGAGGCCTTCTTGCTGGCTTCCTGCTTGGCGAGCTGGGCGACTTCCGCCTTGCTCTTGGCGGCAGCCGCAGCGGTCGCGGCGGCCTGCTCGGCAGCGGCGCGATCAGCCTTGGCCTTCTGGAGGGCGGCCTCGGCGGACTTCACGGAGGCGGCTGCGGCCTGTTCCGCGCGGGCTTTGGCCTGCTCGTCGGCCTGGGCGCTGGCGAGCGCGGCAGCGGCGCTGGCGGAGGTGGAAGGGGCCGGCTTGGCGGCAGCAGCCTTTGCGGCCTTCGCGGCTTCCGCATCGGCGGCGGCGCGGGCTTCGGTGGCGGTCTTGGCGGCCTCCGCAGCCGTGCGCTGGGCGGCAGCGGCCTTGCTGGTGGCCTCGCTCACGGCCTTGTTCGCGGCGTCCGCAGCGGCTTGCGTGGACTTGACGGCATCCGTCTTGGCCTTGGCCGCCGCCTTCGCGGCGTCGAGGCGCTCCTGCGCGGTGCGGGCGCTGCGCGAGGCGGTCTCGGCATAAATCGTCGCGGCCTGCAGTGCGGCCTGAGCCTCACGCTCCGGCTTGTTCTTCACGGCGGCGGCGTAGCCTTCCTTCGCGCGGACGGCGTCGCTGGCGGTCTTGTTGGCAACGGTCACGGCGGCTTCAAGTTCAGCGATGGAGGCGGTGCCGGCCTTGGCGTCCGCAGCCGCCTGCGAAGCGCGGGTGCTGGCGGACTGCGCATCGGTTTTGGCGCGGGCTTCGGCCTGGGCGAGGCGGTTGGCTTCAGCCTGCGCGGCGGCGGCGGCGTCCCCGGCGGCCTTGGCTTTCGCCTCGGCGGCGGCCTTGGCCTTCGCGATGGCGTCGGCGGCCTGAAGCTGCTTCTTCGCTTCGGCTTCGGCATTCGCCTTGGCCTCGGCATCGGCCTTCGCCTTTGAAGTCGTGGCGGACTGGGTGGCGGACTGCGCGGATTTCAACGCGCTGGCGGCGCTGCTCGCGGCGGACTTGGCCTTGGAGTAATCGGAGTCCGCCTTGGACTCGGTGGCGCGGGCGGCCTGGACGGCGGCGGCGGCGTTTTTCTCGACCGTCTGCGCCTGCTGCGCATCGGCGGAGGCACGGGCGGCATCCGCAGCGGCGGCCTGCGCGTCGGATTTGGCGCGGGCAGCCCAGCCCGCGGGGTCGGCCTTGCGGGCGGCGATCTCGGCGGCGCGCTTTTGTTCCTCCGCTTCCTTGGCGGCCTTCAAGTCGGCGAGGCGCTTGGCCTCGGCGTCCGCCTTGGCTTTCTTCTCCGCGTCGGCCTTGGCTTTCGCCGCGGCTTCGGCCTGTTGTTTCGCGAGGCGGTCGGCGTCGCTCTGCGCCTTCTTCGCGGCGTCCGCCTTGGCCTTGGCTTCGGCCTGCGCTTTTCGGTCGGCCTCGATTTTCGCGCGCTGGGCGGCCTCGGCATCGGCCCTGGCCTTGCGCTCCTGCTCGGCTTTGGCGAGGGATTCCGCCTTGGCTTTCGCGGCGGCCTCGGCCTGCGCCTCCTTGTCGGCGGCGGCGGTGGCCTTGGCCTTCGAGTCGGCTGCGCGGGTCAAAATCGGCGCGAAACACAGGCTGCCGGCAAGCAGAATGGCGAGCACGGTTAGTTTGAAAAGCTGCATAGGGCGAAGGTTTTAGCGAAGGGAGGGGGTTGAATCAACTTGAATTGCGGGTGTCCGGGACGGGGAAGAGACGGCGCCACGAATCCGCCCACGGATAGCGCAGCACGGAACGGGCGATGATGCCGCGCACCTCGCTGCGGGAAGCCTTCACGGTGATGCGCGGATCAAGGATGTTGACGGCCCGGAGCTTCTCGACGGTCTTGATGCCGATGAGCACGGGCCACGCGCAGGCGAGGCGCACACGGATGAAGCGGCGCGGGAGGGAGTTCGTGTATTCCCAGCCGGAGGCGAGGTGTCCGGCGGCCTTGTCGAGATACGAATGGTAGAGCGCGCGAAACTCCGGCTCGTTCGCCGGCACCAGCAGGTCGGCGGGCGAGAGGCCGATGGCGCGCAGCCGCTCCTCCGGCAGATAGCAACGCCCCTGGCGCAGGTCGCGCGGGAGGTCGCGCAAGATGTTCACGAGCTGCAGGCCCTTGCCAAACCGCACGCCGTCATGCAGGAACTTCGCATCGTCCAGCGGGGCGACCGGGAAGAGATGCGCGCGCGTGATGCGCGTCCAGAACTCGCCCACGCAGCCGGCCACGCGGTAGGTGTAATCGTCCAGCTCCGCCTCGGTGTGGAGCGCGGCGATGCCCTGCTCCGTGGCACCGTGGAAGCGCTTCAAGTCCAGCTCCTGGCCGCTGATGATGGTCGAGAGCACCTCGCGAATGCGCTGCTGGTCGGAGTAGGTGAAGCGGCTAAACACGCCGAGCGCCTCCTCGACCCGCTCCAGCAGCATCCGCTCACCCGGCGAACTCTGCCGCTCGGCGAACGAGCCGAAGTTGACCGGGATCAGCCGTGTGCCGGCGATGCGCTCGCGAATCGCCTGGAGCGCCTGGAGCCGGTCTGCGAGCGGGAGCAGTTCCGTGTCCGCAATGGTATCCGTGGCGCGGGCGAGCAGGTAGGCCAGGCCGATCTGCGGGCGGACGGGCCGCGGCAGCACGCGCAGGGTGAGATAGAAGGAGCGCGAGACATCCCGCAGCAGCGCCGTGAGCAGCGGCGACTGGGGGTGTGGAATAGCGGTGGCGTCGTAACCCGACTCGCTCATGCGGCCAACATGGTGTTGTTGCGGACTCCGCCTTCCGCTGCCCACGGATTCGGCGATGCGCGGAGAGTGCCGGAGATGGGGCAAAGTTCAAAGTTCAAAGTTCAAAGTTCAAAGGGCGCAGCTTGAGGAGCGCGGCTGTGTCGCGGAGACCAGCCGCAGCAGGCGGCGGCTGTCCGGAGACGCGCACTCATTCGAAGCATGCCCCCGCTCGAATATTGCTGCGGCTGATTCCGCGCCGAGCGGGACACAGCCGTGCTCCGGGGTGTTGTCAGGCACACCTTGGTTCACCGCGCGGCCGGGAGAAGGATTGACTTCAAGGGAAACGCGTTGTCGAATCTCGGCGCTCCATCGCCAACCGCGCGTGCTGGCGTGAGCGGTTTTTCGTCCACCAACAACGCACATCACACTATGGCCAAGAAACAACTCCGCATCGGTCTCATCGGCTACGGCTTCATGGGCCGCGCCCACTCCAACGCCTTCGCCCAGGTCGGGCACTTCTTCCCGAGCGAGCACGAAATCGTCCTCCAGGCCGTCTGCGGCCGGGATGCCGTCGCCGCGCAGACCTTCGCGGACAAGTGGGGCTACAAGTCCATCGAGACCGACTGGAAGAAGCTCATCGCGCGCGAGGACATTGATGTCATTGACATCGCCACGCCGAACAATCTGCACGCCGAGCAGGCCATCGCCGCCGCCAAGGCCGGCAAGATGATCCTCTGCGAGAAGCCGCTCGCGCTGAACGGCAAGGAAGCCGAGAAGATGGTCAAGGCCATCGAGAAGGCCGGGGTCGCGAACATGGTCTGGTATAACTACCGCCGCTGCCCCGCCGTCACGCTCGCGAAGGAACTGATTGATTCCGGCAAGCTCGGCAAGGTCTTCCACTACCGCGCCAACTTCCTCCAGGACTGGACCATCAACCCCGAGCTGCCGCAGGGCGGCACCGGCCTCTGGCGGCTCGATGCCAAGGTCTCCGGCAGCGGCGTCACGGGCGACCTCCTCGCGCACTGCATTGACACCGCGATGTGGCTCAACGGCGGCATCAAGAACGTCAGCGCGATGACCGAGACGTTTATCAAGGAGCGCAAGCACAACCTTACCGGCAAGGTCGAAAAGGTGAGCATTGATGACGCATGCGCCTTCATGTGCCGCTTCAACAACGGCTCGCTCGGCCTGTTCGAGTCCACGCGCTACGCGCGCGGCCACAAGGCGCTTTACACCTTCGAGATCAACGGCGAGCACATGAGCCTCAAGTGGGACCTGCACGACCTGCACCGCCTCTCGATCTATGACCACAAGGACGCCGGGGCCGAGCGTGGCTGGAAGAGCATCCATGTGAGCGATGGCGACCATCCCTACTGCGGCAAGTGGTGGGTGCCCGGCCTCCAACTCGGCTACGAGCACAGCTTCGTCCACGCGGTCGTCGAGTTCATCAAGAGCCTCGAAGCCGGCACCGCGGCGAAGCCGGACTTCAAGGACGGCCTGGCCACGGACTATGTCGTGGACGCCGTGCTCGACTCCGGCAAGAGCGGCAAGTGGGTGAAGGTGAAGCAGGCGAAGTAGGCAGCGTTCGGAGTCCCGCCTTCAGGCGGCGGGACGTCCGAACGTCAAAGCCGCTGCGCGCGCAGCGGCTGGAGCGAGGCGGCGTTCCACCGGCTGAAGCCGGGACTCCGAAACGAGCGAATAGGAGCGCGGCCTTCAGGCCGCAGAAGCGTGGGCACGCCAAAAGTGGTTCGAGCGCACCTTGCCTGTCGTGGCCTTCAGCGGCGTGAACGCCGCGCTCCGCGCACATCGGACTCCGAGCCAGAAAACAAAACGGGCGGCGAAGTCACCTTCGCCGCCCGGTTGTTTTTTGGAATTGAACTACGCGCCCGCGGGCATCGTGGAGAGCGCGGAGGAGTGGGCCTGCTCCCATTCGTGGAAGGCGATGACCAGCTTCTCGCGGGCCTCGCGGAACTCACGGGAGATCTCGGCGAGCTTCTCGCGGGAGGCTTCGAGCTTCTTTTCCATCGTGCGACGGTATTCGACCTCGAGCTTTTCCCAGCGCTCGAAGGCTTCGTGGAGGCGGGCCTGCACGGCTTCCACCTGGGCGCGCACGGGGGCGACGGTGGCGGCGGGCAGGGTGGCCATCTTCGCGGCGAGCTGGCGCTGCTGCTCGGTGATCTCGGCGTGGCGGATGCGCTCCTCGGGCACGCGGCGGAGCTGGGAGGCCATGCCGACCTTCGAGAGCAGCCAGATGGTCCACTTGGTGGGGTCAAACTGCCAGGCCTTCACGCCGTTGCGGTAGTCGTGCTGGAAGGCGTGGTGGAAGTTGTGGTAGCCCTCGCCAAACGTGAAGAAGGCCATGAACCAACTGTCGCGCGCCGAGCAGCGGTCCGAGTAGGGCTGGGTGCCGAGCGTGTGGCACAGGGAGTTGATAAAGAACGTCGAGTGATGGACGAAGACGGTGCGGGCCACGCCAGCAAGCAGGAACGCGCCCAGCGCGGCTTCTCCGCCGCCCCAGAACCAGCCGATCACGGCGGGCAGGATGAAGCCGGCGACCACGCCGATCACCACGTAATACTTGTGCTGCCAGCGCACCAGCGGGTCGCGCTCCAAGTCCGGCACGCAGGCGAAGGACGGCGGCTCGCCCAGCTTGAACATGATCCAGCCCATGTGCGCGTGGAAGAAGCCCTTGGAAATGTCGTAGGGGTCTTCCTCGTGGTCGGTGTGCTTGTGGTGCTGCCGGTGGTCGGCGCACCAGGTCAAAGCGGAGTTTTCAAACGCCGCCGCGCCAAAGATCAGGGTCAGGAGCCGGACCGGCCAGGAGGCTTGGAACGCATGGTGGGAGAACAGCCGGTGGTAGCCCATCGTGATGCTCTGCCCGGTCAGGATGAAGAAGAGCAGGAACAGGCCCGCATGGAACCAAGAGATGCCGTAGTTCCACAGGTAAACCGGCACCGCCGTCAAGGTGACCAGCAAGGTGCCCAGCAGGAACACGGTGTTATACCAGTTGGTCGTCGCCCAAGTCATTCGAGTTCTAGCCATAATTTAACTTTCGCAGTTTACACTGACGCAGAAAAGGGGCGAACCCAAGTAAAAATACTGAACATTTTTCCACCGGCCCCATCGCAAGAAATGATGAAGCCACCCGTTCCAGGTCAGTTTTTCAGAACTTTATCGTCAGTTGCGCGGCCAAAAGCTGCTCTCCCTGCTGAACTGGCCCGTTTTCGTGCGCGTAGCTGTATTGGACCTTTCCTTGCAGATGGCGCGTGAAGCGGTAGCCCAAAGCCGTGTCCACCCGGTAGATATTCCGGTCCCAATGCTGCGCGCCGCCCGCCCCATCCGGCACCGTGTCGAAGAGCTGCTGGTTCAACCGGACGGCGGCGAAGAGGCTCGGGGTGAACTTGTATTTGGATTCCACGAACCAGGTGAAGGTGTCCGCGTTGCCGACGTTGGGCACCTGAAAACGCGCCACCATCGCCTCGCCCCAGATCTGCCAGCTGTGGTGCGACCACGAGAGGTCCGTGCCGAGGGTCGTCTGGTTGTAGCTGGCTCGCCCGTAGCCCGCCGGAAGGGTCGGCTCCGCCCGGGGCAGCAGATACGTCCCGTGGCTGGCGGACACGCCGTAGTTCCACGCGGCGTTCGGCGTGTGCCCGAGGCGGGCGGAAACAGTCGGGTGATCCCAGCCGGTGTCCTGCGCGTCCCAGGCGGTCGGTCGGGATGAAATGGAGGCGTTCTTGAACTCGAAGGCATAGTCGAACTTGCCCACCTGCCCGAAGGCGCTCGCGCCGCTGGTGTAGGCCGGCCCCCAGATGACCGGCAGCCAGGTCGTCTTCTGGTCCGGGAGGTTGCGCCGCCCCAGGAAGGCCGCCCGCGTGCCCGGGGCCGCCTGGTCGGTGATGCCCGTGACGTTCTCATAGGCCAGCGGCGCGGTGATGAACGGGTTCTGCCAGGAGTCATGCCGCTGCACCCACTTGCCGAAGACGGTCGCGAACTTCCCTGCCTGCAGGTTGAACCGCCCGTCCTCCCACGGCGTCCAGCGGAGCAGGTATTCGTCGAAGCGCGCATCGCCGTCCGGCTTCACGCGCGGGTCGAAGCCCCGGTCCGCCCGGAACTGGACCAGGCTGTAAAACTGCGAGCCCAGCCGCGTGTCAAGGAAGAGGGACAGGCGTGGGTTGAATAGATCGGCGTTCCCGAAGATCAGTCCCGGCGGACGCTGGTCCACGAAGTAGGCCTCGACATCCACCAACCCGCTGAGATCGGCGCGGAAGAAACCGCTGGGCGACTGATAACTGAGCGCGTCGTCAAGTCGTTGCAGCAACGATTCTTGCGCGGGGAGGCAGTGCGCGGCAAGTAACCATGCTGCGAACAAAGATGCCATCAGCGGCGCGCGGCATCCATGCCGCTTCAACGTCCGTCTTGGTTGCGTGTCTGGATGCGGTGAGGCGTTCAAATGTTGAAGCGGCCTGAAGGCCGCGCTCCGTTCGCACGAGCCATCCATCACGCCTTGCTCTGTAAGCATAGTCTTCACGCCGGCTGTGTCGCCTTCACCGGTTCCATCCGCACATCAATCAGCTTGAACGCCACGATGCTGTCGCTGAACCCCTTGAGCTGCAGCGGGTCCATCTCCTCGACCGTGATGTAGTCCGCAAGCTGCTCCCGCGTGGTCGGACCGATGACGATCTCGGCGCGCCGGGCGACGCTGCACAGCCGCGCGGCCAGGTTCACGCGCTCGCCCAGCACCGTGTAGTTCGAGCGGTCGGCGGAGCCCATGTTGCCCGCCAGCACCCGCCCGGTGGCGATGCCGATGCCCACCTGGAGGTGGTAGATCGAGGTTTCGTTGAGCTTCGCGCGCTGGGCCAGCATCTGCTGCGCGCAGCGGACGGCGTTGAGCGCGTCGTTCCCGTAGCTCTTGGGTGCGCCAAAGATGGCCATGATCGAGTCGCCGATGAACTTGTCCACCACCCCATGGTGCTCGGTGACGATGCGCGTGAGCACGGTCATGTGCTCGTTCAGCAGCGCGATGACCTCCGTGGGGTTCATGTTCTGCGTGAGCGCGGTGAAACCCCGGATGTCGCAGAACATCACCGTGGCCTCGCGCAGTTCGCCGCCCAGCGCGATCTTGCCGTCCAGGAGCTGCTGCGCCACGTCCTTGTCCGCAATCGTGTGCAGGATGCTGTGATACTTCTCCTTGAGCGCTAGGCCGGCGGCCATTTCGTTGAAGGACTGCGCAAGCTGGCCGAGGTCATCCCGGCCGCGCACCGGGACCTGCACCTTGAAGTTGCCTTTGCTGATCTGCTCGGTGCCGCCCACCAGCTCACGGATGGGCACCGAGAGGCCGTGCGCGAGGATCAGGCTCACCACCAGCGCGCCCACCAGCGCCGCGCCGCTGAAGCTCAGGATCTGCGTGCGCAGTTCGAGCTGCGCCTTGAGCGCGCTCTCCCACGAGTAAAGCCCGACCTTGTAGGCCACCGGCAGGAGCGAGCCTTCGTTGAGCGCGGTGTAAAAGACGCGGTGCGGGATTTCGTGCAGATGGATGATGAAGTTGTCGCGCGGCTCGGGGTGCGTGCGGATTTCGTCGGTGAGCCGTTTTGAGAGCTCCCCCCGGATTTCCTCCGGGATGGTCCGGGTGTAGAGCCGGCCCTCCAGCCAGGTGCCGCTCTCGATGTCGCTCACATCACTGATGACCTTCTCCGTCAGCGCAGAGGCGATGTCGAAGAACTGGATGCCATAGACCATCGCGCCGATGATCGTGCCATCATCGCGCACGGGGGTGACAATCACCTCGGTCAGCCGGTCCGCCCCGAGGTCCAGATAGCCTACCTGCTGCGATTCCAGCCTGGACACCAGCGGACCGAAGCGCGTCAGGCGCTCGTGAAACCGCAGCCGGTCCGGCATGAGCAGTTGCGCGTTCTCCGGGATGGGGACCACCTTGCCCTCGGCATCCAGGAAGCCGAGGTAGGGCATGTTCTTGATCAGCGGTGGAATCACCGGCTTGCCGCCCTTCTTGGCCGATTCCGCCATTTTGGCCGCCAGCCGTTCCGCTCCCTTCGGCGACTCCGCCATCTTGGTGGCCAGCCGTTCCACCTGCTTGGCCTTCAGGTCGGCCGCCACGGCAGACGTGATCGGGCCGGGCGGCGGCGGTGGTGGAGGCGGCGTGACCGCCGGGGCGTTGGTGCCCCCGCCAGACAGTTCCTCCTCGGTGCGCAGGATGATCTTCAGCTCGTCGCGTCCCACCCGGTAAAGCTGCTGCGCATCCCCTTCGCGCAGCGCCGCAATGACCCGCACGGACTTGGCCAGGCGCTCGCACTCGGACTTGATGCTGCCAATGCGCAGCTCCTGTTCGCGCGGGATGTAGGTGATCTGCGCCTCGAGCTTGTCCTTGAAGAGCTTTTCGTAAGCCGCCTGCACGCGCATCTGCGTGAGGTAAAGCGTCACGCCCGACACCGCCCCGACGACGAGCATCATCGCGAAGAGCAGCTTGAAGCGAAAACTGAGGCGGGGCATGGCGGGCAAGTGATAAACCACTAACCGGCACTGACTGGCACTAATCCTAGACCTGGGAATTGGACCACCACGGATGCCCATGGATGCACACGGATAACACAGCTCATGGGCCAGGATAAGAGCACCCCGCCCTGCCAGCATCGCTCCCGGCTGGCTGTCCGCCTATCCGTGTCCATCCGTGTCCATCCGCGGTTCGATTTTGAAATCCGGGCAGGTTGAATTTCACGCCGCCGGTCAGGGCTGCTGTCTGTTCCACCACGCTCATGCTCGCTCTTCATCAGTGCAGGTCAGTGTCCATGAGTGGTTCAGCTCACGGAGCCCCGGGGAAGTTGACGCGCACCGCCGCACCCGGTTTCAAGTCCACTGGCTGCTCATACGTGATCTTGTCGTCCACCCACGCCTTGAGCTTGAACTGCCCGGTCGGCAGGCCGGTAAGGCGATAAACCCCGTTGGTGTCGGTCTTCGCAAACCAAGGCGTGTCCAGCACCACCACCGTCCCGCGCATGTGCTCGTGGATCTCGCAGTAGAGCTTCACCACCCCCGGCTGGTCAAAGGTCACGGCGGCCGGTTTCTCGTCCTTCAGAAACCGGCCGAGATCGAAGCGCTTGGCCTTCGAGTAGGAGAAGACGTTGTGATAGAAGTCGTCGCCATTCGGGAACTCCACCCGCGTGCCCTTGCGCACAGCGATCAGGCCGGGGCCGAACTGCATCCCTTTTTGCAGGACCTGCACCACGTTGGTGGCCGGCTGGTCATCCGCCGGCAGCGGCGCGCCTTCGAGGAACACCACAGCGGTGGGCGGCTCCGGCGGCAGGAACGACCCGGACTGGCTGGCGTAGCGCGGATTGAGTTTCGCCACGGCGGGCGGCTTCGGCAGCGTCACGGTGCCCTCGGCGGACGCCGTGCCCTGCGCGGACACGGTCAGGGCCGCGAACAGCAGCGCGCAGGTGATGGCGGGCAGGTGCATGGTTGACGTGATGCTCCGGGCCATGGCGACGGAGCGTGTGTATGACGCCTCGACCTTACCAGTCCGTCAGGATTTTTCAGCAATAAACGGCGACGGCAGGGGGAATCCCATCTCGACCCACGCCCCGCTGGAGCTGAACCCCCTCCCCTGAACCGGACGCCAGGGTAGAGCAGCATTGGGATCGGGATTATGAGCAGGAAGGCCAGTGTCCGTTGCGGCTGTTCGTGATCCTGATCCCGCACCCGTTTGGACACCTCAACCGGGTTCAGGGATTGAAGAGCGCGAGGCTTTCGTTCCGGGAATTCACATTTCGCCTCAGAAGCCGGGAGTGCAAGCGCCGTCTCCATTCAGCATCCTTTCGCGTCTTTCGCGGGCTCTCCTCGGGCTCCTCGGGCACGAAAAAAGCCGCCGGCAGGGTGGTCCTGCCGGCGGCGGTGAGAATCGGAGGGCGGCTTACTTCAGCACGGCCGCGTGGAACTCGAACCAGTCGTCGAGGTTGTTCAGGTCCACCGCGCCGGGCAGCACGCTGCCGTCGTCGGGCAGGCCGCTGGCGGTGAGGATGCCCTTGCGGGTCGCGTCATCGTGGCAGTAGCCGAGGATGGCGAGGTTGTGGCGGTGGATGTCCGCCTTGGTGAGCTTCTTGCCGTTCTTGCGGACCCAGGCCTCGAAAGCGGGATAGGTCGGCTTGCTGGCCTTGATGAACTCAACCACGGCTGCGGCATCAAGGCCGAGCGCGTCGCAGGTCATCTGGTCGTAGCCCTTGCCGAGGCCGGGATAACCCGCGGCGAGCTTGCCGCCGGCTTCGAGGGAGACCTTCAGCCAAAGGCGGGGGAGGTGAAGCGCGCCGAGGGGGCCGGCGACGCCTGAACTGATCATCGGGACGTATGTGCTCATAGAGTATTCTGCTGGTGAACTGGATTTGCGCGCACAGCTTAGGGAAACCGCTTCGCGCGGGTCAACGGAATTTCACGGCGCGTGGATCACGAACGTGTGACGGGGTGCCGACTCCGAGTTGCCTCCCGGGAAGCCGGGCAAGCGGGGACGCTTGCGGCACTGCCGGCCGGAGGCCGGCGCTACGGAGCGTAGCGCGCGCGTCCCGCGGGCCGTATCGCCGGCGTCCGCGCCGGCTCGGCTTCGCGACGGGATGCCACGCGCGGCGGCAGATGGTTCAAGCGGGCCCTTTGCACTCCTCGTAAGCCAGGCCGAAGCGGTGCAGGTATTTGCGCAGCCGGTCGGAGTCGTTGGCCACGCTGCGCTTGAGCCGCGAGCAGGCGAAGAGTTTGCGCCCCGCCTCCGCCAGGCTCGCGCTCTCGCGGCAGACGCGCACGACGGCGGCCAGTTGCACCGCGTCGAAGAGGTCGAGCGCCGCCAGCTTGTCCGGCCCCAGCAACGGCTCCAGGATGGTGAGGTCGCCGCCTTCCGGCAGCGGCTCACGCCAGGCGCGGCCGAGGCGGTCCAGTTCGCCGGCGAGCACATCCGTGGTGATGCGTCCGCCGCTGGCGAGCGTGGCCATGCGCGTGATCGCGGCGTTCAGGTCGCGGAAGTTCGCACTCCATTTCGCCGCGCCGGAGGTGGCGAAGGTGAGGAACTGATCCTTGGCCTCCTGGTTGATCGTCACTCGACGGCCGGTGCGCCGTGCGAACTGGTCCAGCTCGTAGTCGAGATTCGGCTCGATGTCCTCGGCGCGCTCGCGCAGGCCGGGGAGTTGGAACGTCCACAGGTTGATACGTGCGAGCAGGTCTTCGCGGAAACGCCCTTCGCGCACGCGGTCGGCCAGATCGCGGTTGGTGCCGGCGATGAGCTGGAAATCACTGCTCACCTCCTCGTCCCCGCCGAGCGGGAGGAAGCGTTTCTCCTCCAGGGCGCGCAGCAGCATCGCCTGTTCGTCCAGCCCCAGTTCGCCGACCTCGTCCAGGAAGAGCAGGCCGCCATCGGCGACGCGGAGCAGCCCGGCGCGATCCTTCAGCGCCCCGGTGAAGGCACCCTTCACATGGCCGAACAGCGCGCTCATGGCCGCATCCCCGCGCAGCGTGGCGCAGTTCACTTCCACAAACGCCCCGGCGGTCTGGTGCCGCGCCTTCTTGAGTTCGTAAATGCGCCTGGCGAGCTGGGACTTGCCCGCGCCGGTCGGGCCCATGAGCAGGATGGGATCGGGCGAGGCCACGGCGACCTGCTCGATCTGCTCGATGAGTGCGTTGAAGCGCGGGCTGCGCGTCTCGATGCCGGACTTGAGGAACGAACGCGCCTCCTTTGCCTCGCGGGCGAAGCGCGTCGCCAGCCGGTCGTATTTTGAGAGGTCCAGGTTGATGACGACGTATTTGCCGTTCGGGCTTTTGCGATGCACTTCGGCGGGCGAGGTCTGGACAAGGCGCGCCGGGAGGTGGCGCGATTCCGTGAGCAGGAAGAGGCAGATCTGCTGCACATGCGTGCCCGTGGTGATGTGGACGAGATAATCCTCATCGTCCGGCTTGAAGGCATAGCTCCGCGCGAAGTCATGCAGCGCGGCATAGACCTCCTCGAAATCCCACGGATCTTTGATCTCCCGCGCCGTGAGCCGGGTCTGGGTGCCGGGCGAGACGCGGGCGATGTCCGCCGCCACGATGCCGGCAATGTCCTTGTGCTGCGGCTGGTGGATCAGCTCGTAGCGGGCGACCGGCAGGTCCGGGTGGCGGCACAGCGAGATCGTCGGCCGCCACTTCTGCCAGCGCTCCTCGCGGAACCCGGAGTCCAGCACGCTGCCCACGATGCCGATGATGACCGTCGCCTTGCTTTTCATAGCGGTTAAGCGCCAGTTCTAGCTTTTGGGATACAATAGTCGAGATCAGAATCTGCGCCTGATTTTCTCAGTTGAAAGGTTCCTGAGTTGTATCCGACTGAACAGTAACGAGTTGCGAATTTTTAAAATCCCTCTCCACACGCCTGGCACGGCCCCTGCGAATAGGCGGGCAGATAGAACGAAAGGTAAAATTATGGCGAACAAGCAACTCTTCCAGTCGGTGGCCGGCCAGTTCCTCCCGAAGGCCGAAGTGCGGAACGAAGCGGGGGGCTGGAGCTACGCGCTCTCCCCGCAGCACGCGCTCGCACAATACTCCGCGACCGGCTGCCTGAACTCGACCTTCTACGCGTCCGCCGAGGAGCAGCTCGACCAGGTGCTCAAGCTCTGCGCGAACGTCGAGCCGCAGTTCATCGCCCAGACGGCGGTCTATTCCCGGCAGCGCGGGGCCATGAAAGACATGCCCGCCTTGCTCTGCGCGGTGCTCGCCAAGCGCGATGCGGCCCTGCTCGAACGGGTGTTCGACCGTGTGATTGACGACGGCAAGATGGTGCGGAACTTCGTGCAGATGGTCCGCTCCGGGGTCGCCGGCCGCAAGTCCCTCGGCTCGGTGCCGAAGCGCCTCGTGCGTCGCTGGCTCGAGTCCCGCTCGGCGGAGCAGGTGTTCCGCGCGTCGGTGGGCAACGCGCCGTCGCTGGCCGACGTGGTGAAGATGGTTCACCCGAAGCCGGCGAACGGTGAGCGCGAGGCGCTCTACGGCTGGCTGCTCGGCCGCCAGCACAACGCGGAAGTCCTCCCGCCGGCGGTGAAGGCCTTCGAGGCCTACAAGGCCGGCGCGCGCGGCGAAGTGCCGGACGTGCCGTTCCAGATGCTCACCGCGCTGGAGCTCGGGCCGAAGGAATGGACCGCCATCGCGCGGCAGGCCTCGTGGCAGACCACGCGGATGAACCTGAACAGCTTCGCGCGGCACGGCGTGTTCAAGGACGCGAAGATGACGCGCACCATCGCGAACCGCCTCCGGGATGCGGAGGCCGTGCGCCGCAGCCGGGCGTTTCCGTATCAGTTGCTCATGGCGTTCAAGGCGGCGGACCCCGGCGTGCCGCATGAGGTGCGCGAGGCGTTGCAGGACGCGATGGAAATCGCGACCGAGAACGTGCCGGCGGTGACGGGGCATCGCTCCGGGGCGACCACGTCGGTGCGGTGTCTGGACGTGGCGGCGCTGGTGGCCGCCGCGTTCGTGCGGAAGAACGCGCAGGCCGAAGTGCTGCCGTTCTCGGACGATGTGGTGCGCGTGCGCTTGAACGCCCGCGACTCCGTGATGACGAACGCGGAGAAGCTCGCGGCGCTGCCGAGCGGCGGCACCAACTGCAGCGCGCCGCTCGTCGAGCTGAACCGCCGGGGCGCGCAGGGCGACCTGGTGGTGCTGGTCTCGGACAACATGTCGTGGGTGGATTCGCACGGCGGGGGCCGCAGCACCGCGACGATGGCGGCGTGGGCGCAGTTCCGCGCCCGGAATCCGCAGGCCCGGCTCGTGTGCCTGGACATCCAGCCGAACGCCACGACCCAGGCGGCGGAGCGGGATGAAGTGCTGAACATCGGCGGCTTTGCCGACTCGGTGTTTGAATTGATCGCCTGTTTCGCACGCGGCGAACTGCAGGCCGGCCACTGGGTCGGGGTGATCCAGGCGGTCACGGTGTGAACGCGGTGGGGCGGGGCTTCGCAACGGCGGAGCCGCCGCCCCACCTTCAGGCGGTCCGATCTTTGAATGCTTTGTTCGGCGAATGCCGGTGGAACTACAGTTGGTCGCGGGTTCGAATCCCGCCGGCTCCTTACACGGGGCCGTAGCTCAGTGGTAGAGCAGCTTCAGGTCAACGCCTCGCGTTGGCAGAATCGTTTCATCAATTTTGTCGCCGATCACTTTGGCCGGGCCGAATGCCGGCGGGACTACATTCCAAATTGTCACGTCTCGCCAACAACCTTGTCGGCCTGGTTGATCTGTTCTTTGGAAATACTTTTGCAGTGGCGAATGCTGGTGAGACTACATGGTAGAGCGCCCGGCCTGGCCGGGAGGCGCGGATTCAATATCCGCCCGTGATGCACGTCATCGCGGTAGCTCAGCAACTGTCTCCCGATCCTTGTCGCTGCTGCTACAGACTTTGATTTTGTGACGAATGCAGGTGGAACTACATCCTTACAGAGGACGATATCCGGGTTCGATTCCCGGTGGCTTCATTCAACGAGGCCGTAGCTCAACGGTAGAGCGCGTTTGCCGTTTCATCGATTCTTGTCGTCACAATCCTTTCGCGACGAATGCCCGAGGAACTACATGTAATCCGCAGGTCGCCGGTTCGAGTCCGCCCTCTGACCCAACATGGTTGGAGTAGCTCAGTTGGTAGAGCATCGGAAAAACGTTTCTCCCACCTTGTCGTCGCGTTCTTTTGAAACCCGTGTCGAATCATGAATGCAACCCAGTTGGAAACCGCCGTTGAATTGCAGAGAAAAGCCTACGGGCTTTTGCTCTGGTTGAAGCAGCGCGCCCGCACCAATCCAGCCCTATTCCGGCCGGACGAAGTAGCGGCGCTGGCTTCCGGCGAAACGTGCGCGGAGTGGACGGGGCGCCGCCTCGCTTCCTTCCCGCATGAGTTTCGTCCGGCGGACGGGCAGTTGCGAGCGTTTGGCTTTGTGCTGTCGTCGTTTCTCAATACCTCGTTCCGGATCGCGGAGTCCCGTCAATGGGACACGGCGGAAACCACGCTGGTGGTCGGGGCGGCCACGTTTCGTGGCCGCCGGCACAAGCAGCACGCGACGCGACGCCAGCAGCAGGTGGCGGAGGAGTTGTGCGGCCTGGCGCTCGGAGCACTCGCTGACGAGCACGGCCTGACAGTCTCAGCGGAGCAGGCTGAGCAGGCGCTGGCGGCGACGGAACTGTCCCGCGACCTCCGGCTCTGGACTTACGGTTGCGAACTGGTCCGCCGCGCGGAATTTGCGTCGCAAGGCGCGGCTGTCCACCGGCTCTGGCTGGAACTGGAGGAACGGGACCGGAAAGCCCTGTCCGCCGACTCCATTTGGAAGGCGCGCGGGCGATTGTTGAAATGGCTGAATGATCAGCAGGCTTGAACGAGCCGCAGAAGTAGGGAACAAACAAACTTGAACCACATGAACACCGAAACCACTCCGCCGGTCATCCAGGCCACGGGCGAAGCCACCGGCTTCCTCCCGACGCGCGGGAACCAGGGCAAGCCCATCACCGTCATCGGCACCGCGGCCATCCGCGATGCCTTCGATGCGCGCTGCCTCGAACAGGCGCTCAACTCGCGCGGCGCGCCGGGCGTGACTGACCTCGTGCTCAACCCGGACGCGCACGCCGGCTACGGCGCGCCCGTCGGGTGCGTTCTCGTCTCCCCGACGCATGTGTATCCCGGCCCCGTGGGCGTGGACATCAAGTGCTCCATGAGCCTCCTCCAGCTCGACCTCCCGGCGGACGCCGTGGTGGACAAACCCGTCCGCCGCGCGCTCATCAACGCCATCGTCGAGCGCACGCCCACCGGCGCGGGCCGCGGCCAGCGCTCCGTGAAGAAAGGCCGCAACGTGAATGCCGAACTCGGCCGCCGCGTGGCCGTCGAGGGCGCTTCCACTGGCGTGTGCGAGGCCCTTGGCATCCCGCCCGCGTGGGCGCGCCACTGCGAAGACGCCTTCCACCTTGGTCACAACAACCAGCAGGACGACCTCGCCGCGCGCCTGGACTTCCTCATCGCCTCGGGCCGGTTCGCCCGCTTCGAGGACAAGATCCGCCAGCTCGGCTCCTACGGGGGCGGCAACCACTTCGGCGAATGCGAAGTCGTGCAGGTCGCGGACAACGACCGCGCCCGCCGCGCCGCCGAGGTGTTCGGCCTGCGCGATGGCCGCGTGGCCTTCCTCTCGCACTGCGGTTCGCGCGGGTTTGGCTACCAGCTCGCCAACGACCAGTTCCGCACCTTGCAGGCGAAGTTCGCCGCCTGGAGCATTCCGCTCCCGGGCGACGACCGCGAACTCGTCTATGCGCCCCTCGGCACCACCGAGGCGGACAACTACATTGACGACATGTCACTCGGCGCGAACTTCGCGACCGTGAACCACATGCTGATCAATCAGCTCGTGCTTGAGGCGTTCCAGGAGATCATCCCGGGCACGCAGGGTTCGCTCGTGTATTTCATCAGCCACAACATTGCGCGCCGCGAGATCGTGGATAACCAGGAGTGCTGGGTTCACCGCAAGGGTGCGACGCGCGCCTTCCCGGCCGGCCACTTCGCGCTCAAAGACACGCCGTTCCACGAGACCGGCCACCCGATCCTGCTCCCGGGCAATCCGACTGCCGGCTCCTGCGTCATGGTCGCCGACCCCGGCGCGGACAAGAGCTGCTACAGCGTGAACCACGGCGCGGGCCGCGCGAAGGGCCGCAAGGCCGCCATCCGTGAACTCGATCAGCAGACCGTGGACGACGAGTTCACGGCGCACGACATCCTGACCAACTGCCGCACCTACCCGAAGGACGAGGCCCCGGCGGCCTACAAGGACTTCAACGAGGTGCTCAACTCGGTCCGCCTCGCCGGCCTGGCCACGGAAGTCGCGCGCCTCAAAGCCCGCTTCGTGATCAAGGACTCGGACGACAGCCTGAAGGGCGCGGCCTGAGGGAGGTGTAGCGCCGGCCTCCGGCCGGCCGTGCCGCAAGCGTCCCCGCTTGCTCCCGGAGCGCGGCTGTGTCGCGGAGACCAGCCGCAGCCGGGTAGCACAGGCTACCAGCCTGTGCCGAGCGGCTACCAGCCGCTCGGAACGACAACGACGGGCAAACTGGTTTGGAGCATCAAATTGACTGGTGGCCGTCTCGCCGTTCCGTCCGGCCAGTGGCCGGACGGCACAGGCCGGTGGCCTGTGCTACCCAGTTCCACTGCAGCGTTCGGGTTGAGCCACACTCGCTCGAACGTTGCTGCGGCTGGTCCCCGCGCCAAGCGGGACCAGCCGCGCTCCGGGAGCAGTGCTGCTCGCCCGCACATCTCCTTGCCAACGGCCCTCGCTTGCTAAAGCGGGGGCCACCGCTTACAACCAACCCAACAATCAACCCACTTCCCGCCGACCGCATGAAAATCCGCCTCCGCCTGCTGCCCTCGCTCGCCGCACTGCTCGCTGCCCTGGCCCTCCCGGCCAGCGCCGCCACTCCGCCGGCCGAGAAGCTCCTGCCCCCGGATGCCTTCGTGGTGCTGACGATCCCCGACTGGGACAAGTCGTTTGCCGCCGCCAAGGATTTCTCGATGGCCCAGCTCTGGCGTGATCCCGCCATGCGGCCGTTCACCGAAAAGTTTGAGCAGAAGTTTCGTGGCCTGATCGGCGAGGAGGACAAGAACTTCGAGCGCGACTGGCAGGAGTTCAAGCAGCTCGTCGGCGGCCAGCTCACCCTCGGCGTCCTGCCCGGCGACGGCCTGGCGGAAGCCGGGGCCGGGCCGGACATGGTGTTTCTGATGGACGTGAAGGACAAGGAGAAGCAGCTCCGGGCCTTCATCGAGCGATGCGAGAAGCGCGACGTGGATGATGGCCGGGTCATCCAGCGGGAGACGGTGCGCGGGGTGAAGTTCGCCCGCACGCTGCCCAAGGAACCGCTTAAGGCCAACGACGACGAACCGGTGAAAAAGAAGTCCCAGCCCTACGTCGGCCAGTCCGGCTCGCTCCTGCTCTTCAGCGAAAGCACCAAGGCGCTGGAGAAGGTGCTCGCGCGCCAGGATGGCGTCGGTGCCGGGCTGGATGAAAACCCGGTCTTCGAGCGCGCGCGGAATTCGCTGGGCCGCGACGCCCAGGCCTTCGGCTGGGTCAATGTAAAGGCCTTCGCGGATTTGCTCGGCAAAATGCCGGCCGGCGGCGGAGACGCGAGCCCGTTCGGGATCACCCCCGCCCGCGTCATGGACGCGCTGGGCCTGGGCGGCCTGGACGGCGTCGCACTGGCCGCCCGGCAGTCTGCGGAAGGCACGCATCTCGAGGCCTTCGTGCAGGCACCGCAGGCGCGGCGCAAGGGCCTCCTCGGCATCCTCACGCCCGAGGCGAAGGAAGCCGGACCGCTGCCGTTCGTGGGCGGTGACGCGGCGAAGTTCACGCGCATCCGGCTCGACGGGCAGAAGGCCTTCACGGCCCTCGAGCGCATGATCTCTGACTTCAACCCGCAGATGGCCGGCATGGTCACGCTGATGCTCGAAAGCGTGGGCAAGGACAAGGACCCCAACTTCGACCTGCGCAAACAGGTCATTGGGAACCTCGGCGCGGACTTCGTCACCATTCAGAAATCCCCGCGCGGGACGGCCATCGCCGACCTGAGTTCCCCGCCGACCCTGGTCCTCATCGGGTCGCCCCGTCCAGAAGCGCTCCTGCAGGCGTTGCGCACGGTCAGCCCGTTGTCGCCGACGGAGCGGGAGTTCCTCGGCCGCAAGATTTACAGCCTCCAGTTGCTGCCCGGCATGGGCGCGGTGGGCGGGCAGAAGGGCCAGTTGAACCTCTCGACCACCGGCGGTTATCTCGCGATTTCGGCGGATGCCGGGATGCTGGAGGAAGTCCTGCGCAACACGGAGGCCAACGGCAAGCCGCTGAGCGAGGTGCCGGGCCTGGCGGAGGCCGCGCAGAAGGTGGGCGGCTTCAACACCGGCTGGTTCGCGTATGAAAACCAGAGCGAGACGCTGCGCCTCGTGCTGGAGACGCTGAAGAAGGACCCCGCCGCGCTCGACAAGATGTTCGCTTCGCCCGTGCCCACGCCGGGCGCCGCCGCCCCGAATCTCAAGCCGATGAAGGACCTCTTCGACTTCACGCTGCTGCCCCCGTTCGACGCCATCGCGAAGTATTTCGGTTTCACCGTGCAGTCCGGCACCGGCACGCCGGAAGGCATCAGCTTCAAGGCGTTCGTGCCCGTGCCCGCCGGGCTGAAGAAGTAGGCGAAGGTGGGCGGTGTTCGCATCGGTGCGGCCGCGTGCCGCATGGCTGGCCCCCGCCCGACTTCCGAGCACCGGCCTACTTCAGCGTCAGCACGAAGGCCTGGATGTCGGCCAATTCCTGCGGGCTGAAGATGTCGCCCATCGGCGGCATTGGCGAGATGGTGAGCTGCTCAAAGCCCTTGGCCATCACCTTGCTAGGCTCCAGCAGGCTCTCCCGGATGTAGGCCGGGGTGCCGCGCGTGGCGATGCCGTCCAGCGGCGGGCCGACCGTGCTGCCCTGGCCCTTGAGGCTGTGGCAGAGGATGCACGCGGCGGGATGCTTGAGGAAGAGCTGCTCACCACGCTTGGCGTCCGCCACGATGGGCTTGCTGTTGTCTTCCAGGGGAATCAACTCGCACAAGCGCACGTCGTCGAAGTGGCCGTCACCCTTGGCAACGTGGAGGAGGTTGATGCTGGCCTTGGTGCGGGTGCCGCTATTGAAGACCACTTCCACCTCCGTCCAGTCAGCTTCGCGGCGAATCACCCGCTCCGTCTCGGCGCGGCCGAGGTGGTCGTTCAGGCTGATCTTGCCTTGGAAGGCGTGCGTCCGCACCCATCCGGCAAGGCGATACTGCGTGTTCGGCTTCAAGGCCACGTCGGCATAAAGGCTCGTGTCAGCACCGTCGCGCGTGATGCAGCGCACGCCCTGTTTGCCGCCGTGGAACTGCTTCTCGCCGCTCACTATTTTCCACTCGGCGCCCTGCGTGCCCTCGCTTTTGTTGTAATCGCGGCGCTTCCAGCCCTCGGGCAGGCCGTCGCTGCCGGTCACCTCGAAGCCGGGATTCGGCAGGAGATTGGGGCCTTCGCGGTGCAGTTCCGCGCCATGGAGCTTGGTCAGAATGCGCGTGATCTCCGCGAGCCATTCGTCACCGTGGTTGGCCGGGTTGCGCGCGATGCTGGCGACGACGGTCTGGATCTGCTTCGTGTCCGAGAACTGCGCGAGCTTCACGAAGCCCGCGAGTTTCGTCAGCGGGTCGGCGTCACTGACCACGCCGGCGCTGAAGAACAGCCCGACCGCGCGGGCATCGGTGCCCAGGGCGCGGGTGGCGTTGCGGCGCACGGCAGAATCAGCGTGGTTCAAGGCGGCGCGGTGCGTGGCGTCGTCGAGCTGGCCGAGGCCGTGCAGTGACCAGAGCGCATGGATCGCCGCGAGCGACGCGCTGTTCGTGACTGCCTGCTTGAGCGCGGGCACGGCCGCGGTCTGCTTGCCTTCCACGATCAGGCGCTGCGCGGTGAGCCGCCAGAACTGGTTGCCATCACCGAGCGCGGCGACGAGCTGCGTGGGCGTGGCACCTTTCAATGAAGGGCTGGCCGGCTTCGGAGCCTTGTCCCACACGATCCGGTAAATGCGGCCGCGCACATGGTCCCGCAGCGGATTCTCATGTGCCCCACCGACACCCGTCTTCGCCGCGAAGCCGCCGCGCTCCACGCTCGGCGTCGGGTTGTGCTGGATGATGTAGTTCTGCCAGTCGGCGAACCACACCGCGCCGTCCGGGCCGACCTCCGCAAAGACCGGGGACATCCATTCGTCGCTGCTCGCCACGAGGTTGTAGCCGTCCTTCGCCACATAGCCCGCGCCGTCGCGCTGCACATCCATGAGTGCGATGTTCTTCATGGTCGGCTCGCAGACCATCGCCTTGCCTTGCAGGCGCGCGGGGAGGCGGTCCGAGTGGATGAAGGCGCTGCCCGCCGCCGCCGTGAAACCGCCGAAGACATCCACCTGCCGGAAGTTCGGTGTGATGGTGTGGCACTTGTCCTCCACGTTGATGCGCTTGGCGGTCATCGCCCGCAGGCCCTTGGGCACAATCGTCGCCGGGATGCCGCCGAAGAAGATGGGCGCATTATTCGCCGTGCCGCCGAACTGGTCGCCAAACTCATTCGCGCTGTGGCCCCACGCGTTGTTCGAGAACTGGTGGAGGAATTCGAGCGCCGAGCCGTCGGCCTTGAAGCGATACGTGCCCTGCCCAAACTGCTTCTTCACACCCTTGATTTCGCCGTTGAAGCCGGAGTAGCCCACGCAGCCGTAGAGCCAGTTGTCGTAGCCGTAGTGCAGGTTGTTTGCCTGCGCGTGCGTGTCGTTCACGCCCCAGCCGGTCATGATCTCCGTGCGCACATCGGCCTTGTCGTCGCCGTTGCTGTCCTTGAGGAAAAGGAAGCGCGGCGGCTGGGCGACGATGATGCCGCCGTTGGCGAAGACGAAACCGGTGGGGATGTTCAGCTTGTCCGCGAAGACGGTGAACTTGTCCGCCTTGCCATCACCGTCGGTGTCCTCGCATATCTTGATGCTGTCATTGCCCATGCCGTCGGGCTTCACGTCATGCGGGTAGTCGCGCGTCTCGGCGACCCAGAGGCGGCCGCGCTCGTCCCACGCCAGGAAGATGGGCTTGGCGATGTCCGGCTCGGCGGCGAAAAGCTGGAGGCGAAGATCGGCCGGCACCTGCGTGCGCTCCATGCTGCCCTTCACACTGAGGGGGTGCTGGAAGGTGACGGCCTGCGGGCGCTTCTCGTAGTTCGCGACGGTCGGGCTGGCCTCGCGCTTCTCCGGGTCGCGCTGGGCGAGGAACTTCTCCCAGTCCGCCTTGCGCGCGGCGGAGAGCGCGGCGAGCACGTCCTTGCGCACCTGCTCGGGCGTGGTCTTCTCGTCCACCTTGAGGGCGTTGCTCAACGCGGGGGAGCCGTCGGGCTTCGGGCGGACGATGAGCACGTCATAATACGCGAGGTCCGCCGGACTCGGCGTGGGCCCCGTGGCGTAGTCAAACCAGATGGCGTCGCGGCCGAGGTCGCGCATTGCGCCATGGAGCGGGCCGTTCGTCGGACGCTCGACCCCGGCGGCGTCGAAGTAGAGCACGCGCACCGGGCCGGTGGCGGCGAAGGCGGTGATGGCGAGAAGGACGGCGCAGGTGCGGGCGAGCAGGTGCTTCAAGCGCGGGGCAGGGCGGCAAAGTTTCAACATGATGCGCGCACCCTAGCGAAATCGAGCGCGCAGGCCATTAGCTTTCGCGCATTTGTATTGAGGTTTTTGCGGCCGGAGTTTCACCACCGAGCTGTGATGGACAGGGCGGGGACAAGGAAAACGGCCAACGCTCAAAGCTGCCAACGCCCAGCGGGCTTCTCTTCAAGCTTGAGCGCCGGAAGCTCCGCATCGGAAGTTTGTCTTTTCTCTGTGCTCATCGCGGCTCTCTGGTCCCACTCGGGTTTCGGCCCTGCATTGACCCGGGAGCACCCCGCCGCCGTTCCCGTCCAACCGACCATGCGCGCCGCAACCATTTCATTGCCTCCGTGTTTCACCCGATGACACCGGCCCTTGTGACTGGCTATGCTGCCGCCCGAACTCCCATGCTCGCCCCGCGCCCATCCGCGTCCGTTGCACAACTTTCTTACAACTCTTTTACCTCCGCCTCGCACCTCGGTCCCCGTCCTCCCCTAGCTTTCCCCTCGTTCGCCGCCATGAAAACCATTGTCCGCCCCTTCCTACTCCTACTCCTACTCTTAATCTTAATCTCCCCCGCCCCCGCCCAGATCCTCCTGAACGTGGATTTCGGCGTCGGCGCGCAGAGCCCCAAGCAGGGCCTGGCCGCGACCGGCCTGGGCACCAACGACTTCTGGAACCTTCACGCCCATTACAACCCCCGCTTCGCCCCCGGCCAGCCCCCCGTCCCCAACCACACCACCTCGGGCCTCAAGTTCGCCGACAAGTCCGACTCCGCCGTCACCGTCGCCGTCCAGAACGCCCCCGGCGTCTGGGGCAACGCCTCGGGTGACCCCATGTTCGACTCCTTCCTGTTCGCCCAAAACGGCTCGAACATCGTCGTGACCCTCCGTGCCCTCGAACCGGGCCGCTATCACTTCTACCTCTACGGTCACGCCGATCCCGACGCCACGCCGGAGCAAAACTCCGTCTTCTCGCTGCGCAGCGGCACCAACACGCTTGGGCCGCTGGCGGTCGGCTCTGCCGGGGGGTGGAAGGCATCCATGGGCTGGCAGGAAGGCCGGCAGTTCCTGGTGTTCCGCGATGTGCCGGTGGAGAAGGACCAGCCGGTGGTGATCGAAGTTGCGCCCGGTCCCGGTGGCGTGGCGGTGCTCAACGGTCTGCAGATCATCTCGCGCGGCTCCAGCCCGCCCAAGACCCTCGGCGTGGCGGCCTTGCCCGTGCCCGCCACCTACACGAACCTCATCGTCCGCGAGGTGCGCTACGACGGGAAGGTCTCGGACACCGAGGCGCGCTTCAGCACGACGGTCGAAATCGAGTCACTCACGACGAACGAGGTCAGCGCGGTCCTCTTCCAAGGCGATGTCGCGGTCTTCGCGCCGGAACTGCCGGCGGGCATCCGGCTCACGCGCGAGTCGGCGGAGCGAACGCTCGGCAAGTCGGTCGCGGTCTCGATCAGCCCGCGCTCCGGCACCTACCGCCTGCACTGCGCCAAGCCCGGCGTCCACATCCTCAAGCTCGACGTCATCGCCCGCATCACGAAAGGCGAGCCGTGGAACCAGATTTTCTTCAACGGCCCGCCCGCGTCCGTCGCCAGCTTGAAGGTGGAAGGCAACGCGGGCGTGGAAGTCGAACTCCTCAACGGCGCGCCGCTCGAAAGCACGACCGCGAAAGTCTCCTCCCTCGCCGGGGTTATCGGAGCCGACCGCGTCGTCGCCCTGCGCTGGCAGAGCAAGACCACGGAGATCGCGCGCAAGTCGCTCATTACCGTGGACACCGCGGCCAGCGCGCAGGTGTCGCCCACGGTCATCAAGTTCACCACGCTGCTGCGCTATGAGCTGCTTCAGGCCAGCGTCTCGCGCCTCACCGTCGGCCTGCCGCCGGGGCACACCCTGACCCGCGTGCAGGGCGAGGGCATCCGCGACTGGACCACCGCCAAAGTGGGGCCGGCGTCTCGCCTGCCTTCCGACTGGTCGGTGCTCACCGTGGACTTCGCCAAGCCGGTGGAGAAGACCTACGCCCTCACCCTCTCCACCGAGGTGCCGGTCGAGTCCACGCCGCTGACCGCCACGTTGGCCGTGCCGCAGCCCGTGGACATCGAACGCGAGTCCGGCACGTTTACGATTGGGGCGGACGACACGGTCGTGGAAGTCGAGTCGGTCACCGGCGTGCGGCAGGTCAACGCCACCGCCGGCGCGCTCTTCGCCTATCGGTTCAACGCGCGGCCCTTCAGCATCGCTGCCCGGCTCAAGCGCATTGAGCCCGTGCTGGAAACCACCACCCGGGTGACCGCGCGCCTGGAGGAGTCCCGGCTCGTCGTGGCCCACACCATCGGCTTGAGCGTGCAGAAGGCGGGCATCTACACCGCCGAGCTGAGCTACCCGACGAACTTCAACGTGACCGATGTGCGCGGCGGGAACGTGGAGGACTGGAAGGCCACGGCGGGCAAGTTGAAGGTCAACTTTACGCAGCGCGTGCTGGGCGTGCATCGGCTTGATGTCACGCTGGAGCAGCCTCAGAAGACATTCCCGGCGCAGGTCAGCGTCGCGGCGGTGCGGGTCACCGGTGCCACCAAGGAGACTGCGTTCATGGGCGCGGCGGCAGCGGCCGGCATCCGGCTCAAGACCGACACGCTGGCCAGCGCCCGGGAGATTCCGATCGCGCAGTTGTCCCAACGTGCCGGGGATGAAGCCCTGGCCTTCACCGCCGAAGCCCCGGACTGGAAGCTCACGCTGAGCACGGAGCGATTGCCCGCGCGCATCGTGGCCGAGGTGTTCAACTTGGTGACCGTGGGTGACGGCCTGGTGGGCGGCAGCGCGACGATTCGCTTCGGCATCCTGAATCAGGGCGTGCAGGAGTTCAAAGTGCGGCTCCCGGCGCATTGGAAGAACGTCGAGTTTACCGGGCCCAACATCCGGCGCAAGGAGCAGGCCACCAACCTCTGGACCATCTCCCTCCAGGACAAAGCCTGGGGCGGCTACACGCTGGTCGTCACCTACGACTACCAGTTCGACCCCAAGAAGGCCGTGCTCGATTTTGCCGGTGCCCACTGCGAGGGCGTCGAGCGCGAGACGGGTTCGTTGGCCGTGACCGCCGCCGCGAACCTGAAAATCCAGCCCAAGCCCGCCGCCGAGCCGCTCCGCGCCATTGACCAGACGGAGCTGGCGGAGACCGACCGCGCGCTGATCACCCGGCCCGTGCTGCTGGCCTACCGTTACACCGGCAGCACTTATGCGCTGACGGCGGACGCGGCGCGCTTCGACGAGGAGCGCGTGCTCGACGCCGTGGCCGACCGGACGCAGATCACCAGCGTGGTGACCGAGGCGGGCGAGATGCTCACGCAGGCGAGCTTCATGGTGAAGAACAACGAGAAGCAGTTCCAGCGGTTCAAGCTGCCGGCGGGCGCGAACTTCTGGGGCTGCTACGTGAACAACGAGCCGGCCAAGGCGGAGCGCGACGGCGACTGGCTCCAAATCCCGCTGCCGCGCGGGGAGAACCGGGACGAGGCGTTCGCGGTGGACCTCGTGTATGCGCAGAAGCTGGCCGCACTGGACAAGTGGCTGCCGCAGTCGGTCGCCTTGACGGCTCCGGCCACCGACGTGCCGAATACCTATGCCGAGTGGCAGCTCTTCGTCCCCGCCACCAAGCGCGTCTCCAGCTTCGGCGGCACCATGAGCATCGCGCGGGGGACGATATATGAATTGAGCGACGCCTGGCGTGCGTTCACTGCCTACTACCGGGTCTTCCTGCGGAACGAAGGCGGCCCCATCCTGGCTTTTGTGATGATCGTGGCCCTTGTTTATGGGGCCATCGTCGCTGGCAAGCGGCACGGAAAGCAGGGGCTCATTGAGTTTGGTATCGTCGTTGCGGTTCTCGGGATACTCGCTTCAATGACGCTTCCTTCGTTCAATAAGGACGCTAGGTTCGGGGAAGTTCAGTTCGGAGAGGGCCGGGGTATGGACGCGTATTCCGATGCTGGTGCCGCGAGGACGGCGATGGAAGCGGCACTCACCAAGAATCAGAGTGATGCAGTTCAAGAGATGCTCCGCGATGAAAGCGGCGTGAAACCCGCCGCGCTGGAACAAGCCAAGTCAGAATCCGGCGCGCGACAGCTTGGCCGAGAGGCCAAGGAGCTTCCGGCCAAAGACATGTCGGCTCGCGAAGAAGACGTCCGCAAGTCGCCCGTGGCCGAGTATAAGGCCAAGCCTGCGGGCCAGCCCGCCCCCCGGCCGGTGCTCGCACCTCAGCCCGCAAAACCAATGGGTGCCGCCCATGCCAGCGGAAAACCGGCGTCCGGTGGAGTCGGCGGTGGTGGAGTGGCACCTGGCTTTCTCGCTGCCGCGCCTATGGCCCAAGTAACCGGCTCTGATACCGTTTTGAACGTTCCTTTGACATTGCCCCCCACTGAGTCCCCCACCGTCGCCGGCCTGCGCTCGATCCGCATAGATATTCCGCGGAGCGGGCAGGCGTTCACGTTCACGAAGGTGCTGAACCTCAACTCCGATGCATTGGGCATCCAGATGTCCCTGATGCCGCTGGGCAAGTTCCGCGCCGCGCAGTCCGCCGGCCAGCTCGCCCTCTTCCTCGGCGGCCTGCTTTGGATGCTGATCCAGTGGCGACGCGCGGACCGCAGTTCCTTCGGCATCGCCCTCGGGCTCGCCCTCGCGCTGGCCGGGGTCGTCTGGCTGGGCCTCTCCGCCCGCACGCTGCACTGGGTGCTCATCGGCACGGTGCCGGTGCTGGGTGCGGTGGTGCTCGGGTGGCTGGCGTGGCGCTTGTGGCCGAAGCGGGAAGTGATTAGTGCTAAGTCATTAGTAATTAGTCCGCCGGCGGCCTCGACTGAGTCGAAGCCTTCGGACAGCGGTTCCGGTCCGGTCCCGCCCACGACAGCCCTGCTACTCTTCGCCTTCCTGACCACCAGCGCGCTTGCCCAGCTTCCCACTAATCACTCCTTACTAATCACTTCCCCCACTGTCACCCTTCAATCAGCGACTTACACGGGCACGATCCGCGAGAAAGCCGCCGAGTTCACCGCCACCCTCACGCTCAGCGCCAGCGGCACCAACCAGACCTT
>CAZCBE010000081.1:0-32229 GCA_964496695.1 uncultured Klebsiella sp.
ACCGCAAGCCCGCCAAACGGTGCTTGCCCTTTCAAACTGAATCGTTCCGGCTTAGTAATTGGTCGTGCTCTCGTCCGCCATGACTTTCCCACTAATCACTAACCACTAATCACATTTCCCATGTCTTCCATCCGCGCCCTGATCTTCGACTGCGACGGCACGCTCGCCGACACCATGCCCCTCCATTGGCAGGCGTGGCGGGTGATCGCGGAGCGTCATGGCATCCACTTCACGGAGGACCGTTTCTACGCGCTGGGCGGCGTGCCCTCGCGGGACATTCTCAAGGTGCTGCGTGAGGAGCAGAACTTGAGCTATGACCACCACGAGGTGTCGGTCGAGAAGGAGCACGCGTTCCTCCCCTTTGTGCCCACCGTGAAGGGCATCGAGGAAGTGATCGCCATTGCGCGCGAGCACCATGGCAAGCTGCCGATGGCCGTGGCTTCCGGTGGCAAGAAGCGCATCGTGGAGCAGGTGCTGGAACACCTCCAGATCCGCCATTGGTTTGCGGCCGTGGTGACGAGTGAGGACGTGATCCGCCAGAAGCCCGAGCCGGACATCTTCCTCGAAGCCGCCCGCCGGCTGGGCGTGGAGCCGCAGTTCTGCCGGGGCTACGAGGACACCGACCTGGGCATGAACGCCATCCGCGCAGCGGGCATGGAGGCGGTGGACGTGCGGGCGTTTGTGAGCACAGTGCGGTGGTGACAGCGACAGGACCTAATGACTTTCAGGAATTCGTAGCGTGAGGGCCAAGTGATCCGCATCGCCTCGCAACAGATGCCCCGGCTTCAGGGCTGAAAGCCCGTAAGGTGACAGCCCGGGCTGGAGCCGAGCACCGCGAGGCGGAGGCCCGGGTTCACGGTTCCATTTTCTCAACGCCCTGAAGGGGCGGAACTGAACGGTGCGAGAACCCGTCCCGCCCTTACAGGGCGGCCCGGCTTCGCTGCCCGGCTGCCCGGGGCTTCACCCCGGGCTGTCACCGGGCGGGCTTTCAGCCCTGACCGGCCGTCCACGCTGCTGGCGCTAACGATAGCTATCCAGTGTTTGTGGAATCCCCGAAAGACATTGGTCTCAACCCCCCAATCACTTCGGCAGCGTGAGCATCTGGCGCGCGCGGTCGATGCGCATCTGGAAGACGCTCCGGCGCGCGGGAAACATCTCCTGCAGGCGCTGATAAATTGCAATCGCGCCGGCCCAGTCCCGTTGCTCTTCCCGTAGCCGGGCCAAGCTCACGCCAGCCTCGTGCACTGAATTCAGATCGGGCGACTCCTCTGGGCGCAGGTTCTTTAGATAGAGCAGGTTGCTCCAGTGGTCGGCGGCGTCCTTGGTCCGGCCCTGCTTCTCCCGTGCATCGCCCAGGGCGAGTTCGGCCCGGCTGCGCACCACGGCGTCCGCACCGGGCCAGGTCATGGCCTTCTGATACGCCTCGGCGGCCAAGTCGAGCTGCTTGGGGTCCTTGTCGCGACCGGCGCGTTGCAGCAGGCAGTCGCCGATGCGGGCCACGGCCAGCGGAGCGAGGCGGTTGGTGGCGAAGTTGTTCGTGATCCGGCTGAACGCGATGATCGCGTCACCATAGGGATCGGTGGCGATGAGCACGCGGTCCTGCGCCGCGTTGAGGTAGGTGTCGCCCAGCGCGAAGAACGCCTCCGCCTGGATGGACTTGGGCACGCGGTCGTCGTTGAGCAGCGCGACGAAGTAATTGGTCGCGTCGCGGTAGGACTGGCGCAGGAACGCCGCCCGCCCGGCGTCCATCTGCGCATCATACCGGAGATCACTGGCGGCCCAGCGGGGGTTCTGGAAGAGCAGTTGATAGCTCGCCTCGGCCTTGTCGTATTGGCCCTGGTTGAAGAAGAAGTGGCCCACCAGGAGCTGGGCCAGTGGTGCGTTCGTGTGGGCGGGAAACCGGGCGACGAAGTTGGTGTAGAGCTGGAAGGCGTTGGTCGCCAGCCCGGCGCGGTCGCTGAAATAGGCGCGTTCGAATTCCACGTCCGCAATCGCGGCATTCGTGGGGAATAACCGCACCCACTCGTCCAGCCGGCGCACGGTGTTGGTCCAGTCAAACTCCTGCCGGTAGGTGCCGGCGATGGCGAGATGCACCTGGGGCGCGTTGGTGGACTTGGGGAAGCGGTCGAGCAGCAGTTGAAACTTCGTCCGTGCCTCGCCCGGCTTGTCCATGCGGTTCAGCTCCGTGCCGTAGCGGAGCAACGCGCGGTCGCTGAAAAAGCTGTCGGGAAACCAGTTCAGTATTTTCGACACCGCATCATCCGCCACCGTGAGGTTCGTCACGGCGATGGCCGCGCTCATCTGCTGATACAGCGCCTGGTCGAAATACGTGTTCTTCACATGGGGGAGGTCGCCGTATTGCTCCACCACAAGCGCGAAATTCTGCATCGCGCTGGTGTAGTCCTTGAGCATGGCCTGGGACTCGCCCAGCTTGAAGCGCGCCACCGCCTGATCCTCGTTCTTGGGGAGCAGCTTCACCGCCGCCTCGAAGTCCGCCGCCGCCTCGTTGGGCCGGCCCTGGTGCCAGTAGCACCAGCCGCGCTGATAGCGCGCTTGTCCCGCAAACTGGCTGTTGGTGTAGTTTTGCAGGACATAGCTGAGGTTCGTGACCGCCATGGCCAGCAGGTTGGTCTGCGCCGGGCCGTTGGTGCCGCCCGCCAGCCCGTGGAACTCCTTCACCCGCAGTTCGCCCAGGGTGAGCTGCGCGATGTCCAGCGACGGGTCGCGCGGATACTGCGCAGTGAAGGCCTCCAGCATGGTGATGGTCTCCGCGTGCTTGTTTTGCTTCCGGTTCAGCTCCACTGACTTGGCGAGCGCGAGCCGGCGCAGTTCCGGCGGCGCGTTCGTGGTGAAGTTGTTGGTGAACGAACTCACCGCCGCCGCCTGCTCGCCGAGCTGTTCCAGCACGGAGCCTTGCAGGGCGAAGGATTCGGCCAGTTGCGGCTGCGTGTTGATGGCGCTGGCCAGACGGACCAGGTTCGTCGCGACGTTCAAGGCCTCCGCGCCGCGGCGTGCCTGGAAGAGCACGCGGCCCAGCAGGAAGTCCCGCGTCCACTGCAGCTCGGGCGCGAGCCGCCGGTCGGCCAGGCTGCGCGCGGCCTGCTCCGCGGCGGGCAGTTCCTGCCCGGCGAGCAGCGCCTCACCCAGAAGCAGCGTGCCGTTCACCACGAGGCTGTTGGTGGGCGAGCCCTTCGCCGCCCGCTGGAAAGCGCCGTTGGGATCGCTCAGCAGGGACACGACTTTCGCCCGCTGGTTGCCGAGCTTGAACCGGGCAAGCGCCTCATGGTGCGCGGCCGTGAGCAGATGCGGGGAGTTGGTGAAGTCGCGCACCACCAAGGCGTAGGTGGTGGCCGCCTTGGCAAACTGGCCGGCTTCAAACTGCGCCTCGCCGAGCAGAAACTGATACTGGTCCGCGAGCTTGCCGGCCTGCGGCAGCCCGGCGGTGAGCAGGTCAATGGCCCCGGTGAAGTTCGTGCGCGCGTGCCGGGACTGGGCCTGCCGGAGCACCGCCTCGGCACGGAATTCGGAACTCGGCCAGTGCTTGATGAACTCGCCGAACTCCCGCTCCGCGCGCTCGTGGTTGAGATCCTGAAAGGCCTTGGCCGCAGCGGTGAAATCGCGTTCCTCCAGCGGGTCGCTGAACTCCGCCGCGCCCAGGTGGAGCCAGCCGGCGAGGAGCAGCAGCCCGCAGAGGAGGCGAACGAAGCCGGGACTGTTTGGAGTCCGATGACGAGTCCCTTCGCCCCCATCGGGGGAGAGGGAGAAGCGGCAACGGTTGTCCGCTGCGTGCGGGTTGAATCCGTGTGTCACGTGGGCGCGCAAAGTTTCAGGGAAGCCAGCGATGGAGCCGGTCGGCTCTCCATCTTTGTCTTGCCCCAATCTTTGGGCGCCCAGTTTTCGCGCGCTGCTCACGTTGTTGCAGTATTCGTCACCCCGGCGAGGATTCGATTCAAAAATTCTCCCGTATGGCTGCCCGGCGTGGCCGCCACCGTCTCGGGCGTGCCTTGGGCCACGATGCGTCCCCCGCCCGTCCCGCCTTCGGGTCCGAGATCCAGAATCCAGTCCGCGCACTTGATGACGTCGAGGTTGTGCTCGATGACCAGCAGGGTGTTGCCCGGGGCACGCAGCTTGAAGAAGACTTCCAGCAGCTTGGCCACATCGTGGAAGTGCAGCCCCGTCGTCGGCTCGTCGAGGATGTAAAGTGTCTTGCCGGTCTGACGGCGGGACAACTCGGAGGCCAGCTTTACGCGCTGCGCCTCGCCGCCGGAGAGCGTCGTGGCCTGCTGGCCGAGCCGCAGGTAGCCGAGGCCGACTTCCGCCAGCGTCAGGCACGGCTCGTAAATCTTCGGCACGGCGCGGAAGAAGGTCACCGCTTCATCTACCGTCAGGTCGAGGATGTCGGCGATGTTCATGCCCTTGAAGTTGATCTCCAGCGTCTCGCGGTTGTAGCGCCGGCCCGCGCAGCTTTCGCAGGTCACATAGACCGGCGGGAGGAAGTGCATCTCAATCTTCAGCAGACCGTCGCCCTGGCATTTTTCGCAGCGGCCACCCTTCACGTTGAAGCTGAAGCGCCCCGCGTCGTAGCCGCGGATCTTCGCCGCGGGAAGCTGGGCGAAGAGGTCGCGGATGGCGTTGAAGATGCCGGTGTAGGTCGCCGGATTGCTGCGCGGCGTGCGGCCGATGGGCGTCTGGTCAATGACCACCACCTTGTCGAGGAGTTCGGTGCCGTGGATGGCCCGGTGCGCGCCGGGCCGCTCCTTCGAACCGAACCACAGGCGGAACAGGTGCCGCTGCAGGATGTCGCAGATCAACGTGCTTTTGCCGGAACCGCTCACGCCGGTGACGCAGGTCAAAGTGCCGAGCGGAATGCGCGCGTCCACGTTTTGCAGGTTGTTCTCCCGGGCGCCGAGGATTTCCAGCCAACCAGCCTTGCCGATGGGTTGAACGCGCTTCTTGGGGATGGCGATGCTGAGTTCGCCGCTCAAGTATTGGCCGGTGAGCGAACGCGGGTTCGCCATGACTTCGGCGACCGTGCCTTGTGCGACGATTTCGCCGCCGTGCGTGCCGGCCCCGGGGCCGAGGTCAATCACATGGTCCGCGCGGCGGATGGTGTCCTCGTCGTGCTCGACGACGAGGACAGAGTTGCCGAGGTCGCGCAGGCCTTCGAGCGTCTTGAGCAGGCGTTCGTTGTCGCGCTGGTGCAGGCCGATGCTCGGCTCGTCGAGGATGTAAATGACGCCGACAAGCCCCGCGCCAATCTGCGTCGCCAGCCGGATGCGTTGTGCCTCGCCGCCGGAGAGCGTGCCGGACTCGCGATCCAGCGTGAGGTAGCCGAGGCCGACGTTCTTGAGGAAGCCCAGCCGCGCGCGAATCTCCTTCACCAGCTCCCCAGCGATCTTCCGCTGAAAGTCGGTGAGGGGCAGGGCGGCGAAGAAGAGGTCGGCGGTGTCCACCGAGAGGGCGCAGACATCGGCGATGGAGAGGCCGGGGAGGGGACGGGAAGCGTGTTTAGTAATTAGTGGTTGAGTAATTAGTCCAGCCGGCTGCGGATTCTCGGCGATTGCTCCTGTAACCGCGCCCGACTTATCACTAATCACTAAATACTGATTACTTCCCAAAGTGACTGCCAGCACTTCGGGCCTCAGCCGCTTCCCCCCGCACGCATCACAAAACTCCGGCGCCATGAACGCCTTGAGCCGGTTCTTCGTGAACTCGCTTTCGCTTTCGGCGTAGAGACGTTCCAGGTTCTTGAGCACGCCCTCGAACGGGCGCGAGAGTTTGCTCACCTTGCCGGCACGCATGAAGTTGAAGCCCACCTCGGTGTCGCCGGAGCCGTGCAGGACCACGCGGCGGAAGTCCTCGGGGAGCGATTTCCACGGCGTTTCCATGCTCTGCTCGTAGTGGGCCGCCAAGCCGCGCAGCAGGGCCTTGTAATAAACGATCATGCGCTTGCCGCCGCGCCGCCAGGGCAGGACCGCGCCGGATTCCAGCGACTTCTCCGCGTCCGGCACGATGAGCGCGGGGTCGAAGACCATCTTCTGGCCGAGCCCGTGGCAGACCGGGCACGCGCCGAAGGGTGAGTTGAAGGAGAAGTGCTTGGGCTCGGGCGGGTCGAAGGTCTGGCCGGTGGCGGGGGAATACATCCGGTTGGAGAGGAGGGTTTCCTGCCAGATGGCCGATGGCCGATGGCCGATGGCCGATGGCTCCGGCCGCACAGTCGCCTTCTCCCTCTCCGCTCCCGGAGGGAGGGGAGAGGGGAGGGGACTGCCCACGAGCGCGACGGACCCCTCTCCCCGGCCCTCTCCCCTCCGAGGGGAGAGGGAGGTCGAAGTTCCAGATGAGGCCGGGGCCTCCGGTGCTTGCGAGAGCAGCAAGAGCTTGCCACTGCCCCATTTGAGCGCGGTCTCCACCGAGTCGCCCAGGCGGACGCGGATCTTGTCATCCACCACCAGACGGTCCACGACCACCTCGATGGTGTGGGCCTGCTTCGGGTCGAGCTTGATGCGGACGTTGGCGGCGAGTTCGACCAGCTCGCCGTCCACCCGGGCACGGACGAAACCATCGCGGGCCAGCCGCTCGATGACGTCGCGGAACTCACCCTTCTGCTTCTCCACCACCGGCGCGAGCAGCATCACGCGCGTGCGCGGGGGCAGGGCGAGGATGGTGTCCACGATGTCGCTGGTGGTCTGGCGCGAGATGGGCTGGCCGCTGGTGGGGCAGTGCGGCTGGCCGACATGCGCGAAGAGCAGGCGCAGGTAGTCGTAAATCTCGGTCGTGGTCGCGATGATCGAGCGCGGGTTCGAGCCGGAGCTGCGCTGCTCGATGGCGATGGTCGGCGACAGCCCTTCGAGATAGTCCACGTCCGGCTTCTGGAGCTGGTCGAGGAACTGCCGTGCGTAGGCGGAGAGGCTCTCCACATACTTCCGCTGGCCCTCGGCGTAGATGGTGTCGAAGGCGAGCGAGGATTTGCCGGAGCCGGACAGGCCGGTGAGCACCACCAGCTTGCCGCGCGGAATGCTGAGCGTGACAGCCTTGAGATTGTGCTGTCGCGCGCCGCCGATACGGATGGAGTCGGTCGCCATGTCGCTGAATTTCGTCCTGCGAGTAAGGGACGAGCTTAAAGCCACCGCTGGCGGGAAGCAAAGCTGGGAGCGAAAAAACCGGGGATGGGGTGCATCCGGGCACGGTCCCGGTCGCGTTTCACCCCGCCGGGCAAGCGAGGACGCTTGTGGCCCGGCAGGCTGGAGGCCGACGCTACGTGGCTCCCGTCAGTTCGCTGCGAACTTGGCCTCGGCGGGGCCGGCTCCACCGGTCTTCAGCACGCCCCGGCCCACATTGGCGGCGAGGTGGGTGCCGATCTTGAAGAGCGTTTCTTCCAGACCCACTGCTCCGATGGCCCCGGCGATTTCCCCGACCGTGAAGGCCTTGCCGGGATTGGCCTGCAGGTGGGCGGTCAGCCGGGCCTGGAGTGAGAGCACCGTGCCCGCCGCCTTCTTGCCGGCCTCGACGCCGGGCTGGTGGTAGGCGTTTATGTTGATGAGCGAGGCGTAGAAGCCCACGGCGCGCTCGAACAATGCGATGAGGACGCCGATGGTGGCGGGCGAGACTTCCTTCACCGTGATGGTAATGGATTCGCGGCCCTTCTCATGGAGCGCGGCGCGGGTGCCGAGCAGGAAGCCGGACAGGAAATCGCCGGTGGTGGTCTGGGGCTCGACCTCGATGCTGTCCCCGGCGCGGTCGGCTAGCACCTCGATGAAGGTGACGAAGAAGTTCAAGACGCCTTCGCGAAGCTGCTGCACGTAGGCGTGCTGGTCCGTCGAGCCCTTGTTGCCATAGACGGCGATGCCCTGGTTCACGACCTGGCCATCGAGGTCCAGCTCCTTGCCGAGCGATTCCATGATGAGCTGCTGAAGGTATTTGGAGAAAAGCTCCAGGCGGTCCTTGTAGGGGAGCACCACCATGTCCTTGGTGCCGCGACCGTTGCCGGCGTAATACCACATGAGGGCGAGCTGGGCGGCGGGGTTCTTCGCCACGTCGGGGAGGCGCGTCTGGTCGTCGCAGGCTTTCGCGCCGGCGAGCATCTCGCGGATGGCGAGGCCCTGGAGCGCGGCGGGGAGGAGGCCGACGGCGGAGAGTTCGCTGGTGCGACCGCCGACCCAGTCCCACATGGGGAAGCGGCGGAGCCAGCCGTGCTGGCTGGCGTATTTGTCCAGCTCGCTGCCCACGCCGGTGACGGCGGCGGCGTGCGCCTCGAAGCGCAGCCCGGCGCGGGCATAAGCGGCCTTGGCCTCCAGCAGGCCGTTGCGGGTTTCCTTGGTGCCGCCGGACTTGGAGATGACGATGGTGAGGGTGCGGTCCAGATCCCCGCCGATGGCCGCGAGGACCTTGTCCATGCCGTCGGGATCGGTGTTGTCGAAGAAATGGACGGCGAGCTTGTCATCCGCCGGCCGGCCGAGCGCGTGGGCCACGAACTGCGGGCCCAAGGCCGAGCCGCCGATGCCGACGACGAGCAGGCGCTTGAAGGGGCCGCCCGCACCGCGCACCGCCGAGCCATCGTGAACTTCCGCCGTGAACTGCTCGACCGCCGCGAGAGTGTCCTCGATTTCCTTCGCGAGGGCCGGGGCCGGAGCCAGGGCGGAATTGCGCAGCCAGTAGTGGCCGACCATGCGCTTCTCGTCCGGGTTGGCGATGGCACCGCCTTCGAGTTCGGTCATGGCGGCGAAGGCCTTGGCGAGCCGGGGCTGCATCGCCGGAAGGAAGTCATCGCCGAAGTTCATCCGGCTCAGGTCGAGCGCCAGGCCCAGGGCCGGGAACTCGGTATAGTGCTGCTGGAACCGTTGCCAAAGCTGGTCAGGCGTTGCGCTCATGTTGGGCGGAGCTTAGTCACGCGAAAGGAGGGTTTGCAGCAAGAAAGCGGCGAGAGCCGAATGCCCAATGCCAGAATGTCCAATGACCAATCAATGACCAATGTCCAATGGGCTTGCGAACGGAGCCGAGTCGTCGGGCGAGCAACGCGCGGGCGGGCATTGGGCATTGTGTCATTGGTCATTCACCCCTGACATCCTCCTCTGTTTATGATGAACTCCGCCATGCTCTGGCGCGCCGGTCGGCACGAGTTCCACTTTCCCCGCCCCACGCTCGTGATGGGCGTGCTCAACGTCACGCCGGATTCCTTCTCCGACGGCGGTGAGTTCTACTCGATGGCGGCGGCCATCGAGCACGCGGGGCAGATGATCCGCGAGGGGGCCGATGTGCTCGATGTGGGTGGCGAGTCCACGCGGCCCGGGGCGGTTCCGGTGACGGCGGAGGAGGAAATCCGCCGCGTGGTCCCGGTGATCCGGCAGCTCGTGGCGCTGGTGCCCACCCCCATCTCGGTGGACACCCAGAAGCCGGAGGTCGCCCGCGCGGCGTTGCTCGCCGGCGCGAGCATCGTGAACGACGTCGCCGCCAACCGCACGGAGGATGTCATGTGGCGGGTGGTGGCGGAGTTCCGCGCCGGTTACGTGGCCATGCACATGCAGGGCACCCCGCAGACGATGCAGCAGAACCCTGCCTACACCGACGTGGTGCTCGAGGTGGATGGGTTCTTCGCCGACCGTCTGGCGCGGCTGGAGCAGGCGGGGGTCCGGGCTGAACAGGTGGTGCTGGATCCGGGCATCGGCTTTGGCAAGACGCTGGAGCACAACCTGCAATTGCTTCGCGCGTTGCCTTCTTTCGCGCAGCACGGACGGCCCCTCCTGCTGGGAGTTTCGCGCAAGTCCCTGCTGGGCAAGCTGACCGGGGCCAGCAGCCCGGGGGAGCGTCTGCCCGCCGCACTGGCCTGCGCCGCGCTCGCCGTGCGTGACGGCGTGCAACTCCTCCGCGTCCACGACGTTCGGGAGACGGTGGCCGCAGCGCGGATGGCGGAGGCAATTCAGGGGGACCGACCGAAACCATGATCGGTATGAAGTGTTCAGTTAAGCAGCCTCATCACGGCATGGGTGGCGCTGTCCGGCTGAATACTGATCACTGATTATTGATTACTGCTTCTCTCCCCGTCCGGTTTGCGTCAAATTGTCCTCCGCAACAGTGGCGCTCGAAATCATCAACATCATCTGGCGGCCCGCGCTGGAGATTCTCATCCTGGCGGTGGGGATCTATTACGCCGCGAATTTCATCCGCGGCACGCGGGGCGCACCCGTGGTGACGGGGCTGGTGGTGCTGTTCGTCGCCTTGAGCTTCATCACCACGGTGCTGGAGCTGACCGTGCTCCGCTGGCTGCTGACGACCTTCTCCGCCTTCAGCGCGGTGGCGGTGCTGGTCATTTTCCAGCCGGAGCTGCGCCGGCTGCTGGCCGAGCTGGGCAACCAGTCCCTGCTCATGTCCGCCCGCGAGCAGCGCGAGGACGTCGAGGTGATCATCGAGACGGTCGAGCGGCTGGCGGATGTGCGCATCGGCGCGCTGATGGCCATGGAGCAGAGCATCAACCTCGCGGAGGCCGTTGAGTCGGGCGTGGTGGTGGACTGCGAGGCGACCCCTGAAATGCTGGAGACGATCTTCTTCCCCAACAACGCCATCCACGACGGCGGCGTGATCTTGAAGAACGGCCGCATCCTTCGCGCGGCGTGCATCTTCCCGCTGACCCAGCGCCAGGATCTGCACAAGTCCCTCGGCACGCGCCATCGCGCGGCCATCGGCCTCAGTGAGGAGACGGATGCGGTGGTGGTGGTCGTCTCGGAGGAAACCGGGGCGATCTCGTATGCCAATCGGGGCGAGCTGAAGCGCGGCGTCACCGCCGAGGAACTGCGCGCCTTCCTTACTTCCATCTTTGTCAAACGGGTGCGGACGCGGAACTGGCCGGACACCCTCCGGCTGTGGATTGCGCGCAACCTCAAGCTGTCCAGCACGCCGATCGCCCCCGAGCCGGAGCCGGCTCCGGTCAAGACCGCCCCCCGCCCGCCCGCCGCCGCGGTGCCGAAGAAAGCCGAGGCCAAGTAAATGTCCACGCGCGACGCCATTCTCCAGAATTTCTGGCTCAAGTTCTTCTCGCTGATCCTGGCGACGATGATCTGGTTCGCCATTTTCGGCGCGCAGAACAACCTGCGGCCCGACCGTCCCGGCCATGGGTTCGTCACGCACAAGATCGAGCATGTGCCCATCACGGTGATGAAGTCCGCCGCCGATCTGCGGGCCTTTCGCGTCGAGCCGAGTCACATAGATGTCACCGTGCGCGGGCCGATTGGCGAGGTTCAAGCCTTGACCGCCCGGCAGCTCGAAGTTTTCATCAACCTCACCGACGTGAACGACGTGGCCGGCCTGAACAAGAAAATCCTCGTGCACGCACCCGCCGGCATCGCCGTGGTGGAGGTGTCGCAGACCGAGGTCCGCGTCTCGTCCGCCAGCACCGATTGACCCCTGTAGTGAATATATCATGAGCAACGCACCCAAGAAAATCTTCGGCACCGACGGCGTCCGTGGCACCGCGAACATCGAACCTGTGACGGCGGAAACCGCCCTCAAGCTGGGCCGGGCCGCCGCGCACGTCTTCAAGAACCTCGAGTCGCAGTCCCGCTCGCGCGGCAAGCACCGCATCGTCATCGGCAAGGACACCCGCCTCTCCGGCTACATGCTCGAGAACGCGCTCAGCTCCGGCATCCTCAGCATGGGCGTGGACGTGCTGTTCATCGGACCGCTGCCCACGCCGGGCGTCGCCTACGCCACCCGCTCGCTGCGCTGCGACGCCGGCATCGTCATCACCGCCTCGCACAATCCCTACGATGACAACGGCATCAAGTTCTTCGGCGCGGACGGCTTCAAGCTGCCCGACCCCATTGAGGCGCAGATTGAAAGCCTGGTGTTCAGCGGCAACATCGAGAGCGTCCGGCCTTCTGCCACCGAGATCGGCAAGGCCGTCCGTGTGGACGACGCGCTGGGCCGCTACATCGAGTATGCCAAGGCGTCCTTCCCCAAGGGTCTGACCCTCGACGGCATGAGGATCGTGGTGGACTGCGCGAACGGCGCGTCCTACAAGGCCACGCCAAGCGTGCTGCGCGAGCTGGGCGCGGAGATCTTCGTCTTCGGCAACTCGCCGGACGGCACAAACATCAACAAGGAATGCGGCTCCATGCACCCACAGAACCTGTGCGCCAAGGTCCGCGAATACCGCGCCGACCTGGGCATCGCCCACGACGGCGATGCCGACCGCGTCATCCTCAGCGATGAAACGGGCATTCTGCTGGATGGCGACGACATCATGGCCATCGCCGCGCTGGACATGATGGCGCAGGGCACACTGGCGGAAAAGACGCTCGTCTCCACCGTCATGAGCAATGCCGGGCTTGGTGCGGCGCTGCAGGCGGCGGGCGGGAAGATTGTTTACACCGGCGTCGGCGACAAGAACGTGATCGATGAGATGCTCAAGTGCGGCTACAACTTCGGCGGCGAGGAGAGCGGCCATCTGATCTTCCGTGACTACTCCACCACCGGCGACGGCCTCGTGGCCGCGCTGCAAGTGCTGCGCATCATGAAGGCGCGCGGCGAAAGCCTCTCCAAGCTCAAGCGCTGCTGGACGCGCTTCCCCAAGCAGGTTTCCAACATCAAGGTCCGCGAAAAACGGCCTTTCGAGGAGCTGGACGGCGTGCTTGCGCTCGTGAAGGAGGCCGAAGCCGAGGTGCAGCCCAGCGGCGGGCGCGTGCTGCTCCGCTACTCCGGCACCGAGCCGAAGTGCCGCCTGCTCATCGAGGGCAAGGACATGGCCATGCTGGACAAGTGGTCCACGAAGATTTCCGACGCCATCAAGCGCCAAATCGGGGCGTAGAGGCGCGCGGGCTTTAGCCCGCTTCACCGAACGAACGCAGGGCGGGCAGGGGACCTCGGTTGCGCTGGTATTACCGCAGCTTGAAGCGGACTAAAGTCCGCGCTCCGCTGAATTTTCCGCGCTGACAGCCGTCGGTAGCCCAGTTACTTTTTCGCCATGACCACCGGAGCCAAATCCTGCCAGGGCCCAGCCTCACGCCGCAGCTTCCTGCAGGCGGGCGCGCTCGCCGCCACCGGCCTTGGCCTTAGTGATTTGTTCCGCCTGGAAAGCATCGCCAAGCAGACGGGCAAGAACCTGCGCGACACCTCGGTCATTTTCGTCTGGCTCCCCGGCGGTCCGCCGCACATGGAGACCTATGACTTGAAGCCGAACGCCCCTTCGGAATACCGGGGCATCTTCCGGCCCATCAAGACGAACGTCCCCGGCATCGAGATTTCCGAGCTGTTCCCGCAGCAGGCGAAGATCGCGGACAAGTTCACCATCGTCCGCTCCTGCCATCACACGTTTGCGGACCACGGGGGCGGTCACAAACGCTTCATGACGGGCCGCCTGCCCGCCGAGCCGACCGGCTTCGTGAACGACGCGCCGGCGGTGACCTCCTACGTCAGCAAGATCCTGAACGAGCGCCATTCCGGGCCGAAGGGCATGCCGCCGTGCGTGCTGGGCGTGGACGGCGGGCGGGCGCAGATTGATACCTTCAGCCTCGGGGCCGCGTGGCTCGGCTCGGTCAACACGCCGTTCGTCGTGGGTGGCGATCCCGCCTCCCCCACCTTCAAGGTGCAGAACCTCGGCCTCACCCGGGACATGGAGACGCGGCTGGATGACCGGCTGCATTTGCTCCACGGCATGGACCGCCTGCGCCGGGATGCGGACCGCAGCGGGCTCATGGACGCGATGGATCAATACAGCCAGCGCGCCTTTGACATGCTCACCAGCGAGCCGGTGCGCGAGGCTTTCGATTTGTCCCGTGAACCGCAGGCCGTCCGTGAACGCTATGGCATGAACGCTTACGGCCAGCGCGGTTTGATGGCGCGTCGCCTGGTGGAGGCGGGTTGCCGCTTTGTCACGATGGTCTGGGAACATCCCGCCACCACGATGCCGAAAAACGGCTGCTATAACTGGGACTCCCATGCGGTGAACTGCCACCTGTTCGACGACGCGCGCTGGCGCTTCCCGCCCTATGACCAGGCGGTTTCCGCGCTGATTGAAGACCTTTACGCGCGCGGCCTCGACGAGAAGACGCTGCTCATCGTCACCGGCGAATTCGGGCGGACGCCCCGGGTTTCCAACGTCGTCGGCTCGCAGACCGGCGTGATGCAGCCGGGACGCGACCACTGGCCCGGGGCGATGTCCTTCATCGTCTCCGGCGCGAAGATGCGGACCGGCCAGATCGTCGGGGCCACCAACAGCCGCGGCGAGCATCCCATCGAGCGTCCGATGACGCCGAACGACCTCTGGGCGACGGTGTATCAGCACCTGGGCATTGACTGGGAGCAGTCCTTCCTCGACCACACGGGCCGCCCGATGCCGATCCTGCCCTTTGGCGAACCGATCCCCGAGCTGCTGCCGGTGGGCTGAGGCGCGCGGCATTCATGCCGCTTCACTCTCCGAAATTTCACTGCGCAGGCGAACCCCATAGTAGTCGCACGTTGAAGCGGCGTGAAGGCCGCGCGCCCGCCAACAGAAGTGCGTGCAAATGGCGGCGGTTTGGTTTACCTGTCCGCCCCGCGAGTGAACCCTTCTCCGCTCCAGCAACTGCTTCAGGCCAATCCCGTCGTGGTGACGGGGATGGGCGCGTTCTGTGGAGCGGGGGCGAGCGTGGACCGCTTGTGGCAGGCGGTGCTGCGCGGTGAGTCTCCGGCGGACTGGCTCCCGGAGGAACTGCAGCCCGCCGGCCTGCGCGTCGCCGGCTGCCGTGCGCCGAATCCGACGCTCACCCGGCTCACGCGCAAGATGGACCGCAGTGCGCAGCTCGCCCACGCCGCCGCGTTGGAGGCCTGGCAGTCGGCGAAGCTCGACACCCAGCCGGTGGCTCCTGAGCGCATCGGCATCTTCGTGGGCACGTCACGCGGGGCGGTGGAGAAAATCTCCGAAGCCGTGGCCGCCCATGCCGTAGCCGCCGACGTGAGGCGGCGGACTGCTGAGAGTTATGAGGGGAATCCGCCTCCTCACGTCGGCGGCTACGGGTATCGGGCACGGCCTTCGGATGCGGCGCATTGCTCGCTCGCCAATGTCAGCGGGATGCTTTCCCTGGAATTTCCGGCGCACGGACCGGCCCTGACGGTTTCAGCGACCTGCGCCTCGGGTGCCGTGGCCATCGCGCTCGCGGCCCAGCAAATCCTGCTCGGCACCGTGGACGTGGCCATCGCCGGCGGCACGGAGGCTCCGCTCAATCCGCTGGTCATCGCCCAGCTTCACGCGGCGGGGGTGCTTGGTTCCGATGCCGACCCGCGGCGGACGTGCAAGCCCTTCGATGGCGCGCGCAACGGGATTGTGCTGGGGGAAGGCGCGGGCTTTGTAATCTTGGAATCGCAGGCTTCGGCGCAGCGTCGGGGCGCGAAAGTTCTCGCGCGGATTTCCGGCTGGGCACTGGGGGCGGAGGGCGGTGAGCGCGTGGGCATGGACCGAACCGGAGCGAGCTTGGGGCGGGTCATCACCCAGGCGCTGGCCGTGGCAGGCGTGACGCCCGCACACCTTGGCTACGTCAACGCGCATGGGACGGGGACGGTGCTTAATGACCTTGCCGAAGCGAACGCCCTGCATGTCGCGCTTGGTGCTGCGGCCGGGCAGGTGCCGTGCTCCTCGACGAAAGCGGTGACGGGTCACTGTCTCGGCGCGTCCGCCGCGCTGGAGGCGGTGATTGCGATTCAAGCCATGCAGCAAGGCCGGCTGCCGGGCACGGCGAACTGCCGGACCATTGATCCGGCGGTGAGGCTGCAGGTGCTGCGGGCGATGAGTGGACCAGTCGAAATCAATTCCGCGCTCTCCGTTTCAGCGGGCTTCTGGGGCAATCAGGCGGCGCTGGTCTTCAGGCAAGGGAGTGATGGAGGAATGGAGTGATGGAGTGCTGTGACCGAATTCACCGCCGCTTCACCCCACTACTCCAGATTTCCATGCTTCCCCCTCAAGCCGACGGCGCATTCCCCTCTGCCTTCAGTGGTGTGCCGCAGTTCAGGCAGTAGTTCGACTGCGGCGGGCAGTTCAGTTCGCAGTCCGGGCAGAGAATGTGCGCGTTCTTGTGCCGACGGTGGATGATGAGGTTGCGGATGTAGGGAATCCAGGTGAAGGCGTAGGCGAAGATGAAGACGGAGTCCTTCTGGTAGAACAGCGCATACGCCAGCAGCAGCAGCGAGCCGGTGAGGCTGAGCCACCAGAAGGCCGAGGGCACCACGACCTGCTTGCGCTTCTCCGTGGCATACCACTGCACGACAAAACGCGAGAAGAACACGGCATTGCCCAGCCAGCCGACGACCTTCCAGACATGCCACTCGATGCCGAGAAACTTCCCGCCCGGGAAGAGAATTGAGTCCATACCGCAGGATGGACAGGGGCGGCGGAGTTGAGAAGGGGAAATGAGTGTGTTGAAGAGCTAAAGAGTTAAAGGGTTGAAGAGGCGGGGATTCGCGCCTCTTCAACTTTTCAACTCTTCAACCCTTCAACGAACAGGGCTCACTTCTCAGCCAGCAGCTTCTCGACCTTCTTCTCCAGCCCTTCCCGCGCGTTCATGTCCACCAGGTTCCCCTTTTTGTCCACGAGCCACATGGCCGGGATGGAGGTGATGTCGAACTGCTTGGCGAAACGGTTTTCTGCCTGCTCGGACTCAAAGAACTGCGGCCAAGGGAGCTGCTTCTGCTTCACCATGGCCTGGAGTGCGGCTTTGTCCTCGTCGAGGCTGATGGCGATGACCTCGAAGCCCTTGGGGTTGAGTTTCTCGAAGGTGCTCTTCACATGCGGGATCTCCGCGACACACGGCCCACACCAGGTGGCCCAGAAGTCCACGAGCACGACCTTGCCCTTGAGTTTGGCGAGTTCCACCTTACGCCCGTCGAGCGCGGTGAACTTGATGTCCAGCGGCCGGCCCATGCGCTCGGACTTCTTGAGCAGTGCGGCGGCGGCCTCCTTCACCTGCGGGTCGGCGCTGCTGGCGGCGATCTCTTTCGCGATGGCGACGGCCTTGGGGCCTTCGGAACGCATGGCCACGGCATAGAGCATCTCGAAGACTTCCTTCCGTTCAGGGAATTCCTTCTGCAAGGCCCGCGCGCCCTTCTCGAACTCTTCCAGCATCGCCGGCATGCCTTCGCCCTGCTTCAGGCCGGCCTTGCGGTCCACGCCCTGCATGCGCAGCCGGAACTTTTCTTCGGACGATTTCGCCGGGTCGGCGAGGAGTTCGGCCTCCACTTTTTCGAGCTGGGCGAGCCGCGTGGTGTCACCGCGGCGGACCGCGCCGGAGAGAAGCTGGTGCCGTTGCTCGCGAGCTTCGGCGGCCTTCGGGTGCGTGGGAAAGCGCGTGGTGAACTCGGCCGCAATATCCGCGGCGCGGATGGCGGCCTCGGCCTGCTTCGTGCGGAAGGCGGCCAGTTCCTCGGGCGTCGGGATGCGGCCCTGCCACTCGGCCGGGGGCGTAGGCGGCTCGGCGGCCTTCTGCAACTGCTCCAGGAGGGTGTCGGCGTTGGCGGGGGCCTGGGCCCGCACGGGTCCGCTGGCGAAGGCGGCGAGGAGCAGCGCGGTGGCGCAGGCGCGGAGGAAGGTTCGTTTCATGGGTATTGGACGTGCTGAGGATACAGTTATTCCGCCGCCGCCTCACTGGCAACTGGGGCAAAACCCTGAAGCTTCTCGCGCAGCAGTTGCAGCCGGCGTGGATTGTCGGCGGCGGCCAGGTCGGCTTCGCGCTGGCCGGGCAGCGGATGGGCCAGTGAGTTGTCCAGTGCGGCGAGCAGCGACGTGACTTCGGACGGTGCCAGCGAGAGCGTCGGCCTGCCCTCCTCCTGCTCGATGCGCACGGCCTTGCGCGCGAACTCCAGCATCACGGCGCAGGGTTCGAGGCAGGGGATGCGGCTCTTGGCTTCGGATGCGTCCGGTGCCAGGCCGTCCACGGTCCAGAGGCGGCGCTTGAGGCAGAAGCGGGCGTTGCAGCAGGCGCGGATCACCTGCGCAGCCTGGGCATCGGTGAGCATCGTGGTGATGCGATACATGCCGGTCTGGCGGGCGGTGTAGGCGCGGTAGTGTGTGATCGGCGGCACGGGCTGCTGCGCGGCGAACCAGTCGGCAATGGCCCCGGGGTAGAGCTGGTTGAGCGCGGCTTCCAGCTCTGCGTCCGAGCCGACGTGGCACAGCCATCCGCTGCGCAGGTTCGGCGCTGCCTTGATGGGGCGGAATTCCCCGGCGGCGGTTTGGCTGGCCAGCGTGCGGAGGTCAGCGAGAGGCACTGATTTCAGGCCGCCCTCAGCGGCATCACGGTCGCTGGCGTGGCGCAGGTCAAAGCCGGTCGCCTCTCGGCGCACCAGCACCTGCGCGAGCATCAACTCGGTGCCGAGTTGGGTGCAAAACGCGGCGAGCGCGGGATTGTTTACGACGGCCATGACGGGCGGAAGCTAAGGCATGATGGAGTGCATCCCAAGTGAAGAGTGAAGGGGACACTCCTGTCCCCTGTCCTATCACAACTCGGCAGCCTGCCGCCGGACGGCACCCCTCGCCATGAACCAGTGCCGGCGGCTTGCAGCCGCCGACCGTTGGCCCCAGCAGAACGAACCGGCTTCAAGCCATCCACCCGCAACGCGGTGGCTGCAAGGCACCGGCACGCGATTCAGGGGTTCAAAGCACGAAGCTTTCGTTCCGGGAATTCTCACACCAACTTTCTCCCCTCCTCCGAGGAAGGGAGAGGGTGCTGAACATTCGTCACGCTCTTCATCATCTGTCCCACCGATTGGCATTGGGAATCGGTATCAGGCATCTTGGATCGGCAATGGGAGACAGGAGTGTCCCCTCACGGGCGGAGGACGATCTTGCCGGCGAGTGCGCCGGACCTTTGGAGCGTGCTTTCTTCCTGGAGGCGGTGCGCGGCGGCGGCCTCGGCGAGCGGGAGGATGCGGTCAATGTTCGCGCGCACCTTGCCCTCGACGAGCCAACGATTCAGGTCGTCGGCGCAGGGGCGCTGCTCCTCGGGCGTGGCGTTGAACATCGCGAAGCCGTGCAGCGAGCAGTCCTTCACATAAAACGGGCCCACGGGAAAGAGCGGCCGCGCCTCGCGACCGGCCATCAGCACGAAGCGCCCGCGCGGGGCGAGTAACGGCACGGCGCGGTCAAAGTCCGGCTCGCGCTGCGTCTCCCAGAAGACGTTCACTCCGGCGGGCGCGAACTCCTTCACGGCGGCGGCCACGTCCTGGGTGCGGTGGTTCAGCGCGAGGTCCGCACCGAAGGACCGGGCCTTGGCCACGCGGTCGTTGCTGCCGGCGGTGGCGATGACGCGCGCCCCGGCGGCCTTCGCCAGTTGCACGACCATTGAGCCGACACCGCCCGCGCCGCCGTTGACGAAGACCGTTTCGCCCGCCTGCAGACGGGCTTTCGCGAAGAGGCCCAGATGCGCGGTGATGCCCACGAGGGCGACCGCAGCGGCATCTTCATCGCGAACGTCCGCCGGCAGTGGGTTCAGCCACCGTTCCTCGACACAGGCGAATTCGGCGAAGGTGCCTTGGCGGCCGAACAAGCCCTGGTTCGAGCACCACACGCGGTCGCCGGCCTGGAAGCGTTGGCAGTCCGGGCCAGCCGTCTCGACCACTCCCGCGAGATCGCAGCCGATAATGAAGGGCAGGGGGAGGTTCATCTTCACCATCCCGGCGCGGACGTAGGTGTCAATCGGGTTGACCGCGACGGCGCGCACGCGGATGAGCGCCTCACCGGCGCGGGGTTGGGGTTGCGGGAGGTCGTCGAAATGAATGCTCTCGGCATGGCAGGGAGCGGTGATGTAGGCGGCTTTCATGGGGGGAGGCTAACGGAGGCTTTCCGAGGCGACAAATCAATCAGTTCACAGCCACCAGTTGAAACGGCAAAACTTGAGAAACCAGTATCCTATCAAGACGCAACTGACCGCTACGAAGCGCAACCGCAACATTCGGTCAAGAGTGCGGGAAGAGACGCCTGCCACCACCGCCATTGGAACCGCCATTCCAAATCCGAGGCAGAGAGTGAGGTCGTTGTTGTTGAAGTCGGGTTTGCAGCCGCACCCCAACCGGTCCACAAACAAGCCTTGATGGATGTTCAGATCGAAATAGGCCCAGCCCAATGCAGACGCTGCCGCCAGAGTGAAACACGTAGCAGCCAATGGAATCCGCATCGATCCCATTCGCTGAAAAATCGCATGCTTGAATTGTGAAACCTGCACAGACACTTCAGAATTATCCTGCCAGCAAATTAGGTGCCTACCAGCGCCGCCGTCAATCCTAGCACGACATGGGGATTTTTCAGCCGTGCCGAGGCGACCGGGTGCACAAATCGGGCCGGAGTCTCGCGCTCCGCTTACTTCGGCCACCAGCCCGGCATCTTCCACGGCAGCCCGGCGGCGATGCCGATGAGGTCGAGGAGGATGTAGTTCCAGACCAGGTAGGTGAGCACGCCGCCAACGAGGACGATCAAGGTGGTGTTGACGATGCGGTTACGCTCGCGTTTTGCGGCATCGAGGGTGCAGATGCCCCGGCGGCGGAAGTAAACCACCAGCCCGGCGATGGCGAGGCCCAGGCTCACGGCGTAGAGCACGTAACGGGTCGGTCCCCAGTAGAGCCGGTCCGAGAGGGCGGCGGCGGTGCTGACGGAGGCCAGGCCGAAGAGCACGAGCACCACGCTGGGCAGGCAGCACAGGCTGGCGACGACGGCGCTCGACAGCACCAGGCCCAGCAACGCGCGCCAGTTCTCGCGCGGGCGCGGCGGCGGGGCAGGGGAGGCGGGCGGCTTCGGTGCCGGTGGATCAGCCTCGTTCATGGGGTTGAGCCTGCCATTTCTCTAAGGGAGCCGGTAGCACGGTTAACCAGTCATTTCCTCGCTTGAAGCTCACATCAGGCTCACCGGATCAATGTCCACGGTGAGCATCACCTCGTCGGGCAGGGCCAGCGTCGCCAGCAACTCGGAGAGCCGGTGGCTCAGGCGGGGCATCTGTTTGGCCCGTAGCATGAGCTGGTAGCGATAGAATGTTTCGGCCCGCAGCAGCGGCGCGGGCGCGGGGCCGGCGAGGATCACATCGCGGAGCGTGGCGCAGCGCTTCTCCACCTCGCGCGTCACATGCTCGGCGGTGAATTTCACCTTCTCCTCGTTGCGGCCCTTGAAGGTGAGCAGGGCGATGCGCGAGGCCGGCGGGTAATTGAGCTGGTCGCGGAACTCGATCTCCTGGTCGTAGAAGCCCGTGTAGTCGTGCCGCCGGGCGTATTGGATCGCCGGGTGAAACGGCGTGAAGCTCTGCACAAACACCTCGCCCTCGACATCGCCCCGGCCCGCGCGCCCAGCCACCTGAGTGAGGAGCTGGAACGTGCGCTCGCCCGCGCGGAAGTCCGGGATGTGCAGGCTGAGATCGGCGTGGATGACCCCGACCAACGTGACATTCTCGAAGTGCAGGCCCTTGGCGATCATCTGCGTGCCCACGAGGATGTCCGTCTTGCCCGCCTTGAAGTCGCCGAGCACGCGGCGGTAGTCCTCCTTGCGCTTCATCAGGTCGGAATCCATCCGCTGCACCCGGGCGTGGGGAAAGAGCTTCGTCAGCGTTTCCTCGACACGCTCGGTGCCGAGCCCGGCGTAGCGGATGGCTGGGTTGCGGCACTTGGGCTCGGGGCAGACGGCGGGCGCGGGCGCTTCGTGGCCGCAGATGTGGCAGCAAATCTTCTGCGCCTTGCGGTGGTAGGAAAGCGCGACGCTGCAGTTGGGGCACTCGGCCACGTAGCCGCACTGCGGGCATTGCAGCGAGCTGGAGTAGCCGCGGCGGTTGAGGAAGAGGATCGTCTGCTCGCGGCGCTCCAGGCGTTTGGTGATGGCCTCCTTGAGCTCCTCGGAGAAGATGGGCGTGCCCTTGTCCTTGCGCGCGGTCTGCCGCATGTCCACCACGCGGACGATGGGCATCTTCTTGTCGTCGGCGCGGGTGAGAAGTTCGAGCAGCGTGTATTTGCCACGCTTCACGTTGTAATAGCTCTCCATCGAGGGCGTCGCGGAGCCGAGCACCACCACGGCGTCCTCCATCTGCCCGCGCACCACGGCCACGTCGCGCGCGTGGTAGCGCGGCGCCTCCTCCTGCTTGTAGGAATGCTCGTGCTCCTCGTCCACGATCACGAGCCCGAGCGGGTCCACCGGGGCGAAGAGCGCCGAGCGCGCCCCGATGACAATGCGGGCGCGGCCTTGACGGATCTTGTGCCACTCGTCGTGACGCTCGCCGGAGCTGAGGTGCGAATGGAGCACGGCCACCTGCGTCTGGAGCGGCCCGTGGCTGAAGCGGGCCTTGAACCGCTCCACGGTTTGCGGCGTGAGCGCGATTTCCGGCACCAGCACCACCGCGCCCTTGCCCTGCGCGAGCGCGTGGGCGATGGCCTGGAGATAGACTTCGGTTTTGCCCGAGCCGGTGACGCCGTGGAGGAGGAACGTGCTGGGTGGGGCGTGGGGCGTGGGGCGTGAGCTGTCACCGGGAGTGCCGGGCTGTCCTTCACGCCCCACGGACCACGCACCACGCGCATCCATCGCCGCGATGATCTGTTCGAGCGCCTTGGCCTGCTCCGCGTTCATCACCAGCGAGTCCGTCCGGCTGATCACTTCCTTCGCATACGGATCACGCTCGGAAACCTGCGTGGTGATGAGGACGAGATGCTTGTCTTCGAGCCGGCGCACGGTTTCGGCGGTGGTCTCCGCGAGTTCGAGGAGTTCCTGGAGCGGCAGTTCGCGACGTTCTTCGAGCAGGTTGAGGATCTCCTGCTGTCGCTTGGTGAGCTTGGGCGTCTCACCGGTCGCCGGCAGCAGGCGGACGAAGAGGCGCTCACGCCAGCCCTCCTGCTCTCTACGGACCACTTCGGGCAGCACGCTCTTCAAGGCCGTCTCCGGCGCGCAGCAGTAGTAGTCCGCGATCCAGCGCGCGAGCTGGAGCACCTTGGGCGTGACGAGGGACTGCTTGCCCACGACCCCCGTGATTGTCCGGAGGTTCGTATGGGTGGACTGCTCGACCAGCGCGGTGACGCAGCCCATGACCTGCCGGTGGCCGAAGGGGATCTTCACGCGCGTGCCCACCTCCACTTGCCCGGCCAGCTCCGGCGGGATGGCGTAATCGAACTCCCGACGGAGCGCGATTTCAAGGGTGACACGGGCGACCATTTCCGAGTTGAGAGTCGGGGAGTTGAGAGTTGAGAGTCAAGGCGGGGAGGCCCGCATGTTTCCTGCGGCCCACAGGCACGAGCCAACCCTGCGCCTGCCGCCGGGGGAGCAGGGTTAGGATCAGGATTACGAGCAGGAGAAACTCCGACTCAGCGGCCTGGCGGGTTGATGATGTCGCTCATCTTGAAGATGGGCAGGAACATCGCGATCACGATGCTGCCGACCGTCACGCCGAGGAACACGATCAACAACGGCTCGATCAGGGAAGTCAAACCGTCGAGAATCGTCTCGATCTCGTCATCGAGGAAGTCCGCGACGCGCTCAAGCATGGCGTCAATCTTGCCCGTCTGCTCGCCGGCCGAAAGCATGCGGATGATCATCGTCGGGAAGACCGGGTGCCGGCCCAGCGCGGCGGAGATGCCGTCGCCCTTCTCGATGTCCGCCATGGCGACGCGGATGGCCTTTTCCATCACCACGTTGCCCACGCAGTTGGCGGTGATGTTGAGCACCTCCAGGATCGGCACGCCGGAGCGGATGAGCGAGGCGAGGGTGCGGGCGAAGCGGGCGAGACAGATCTTGTGCGCGATGTGGCCGAAGACCGGCAGCCGGATGCGGTTCCGGTCCCAGAACTCCAGGCCGACCTTGGTCTTGATGAACGACAGCCAGCCGTAGCCGATCGCAAAGGCGCAGCCGCCGATCAGCCACCACCACTTTTTCATCCACTCCGAGAGATCAATCAGGAACTGCGTGGGGGCCGGCAGCTTGGCGCCGAAGCCGGAGAAGATTTCGCCGAAGGTGGGCACGACCTTCACCAGCAGGAAGACGGTGATGGTCACGGCAACCAAGGTGACGATGGTGGGATACATCATCGCCGACTTGACCTTCTTCTGGAGGCGGACGGTATTTTCCAGGTAGGTAGCCAGACGGGCGAGAATTTCCGCGAGCAAGCCGCCCTTTTCGCCGGCGTCCACCATGCAGCAGTAAAGTCGCTCGAAGGTCTTGGGGTGCTTGGTCAGGGCCGTCGAGAAGTTGTCGCCGCTCTCGACCCGCGCGCAGATGTCGCGGATGACATCCCGCATGATCTTGTTGTCGGTCTGCTCCGCCAGACCCTGGAGGGAGCCGACGATGGCAATGCCCGCATCAATCATCGTCGCGAGCTGGCGGGTGAACATCACCAAGTCCTGCAGCGGCACTGACCCGCTGGCGGCCTTGCCCTTCTTGCTGCTGGCCTCCTGGATGGTGACAACGAGCAGGTTGCGCCCGAGCAAGGCGGCAATTGCCTCCTGCTCAGTGTTGGCCTCTAGGACGTTGCGAATCTCGCGACCGGAGGCGGCTTCACGGGCCACGTAGCTAAAGGACGGCATATCGTAAGGACTTCAATAGCGATAACATGGGCATTTTCAAGACAAAGGTGTCGAACCAGCGCGTGCCACCACCCGCGAGAAGCTTGGTTCTTCACTTGTCCACGATCGACAGCACCGTGGAACGCTGGTCCAGTTCGTAGCGTTTGCCCGCAGGAAGGGGTGGCAACGGCTTCAAGAAGCCTTTTTGCACCAGTTCGTCCAAGTCCTTGGCGGCACGGCCTTGGTTTTGCGACATGTATTTCGCGATCGCGTCATACAGCACCTTCTGGCTGGGCAAGTCGGATGGCTTGACGCCCACGCTGGCGGCGACCTCGCTGGCGGGAATTACGGGGGCATTGGAAGTCCCCGGCTTTTTCCGGCACCCAGAGTGAGCGAGGCAGATCAGCAGCAGCGGGAGAAGCGTGAGTTTTCCCATGAGACGGCAGAGCGAGGGGTGGGCCATGGTCAAAAACCAGTGGAATGAGTCATCAGCCAGATCACGTCCGCGTTGCCCGACAGGTTCAGGAAGCCAGCCCCGGGTTCGTTGAGGGGAATTGTCCGTGCGTCCCCCCACCGGTGAATCTCGGTATGACCATCCGCGAACGAGAAGGCCGTGGCCTTGTTATGATAGTTCGCCGGCCAGTCGGTGATGCCCACGGCCGTAAGATCAATCGGCATCCCTGAAGTCCAACCATCTACCGACACCGCGAACCAGCCGTCGTTGATGCTGCCGATCCGTTCGTCCACGGTCACCCACATGTCGCTGGGCTGGCGCAGATCCGTTTCACGCCGAAAAACCATCTGCCCGTTGTTGACTCCAACCGTGCCACTGCCCGGGACCCCGCCGCGCCCCGGATTCATCCACCCATTCATCGAAATCGTGCGCACTCGAGCGCCCAACCCGCCGACATCCACGCTCTTGTCATTGGGGCACTTGTAGCAACCTTCGCCCCCGACATAGCCTTTCCCAAGTGAGCCGTTGGGGCGTTGGCTGTCGCCGACCAAATAGTCGGTATTGGTGTTGTCGGTGGTGCTCGTGCCCCGGTTCAACCAGCCCCGCACCCAGCCGGGGTTGGTGGGGTCGCCGGCGGCCCCACCATCTCCATTGCGAACAAGCCGGCCGTCGTGGTCGGAGGCATACAGCGTCCACCCCAAGGCAATTTGTTTGACGTTGTTGAGGCACTTGGCCCCGGCAGCCCTGGTCTTGGCCTGTGCAAGAGCCGGCAGCAGCATCCCCGCCAAAATCGCAATGATGGCGATGACCACCAGCAGCTCGATCAGAGTGAATCCCAAGGCCGAAGGGGTGGGATTCCGGGCGCACGAAGGCGTAACAACTGCGGGATCGGTTCGTTTCATGGGCGACGCTGAAACTCTATCCTACGCCTGCCCCCAAAAGTCAACGGATGAATAAGCCTCACCGCGGGTCCGTCGCCCTAAATTCCTCAGCATACCGTGCGCGGCGCTGAACGACCGTCTCGATATAGCGCCGGGTGCCCGGAAAGGTCATCTGGGCGAGAAATTGCTGGCTGTTTGTGGCGGCCGCTCCTTGATTCCAGCGCAAGACGTTGCCCCGGCCCGCGTTGTAGTCCGCCAGAGCGTAGGGCACGGGATCATCCGTATGCGGGTAACGGCGGAGCAGCTTCGCGAGATACCAGGTGCCGGCCAGCGTATTCGAACCGGGGTCGAGAATGTGCTCGTGGTGGAAGCCGGCGATGCGCTCGGCCTCGGCCCACTCGCGGGCAGCGGGCTCCCGAATTTGCATGAGGCCGATCTCCCCCGCCTTGCCGCGCACTGCCGGGTCAAACCAACTCTCCCGCCATACGACGGCCTTCACCAAGTCCCCGTCCACTCCGTAGCGCGTCGCCGCTGCGCGGATGACCACATCCTGGCTGTGCTCGCGCTGCCACCGGTAGTAGAGCCAGCCGCCCAGAGCATCCACGATCACCACCAACGCGACGATGGGCAGCCAGTTGCGCCTCAGCCTCCTGCCGGTGTGTCCATCGTTCGCCATGCGCGGGAATGTTAGCGACCCGCTGGCGAAGCGGGAGAAGAATTCGACTACCGAAGCCGATACGATGCAGTTGAAGGTCGCGTTCCCTTTAACGCAGAGACGCAAAGAACGCGGAGGAACGCAGAGTTGGGCAAAGCGCAGAGCGTGAACCTTTTTGCGGCCTCCGCCGATCACTTCTCTGCGCAACTCTGCGTCCTCTGCGTTGAAGTGGAGCGCTCCAGATGCACCTGCATCGTTCCGCCTATGCCAGCAATTCGCCAATCGCCTTGCCGGGGCGCACGAACTGCGGCCGCCCGCCGCTGTCCATCACCATCTGTTCCTCCGGCACACCGAGCAGGTGATACACCGTCGCGATGAGGTCGCGCGGGGCGACGGGGCTCTCGGCCGGGAAACCCGCCTGCTTGTCGCTCTTGCCGTAGGCGAAGCCGCCCTTCACGCCCGCACCGGCCAGCACACTGGTGAAACAGCCGCCCCAATGGTCGCGCCCGTCCTTGCCGGCACCCGCGTCGCTGGAGCGCTGCCCCACGCGCGGCGTGCGGCCGAATTCACCGGTCCAAATGACCAGCGTGTCCTCCAGCATCCCGCGCTCCTGCAGGTCGTCCAGCAGCGCTGTGAAGGCAAGGTCCGTCACCGGCATCAGGCGCGTCTTGAGGTCCACGAAGTTCCGGCTGTGCGTGTCCCAATAGACGCTCACGTTCTTGATGCCGTCGTTCGGCCAGAAGACCGTGACCAGCGGCACGCCGCGCTCGACCAGCCGACGCGCCTGCAAAACCGACTGGCCATGCGGGTTCATGCCGTAGCGCTCGCGGACCTTCAGCGGCTCCTCGTTCAGGTTGAACGCCCCGCGCTGAGTCGCGGCCGAGGTGAGCAGTTCGAACGCGCGGCGATGGTTCAAGTCCTGCGCGGCGAAGTTCGGGCTGAAGCCATCAAGCCGACGGTCAAGCTGGCCAAGCAGGTCACGTCGTCGGTCCAGGCGCTCGACGGAAATCTCCGGGTGCAAGGTCGTCTCAGCCACGCGGTAGTCCGGCTGGCTGGGGTCGGCGTCAATCGTGAGCGGGTCGTGCAGCGGGCCGAGCCAGCCGGCGAACTGTCCCTGGCTCTCCTCGACGAAGCGCGGCACGTCGCCCGGCAGCTTGGGCCGCATCGAGACAAACGGCGGCAGCGCGCCCTGCCCGCGGCCAAGGTTCGAGAGCACGGAGCCGAAGTGCGGCCACTGGGCGCGCTTGTCGGTGGTGCGCGGCGGTGGCTCGCCGGTGAGCAGGTAGTGCGTCGCGGTCGTGTGGTCGCCATTGTCGTGCGTCATCGAGCGCACCATGCAGAGGCGGTCCATGCGCTGCGCGATGCGGGGGAAGTGCTCGCAGATGCGCAGGCCGGGGACGTTGGTGGAAATCTCGTTGAACTCCCCGCGCACCTCGCGCGGCGCATCCGGCTTCAAGTCCCATGTGTCCTGATGCGCCGGCCCGCCCCACATGAAGAGCAGGATGCAGCGCTTGGCCCGCCCGAAACTCCGCGCCGACACCGCCTGCGCGCTCGCCCGGCCCCGCAGCACATCCGCGAACGACAGCCCGAACAACCCCAGCGACCCCGCACGCACCAGCTCACGGCGCGTCATGCGCCAGGGCTGGACGAGTTTGGGGGCTGGTGCGGACATGGAGGGTCTGACGCTGACTGGCGGGAAAGTAATTAGTGTTTAGTAATTAGTGAGCGGTGAGCGCCCGAATCGTTCGGATGCCAGCAGACTAATTACTAATCACTTCCCCCATTCACTTCGCCAGATGGCACGCCGCCCAATGCCCCGGCGTGATCTCCCGCAGCGCCGGCACCTCCGTCTTGCACCGCGCCTCGGCAATCGGGCAGCGCGGGTGGAAGGGACAGCCACTGGGCGGGTTGATGGGCGAGGGCACGTCACCGGGCAGGACGATGCGCCGGCGCTTCGAGTCCGGGTCCACCACCGGCACGGCGGAGAGCAGCGCCTGCGTGTAGGGATGCTTCGGCGCGTTGATGATGGCCTTCGAGGCGGCGGTCTCGACTACCTTGCCGAGATACATCACGACGACGCGATGGCTGATGTGCTCCACCACCGCGAGGTCGTGCGCGATGAAGAGGTAGGCCAGCCCGTGCTCGCGCTGGAGGTCCTGCAGGAGGTTGATGATCTGCGCCTGCACGGAGACGTCGAGCGCGCTGACCGGCTCGTCGCACACGATCAACTTCGGCTCCACCGCGAGCGCGCGGGCGATGCCGATGCGCTGCCGCTGGCCGCCGCTGAACTCGTGCGGGTAACGCTGCGCGTGCTGCGGGTTCAGCCCCACGTCCTTGAGCAACCGCCCGATGCGCGCCTCCCGCGCCTGCTCGTCCGCTGCGAGGTGATGGATGTCCAGCGCCTCGCCGATGATCTGCCCGACGGTCATGCGCGGGTTCAGCGAGCCGACGGGGTCCTGGAAAATCATCTGGAACCGCCGCCGCCGCTCGCGCAACGCCGCGCCCTCCAGCGTGGTGATGTCCTCGCCCTCGAAGGTCACGCTGCCGCCCGTCGGCTCCAGCAGGCGGATGATGGCGCGGCCCAAGGTCGTCTTGCCGCAGCCGCTCTCACCCACGAGGCCGACGGTCTCCCCGGGCGCGACGGTGAGGCTCACGTCATCCACGGCCTTCACCCACGCGTTGACGCGGCTGAAGACCCCGTGCTTGACCGGGAAGTGGACTTTGAGATTTTTGACTTCGAGGAGGTTCATTTCAAGCTGGCGGCCAAAGTTCAACGACGGAAGCGCCCTTTTCCAAGGCAGAAATCACGGCGGGCAACTGCTGCTCAAAGGTGTCGAGCAACGCCTTGTTTCGGCAGTTGCCCAGCCGCACCCAGACGACTTGAACTGTCCCCCGATGCGTGGCGCGGTTTTGGAAATCATCGTCCTTGGAAATCACCACGAAGCCATGAGCAGCCGCGTGCGCCCAGATTTGCTCGTCGTCGGATTCGTTCAACTTCAAGTCGAGGACATGGATTGCCTCCAAGCCCTTTGCCGACAGCCAGCGGGCCAGCGCGGCTGGAAGCTGGTTGTCCACGAGGAACTTCATGCGGCGGCAAGCACTACATGGTCGGCTTGGCGGGCGGCGAACTCGATGCAGGCAAGAATGTCGTCGCGCTCAAGGAAAGCGTAGTCGGCAAGAAGCTCCTCGTAGCTGGCTCCGGCGCTGAGGAGTTCCAACACGTCTTTCACGCGCATCCGCTGCCCGCGAATGCACGGCCTGCCACCGCACTTGCCCGGCTCAATCGTGATGCGCTCCAGCAGTTGGGCTTTGCTCATGTGCGACTATTCCCCCATGTCCCCTTGCAGGGCAAGGCGTTTGGCGGGCCGTGATCCTGCAAGTCGCAGAAGATGAACTCGCCCTCCTCCCAGCGCGGAGTCATTCGAGCGAAGCGAAGATGCGGTCAATGTTGGCCCGGTCGCCGGGGACGAACTTGCCGGCAAGCGCCTCGGCCAGCCTTTCCCGCACGTCGGGCGGCGTCTCCTCATCCTGCCACAGCAACGCCTCCAATTCGTCCCGCTCGAGGCTGGGGAGGTGGTCAATCGCAGTCTTGATTTGGGCCACGGTGGTCATGGTGAGAGGCTATGACTGCATGTCGGACGGGTCAACCGGGGCATTCGTTCTGCTACGCGGGAGGCCAAAGCGCCGTCGACGCTGCGCTCTGCCGGAGCAGCCCGAATGGCCAGGCTCCTCAGCCCACCAAATCCACTGGCTCCCAGTAGCTCTTGAGTTTGTTGGCCTTGCAGAACTCGAAACAGCGATGGCTCACCACGTAGAAGTAGAGTCGTGCCTGCGGGTCTTCAGGGTCACAGTGGAGTTGTGACATCAGGTCTGGGCAGCCAAGTTGCTTCCATGCTGCCCGGTCGAACGTGTGCTGGCCATCGTCAGGCACCACAGCTCCCGGCGTCCAGGCCCCGTGGTATTCTCCGTCGGCTCCCCACCAGCGCATTTGTGGCGAATGCGGCAGCTCCCCAGGCACTTCCAGGTGCCAATACTTCCCCGTCACATCAGCGGCATACCGACCAGTGATGCGGAGCCGCCGCGTGGCACGCCAGCCGGTCAATCCCGAGCCATCGAACAGACGCTTCACTTGGTCCGAGACTACCAGACTGTTGTATTTTAGGGCAAAGAACGGCAGACGCCCTTTCGTAAAGGTTTCTCGTGAGATGCCATCAGATTCGTTGTAAAAGTCATCTACGTTGATGCCGAGCTCACCATCCGGTCCTTCGAAGCAAGACTCGTAAATACGGGACTTTGGAAAGAGCCGGACTAGCTCGCTTGCAGCACATTCCTTGGCGGTAAACTCGCGGTGCACATCTATACAAACATAGCCTTTCAAGCGCTCAGGGCGTTTCTCATAATACTTGAACTTTCGTGCTTGAGTCATGCGCTTTAGCCCCGCATTTGCGAGTTGTTTGAGACAATCTCGATACTTGGGGCAGTTGAGTGCATCAACGTATGTTTGTAAAAGAACTCCAGGTTCCGCGGCTGATTCCTTAATCGTTTTCTTTAGCACGGCGAAGTGTTTAGGGTTTGGAATCCAACTCTTTTCCAACAGTAGTTTTGCCGTCAGTTTCATGGTGAAAGCCTTGATGACAGAACGAACCGCCCTCGTCACCGCCTAACCTGTAGTCATTTCCAATAAGGGCACCGCACCCACCGACCCGGCTCGACTTCCACCAACTCCGGCGCTTTCACGGAACAATCAGCCTGCGCCTTCGGGCAGCGCGGGTGGAAGCGGCAGCCGCTGGGGAATTCGCCGAGATTGGGCACGTTGCCGGGGATGGCCTGGAGGCGCTCCATTTCATGACCGAGCTGCGGCACGGAGTTCATCAAGGCCTGCGTGTAGGGGTGCAGCGGGCGCTGGAGCAGCGCGCGCGCGGGGGACAGCTCCACAATCTGGCCGGCATACATCACAGCCACGCGGTCGGCGATGTCGCCCACGATGCCGAGGTTGTGCGTGATGAGCAGGATGCTCATGCGCAGGCGGGCCTTGAGTTCCAGGAGCAGCTCGAGGATCTGCGCCTGGATGGTCACGTCCAGCGCGGTGGTCGGCTCGTCGGCCACGAGGAGCTTCGGCTCGCTGGCCAGCGCCATCGCGATCATGATGCGCTGCTGCATGCCGCCGGACATCTGGTGCGGGTAGTCGCGGATGCGCGACTCAGGCGCGGGGATGCCCACGAGCTTCAGCAGGCGGATGACTTCCTCGTCGGTGGCGAACTGCGGGCGATGGAGCTTCAGCGATTCCTTGATCTGGTTGCCGACGCGGAAGACGGGGTTGAGCGACGCGCTCGGCTCCTGGAAGATGTAGCTCACCACGCCGCCGCGGATGGAGCGCAGTTCGCGCTGGTCCATCTTCAGCACGTCGCGGCCATTCAGCAGAATCTCGCCGCCAACGTAGCGCGCGGGAGGCGTCGGCACGAGGCGGGCGATGGACAGGGCGGAAACACTCTTGCCGCAGCCGCTCTCGCCCACGAGGCAGAGCGTCTCGCCCTCCGCGATGGTGAAGGACACGCCGTCCACGGCGCGCACCGCGTCCTTGCCGACGCCGAATTCGAGCTGGAGGTTGCGGATGTCGAGGAGAGGCATGTCAGGGAGAATGACCAATGTTCAATGACCAATGTCCAAGGAATGACCAAGGCCCCATGAGCAAACCTGTCACGATGGATGACGGTGGCGAGCCTTCTCCCTTCGCGGAGCGAGGGGAGAAGGTGGCCGGAGGCCGGATGAGG
>CAZCBE010000082.1:0-32208 GCA_964496695.1 uncultured Klebsiella sp.
AGTCCTGAACCCGGCGTAGTGCCGTTTATGGCGTTAACGGCATAAACGGCACTCGCTTGTCTATGTCCTGGCCATGGCGCGCTCTCAGATGCTTCCAAACCTGCTCATTATAGCCTTCCAAGCGCGCTGCCAAGAGCCACACATCTCCGCCGTTTGGTCGGACTGGCAAGATGGTCGCTCCCACGAGTTCCGCCATTGCTTGCTTCCAATCCGCTTGCTGAACCGCGCCCTGTTTCCAAATCCATTCATAAGCGAAAAAAGCGGGATCAATCGTGTAATAGTAGATTTTTCCTCGGGCCAAATCGCGTCGGGCATCTGCCTTGCCGACCTCGGCGGCATGGCGACGAGCAGGAAGTTGTTCCTCTAGTTCATTGATGCGCTCGGTGACAAATCTGTTAATCCTCTGGCCTTCCTCCTTCGTTCGCTTGCCTTGCTTTACATCTTCATCAATCCGCAACAACTCAGCGCGCAACACTCTGATTGATTCCTCATCACGCTCCGGCCAAGGCGACGCCTGCGCTGTGACAGCCCCGCAACTCAGCGCAAAAGCCAGCAGCAGCCATGCAACGCGTGGGTGCTGCTGGGGTGTCATGGCTTCAGTTTGCCCAAGGCCGCCCGGATTGCAATGGCCTCGGCGCCCCGCCATCACGGCTTTGCTCTGCTAGCCAATTTTCTTGGCGTGAACAGCCTGGCCGTTGGCGCTTGGCTTTGCTTTGAGACGCGCCCCGTTGGCCCGGTGCCGCAGTCGAGGCAGGTTCTTGCGGAGTTCCGTGAATTCATCCTGCGTCAGCCCGCTGATGCGGAAAATTTCGTCCAGTTCCGCCGTCGTGAGCTGAGGCTGGATGGCACGCTGCAGCTTGTAGATGCGTTCAGAACGCGGCAGGGTTCGCCACGCGGCCGTCACCACCCGCAGCACATGCGTTTTCCCGATGCCGGTGGGCTGCCAGAGTATCCTGGACTTGCCCGGCGCGCTTTTGGGAAGCGCGTTCAACACCTTGGTTTTGAGTTTGGTTGGAATGCTCATGGCAGGCAGCGTTCTGTGATCCACAGATACACTTGTTCGATTTCCCGCTAAAGTCTTTCGGCGTCAATTTGCTTTGGCGCCCTGGCCAGATAACGCAGGTCTGGTCCCCATGATTCGCTCGAACTTGAGTAGGCCGCCCAGAGCTGACGGTCCTGCTTGATGCTGTTGTGCAGTCCCGCTGCCGTCAGCAGCTCATCCAAATCGTGCGTCTCAAACTCGGCGGGCAGATACGCCTCACCAAGCCGTTCGGTGATCGCCTACTTGAGCAGGCACTCGACCGCGTAGCCGGCGAGATAGACAGCCCCGCCTTGCCGCCGCTGCGCAAGCAGCACCCCGGCATCTTCCAGGCGGACGCGGGCCACTTCTCTGAACAGTGTGCCTCGCGTGCCGCCCGGGGTAATTGAGCGTTGATGAGCCATTTACCCGATGCCTCGGCGCGCCGCCGTCACGCGCTCGGACTTCACTTCAATCGCGGCCCAGTGTGCGAACTCCCAGTTGCAAACGCTAACGCGGCGTCCATGACTCGATTCTCAGGACTGTGGCCCGACGGCTGCGACGGTGAATGAGCCAGAGCACGGCGACACCTAAGAACCAGCTTCCGGCAATCAGGGCGAGCCGCGTCTTCATTTCAGTGACCATCCACGTCATGAGTAGGTCGTCGGTTCCGGCTGCTGCCAAAGCGGGGTCCAAGACAAAGTTGGGAAAGGCGGATCGGATGCGTGCCGCGTCCCATTCACCAATCCCACCAAAACCATGAACGGCTGGCTGGCAACTCCACAGCAACCCGAGGATGCCCCACACCAGAGCGAAGCCGACCGCGCAGAGGGCGAAGTAATAGTCGCTTCGGCTGAAACGCAGCTTCATGGCTTCAAGTTGCTCAAGCCGGTGCGGATTGCAACGGCCTCATCTCGCCGCCGTCACGCGTTCAGACTTCACCTCAATCGCCGCCCAGTGGGCGAACTCCCAGCTCCAGCCGGTCGCGGCGTTCTCCAGGCGCAGCGTGACCTTCTGCCCGGCGAGCGGGGTGAGGTCCACGGTCACGGGCAGCCAGACGTCGCTGCCGCGGCGGGCGATGAGCTGCTTGTGCAAGGGCTTGCCGTTGGCGAGGACGCGGAGTTCCCAGTCGCCCTTCTCGTGCGAGGCGACGCTGAACTTCAGCGTGGTCTTCTGGCCGGCGGGCACGGTCAGCTCGCGTTCCAAGGCGGCGGGCTTCTCGCGGTCGAAGGGATGCGTGAGCAGGACGTTGTGCTTCCCGGCGAACTCGACGAGCTTCGCCGGCGTGCCCTCAAAGTCCGGCGCGACGACGCGCCACTCCGGGTTCCACAGGGCGACGGACTCGTGGTCAATCGCGGCCTTCTTGCCAGGCGGTTTCGGAGTCTCGGCTCCGTGCCCGGCATCGTTCTTCCAACTGAACGGCGCTTTGTCGCCCGGCGGGTTCAGCAGGTAGGCGATGAGGTTGCGGAAGTCCGCGTCCGGCATCTGCTCCATGCCCTCCGGCATCACGCTCAGCTCGCTCACGCGCAGCTTGGCGATGTCGCTCCTGGCCACGACGTCTTCTTTCGGCCCGGCGCTCAGGAGGCGCACGCGCGTGTCGGTGTTCTCGACCATCCGGCCGCTGACGCTGCGGTCGTCCTTGGTCGTGATTTCCACCATCTCGTAGCCCGCGCCGATGATCTGGTTCGGGTCAATGATGTTGGCGAGCAGCGCATCCAGGCTGCTGCGGCCCACACCGGTCAGGTCAGGGCCGATGTCCGCGCCCTCGCCGTGGAGCTTGTGGCAGGTGAAGCAAACCTTCTTCGCAATCTCGTGACCGGCCTTCAAATCCGGCTGGCCCTTCGCGCCGAGGATCATGTCCTTCTTTGCGGTAATGAGTTTCAGCTTGTCCGCGTTCGCATCGCGCACACGACCGAAGACGGCGGTGGCACGCTTGGCGAGCATCCCATAGTCAGCCTCGCTGCGCGTCAGCGTGCGGATGGCCGAGGCGGGAATGTCACTGGCGAGTATGCGCTTCTGCTCCAGCTCGCTCAGGAGCTGCGAGGCCCAGTTGTTGCGCGAGGCCAGCGTGTCGGCGGCGGCGCGGCGGGCGGCGGGGCTGAAGTTCTTCCACTGGGCGAAGAGCGCCTCGGTGGTCGCCGACGCCCCAAGCTGGCTGAGGCCGGCAATGGCTTCGAGCACGAGCGGCTCGGGGTTGCCAGGCGTGATGGCCTTGAGCAGCGCGTCGCGGGAAGCATCGTTCTTGAGCTGGCGCGCGGTCTGCGCAGCCTTGAGACGCTCGTCGAGCGGGGCCTTGGCGTCGTTCACGAGTGCGAGGCTGGCCTGCATCGCGCCAGCGTCGCCCCAGAGTGCGCCGAGCTGGCGGGCCTGGCGGACGACGTCCTCGCGCGGGCTGGCCAGGAGCCGCTGCATGACGGCTTCGGTGGGTTTGTTGGGCTTGAGCGCCTTGCCCTTCTGGCCGTCCACGAGGCCGTTGAGCGCGAAGGCGAGCAACGGCTCATTCGCGGGCAGACTGCCGACGAAGTCCAGCGCGGCGTCAAGCTGGGCGGGGTTTTGCAGGTCGCAGACGCGCCGCATGGTCTTGTAGGCCAGCGTGCCGGTGGTGGGCGCGGACCGGAGCGAATCCTTCGCCAGCAGGGTGAAGGCGAACTTGGGATCGCGGGCGATGAGCGGCTCGGCGGCCATCCAGATCAGGTGATTCAAAGTGACGTCGTTGGTGCGGCCAGCGGGTGCGATCAGCACGGTGAGAATCTCGCTGAGCTTGGCTTCGTCGGGCGCGCGCTCGGGCTTCGTGTTCACCGTGAGGGAACCCGACGTGAGCTGGCGGCAGGCGGTCGCGACCGCGAGGCGGACCGCCGGATCGGCATCGGCGGCAAGCTGCTTGAGAATCGCGAGGTCGGAGGGAATGCCGAGGTGCCGCTCACCGATCAGCCGCGCGGCCCAGGTGCGGATGGCCGGGTCCTTGTCCGCAGCGGCCTTGGGGAGCTGATCGTCGTTGAGGTAGCCGGAGCTGTGCAAGGTCCACAGCGACGCGAGCCGGGATTCAATGGTCTTGCCATCGGCCACCTGCTTTTGCAGCAGGCCCATCACGGTGTTGTCGCGACGGTCATTCAGGACGCGCTGCGCCATCTTGCGCTGCCAGACATTCGCGTGCGCGAGCCGCTCGACGAGTTGCGCGGAGGTGAGTTTCGCAAGGTCCATGTTGCGCTCGGGGCGGCTGGGAACGGCCTTGCCCTTCTCGTTGCCCGTGTGGACCACGCGCCAGATGCGGCCATGCTCGCGGTCCACGCCCTCGGGATCGGCGCGGGCGTTCTGGTAGCAGGGATACTTGTCATACCAGTCCATGATCCACAGCGCACCGTCGGGGCCGACCTGCTGGCTCACGGGCATGAACCAGCCGTCGTTGGCGCGGATGAAGTCCTGCTTGAAGGAGCTTTTGAACGTGCTGCCGTTGGGTGTGAGCGTGTCCTGATGCACCGCGTTGTCGTGGAGGTTGCCGCAGAAGATGGTGCCATAATGCTCCGCCGGCCACTGGTCGCCGAGATAGACCTGGATGCCCGCGTAGGCCGCCATCTTGTGGCGATGGTCCACGATGCTCGGCAGCAACTGGTAGGCGTAGGGAAACATCGGCTGACCGCCCTGCCGCACGTAAATGCCGCCGGCGGCCATGTGGAACATGTGGTCAATCACGCACGCGCTGAGGAAGGCGTTGCCCGCGCGGTCGAAGTCCACGCCCCACGGGTTGCTCGTGCCGTCGGCATAGACCTCGAACTTCTTGGTCTGCACGTTGTAGCGCGCGACGGCAGCATCCATGCGCACCGCGGGCGCGTCCGGGTTCTGCGGGTCCTTCACACTCGCACGCGTGAAGACGCCGTGGGTCATGTAGAGCTGGCCGTCCGGCCCCCAGGTGAAGCCGTTGAGCAGCTCGTGCCGGTCTTCGAGGCCGAAGCCCGTGAGCAGCACCGTCTGCTTGTTCGCCTTCTGAAACGCGCCGGCACCCGCGAGCAGCGGCGCGTTCGTGTCTTGCAGGAAGAGGACGTTCGGCGCCTGCCCGAGGAACACGCCGCCATGCCCGAGGAGGATGCCCGTCGCGAGGCTGAAACCCTCGGCGAAGACCGTGACCTTGTCCGCGCGCCCGTCGCCGTCCGTGTCTTCGAGAATCTTGATGCGGTCGCGGCCCTTCTCGCCGGGCTTCGCGCCGAGCGGATACTCGTAAAGCTCCACCACCCACAGCCGCCCGCGCTCGTCCCACATCATCGCGACGGGGTTCACCACTTCGGGTTCGCTGGCGAAGAGGCGGATCTCAAAGCCCGGCGGCAGCGTGAACTTGGCTTGCGCCGCCTCCGGCGAGAGCGCGGGCGTGGTGGCGGGCGCGTGCTGGCCGGACATCTGCCGGCCCGGCGGCGCGTTCTTGTAAGTGGGGAAGCCGAGATTCTTCTGCGGCACCTGATAATCGGCGGCGGAAAGCGTGGCGATCAGCGCAAACGAAGACGCGGCGGCGAACGCGGCGGAACGGAAAGGATGCATAGCGGGCATACGTTAAGAAACGGACGCGCCGGCTCCAAGCTTCAAAAGGGAGGCGAACCCATAGATTCAGGGAAGACCAAGATTGCGAAATTTGAAATTTTGTCCGGCTCGATCTGAACTCCAAAGTCGAGAACGCGGGTGCGGAGCGCGGCGTTCACGCCGCAGAAAGGTGGAGAGGTTGAGCCGTTCGAATCACCTCAGCCTGCTCACGCTTTTGCGGCCTGAAGAGCCGCGCTCCTCGTCGCCGGCCTTCGCCCACCGCCTCGCTCCGTCTCAGAACCCCAGCTTTTGCAGTTCGAGCTGCAGCAGGTCCTGGAACTCCATTACATCCGTCTGCGAAGGCTTGTAGCCCTTCGTGCCGGGCACCACGCCCATGCGGCCCATCTGGTCCAGATACCACTCCGCCGTCTGGCCGTCGCTGAAGGTCACCTTGCCGCTCACCACGGTGCCGGGGCGGGCGAGCGTGTCCACGGAAAGCTTCACGCCGCCAAGGGCCGGAGCCGCAGCATCAGACGCAGGCACGGCCGGACTCCCCGCCGCAGCAGGTGCAGCCAGGCCAGCGGCCGGGGCGGCAATGGGCGACGCGGCCGGCGGGGCCTTGGGCGGCTCGGGGTCCTTGGGCTTGAGGCGCAGGTCATCCAGCAGGAAGCGGACTTCCATGTAGGTCATGGTCACGCCGAGTTCGGCGGCCATCTTCTTCTGCACGTCGGCGACCTTGAGCCCCTCTTCGAGCCAGGCGGAGACTTGTTGCTTTTGCGCGTCGGTCAAATTCATGAGTTATGCCGCCCCTTATTACTCCACCGGGGCTCCTGCTCCAAGCGCAATCCCTGCGCTTGCCGCCGCAGGCACCGATGTGTCGCACCGGTAGGGTGAGAATCTGTCGAACCCCATCTGCCGACGCAGTCGGCGCGAGCGGAGCAAACTTTTTGGTTTGGTAGCGCAGGCGTCCTCGCCCGTTTCGCACTGACGACTGCCGAAACGTGGCGCACACACCCGCAAAGCGGCCCGGTGGGCCGCGCTCCGCAGCAGCGTGCGCTCCCGTCCCTCTCGCCGGGCTTTTCGCCGTTCGCCGGACCGGGCAAGCGAGGACGCTTGCGGCACGGCCGGCCAGAGGCCGGCGCTACGTAGCGCCCACGCTACGGGGCAACTGAACTGTCCGCTTGTGCCACGCCTCGGGGTTCGCCTACGCTTCCAGTCCAGCACCATGAGCGACGAGCCCGATCAACCCCTGCAAAGCACCATCTTCATCCGCAAGACCGGGCCGGATGGCAAGGCGGAGAAGTTCAAGCCCACGGCGGCGAAGAAAGTCGAGGCCACCAAGCTGAGCGAACTCTCGCCGGAACAGCGCAAGTCCGGCCTGGCCGCCTGGCTGGGCTGGCTCTTCGACGGCCTGGACATGCACCTCTACGGGCTGGTGGCCGCGCCGTTCGTCGCCTACCTGCTCCACCGGGAAGGACTGATCCCGGACGCCTCGAATGTGGCCCACGATCTGGTCAAGGAGCGCAGCGGCTGGATTCAAGGCTCCTTCCTCATCGGCTGGGCGCTGGGCGGCGCGTTCTTCGGCCGGCTGGGCGACATCCTCGGCCGCAGCCGGTCGCTCGCGCTCACCATCCTGACTTACGCGGCGTTCACCGGGCTGTCCTACTTTGCGGAGACGTGGTGGCAGTTGATGATCTTCCGGTTCCTTGCCGCGCTGGGCATCGGCGGCGAGTGGGCGGTGGGCTCCTCGCTGCTCTCGGAGACGTGGCCGAAGAAGTGGCGGCCGTGGGTGGCCGCCGTGCTGCAGACGGGCGTGAACCTCGGCGTATTGCTGGCGTGTCTGACCACGTTCCTGATGTCGAGTCTGCATCCCAAGTTCGTCTTCCTAGTGGGCATCCTTCCGGCGCTGATGGTGTTCTGGATTCGCCGGCATGTGCCGGAGCCGGAGGAGTGGCAGGCCGCCAAGCGCGAATCGCTCAGCGAGCAGCCGGGCATCCTGGATCTCTTCCGGGGCGCGGTGCTGCGCACGACGGTGCTCACGATCATCGTGTGCGCGTGCGGGCTGACGGCCTGGTGGGCGTTTCAGTTCTGGCACGCCCAGCATTTGCGCAACTTGCCGGACTTGGATGCCGCGGCAAAAATCGAGTTTGCCAAGGCCGCCGTCAGCGACGACCCGGCCAAATGGGTCGCCGGCTACAAACAGAAAATTGTCAGCCTCGCCTTCTTCATCGTCATCTCGGCGAGCATCGCGGGGAACTTCGCGGCGGCCGGGCTGGCGCGCTTGTTTGGCTACCGGCGGTCCATCGCGATCTGCTACACCGGCTTCTTCCTCGCGATGGGGGCCACCTTCATCCAGCCGCGCGGGTGGGAGTCGCTGGTGTATTTCTGGTTCCCGCTGGTGGGCTTCTTCTCGGGCGTCTTCGGCCTGTTCACGATGTATCTGCCGCCGCTCTTCCCCACGCTGCTGCGCACCACGGGCGCGGGCTTCTGCTACAACATCGGCCGCATCGCCTCCGCGACCGGCGTGATCTTCTCCGGCTCGCTGGCCAGCGGCGGTGATTTCAAGAAGACCCTGCTCTTCGCCGCCTGCCTGTTTGTGCCGGCCATCTTCGTCGCCCTCCTCCTCCCCGAGCCGAAGGATCTGGGCGACCACGCCACGGAAACCGAACTCGCCGCCGTGGAATGAAGGGGGAGGCGAGCCGGCTGGTGGTCTTCTTGAAAGCCCCGCGAACCGGGACGGTCAAGACCCGGCTGGCCGAGGCCCTCGGCGCGGATGGCGCGTGCGCGGCCTACCGTCAACTCGTCGAGGCGCTGCTCGCCCGACTAGCCCCGCTCCGGCCCGTGGAACTCTGCTACACCCCGGCGGACGCCCTCGCCGACATCAAACCCTGGCTGCGCAACGGCTGGTTCAAGTGCCCCCAAACCGACGGCGACCTCGGCGAGCGGCTGCACACCGCCTTCGCCGGTCACTTTCGCGCCGACGCCGAACGCGTGGTCATCATCGGCTCCGACTGCCCGGACGTGACACCCACGGACATCGAGGACGCGTGGCTCGCCCTGGAGGCGCACGACGTGGTGCTCGGGCCCGCGCTGGACGGCGGCTACTGGCTCATCGGTCTGCGCGCGCCGCAGCCGGGGCTGTTCACGGCGATGCCCTGGAGCACGGACCGGGTCTTCTCCGAGACCATGCGCCGCGCCCGCGAGAGCGACTTGCGCGTGGCCCTGCTGCGCGAACTGGCCGATGTGGACACGGCGGCGGACTGGACGCGGTGGGTGAACCGCACGGGGAACCGATAGTGCCAACGAATTACTTTGCGTCCTTAGCGCCCTTTTGCGGCTAATCAACTTATGCTCAACCTCGGCATTGTCGGACTCGGCTTCATGGCGGCCACGCACATCAAGGCGCTGCGGCAGGTGCCCGGCGTGCGGGTCGCTGCGCTCTGCAATCCCAGCGGCCGCCATTTGGACGGCGACTTCACCGGGGTCGCGGGCAACGTGGGCGACAATGCGCCGGTAAAGCTCGAACCGGGCAGCTTCCAAGCCTTCCGCGATTACGCCGCGATGCTCGCCGATCCCGATCTCCACGCCGTGGACATCTGCGCGCCGACGCTTGCGCACCATGACCTGGCCATCGCCGCGCTACGTGCCGGGAAGCACGTCCTCTGTGAGAAGCCGCTGGCCCGCACCGCCGCCCAAGCGCGTGCGATGGCCGCCGTGGCGGCGGAGACGGGCCGCGTCTTCATGCCCGCCATGTGCCTGCGCTTTTTCCCGGAGTGGGTGTGGGTGAAGGCCGCCATCGCGGATGGCCGCTTCGGCAAGGTGCTCGCGGCGCGCTTCCGCCGCGTGGCGGAGCCGCCGGGCTGGGGGCAAAGCAGCTTCCTCGACGGTGCGAAGTCCGGCGGAGCACTGCTGGACCTGCACATCCACGACGCCGACTTTGTGCAGTTCTGCTTCGGCCGCCCGCGCGCGGTGCGCTCCTCCGGCTACACGAAGATCAGCGGCGCGATTGACCATGTGCTGACGGAATACGAGGTCGCCAGCGGCGCAATGGTCCATGCCGAGGGCGCGTGGTGCATGACGCCCGGCTTCGGCTTCAACATGAGCTATACCGTGAACTTCGAGCAGGCGACGGTGGACTACGACCTCGCCCGGGGTGTGGACGCACTCAAGGTCTTTGCCGCCGGCAAGAGCGCGGAGGTGCTCCACCTCGGCCAGCCGGACGGCTACGTGGGCGAGCTGCGCCACTTCGCCGAGTGCATCGCGGAGGGACGCCAGCCCAGCGTGGTCACGGCGGCGGACGGCGTCAGTTCCGTGGAGATTTGCGAGGCGGAGGAGCAGTCGGTGAAGAGCGGGCAGCGGGTGGAGTTGAAGTAGCGCGAGGGGGCAGTTCGGCGAAATCGCAGCCCGAGTTGGACCACAGAGACGCGATGAACACAGAGATGGAACGCATTCCCTCGCTGGCTTCTCTGTGTTCATCGCGTCTCTGTGGTTAAATGTCAGGCGGTTCGCCTTGCAGCAGTTGCTGCGGCTGGTCCCGCGCCGCCGGTCGGCCTTGAACTTTGAACTTTGAACTTTGAACTTTCGCCCTACCCTCCGCCGCCATGACTGACCGACCCGAGACACGTCTCGCCCGCTGGCCGTCCGTGCTGCCGTTCCTGATTGGAGCGGCGGTGCTGGACTACTTTGCGTGGTGGGTGGTGGAGAAGAGCGAACATCCCATCAACGTCTGGATGGCCGTGCTGGCCCTGGTGTCCGTGGCGTGCGCCGCGTGGTGCTCGGTGATCCCGTTCCTGAAGGATGCGGAGAACGGCACCAAGCTGGAGGAACTGGACAAGCTGCAATCCACGGCCAACCAAATCCAGAACCTGGAGAAGGTCGCGAACCAGATCACCATCGCCACCGCCCAGTGGCAGAACGTGCAGGAGCACAACGCCAAGGCCATCGAGTCCGCCAAGCAGGTTTCCGAGGAGATGTCCCAGGAGGCGCTGCGCTTCGCCGACTTCATGAAGAAGGCGAACGACTCCGAGAAAGCCACGCTCCGGCTCGAAGTGGACAAGCTCAAGCGCGGCGAGACGGACTGGCTGCAAGTGCTCGTGCGCGTGCTGGACCACGTCTATGCGCTGCACCGCGCCGCGAAGCACTCCGGCCAGTCCAACCTCATTGACCAGCTCGCCCACTTCCAGAATGCCTGCCGCGACGCCGCCCGGCGCATCGGCCTGGTATCGTTCGCCCCGGCGGCGGGCGACGGCTTCGAGCCGGGCCAGCACCAGACGGCGGACGGGCGCAAGGACATCCCCGAGGACGCGAAGATTTTCGAGACGGTGGCCACGGGCTACACGTTCCAAGGCCAGATGCTGCGGCCCGCGCTGGTGATGATCGAGCCGCCCAAAGCACCGCTCCCCGTGGGCACACCGAAGCCGGCGGCCGAGTCCTCAGCATAGTCGGATGCTAGAAGCGCTTGAAGGGCGATGCAGCAGCGCTATTCGTTTCAACGCAAAGCACGTAGAGAAGCGCGGGGAACTGCTGTCCCCAAATGCGTTCATCGTTTGGCGCACCAGTGGTCCGCTTGAGCTGCGCCGTGCCGCGGTGCCAGGATCGTCGGCGACGCCTATGGAGTGCGGTGACTTGTCACCGCTTTCCGCAGGCGACTTGTCGCCGTCAGCGAGTTGTGACGCGCTTGCGCCCAGCTGCACGTCGCGCTCGCGCGAGCGCGCCCGCCGCCCTGACCCCATCCGCAACACCTCGACGGCAAACGAGTCGCCGCGCAATGCGGCCCGGCGGGCCGCGCTCCGTAGGGGCACATTCCCCCAAGGAAAACTTTGACACCTCCGGGCCGTTGACTAGCCTCTGCCGCGAACTCTACCGACAGCATTATGAGATTTGGCATCAATTCCTTCCTCTACACCTCCCCGTTCACCACCGACAGCGTCAAGCTGTTCTCCAAGTTCAAGAAGTGGGGCTTCGACACCGTCGAGATCCCGGTCGAAGCGCCGGAGCACATTGACCCCGCGAAGGTGAAGGCCGCCGCCGACAAGGCCGGGCTGGCCATCGGCTCCATCTGCGCCTGCATGGGCCCGGGCCGCGACTTCCGCGGCACGCCCGAGGAGCAGGCCACCGGCATGACCTACTGCAAGGCGCTCGTGGACCAGGCCGCCATCATGGGCTGCCCGCGCCTCATCGGCCCGATCTACTCCGTGGTCGGCAAGGCGGACGCCGTCGAGCCCGAGCAGCAGAAGGTCGAGTTCGCGCTCGTGGTGAAAAACCTCAAGGAACTGGCCGCCTACGCCGCGACCAAGGGCATCACGCTCTGCATCGAGCCGTTGAACCGCTTCGAGACCGATTTCCTCAACACGACCGACCAGGGCCTCAAGCTCATCAAGGCCGTGGGCGCGAAGAACGTCGTGCTCCACCTCGACACGTTTCACATGAACATCGAGGAGAAAAACCAGGCTGAGGCCATCCTCAAGGCCGGCAAGCTCCTCGGTCACTTCCACGCCTGCGGCAGCGACCGCGGCACGCCCGGCGGTGACCACATTGACTGGAAGCCCATCGTCGCCGCGCTCAAGAAGATCGGCTACGACGGCGACGTGGTGATCGAGAGCTTCACGACCGATGTGAAGGTCATCGCCCGTGCCGCGGCCATCTGGCGCAAGATCGAGCCCAAGCGCGACGACATCTCCGTGAAGGGGCTGGCGAACCTGAAGCGCTTCTTCGGCAAGAAGTAGGCCGCGCCAACGCACTGTTTTGTTCCCGCCGCCGGGGTTTTCCCCGGCGGCTTTTTCGTGCCAGCGGGCCGCGCTCCGGAGTCAAACTCCGGCACGGGAATCGGTGGGCACCACGCCCTGCGAACCGGGCCTGGCCCACGGAATCTTCAGGCAGGCGCGGAGCTTCGCGTAGGCCTCCAGCGCCACTTCCCGAGCGATGGCGTGGCTCACGATGGGGGCGGGATAGGTCTGGCCCAGCTTCACCCCGGCGCGCGTCAGCACCGACTCCGGCGCGGCCCACGGCTGGTGAATCCACTCGGCGGGCAGGCGCGCCAGCTCGGGACACCATTGCCGGACATAGTCGCCCTGCGGGTCAAACTTCTCGCCCTGGCTGACCGGGTTGAAGACCCGGAAGAACGGTGCGGCATCCGCGCCGCAGCCGGCGGTCCACTGCCAGCCGAGCGTGTTTTGCGCGAGGTCGGCGTCCACGAGCGTGTCCCAGAACCAGCGCGTGCCCGCCTGCCACGGGAGCAGCAGATCCTTCACGAGAAAGCTCCCGACGACCATGCGGACGCGGTTGTGCATCCAGCCGGTGGTCCACAGCTCGCGCATTCCGGCGTCCACGAGCGGGTAGCCGGTGCGGCCCTGCTGCCACGCCCGCAGCGCGGTGTCATCCGTGCGCCAGGGGAGCTTCGCAAATTCCGGCCGCAGGGGATCCGTGGGCGTGTGGGGAAAGTGAAACAGCAGGTGATGCGCGAACTCGCGCCAGCCAACCTCCGCCAGGAACTGCGAGCCGCGCCAGTCCGTAGCCGCCGACGCGGAGGAGCGCACTTCCTTGGAGGCCGGGGTCCGCCGCCTCAAGTCGGCGGCTGCGTGGGATTGCCGGACCGCGTGCCAGACCTGGCGCGGGCTGAGTTCGCCACAGTGCAGGTGCGGAGAGAGCCGGGACGTGCCGGCGAGATCGGGCCGGTTGCGGTTCACGGTGTAGTCGGTGAAGGCGGTGCGGCAGAAGCTTTTCAGCGCGGCCTGCGCCCCCGCTTCGCCGGGCTGCCAGACCGCGCGGAATCCCTGGTCCCATTTGACGCGCGGCTCCAGTTCGAGTTCGCGCAGAGTGAGCGAGCGCGGCCACTTCGCGGGGGCTGTGAGCAGGCTCGGAACAGGCAGCGGCGCAACGGGATCGGGCTTGGCGAGGCAGTGCTTCCAGAACGGGGTGAAGACCTGGAACGGCCGTCCGCTCTGGTTCGCCACCGTCCATGGCTCGTGGAGCAAAGCACCGTTGAAGCTCTCGGTGACGAGCCCGGCGGCGCGCAGGCGTTCCTTGATGATTGCGTCCCGGGTCGTGATCGCCGGCTCGTATCGGCGGTTCCAAAACACGGCCTCGGCCCCGGTTTCCTTCGCGAGCGCGAGCAGCGTTTCCAGGCTGGGGCCACGGCGGAGGATGAGCCGCAGGTTCAGCTTTTCCAGATCGGCCGCGAAGGCTTTCAAGGACTGATGGAGCCACCAGCGGCTCGCGCCTCCCGGTGACCACGCTCCCTCCTCCTCCGGAGCCCAGATGAACACCGGCACCACCGGCCCGCCGCGTTGGAGGGCCGCGTGAAGTGCGGGCTGGTCAGCCAGGCGCAAGTCCTGCCGGAACCAGACGAGGGATGCGGTTCGGCTCATTTAGCCCGGAATATGCCGGGGCAGAGGGGGAAGGCAAACCCGAAGGTGGCCCTATCCGGGCGTATCTCGACACTGCCCCCGGAGCGCGGGTCTGCGACCCGCAGCGGCCACCCTCGTCTGATGCCATTCGTGTTGGCCAGCGGGACGGAGGTTCGAACATTGCTGCGGGTCACAGACCCGCGCTCCATCGGCTGTCGGGGCAGTGTCAAGATACGCCCGCCCTATCCTGCCACCGCATTCGCTCGGTGCTCGGGGAGCGCGGCACTCCGCGACAGGTTCAAGGTGCGCTGCGCGCCCGCCGCAGTTGACAGCGCCAGCCAGCCTATTTTGCAAACAGCAGAATCACTCCGCCGACCACGATACGATACCAGCCAAACGCCACAAACGTGTGCGTCTGGATGAACCGCAGCAGCCACTTCACGGCGAGGAAGGCCGTCACCGCGGAGACGAACGTGCCCAGCCCCAGCGCGAGCCAGTCCACGGGCACCGCGTCCGCGACCTTCAACGCCTTGTAAGTCTCGTAGGCCCCGGCGGCGAGCAGCGTAGGCACGCCAAGCAGAAACGAAAACTCCGTCGCAGCGGGGCGGCCCAGCCCGAGCGCCAATGCGGCGAGAATCGTGGTGCCCGAGCGCGAAGCCCCGGGGAACGCCGCCGCCACGAGCTGCCCGACGCCAATGGCAATGGCCACCGCCCAGGTGATCTCGGTCGCCGCCGGCTTGCCCTTCACCCAGCGTTCGATCACGAGAAACAGCACGCCACCGATCAAGGTGGCCCAGGCGACCGGCGCGACCTCTTTCGGCAGCTTGAGCCCGGCCTTCTTCATGAGCAGCCCGCCAATGGCCGTGAGCACAAAGGCCGCGCCGAGCTTGAGCAGGTAGTCCCGGGTGGCGGGTTCCGCGAACCGCGTGGCAAGCTGCTTCACCCGTTCGTGGAAGACCGCGACCACCGCGATGACCGCGCCCGACTGGATGCCGACGTTGAAGATGTCCGAGCGCAGGAAACTGGTCTCCGGCAGCCTCAGCCAGTGCTCCGCCAGCAGCAGGTGGCCGGTGGAGGAAATCGGGAGGAACTCCGTGATGCCCTCGACGATGCCGAGGAGTATGGCCGCGATCCAGTCTTGCACGCGCCGGTTAGACTCGAAAGAATTGCGGCAGACAAGCGGCAAGTAACAGCGCTCGTCCGCATTTTCCACCCGATGAACGCAACGCAACGCGCCTTCGAAGGCGTCCTTGACCGCCACTTTGAAACCGAACTGGCCGGCAATCCGGTCTGGGCCAACTACCTCGGCCTCCGCGAGGGCGAAGGCAAGCTGGGCCGCGCCACGCTCACGCACCTGCGCCAGCAGGAGAAGCAGCGTCAGCGGACGCTCGCGGCACTGGATGCGTTGAATCCCCGCGAACTGACGAACGAGCAGCACCTGGACCGGCTCGCCTTGCGCTCCATGCTCGACCGCGAGTGCGAGGAGTTCGCGCGCGGCCGGCACGAACTCGAACCGGACGCGCTTGACGCCGTGCTGAACCTGCTGCAGCACGAACTGCAACGCGGCGACGACGAGCCCGCGCGGGCCAAACAGAATCTCCGCAGCCTGCTGCGCGCCACCCCGCGCTTTCTCGCCGAGGACGCCGCCGTCGTGACGCGGCCCGAGCGGGTCTGGCGCAAAGTGATGCAGCAGACCTACGGCGGGTCGGCCTCGTTGTTCGACGCGGTGGACACGTTCCTCGGCCAGCCATCCACCGCCGCCGCACGAAGCGCTGCGAAGGAATACTGCGACACCGTGACGAGCCGGACGCAGGCCCCGGAAGGCTCCTTCGCCATCGGCACGGAGGCGATGCAGCGGCGCGTGCGCCAGCAGATCGGCCTGGACTACACCCTGACGGAGATCGAAGCGCTGGCGCACGGCGAGGCGCAGAGGGTCGGCGCGTTGCTCGATGCGGCGTGCAAAAAGTTCGGCAAGGGACGCTCGGTGGAACAGATCATTTCCGAGGCGCGGGCGGAGTGGAATCCCGGCGCGGACCTGCCCGCCGTCTATCGCGCGGAAACGCAGCGCGTGGCGGATGGTTTCCGCGCGGCCAAGGCGGTGACGTTTCCGAAAGGCGATGAGCTGCAGGTGCGGCTCGTGCCGGAGTTCATGCGGCACCTGTATCCCACGGCGGCCTATTCTTCGCCGGGAGCTTTCGAGAAGCGCCAGCGCGGTATTTTCTGGGTGAATGACCTGAGCCTGACGAAGACCACCGAGGCGGATAAGCTCGCCGAGCGCCAGCAGCATTTCGGCATCAGCCTCACGGCGGCGCACGAGGCCTACCCTGGCCATCACCTCCAGTTCGTCACGGCCAACCAGCACCCGCGCCGCTGGCGGCGGCTCTTTGCGCACGCGGTCTTCTACGAGGGCTGGACGCTCTGGTGTGAACAGATGATGGCGGACTTCCGCATTGACCGCTCGCCGTGGCTGCGCGTGCAGCAGCTCCACGACGCCCTCTGGCGCGTGCATCGCATCCTGGTGGACATCCGGCTGCAGACGGGCCGTTACACATATGAGCAGGCGGCGGCGCATCTGCGCAAGCACCTCGGCTTCACCAAATCGCGCAGCGAGGCGGAGATCAACTGGTATTCCGCCGCGCCCACCGTGCCCATGAGCTACTGGCTCGGCCGGCTGGAGAACGAACGTCTGCGCGTGAAGCTCGTGGAAGGCCGGGGCTGGACGCTGCAGCAGTTCAATGACTGGCTGCTGAGCTTTGGCACCATTCCTCAGGCATGGATCGAGAAATACGGACTGGAGTAAGGCCGGGTTTGGAGTCCCGCCTTCAGGCGGCGAGGCGTGCACAGCATCGCTTACGCTCCCCCCGGTCAAGTTCCCGCATCCCTCGGGATACAGCCCTTCGCCCCGTTTTCCTGCATCCTTCGCGGACATTTTGTTCGCCTCCCCGGCCAGACCGTTTCAATATCCCGGGCGTGAACACCGTCATTTGCCTCATGCGTTCCCGCCTAGCCGTTTCCGTTTTCACCCTCCTCGCCGCCACCCAGTTCGCGTCCGCCGCCGCGTTGCGTGCGCTGCCGGCCGGGCAGTTGCCCGATGACGTGCGCCTCGCGCCGCCCAAGGACTACAACGGCTACTTCCCCTTCACCCCGCCCACGTCGAAAGACGCCTGGGCCGCGCGCGCCGAGTTCGTGCGCCGGCAGGTGCTCGTCTCGCAGGGCATGTGGCCGATGCCCACCAAGACGCCGCTCAACGCCGTCATCCATGGCAAGATCGACAAGGGCGAATACACCGTCGAGAAGGTCTATTTCGAGAGCGTTCCCGGCCTCTTCGTCACCGGCAACCTCTACCGTCCCAAGGGCAAGACCGGCAAGGTGCCCGCCGTGCTCTTCGCCCACGGCCACTGGAAGGACGCACGCCTCTCCGAGGAGTCGGATGAGCGGCTGGCCGCCGAGATTGCCACCGGGCAGGAGCGGTTCGTCGAAGGCGGCAAGAGCCGGTTCCAGTCCATGTGCGTGCAGCTCGCGCGCATGGGCTGCATCGTCTGGCAGTGGGACATGCTGAGCGATTCGGACGCGATCCAGTTCTCGGCGCAGACGGTGCATCGCTTCGCCAAGCAGCGGCCCGAGATGAACACCACGGAGAACTGGGGCCTCTACAGCCCGCAGGCCGAGGCGAACTTGCAGAGCATCATGGGCCTCCAGACGCTCAACGCCGTGCGCTCGCTGGACTTCCTGCTGGGCCTCGCGGAAGTGGACCCCGCGCGCATCGCCATCACCGGCGCGAGCGGCGGCGGCACGCAGTCAATGCTGCTGGCGGCCGTGGACCCGCGCGTGACGCTCTCCTTCCCGGCCGTGATGGTCAGCACCGCCATGCAGGGCGGCTGCACCTGCGAAAGCTCCTGCCTGCTGCGCGTGAACACCGGCAACATCGAGTTCGCCGGCATCTTCGCCCCCAAGCCGCAGGGCATGACCACCGCCAATGACTGGACCAAGGAAATGTCCACCAAGGGCTTCCCCGAGCTGAAGCAGCTCTACACCTTCCTCGGCGCGCCGAACAACGTCATGCTCCATCGCGGCGAGCACTTCCCGCACAATTACAACGCGGTCGCCCGCTCGGCGTTCTTCACCTGGGTGAACCAGCACTTCAAGCTCGGCTTCAAGTCCCCGGTCATCGAGCGAGATTACGAGCGGCTCACCCGCGACCAGCTCACGGTCTGGGACAGCAGCCACCCGGCCCCGAAGGCGGATGACGCGGACTTCGAGCGCAAGCTCCTCAAGTGGCTCAAGGACGATGCGGACAAGCAGGTCAACGCCGCCGCGACCACGCCCGAAAACTTCCGCAAGGTCATCGGCAGCGGCGTGGAGGTCGTGGTGGGCCGCACGCTCGCGACGACCGGCCAGGTCGAGTGGGAACTGAAGAACAAGGCGGACCGCGGCGGCTTCGTCGAGATGACCGGCCTGCTGCGCAACAAGACGCATGGCGAGGAATTGCCCGTCGCCTGGCTCTATCCCAAGAAGTGGAGCGGGCGCGCCGTGATCTGGCTCGACGACTCCGGCAAGGCCGCGCTCTTCAACGCCGACGGCTCGGTGAAGCCCGAGGTGAAGCAGCTCGTAGACGCGGGCGCGACCGTGCTCGGCGCGGACCTGCTCTTCCAGGGCGAGTTCCTCAAGGACGGCCAGCCCGTGAAGCAGACCCGCGTGGTGGCCAACCCGCGCGAATTCGCCGGCTACACCTTCGGCTACAACCACACGCTCTTCGCCCAGCGCGCGCACGACGTGCTCACGATGGTGAAGTATCTCCGCAGCTACGAGAGCAGCGCCCAGCACGCCAAGCCCAGCAGCGTGGACGTGGCAGGCTTCGGCGGCACCGGCCCCATCGTTGCCGCCGCACGGGCGGTGGCCCGCGAAGGCATTGACCGCGCGGCGGTCGAGACCAGCGGCTTCCGCTTCAGCAAGCTGCTGGACTACCGCGATCCCGCCTTCCTCCCCGGCGGCGCCAAGTATGGCGACGTGCCCGCGCTGCTCGCCCTCAACGCCCCGGCCAAGCTCTGGATCGGCGGCGAGGCCGCCCCGGCGCTCGCCACCAAGCTCTACCAGTCCGCGAACGCCGCTGGCGCACTCACGAGCGCGGCCAAGGCCGACCGTGCCGCCGCCGCCAAGTGGCTGCTGGGCCAGTGAACCGGCAGGGTGAGGCTCCGTCGAACCCCAGTCGCCGACGCAGGAGGTGCGAGCGAAGCGAGCGTGTCTCGTGTCGTGCGCTGCCTGCTTTTGAAAGTAGCAGACCAGGTGACGAGTCTCTGGCTGGTTTGAGGAAGAGGCAGGGGACTTTGACGCGAATTCCGCGAATGAGCGCGAATTCCAGACCTTTTATACCAACTACGAGAATAGTTTGGTAAAACGAACGCGCCCCTGACTTCACGGCCGTTCTCCCTCACCCCGGCCCTCTCCCGCTGGGAGAGGGAGAATCCTCGGCCGCAACGTGTCCAAGCGATGCACCGCTGCTAACCGCACCGGGCTACGTGGCCCCCTCTCCCAGCGGGAGAGGGCCGGGGTGAGGGAGAACGCGTTCATTCGCCCACCGCAAGGATGCGACCAGTGTATTCCCGTAGTTGGTATGATTCGCGACAACCAGTGCAATTTGCGTCACATGCCCGGAACGGGGTTCGACTGAGTCTCACCCAACCGGGCTACGCGCCGTCCGCGCCGGTCTTCACCCCGTTCTTCGCCTTCAGCCCTGCCAGCGCCGCCGCCGCCGCCTGGCTTTCCGCCGTCTTCTTGCTCTTGCCCTTGCCGCGGCCGATTTCCTCGCCCTTGTAGAGCACAGCGCACTCGAACTCGCGGTCGTGGTCCGGGCCGGTGGCGGTGAGCACCTGATACTGGGGCGCCTCGGAGGAGATCGCCTGGAGGATTTCCTGGAGCGACCCTTTCGGGTTGTCGGTGGAGGGAGCGGTTTCGATCTCGGTGAAGGCGTCGTGAAAGGACTGCAGGATGAACACCCGCGCCACGTCGTAGCCGCCATCCAAGAACAGCGCGCCCAGCAGAGCCTCGTAGGCGTCGGCGATGATTGAGGGACGCTCGCGTCCGCCGTTGAGCTGCTCGCCCCGGCTGAGGATGAGGTGCTCGCCGAGGCCCAGAGCACGACCCTGCTCGGCGAGGGAGACCTGGTTCACGAGCTGGGCGCGGATCTTGGTGAGCGGGCCCTCGTCATGCTGCGGGTAACGGTCGTAAAGCTCGCGCGAGAGGGCAAGTTGCAGCACGGCGTCCCCGAGGTATTCGAGCCGCTGGTTGTGCTCGGTGTTCGTCCCCGCCTCATGGGCGATGGAGGGATGCGTCAAGGCCAGCAGCAGCAGCGCCGGTTCGCGGAACTGGTGGCCCAGGCGGGTTTGGAGGGCGTCAAGGCTGGTCACGGCAGAAAGGGCGGATGACAAATTACTGGGCGGTCTCCTCGTTGCCACCAGCCAGCGCGGCCACCGGCGGCTGGTCCGGCGGCGCGATGTAGGGCGCTGCTTCGGCTGGCGTGTCCAGCCCATGCTCCATGAGCTCCCCGACCTGCCGCTGGACCGCCTCGAGCTGGTTGAGCTGCAAATCCGGGTCCGGGATGGTGAAGACATCCCCGGTCCGGGGCTGCTCATAGACGAAGAGGCGCACGCCATCCTCTTTCAACTGGGCCTTCACCTTCAGCAGCTTCTTCCGCTCGAGCATCACCGCCAGGATGAAGGTCGCGCCGCGATACTTGGGATCGTTCTTCTCGATCAGCTTGCGCAGCAGGGATTCGGCGGTGTCCTTCTGGATGGGGTCGGGCGGCGCGGGCGGGGGAGCCTTGTATTCACCCACCCAGTGCGAGATGAAGCCCTTGCGGTCCTTGGCCCCCTCGCTGAACTGCGTCTTCCAGCAGTCCTCGCACACGTCCTGCCGCGCCACCTCGTGCCGCTCGAAGGCCAGCAGCGTATGGTAGGGCCGGCCGTTGGCGAACGGCTTCGCGCAGGCCCCGCAGACATGGCCGCGCGATTGAATGTTCCAGTCGGTCATCAAAAAAGTTGAGTTGAGCGCACCGGCGCTTAGGATGGCGCGACTATATCGGCAGCCAAAAACCGGCGGCAATCCCTTTCACGCGAGATGCTGACCGCATGTCCCGTGTTGCGTGTTGCGTGCGAGCGCAAGCACGCAACACGGAACACGCAGCACGCAGTCTCCGCAGAATCACCAACCAACCATGACTCCCGAACTCAAACTGAAACTCGCCCAGGTCCGCACGCTCCTCAAGCAACAGGGAGCCGACGCCGCCCTGCTTGGCCTCCAGCCCAACTTCTCCTGGCTCGCCTGCGGCGGCGAGGCCCACATCCCGCTCAACAGCAACCTCAGCTTCGGCCAGCTCGTGGTCACGGCCAAGGGCTTCCACCTGCTGGCGAACCGCATTGAGATGCGTTGCCTCCAAGACGAGGTGGTCAAGGGCCTCGGGGCCAAGCCGCTGCTCTGGGAGTGGCACGACAGCAGCAGCGGCCTGAAGGCCCTCAAGCAGCTCGCCGACCCCGCGAAGACGCTCTCCGACTGCGGCGACTGGGGCACCACCGCGCGCCCGGACCTCTTCGCGCCGCTGCACTACTCCCTGCAGGACATCGAGGTGAAACGCTACCGCGCCCTCGGCAAGGCCGCCGAAGCCGCCCTGAACGAGACTTGCCGCAGCCTCCAGCCCGGCCAGAGCGAGTTCCAGATCGCGGGCACCCTCTCCGAACGCGCCTGGGCCCGCGACCTAACGCCCGTGGTTGTCCTCGTGGCGACCGACGAGCGCATCAAGAACTACCGCCACCCGCGTCCGACCACGAAGAAGCTCAAGAAGTTCGCCGAAGTCATCCTCTGCGCCCGCCAGCACGGCCTCATCGTCGCCCTCACGCGCATGGTCCACTTCGGCCCGATCGCGAAGGACCTCCGCCTCCGCCACGACGCCGTGTGCGCCGTGGACACCGAGCTGCACCTCGCCACCCAGGTCGGCACGCCCGTGAAGGACGTCTTCCGCCAGGGCGTCGCCGCCTACGATGCCACCGGATTTGCGGACGAATGGCACCTCCACCACCAGGGCGGCCCCTGCGGCTACCAAGGCCGAGACTACCTCGGTTCGCCCACGGCGGAAGGGGTGGTCCTGCCCAACCAGCCCTTCGCCTGGAACCCCTCGATCACCGGCACCAAGAGCGAAGACACCATCCTCGCCACCATCAAAGGCCCCCAGGTCATCACCCCCGCCCAGGACTGGCCGATGGTGAGCGTGGAAGGGGATGAAGGCGTGTGGCAGCGGCCGGATATTTTGGTGAGGTGATACTCGCCGACAGGACACTGGGCAAGCTGCCGATAGCCTTTGTTGACGAACAGGAGCGCGCTGCTTCTTAAAGTTCAGCCCGCAAATCTAGCTTGAATGCAACGGGATTATCGTTAATCTAACCGGAGATGAACACATCTCTCATGCAGGACGAAGTCGCCAACGCCTTACTGGAACAAGTGAAGCTCGGAGCAGCAGGGCTCAGATCGGTCGAGACCTGCGTCCACATCGAAGCATGCTGGCATTGGAGTGACAAAGAGATGAGGTCACATTTTTCGGGTCTAGCGACACCAAGCGAGAAGATGATTTGGATGACCAAGGGAATTGTATCCCATTGGCCATGCAGGCCAGACCAACGTTGGCAGCGAATCTGTGCGCATTTGACCCCACTAGCGGAAATCCTTCGGATTCTAGATTCGGAAGCTGTGAGTGACTGTGTTAAAGTTCATCCGAACCCTTGCATCATGAACGACGTCCGCATGGATCTAGCGCAGTTCAAATTATTTCTTGATCAACGTTTAATGTCGCTCAGCGAATGAAATGAGTTCTTGGCTTCCCGCTGCGCCTCAGCATCCTTGCCGCACACATGGCGGGCGTTGGCTTTGAACTGAACAAGCTGCTGGCCAAGCAGGGTTACACCGGGCTGCTCCAGGCCTATGGCTATGCCGCGCTCATCGGCAGCGGGCCGTGGCTGGTGTCCGTCATCTCGCTGGGCATGCTCGGCGCGGTGCTCACCACGGTGAGCGACACCGACGAACTACAGATGTTCTTCGTGAGCATCTCACTGGTGTATGCGGTCACGCTGGTGCTGAGCGGGCCGATCCAGATGGTGCTCACCCGGCACGCGGCGGACCAGGAGTATGCGCGCGAGCCGGAGAAGATTTACCCGACTTTCGTGTTCTCCGTCGCGTGGAGCATGCTGCTCTTCTCGGTGGTGGGGCTGGTGATCTTTGTCGGGTGCGTGCCGGGGCCGCTGGTGTTCCGGCTGGCGGCGGCGATGCTCACGGCCTTCGTCGGCGGCATCTGGGTGGCGAGCATCTTCCTCACGGCCATCAAGGACTACGCGCAGGTGCTGTGGGGCTTTGCCATCGGGAGCGCAGCGAGCTTCCTCGGCGCGTGGGTATGCGGCAACTGGCAGGGGGTGACCGGCGCGATGGTGGGCTTCACGCTCGGGCACGCGCTGCTGCTGCTGCTGCTCTTCCGCGCGATCTACAAGGAGGTGGGCAACCGCGAGGTGGGGGATCCCGAGTTCCTCCGCTGCTTCCGCCGCTACTGGCAGCTCGCGCTGTGCGGCCTCTTCTACAACCTCGGCATCTGGATTGATAAATTCCTCTTCTGGTGGCTCGATCCCGGCGCCGAGCAGATCGCCGGGCTGCTGCACTCCGCGCCGGTGTATGACCGCGTGGTTTACTTCGCGTTCCTCACCATCGTTCCCGGCATGGCGGTGTTTCTGCTCAAGCTGGAGACGGACTTCGCGATCGCGAACGACCAGTTTTTCCAGCATGTGCTGAAGAAGGGCACGCTGGCGCAGATCACCGAGCGCAAGCATGGGATGATCCTCGCCCTGCAGGACGGCTTCGGGCTGCTGCTCAAGGTGCAGGGGCTGTTCACGGCGGTGCTCATTCTTGGGGCGGAGAAGATCCTGCCGGTAATCGGCCTCGGCGCAGTGCAGGCGGGCATCTTTCAGATCGCGCTCGTGGGCACGTTCCTGCTGGTGATCTTCATGTCGCTGCTGATGGTGCTGCACTACCTCGACAAGCGGCGGGATGCGATGATCGCGTGCGCGACGTTTGCCGGGACGAACCTGCTGGTGACGTGGGGCAGCATCATGGCGGGCGAGCGGTGGTTCGGGATCGGGTTCCTCGTCGCGGCCGGGCTGGGCACGGTGCTGGCGGGCTTCTGGGTGAACCAGCATGTGCGGAATCTGGAATACGACACGTTCACGCCGCAGCCGCTTTACGGGTGAGGGTGGTGGGCTCGTGACGTAGTGAGGCTCGTGCATTGGGGCGACACAAGCGGCGAGGAACGGCCCGGCCCCCAGCGGAGCGCCGAGCCTTGCTCGGCTGGGACGGAACGTGTCTCCCTCGTGCAGAGCAATGCCCGGCGGACCGTCACTCGATAGCAGGACAAACTGACGGCAAGGCTATCCACCCGCAACACGGTGGCTGCAAGCCACCGGCACGAGGTTCAGGGCTCGCCGCACGAAACTGGAGCAGGATTAGGATTACGAGCGGGTTGATCTGGGTCCGATGCTCCGTTCTCGACCCATGCCTACACTTCGCCTAGGCTTTTCCCATGCGGATGGCGTTCAAAGAATGGGCGATTGTCGTGGATGCGCTGGGGCGAGGGGAGCAGATCCTCATCCTGCGCAAGGGCGGCATTGCCGAGGGCCGGGGCGGCTTCCAGGTGGAGCATCCTCGCTTCCTCTTCTTCCCGACGCTTTACCACCAGCAGCGCGAGTCCGTGCTCCCGGCGGCGCAGGCGCGCTATGACGAAATCGCCCCGCACCTCCCCGGGCCGGAGGTGCTGCGGCTGGAGTTTTGCGCGGAGGTGGTCGCCTGGCGGCGGCTGGAATCGCTGGCGGCAGTCGAGCGGTTGCGCGGACAGCATGTGTGGCGCGATGACGTGCTGGCGCAGCGCTTTGACTGGGGCAAGGAGCAGCGGCTGTTCGCTTTGGCGGTGCGGGTGAGCCGGCTGCCGCAGCGCATCGACCTGCCGATGCTGCCGGCCTACGGCGGCTGCAAGTCGTGGATTGAACTGGCGGAGGAAATTGCCACGGACGCCGCGCAACCGGTGCTGGCGGAGGCGGCCTTTCAGGAACGGCTGAAACTGTTCGCGGGCGCGCTGGAGTGAGGTCACCGATGAAATTGTTGCTGTCAGAGGGAGTGCCCACGGATCACGCGGATGACGCGGATGGTGATGCGGCTGCAATCCGCGTTATCCGCGGGCCAAATGGAATTTTTCAAGAGCGGAGGCGGGTCAGCAAGATGGGGTCAGAAAAATGGGGACAGGGATCGGGGTCTTCCCGTGAACGACTGGCCGCCTCATGTGTCCAACCGCGCAGTCCGACTAAACACTGATTACTGATTACTGACCACGCCGCTTGGCCACAACCAACCAACATGCCGTGATCGTTCCCACGCCGACCAACTCGGCGGCAGCGGGCACGAATGCCGCGCTGCGCGACATCCGGGGGCCGGTGCCGCTGCCGCCGGAGCTGCTCTGGTTGTGGATCGCGGTGGGCGCGGCGGCCGGCGGGCTGCTGGCGACGTGGATCTGGAACAAGTGGTTCCGCCCGGGTCTTCTGCCACCACCGGTGCCCTACGTCCCGCCCCATCAGCGGGCGAAGCACCGGCTCGCCGATGCGCTGGCACTGCTCACGGAGCCGAAGCCGTTTTGCATCGCGGTGTCGGATGCGCTGCGGGTTTATCTGGAGGAGCGGTTCGAGTTCCGCGCGCCGGACCGGACGACGGAGGAGTTTCTGGTGGAGCTGCAGCGCGCCAACCAGTTGAACGGCTCGCAGAAGGATTTTCTGGCGGACTTTCTCTCGCGGTGTGACGTGGTGAAGTTCGCCCGGCACGAGCCGAGCGAGGCGGAACTGCGCAGCTTGCACAGCGCGGCGCTGAACCTGGTGGAGGAGACGGCGTATGAAGTGCCGAAGCCAGCGGGGAAAGGAGCGGCGTGATGATCGCAATGAATCCAATTGCCACGACGCGCTGTTTCTCCCTCGCCCCCATCGGGGGAGAGGGCTGGGGTGAGGGGGCAGGACGTGCTGCCGCCGATGGGTGTCGGTTCCACAACAGACTTACTTCGGCTGCTCCTCGTGATAGTCGGAAGCCTGCCGTGTCCGCACGACGCCCCCTCACCCTTACCCTCTCCCCCGATGGGGGAGAGGGGATTCGAGCTTCGACTCCGTGGTGCTCTGGCCAGCCAGTGCATGACGCACGCCTTGCCGCGACGCGCTTCTTCTCCCTCGCCCCCATCGGGGGAGAGGGGATTCGAGCTTCGACTCCGTGGTGCTCTGGCCAGCCGATGCGTGACGGACACCGTTGGATTGGACGGGCGGGCACACTCCGCGTTCCGCATTTCGCGTTCGCATGACCTTCTCCTTCGCCCATCCTTGGCTGCTGTTGCTGCTGCTCTTGTTGCCGTTGCTCGCATGGCTGAAGGGACGGCGGGATGCGCAGCCGGCGTTTCTCTACTCCTCGGTGCAGCTCGTGCGCGGGCTGACCGGAGAGGTGCAGTCGCGGGCCGGGGCGTTTCTCCGCGCGCTGCGGTGGTTCGCGCTGGCGCTGTTCTTCCTCGCGCTGGCCCGGCCGCAGCTCGGCGAGGGCGAGACGAAGATCTCGGCCAGCGGCATTGACATCGTCTTCGCGCTGGACCTGTCGCGGAGCATGGAAGCCGAGGACTTCAAGGACGCGGCCGGCCGGCGGATCAACCGGCTGACCCTGGCCAAGGACACGATGCAGAAGTTCATCCAGAAGCGGCCCGGCGACCGCATCGGGCTGGTGGTCTTCGCCGGGCGCGCGTATGTGGCCGGGCCGCTCACGCTGGACCACGACTTCCTGTTGCAGAACCTGGCCCGCATCGGCTTCGATGGCATCGAGGAGGGCACGGCCATTGGCGCGGGGCTGATCGCGGGGGTGAACCGGCTGCGGGACCTGCAATCCAAGAGCAAGATCATCATCCTGCTCACCGACGGCGTGAACAACGCCGGCAAAGTGCCCCCGCTCACCGCCGCCGAAGCCGCACAGGCACTGGCGATCAAGTGCTATACCATCGGCGTGGGCACGCGCGGCGAGGCACCGTGGCCCTACGTTGACGAGTTCGGGCGCAAGCGCGACCGGATGGTGCCGGTGGACATTGACGAGGACGTGCTGAAGAAGGTCGCGGACAAGACCGGCGGGCGCTACTACCGCGCGGACAACACAGAGACCCTCCGCCGCATCTTCCTGGAGATTGACCAGCTCGAGAAATCCACGGTGGAGGTGAAGAAGTTCCAGCGCTACCGCGAACTGGCGCACTGGCTGATCGCCGCCGGGCTGGGGCTGCTGGTGGCGGAGATTGTGCTGGGGAATACGCTGCTGAGGAAACTGCCATGAAGTTCGCCCTCCCCCAACTGCTCTGGCTGCTGCTGCTCGTGCCGCTGCTGGCGGTGTTTCTCGTGTGGGCGTGGCGCGAGAAGGAGCGGCTCATTTCGCAGTTCGTGCAGTCGCGGCTGCTGGCGCAGCTCACGGTCGGGGTCTCGAAGACGCGGCAGAAGGTGCGGCTGGTGCTGCTGGTCACGGCGGTGGCCAGCGCGGTGATTGCGCTGGCGCGGCCGCAGTGGGGCTTCTCGTGGGAGGAAGTTTCGCAGAAGGGATTGGACATTGTCGTGGCGGTGGACACGTCGCGGTCCATGCTGGCGGCGGACATTCCGCCGAACCGGCTGGAGCGCGCGAAGCTCGCGGCCATGGAGCTGATGAAGCTCGCGAAGAACGACCGCCTGGGGCTGGTGGCGTTTGCGGGCAGCGCGTTCCTGCAATGTCCGCTCACGCTCGACGAAGAGGCGTTCCGCCAGGGCGTGAGCGCGCTGGACGTGAACATCATTCCGCAGGGCGGCACGGCCATCGCCGAGACCATCCTGGCCGCACTGACGGCGTTCAAGGACGGGGACAACCACAAGATCCTGGTGCTGTTCACCGACGGCGAGGACCATGAGGCGGGCGTCATTGAGGCGGCGAAGGCGGCGAGCGACAAGGGGCTGCGCATCTTCACCATCGGCGTGGGCTCGGCGGCGGGGGAGCTGATCCGGGTGCGCGACGAGAAGGGCAAGCTGGACTTCCTGAAGGACGAAAGCGGGAACGTGGTGAAGTCGCGGCTGAACGAGACGCTGCTCCAGCAGATCGCCGGCGCGTCCGGCGGGTTTTACCTGCCGTTGCGCGGGGCGAACACGATGGATGTGCTCTATGAACGCGGGCTCGCGCCGTTGCCGAAATCGGAGTTCAATTCCAAGCTGATGCAGCGGCATCACGAGCGATTTTACTGGCCGCTCGGAATCGCGGTTGTTTTGCTCGTGGTCGAGCTGTTCCTGCCCGAGCGGCAGAAGGTGCGGCGGCCGGCCGGGGTGAACGCGCCGACGACGAAACTGTCCAATAATGCCGATGCGACAATGGCGAAATAATATCGTGAGAACGAACTGCTTCTTCTCCCTCTCCCCCATCGGGGGAGAGGGCTGGGGTGAGGGGGCAGGCCGGGCCGTGCCCTTGCGTAGGCCGGAGTGCCTTTCGGCTGGCCTCCGCAGTTCTCAAATCATTTGCATGCGCGCCGCGTTCGCACGTCGCCCCCTCACCCTAACCCTCTCCCCCGATGGGGGAGAGGGGACCAGCACGCGCGCGCTGGACGCTTCGCCGCGCGCGGTTTGCTGTTCGCTCTTTGTCCTGCTCGCCTGGCTGCTGCTCCCCTGCCCTGCCGGGGCCTCCTCGGCGGACGCGCTCAAGCAGTATGAGTCGGGCCGTTACGACGCCGCACTGAAGGAATACGACCGTCTGCGCGCGCAGCGACCGGAGGATTCCCGGCTCGCGTTCAATGCCGGGGCGGCGGCGTATCAGGCCAAGAAGTTCGAGGATGCCACGCGGCACTTCAGCAGTGCGACCGGGGCACGCGACCCGTTGCTGGCGCAGAGCGCGTTTTACAACCTCGGCAACGCCTATTTCCAGATGGGCGAAGGGGCCGCCGAGCCCGCGCAAAAGCAGGAGGCGTGGCAGGGTGCCATCGGCTTCTACGACACGGCGCTCAAGCTCCGGCCTGAGGACGCCGACGCGAAGCACAACCGGGACTTCGTGCAGCGCAAGCTGGAGGAACTCAAAAAGGAGCAGGAAAAGTCCAAGGACAATCAGAAGCAGGAAGACAAGCAGGGCGATCAAAAGGACGACCAGAACAAACAGGACCAGAAGAAGCAGGACGATCAGAAGAAGGATGACCAAAAGAAGGACGACCAGAAGAAGGACCAGCAGAAGCCGGATCAGAAGAAACCCGAGGATTCCAAGCAGGACGAAAAGAAGCAGGATCAACAGAACCAGCAAAAGCCGCCAGAGAAGCCGCCAGAGCCGAAAAAGCCGGAGGATAAGCCGGGGCAGCAGAAGCAGGGACAGAAGGGCGATCAGGGTGAGCCGGAGTCCGGCCAGGCGACCGCGCTCGGGCAGATGACGGCGGCGCAGGCGATGCAGTTGCTCGACTCGCAGCGCAACGAGGAGCGCGCGCTGATTTTCCTGCCCACCAACGCCGTGCAGAAGGCGAACAACCGGGTGTTCAAGAACTGGTGATGAAGGCAGCCGAGGGATTTGAGCAGCAAGGTGGGCGAGGCCGGAATGCCGCCGTGTGCTTCCCCCTTTCCCCCACTGGGGGAGAGGGAAAGCATCCGCACCCGCCATTAAGAATCAGTCGCTTTTGCGCGGTTGTTGCGCTCTGGCTTTTCTCGTTCTCCGCCCACGCGGTCACGCTCAGCGCGACGCTGGACCGCTCGACGATCCGGGTCGGAGAGCAGGCGGTGCTGACGCTGCGGTTTGAAGGCGGCCAGCCCACGGGTGCGCTGCGGGTGCCCAATGCTCCGAACCTGCTGTTCCAGGCGGGCCGCTCTTCCCAGTCCACGACCATCATCAACGGGAAGATGTCCCAGGCGCTGCTGATTCCCATCATCATCACCGCGTCGCAGCCCGGGGATTACACCATACCCGCCTTCCAAGTGCCGGTAGCCGGCGGGATGCTGCCCACGCAGCCGCTGGCGCTGAAAGTTTACGCGGCGGATGCCAAGCTGCCGGACACGGAGAACTACCGGCAATTCACTTTCGTCAAGCTTCGCGCGAGCAAGACCAATGTATTCGTCGGGGAGCCGTTCACGGTGGAGGTGCGGCTCTATGTGACGGGCGGACGTGAATTTCAAATGCCGGCCTTCAGCGGGGATGGCTTCACGCTGGCGGCGCAACCCCACCAGCAGACGCAGGAGCAGATCGGCAACACGGTGTATAACGTCATGCTGTTCCGGTATGTCGCCACGCCGGTCAAGGCAGGCAAACTTCCGCTCGGCCCGGCCCAATGTTCGTTTAATCTCCTCCTCCGGGTGGGGGGCAACGAGGCCTTTGACTTTTTCAATCGCGGCACCCGTTTGCAGGCGGTCACCATTTTGAGCGAGCCGCTGGACATCGCGGTGCAGCCGCTGCCGGCGGAGGGCCGGCCGGCGGACTTCAACGGCGCGGTGGGCACCTTCCAGATGAGTGCGACGCTCGCGCCACTGGAGGTGGCGGTGGGCGATCCGATCACGTTGCGTGTGCAGGTCAGTGGACGCGGCGGGCTGGACGGGGTGCGGATGCCGGCCTTGGAACTGGGCGAGGCGTTCAAGTCCTATCCGGCGAGTGCCGTCACGGAGATGCCTGATCCGCTCAATCTGGCGGGTGTGCGCAAGTTCGAGCAGGTGGTGCAGCCGCAGAGCACGGAGGTGAAGGAACTGCCGGCGTTCACGTTCAGCTACTTCGATCCCGAGGCGCGGGGCTACCGCTCCATCCGGCAGCCGGCCACGCCCTTGCGGGTGCGCGCCGCCGCCGCCGCGCAGGCTCCGACCGTGGTGATGACTTCGACCAACACGGCCGCTCCCGTGGCCACGGAACTGGTGCATATCAAGCCGCAGCTTGGCGCGCTGGCCACCGGCCCGGGCGGGCTGCGGCAGCCGGGCATCTGGCTGATGTCCGGGCTGCCCTTCGCGCTGTGGCTCGTCTTGCTGGGACGCCGGATGCAGGCGGAGAAACTCGCAAACAACCCGCGGCTGCGGCGCCGGCGCGAGGTGGAGAAACTGGTGGCCAAGGGGCTGGGCGAACTGCGCCAGCAGGCGGCGGCGGCGCAACCGGAGGCGTTCTTTGCGAACCTGTTCCGGCTGCTGCAGGAGCAGCTCGGCGAGCGGCTGGACCTGCCGGCCAGCGCGATCACGGAGGATGTGATTGACGAGCGCCTGCGGCCAATGGGGGCGGGCGAAGCAACCTGCAAGTCGCTGCACGCGCTGTTTCAAGTGTGCAATGCCGCGCGCTATGCGCCGGTGCGCGAAACGGCGGAACTGACGAAGCTGGCAGCGCAGTTCGAGGCGACGGTGGTGGAGCTGCGAGCGCTGGAGGTGGCGGGATGAGGAGGGAGTTCATTCGTGCCGTCATCGCAGCCTTCAGGTTGCGAAGGCATCATGCGCAGCCTAATGGCTGCGACTACTCAGGCACCGTGTCCGCCTGGCTCGCGGTGCTGCTGCTCTCGTGCGCCCCGCTGCGGGCGGAGCCGGTCGCGGAGTTTGAGACGGCGAACAAGCTGTTTGAGCAGGGGAAGTTTGCCGAGGCGGCGGGGGCTTATGAGCGGCTGCTCACGAACGCGCCGACGGCGGCACTGCACTTCAACCTCGGGAATGCGCGCTTCAAGAGCGGGCAGCCCGGGCGGGCGATCTTCCAGTATCATCAGGCGCTGCGGCTCGCTCCGCGCGACCCGGATGCGCGGGCCAACCTGCTGTTCGCACGCCGCAGTCTCGGGGCCACGGTGGATGAACCACTGGGCCGGCACCTGCTGCGGAAGCACACGGAGGGCGAATGGGCCTGGCTGGCGGGGGCGGGCCTGGGCGCGTGGTTCCTGCTGCTGGCGCTGGGCGAGGCTTGGCCGGGCAAACGCGCGACCTTCGGCTGGCTGACGAAAACAGCGGGGGGCGGGGCGGTGGTCTTCACCTGCCTGCTGGGGGCGGCGCATTGGGAGCGGAGCGCAACGCGGCTGGCGGTGGTGGTGGTGCCGGAAGCGCCCGTGCGACCGGGACCGCTGGCGGAATCCAAGGCGGCGTTCAGCCTGCGCGACGGAACCGAAGTCGAGGTGCTCGATGTGAAGGACGACTGGCGGCAGGTGCGCGACAGCGGCCAGCGCACGGGCTGGGTGAAGCAAGAAGCGCTGGTGGGGTTGCCGTGAGGCGCGGCGTTCACGCAGCAGAAGGCTCACCACGGCGTGCAAGTCCCCTCTCCCCCATCGGGGGAGAGGGTTAG
>CAZCBE010000083.1:0-21597 GCA_964496695.1 uncultured Klebsiella sp.
GAGGTGTCCACCATGTCGTGGCACTAGGTTGTCCACTATGTCATGGCACTGTGCCTCCCGCCCGCAGCGGCAACTTCTTTACCGCAATGCTCCGAGGGTTCGTTCGTCTTGCTGCGCAAGTCGCCGCTGCGGCCCGGAGTGCCGCGCTCCGGTTCAGAAGCACCAAGCGACACGCGCCTCACTGCCGCGCCGGTTCCAGATGCACCAGGACATCCCGCACCTTCGGGAGTTGCTTCCGCACCCGGTCCTTCACCTCGTGGGCGATGGCATGGGCGCGCTCGACCGTCATCTGCGGGTCCACATGCACATGCATGTCCACGTAGAGATGCCAGCCCATCTTGCGGGTGAGGCACTTCTCGACGAGGCGCACTTCCGGCACGCTGGCCGCAATCGCCCGGATCTCCTCCACCTCGGCCAGGTCGGGAGCCGCATCCATCAATTCGCCAAACGCCGGCACCAGCAGCCGCCAGCCGTTGAACGCGATGACACACGAGGCGAGCAGGGCGGCGATGTCATCCGCCGACTCGTAGCCCGGGCCGCCCATCAGCGCGATGGCAATGCCCACGCCGGCGAACAACGACGTGATGGCATCGCTGCGATGATGCCACGCGTCGCCCTTCACCGGGTCGCTCTCCACGGTAGCGCCTTCGCTCAATACATGGCGGAAGAGGGATTCCTTCACCAAGATGACGCCGAGCAACACCAGCAACGTCCAGGGCGCCGGGGTGCCATGCGGATGAAACACCTCGCGCACGGAGTTGACCGCGATCCACAGCGCGGCGAGCAGGAGCATGATCGCCACCATCGCGGAGGCGAGCGGCTCCGCCTTGCCGTGGCCGTAGGGATGGTCGGCATCCGCCGGTTCCGCCGCGATCACCATCCCCCGCCACACGATAATGGAACTGAAGATGTCGGCGAGCGACTCAACGCCGTCCGCGACAAGCGCGTGGGACTGGCCGAGGAAGCCCGCCACCATCTTGCCCACGGCCAGCAGCGTGTTCACGACCATCCCGAGGAAGGTCGCGCGCAGGCTGCGTTGCAAACGCTGGTCGGACACCGGGGCAAGCCAAGCCTGTCAACGCGAGAAAGCCAACCCCGGATGAAGGAGGCGGCCCCGGCGCGCGGCCCGCTGGGCCGCAGCGGCTGGAAGCAGGGAACGTCGTAGGAATGTCAGAATCGTCTTCTGCAAGGTTCATGCGGCGGCCCGGAGTGCCGCGCTCCGGGGAAGAAAACGAAACACCTGCCGGAAGGCGGGCGTTTCAAATCCGTTCGCCGGGAGGGCCGGGGCTCAGGCGCGCTCCATGTATTTGCCGGTGCGCGTGTCCACCTTGATCTTCTCGCCGGGCTTGATGAAGAGCGGCACCTGGATGGCCACGCCGGTCTCAAGCGTCGCGGGCTTCTGCATGTTGTTCGCGCTATCGCCGCGGATGCCTTCGGGGGCCTCGGCCACCGTCAGGATCACGCTCGAGGGCAGCTCGACGGACACGGCCTTGTCCTCGACGAAGACCATCGTGACGCCGCCGTTTTCCACGAGGTAGTTCTTGCAGTCGCCGACCAGTTCCGGCGCGAGCGTGACCGTCTCGTAGTTCTCGGGGTTGGTGAAGACGTAGTCTTCGCCGTCCTTGTAGCTGAACTCCATCTTGGTCGTCATCATCGGCACGACCTCGATCTTTTCACCGGAGGCGAAGCGCAGTTCGGAGGTCTTGCCCGTCTTGATGCTGCGCATGCTGATCTGGACGAAGGCGCGGAGGTTGCCGGGCGTGCGGTGCGTGACTTCGAGCACCACCACCACGTCGCCACCCTGGCGGATGGCCATGCCTTTGCGGATTTCAGTTACGTTTGCCATAAAGTGTCAGAATTCGGACGCTACGCGCGACGCTCTCTGGCCGCAGCGGAGGCGGGAAAGTAGCCAAGCGAAGGCCCTTTGCAAGCATGGATTTCCGCCCGGCGACCACCCGGGCAAGCGAGGACGCTTGCGGCACGGCCGGCCGGAGGCCGGCGCTACGTAGCGCCCGCGTCCCGCGGGCCGTATCGCCGGCGTCCGCGCCGGCTTGGCTTCGGGGGCTGTGTCACGATGCGCCCCGACCGCCGGGACGCAGCAGCGCACCGCACGGACCCATCGCGCGCTCCGGCCTCCCTCTCCTCCATGGAATGGAGGAGAGGGCAGGGGAGAGGAGGCGCACCACGTCAAGGGCGCTCAACCGCGTGTCCAAGCTGCCCGCTCCTTGAGCCCGTGCCGGCGGCTTGCAGCCGCCGTCTTTGGGCTACGGCAGGACGAACCGGGTGCAAGCTCTCCACCCGCAACGCGGTGGCTGCAAGCCGCCGGCACGGGGTTCAGGGGCTCATCGCACGAAGCTGTCGCTTCGCGAAATCTCAGCCCAAGCTCCTCCACAGATCCGTGCCTCGCGGAGCGTGGTATCGGCCACGCATCACGGCGCTTTCGTGTCGGACATTGCTACCCTCGCCGTCCCATTCCACTGCGAACGAAACGGCCGGAACAGCGCGGCCGCCAGCGGCACGGCGATGCCCCAGAGCAGCACGGTCCAGACCATTCCGCGCGGATGCAGCCGGATTAACCACCCCGAGACGGCCACCAGATGCCCCACCGCCAGCAGGACATGGCAACGCAGTCCAATCCAGGACGGCGTGCGAAAAATCAGGCATCCGAACAGTGCATACCAGCCCAGAAACCCCGGAATGAGCATCAGCGGATGGATGCGCAGGGCCACCCAAACCAGCGGGTTGGCCTCGATGAGCTGCGACCGGTCGCCATTCCAATACGCGGCGGGCTGGTAAGCCAGCGTCACCGCCGCATCCAGCAAGCTCAAAACCGCCGGGGCAGCCAGCAGGCGGGCATGCAGTGCGAATGGATTCATCGGCGTGTGGTTGGCTCGCGGGGAGGGTAGCCGCAAGTTTGGGGCGGGTCAAAACCCGGAGCGGAGCTCAACTAACAAAGCGTGGCTCTGCGGATTCAGCAGACGTTGCACCAACAGCGAAGGCACGACGCTAAGCGCGGTGCAGTCGGCGACATTAGTGTGAGCAAGAGCGCCGCCGCAGGGCTGAAAGCCCGTCCTGTGATAGCCTGGGGTGGAGCGAACACCGTGAGCGCAGCCCCAGGTCAACGGGTTCCCATTCGACTCCGGGCTGTAAGCCCGGGACTGGCCGGTGCCGCTGGTGGGTTGGCAGGGAATGACGCGCTTACAGCGCTGGCCTCATTGCCTGCATCTTTTCCTGGGGCTTCACCCCAGGCTTTCACCTCTCCGGCTTTCAGCCCGGGGACGGCTGACGGGGCCTTGCCACCCGGCTATGGTCCATCCGCGCCCTCCAGGTTGGTTTGTGACTCGTCACCTCGTCTCCTACCGGCATCAGCCCCGAAAAAAATCTCGCCCCCTCCGCCCACCTCGTTAAGCTGCGCCACCTAATTCGGTTAACCCCGACTCAACCAACATGGAACCTACAGGCGATATCGCAGTCATTGGCCTGGCCGTCATGGGCCAGAACCTGATCCTCAACATGAACGACCACGGCTTCAACGTCGTGGCCTACAACCGCACCACGTCGAAGGTGGATGACTTCCTCGCCAACGAGGCCAAAGGCACCAACGTGGTCGGCGCGCACTCGATCCCCGAGCTGATCAGCAAACTCAAGCGCCCCCGCCGCATCATGCTCATGGTCAAGGCCGGCAAGCCGGTGGACGAATTCATTGAGACGCTCCTGCCGCACCTCGAGGCGGGCGACATCGTGATTGATGGCGGCAACTCGCTCTTCGGCGACACCGACCGTCGCGTGAAATATCTGGAGAGCAAGGGCTTTCAATACATTGGCACGGGCGTGTCCGGCGGTGAGGAAGGCGCGCGGCGCGGGCCTTCGATCATGCCCGGCGGCTCCCCTTCGGCGTGGCCGGCGGTGAAGTCCATCTTCCAGGGCATCTCGGCCAAGGTGGACGGCGGCGCGCCTTGCTGCGACTGGGTGGGCGAGGGCGGCGCGGGCCATTACGTGAAGATGGTCCACAACGGCATCGAGTATGGCGACATGCAGCTCATCTGCGAGGCCTACAACATCATGAAGCACGGCCTCGGCCTGACCGCCGACGAGATGCACGAGGTGCTCAAGGAGTGGAATCTCGGCGACCTCGACAGCTACCTCATCGAGATCAGCCGCGACATCCTCGCCAAGAAGGACGAGGACGGCTCCCCGCTCGTGGACAAGATCCTCGACACCGCCGGCCAGAAGGGCACGGGCAAGTGGACGGTGATCAATTCGCAGGACCTCGGCATCCCCATCACGCTGATGGCGGAGGCGGTTTACTCCCGCTGCGTCTCGGCGCTGAAGGACGAGCGCGTGAAGGCGGCGAAGAAGTTGAAAGGCCCGCGCCCGTTCCTCACCAGCATCGCGGCCAATCCCGAGCGGAAGAAGCAGTTCATCGCGGACATCCGCGACGCGCTCTATGCTTCGAAGATCGTCAGCTACGCGCAGGGCTACATGCTCATGCGCGCGGCGGCGAAGGAATACGGCTGGAACTTGAACTACGGCGGCATCGCCCTCATGTGGCGCGGCGGCTGCATCATCCGGTCGCGCTTCCTGGGCAAGATCAAGGAAGCCTACGAGAAGAATCCCAAGCTGATGAACCTGATGCTGGACGACTACTTCCGCAGCGAGATCAAGCGCTGCCAGAAGGGCTGGCGCAAGATCGTCTCCACGGCGGCGTTGCGGGGCATCCCGGTGCCGGCCTTCAGCACCGCGCTGGCGTTCTACGACCAGTATCGCAGCGCCGTGCTGCCGGCGAACCTGCTCCAGGCGCAGCGCGATTACTTCGGCGCGCACACCTACGAGCGGCTGGACAAGCCGCGCGGCGAGTTCTTCCACACGAACTGGACGGGGCGCGGCGGCAACATCTCGTCGAGCACTTACAACGTGTAAGGCGGGACAACGCAAACTTCCTCGAACGCCCGGTAGCTCACGCTGCCGGGCGTTTTTGGCGTTTAGGATGGGTGTAGTTCGCCCCTCGTCCGAACCCGAGCCGGCGCGGACGCCGGCGATACGGCCCGCGGGACGCGGGCGCTACGTAGCGCCGGCCTCCGGCCGGCCGTGCCGCAAGCGTCTTCGCTTGCCCGGCGGGGGGAGACCCAAGGCTCTGTGCGGCTGCGCGCTAAGCCGGGACGATGCAGTTGACGGAGCGCCGGCTTCCCAGCCGGCTTAGCCCAAACGGAGTTCAGAAGCCCTGCGCAGGGCAGGAGATTGGACGCACCGTTCAGTGCCTCGGCTTCGTCTTCCCCAACGGCAGCCATCGTTCGTCACAGCACGGTAAGCCGGCTGCAAGCCGACGCTCCGACTGCATCGTCCCGGCTAAGGGACGATCGGTTGCAAAAATCCAGTTGTCTCCGCCGGGCGTTCTCCCCAACTCTCTGACCGAGCAGCAAACCAATTTCGCCATGCCGATGCTTCAACTCCGTCCCGCTGAACAGTGCGCCTTTGACCAGGTTTCCCTCGGGGAGATCATGCTGCGCCTCGATCCCGGCGAGGGGCGCGTGCGCACGGCGCGAGAATTCAAGGTCTGGGAGGGCGGCGGGGAATACAACGTGGCGCGCGGGCTGCGTCGGTGCTTCGGCCAGCGCACGGCGGTGGTCACGGCGTTCCCGGAGAATGACGTGGGCCGGCTGGTGGAGGACTTCATCCTGCAAGGGGGCGTGGACACACGGTTCATCCAGTGGGTGCCGTTCGATGGCATCGGGCGGAACGTGCGCGTGGGGCTGAACTTCACCGAGCGCGGTTATGGCCTGCGCGGGGCGGTGGGCATCTCGGACCGCGCGAACTCCGCCGCGAGCCAGATGCGGCCCGGGCAGGTGGATTGGGAGCACATCTTCGGCAAGCTGGGCGTGCGCTGGCTGCATACCGGCGGCATCTACGCCGCGTTGTCCGAGACGACGGCGGCGGTGGTGCTGGAGGCCGTGCGGGCGGCGAAGCGGCACGGCACGATCGTGAGCTATGATTTGAACTACCGGCCCTCGCTGTGGAAATCCATCGGCGGGCAGAAGAAGGCGCAGGCAGTGAACCGAGCGCTCGCGCCGTTCATTGATGTGATGATCGGCAACGAAGAGGATTTCACCGCGTGCCTGGGCTTCGAGGTGAAGGGCGTGGACCACAATCTGGCGAACCTGGAGACGGAGGCGTTCCAGCAGATGATCACGCAGGCGGTCACGGCCTTCCCGAACTTCAAGGTGGTGGCCACCACGCTGCGCACGGTGAAGTCCGCGAGTGTGAACGACTGGGGCGCGATCGCCTGGGCGGGCGGGCAGTTCTGCGAGGCGGAGCTGCGGAAGGACTTGTGGATACTCGACCGCGTGGGTGGCGGGGACAGTTTCGCGAGCGGGCTGATCTATGGCTTTCTCCAGTTCAACGACGCGCAGAAGGCGGTGGACTTTGGTGCAGCGCACGGCGCGCTGGCCATGACCACGCCGGGGGATACGAGCATGGCGACGCTGAAGGAGGTCGAGGCGCTCGTGGGCGGGGGGAGCGCGCGGGTGCAGCGGTAATCACTCCGGTAGCAGCCGACGTGAGGAGGTTCCAACTGCCTTGCAGAGTTAGATGGAGCCTCCTACAGGAGGATGATCATACCTTCTTCGTCAGGCTCACGCCTAGCTCTAGCAGCTTCTGCGCGTCGGCGTCGGACTTGGCCTCGGCGTAGATGCGGAGGATGGGTTCGGTGCCGGAGCCGCGGAGCATGAGCCAGGAGCCGTCTTCGGCGCAGAACTTTACGCCGTCGTAGCTCTTCACGTCTTTGAGCTTGGAGGTGAGCAGCTTCGCGGGCGGGTTGTTCTTGCAGAACTCCATGAGGGCGGCGCGTTTCTCCAAGGGGAAGTGGGTGTCAATGCGGCCGTAGCGGTGGGGGCCGTATTCCTTTTCGAGTTGGGCGAGGAGTTTGGTGAGCGGCTTGCGCTCGGTGGCGAGCATTTCGAGGAGCATCAGGCCGGCGAGGATGCCGTCGCGCTCGGGGACGTGGCCAGGGAAGCCGATGCCGCCGCTCTCCTCGAAGCCGAGCAGCACGCCGCCCTTGATGATTTCGCTCGCGATGTATTTGAAGCCCACGCCGGTCTCGACGAGTTCCAGGCCGAGCGCGGCGCACATCTTGTCCACCATGCTGGTGGTGGTGAGCGCTTTTACGACGCGGCCTTTCATGCCCTTGTTGACGGCGTAATGGCGGAGCAGCAGGCAGATGAGTTGGTGGGTGGAGAGCGGGTTGCCGTGGCCGTCCATGCCGCCGACGCGGTCGGCGTCGCCGTCAGTGACGAGGCAGAGGTCGTGCGGGTGCTTGGCGAGGTAGGCCATGCTGCGGCCGTAGTTCTTGGCGATGGGCTCGGGGTTGATGCCGCCGAAGAAGGGGTCGTGCGCGGCGTTGAGGGTCGTGACCTTGCAGGTGGTCCCCGCGAGCAGTCGGTCGAAGCAGCCCGCGCCGACGCCGAAGAGGGCCTCGTGGGCGAACTTGAGCTTCGATGCCGCGATGAGCTTGAAGTTCACGAGCTTCTTGATCGCGGCGTAGTAGGGCGGGCAGATGTCCTTGACCACGATGTGTCCGGACTCGACGGCCTCGGCGAAGGGCATGGCCTTGACCGGTTCCGCATCAAGCAAGGCTTCGACCGCACTGCAGATCTCCGGCGGGGCGGAGCCGCCGAACCAGGCCTTGAGCTTGAAGCCGTTGAAGATGGCCGGGTTGTGGCTGGCGGTGAGCATCACGCCGCCGATGCCGCCCTGCTTCTTCACGGTCCACGACACGGCCGGCGTGGGGGTGGGGCGGTCGGTGAGGGTCACGATGAAGCCGTTCGCCGCGAGGATCTCGGCGGTGCGCAGGGCGAACTGGTCGGAGAGGAAGCGGCGGTCGTAGCCGACGACAGCGTGGTTCGTGACGCCGGCGACGGAGTTGCGGTTCCAATATGTCGCCGTGGCCTGCGCCACGCGGCTGACGTTCTCGAAGGTGAAATCTTCTGCAATGACGGCGCGCCAGCCGTCGGTTCCGAATTTAATCTTGGCCATAGGTTTGGTCAGCGAAGTGAACCACGAAGGGACACGAATGAACACGAAGAAATCCCGGGAGCGAGGTCAGAAGGATGGGGTCAGAAAAATGAGGGTTGAGGCGACCCATGAGCGTCAGTGGTGTGGACAAACTCATTTACACCGCAGAGGCGGGACAGACGCAGAGGCCGAGGTTTGGGGGAGCGGGTGGAAACCTGTCGGGCTGCCCTGGCAGCGCGGGCTGAGGCTGGATTTGCTTTTTCGGGGCGGCTGAAGCTTACTTTGGACATGGCAACCGCGACTGCCCCCAGTCCGCTCGAACGCCCCAAACCAAGGCGGCGGTGGACTTATGCGGAGATGTGCGCCGAGCTTGAGGAAACCAACTTGCCCGTCGAGTTGTGGGACGGGGAACTCATCATGTCACCTTCGCCCAAGCCCAGTCATCAGACCGTTGTCCTTCGCCTTTGGGAAGCGCTGAAGAATCACGCGGAACCGCGCGGGCTGGGACGGGTGTTCGCCTCGCCGCTGGATGTGGTTCTTGGCCCACGCCTAGTGGTTCAGCCCGACGTTTTCTTCATCGCGCGTGAACGAGTGGGCATCATCGGTGACCACATCGCCGGTGCGCCTGACCTTGCGGCTGAAGTCCTTTCGCCGGGAAGCTGGCGGCGTGACCGGGTGGACAAGAAGGCGCTCTACGAGCAGTTCAGCGTCAAAGAGTATTGGATACTCGACCCTGACACGACGTCCATCGAGGTGTTCGTGCTGACAAAGGGGATGTATCAACTCCACTGCCGCGTGGTGGAATCAGAATCCGCGCGCTCGAAGCTGCTGGCCGGATTCAAGGTGTCGTTCAACGAACTGGTGGTCTGACCACCGGTTCCCGTTCACAGCAGGTCCGCCACCGCCGGATCGTTCTTGATCGCGATCCCACGCATCTTTTTCACCGCCGCCTTGAGGCTGTGCTGGCCGAAGATGCCGGTGCCGCTGACGAAGACATCAGCACCCGCGCGGGCGCATTCGCCCACGGTGTCGAAGGTGATGCCGCCGTCCACTTCGATGTGGTAATTCAGGCCCAGTTTACGCTTCCACGCGGCGGCCTGCTGGATCTTGGGCACGCACTCGTGGATGAAGGGCTGGCCGCCGAAGCCGGGGTTCACGGTCATCACGAGGAGAAGGTCAATGTGGTCGAGGTAGGGGCGCGCGTTCTCGATGGCCGTGGGGGGATTGACGGCGAGGCCGACTTTCTTGCCCATGGATTTGATCTTCCAGAGCAGGCCCTCGACGCGGTCGCCGAGTTCGACATGGACGATGATCTGGTCCGCGCCGGCCTTCACGAAGGGCTCCAGCAGGATCTCCGGCTTGGAGCACATGAGATGCACGTCGAAAAACTTCTTCGTCAGCGGACGCAAGGTCTTCACCACCGCCGGGCCAAAGGAGATGTTCGGCACGAAGTGGCCGTCCATGATGTCGAGGTGCAGCCACTCGGCCCCCGACTGGTCAAAGCGCTGGGTGTCCGCCGCGAAGCGCCCAAAATTGGCGGCCAGCAGCGACGGTGCAATAATCATGGGCGCGAGGCTAGCGGGCGGGCAGGGGAGGGTCAACTTGCGCGCGTGCAGGATTGAAAAATCGTGGCTGGCTCCGCAGTGTCCGCGCCAGCATGTCACCCGTCGCCATCCTTTCCTGCATCGGGGCCTATTTTGGCTTTCTGATGCTGATCGCCTGGTTCACGAGCCGGAATGCGACCAATGCCTCCTACTTCCTCGGGAACAAGGCGTCGCCGTGGTATGCGGTGGCGTTTGGGATGATTGGCGACTCGCTCTCCGGCGTGACCTTCATCTCGGTGCCCGGGTCGGTCGGCAAGTCGGCGTTCTCCTACCTGCAGATCGTGTTCGGGTATGTGCTGGGCTATGCGGTGATCTCCTTCGTGCTGCTGCCGCTTTACTACCGGCTGAACCTCACCTCGATCTACAGCTACCTGCATGGGCGGTTCGGAACGTGGTCGCAACGGACGGGCTCCGCCTACTTCATCCTGTCGCGGACGCTGGGTGCGGCAGCGCGGCTGTTTCTGGCGGCGAGCGTGATCCAGACGTTTGTCTTCGACGCGTGGGGCGTGCCATTCTGGCTCTCGGTGGCCAGCATCATTGGCCTGATGCTCGCCTATACTTACCGGGGTGGCATCAAGACGCTGGTGTGGACGGACACGTTCCAGTCGGCGTTTCTGCTGCTCGGGGTGCTGCTCTCCATCTGGGCGATTGCACAGCAGCTCGGCCTGGATTGGAACGGGTTGCTCAAGACCGTGGCGGAAAGCCCGCACTCACAGGTGTTCTTCTGGGACGCGAAGGAGGGGACATTCTTCTGGAAGCAGTTTTTCGGTGGCGCGTTCATCGCCATCGTGATGACCGGGCTGGACCAGAACATGATGCAGAAGAACCTGAGCTGCCGGTCGTTGCGCGAGGCGCAGATCAACATGGTGAGCTTCAGTCTGGTGGTGGTGCTGGTGAACCTGTTCTTCCTGGCGATGGGCGCACTGCTCTACACCTACGCCAGCACCAAGGGCGTGAAGCTGCCGGAGCGCACCGACCATTTGTTCCCGATGCTGGCACTGCAGCATCTCGGCACGTTTGCGGCGGTGGTGTTCATCCTCGGACTGACGGCGGCCACGTTTTCCAGCGCGGACTCCGTGCTGACCACGTTGACCACCAGCTTTTGCATCGACATGCTCGGCACGGAACAGCGGAAGGATCTCGATGAGGCGCGGAAGACCGCCCTGCGGCACCGGGTGCATGTCGGGTTCGCCGTGGTGCTGCTGTTGACCATCCTGGCGTTCCAGGCGGTGGGCACACCCAGTGTCATCGGGGCGGTGCTGAAGCTGGCCAACTACACTTACGGGCCGCTGCTGGGGCTCTTCGCGTTTGGGCTCATCTGCAAGTGGCGGGTGCGTGATGGCTGGGTGCCGCTGGTCTGCGGCGTGCCGCCGATGGTTTGCTACCTGTTGGACACGAATTCCAAGGCGTGGTTCAGCGGCTATGCGTTCGGGAACGAACTGTTGATATTGAATGGCTTGCTGACGGTCATCGGGTTGGTCACGATCTCGCGCCGACACGAGCACGCGAACAAACCGGAGGAGGCACGCGGCTGAGAATGGCATCGGCCGAACGGCCCATGTGGACGACTACAGCGGAATCCTAAGTAGATTGAAATCGGAAGAATGGTTTAAGAGTTTGACAGTTCATTTGCCCCTCCCTAGCGTCACGCGCCGACACACTTTCTATGGCCGACAACTTGAAATTGCCCGCTGGCGCCGCCCCACCATCTGCCGCGGGATCCAAGGTTCAGCCCAAAAAGGAGACTGTTCGCATCAGTCTCCCGCCGAAGCCTGCCGCCAAGGAAACGGTCCGGCTGGAACTGCCTCCGCGCAGCGCCGGGGCAGCGGCCCCGGCGGCGCCCGCCGCGCCTAAACCGGCGGCGCCCGCCGCTCCGGCGGCCCCGGCCGCGCCCGGGGCACCCATCGCCAAGCAGACTGTCCGGCTGTCCCTGCCGCCGAAGCCTTCCGCCGCGAAGGAGACGGTCCGGCTGGAACTCCCGCCCAAGCCCGCCGCTGGCGGCGCGAAGGCCGGTGCCGCGCCTGGCGGCAAGGAGATCAAGCTGGTCGTCCCACAGGTGGACGAGTCGGCCTCCAGCGCCAAGATTCCCGAGGCCGGAGATGCGGAGATGCCCACGATGGATTCCTCGCAGGCGCAGGCGCCGGCGGCTTCCTCACCAGCGAAACCCGCCGGTGGACTAAAAAGCGGCCCTCCCGGCAGCAAACCCGCTGCCGCGAGCGCGGGTCCGGCCCCGGGCAAGGTCGCCCAGGCCCCCTCTTCGGGGCTGCCCGACTCCACGGCTTCGGCCATGGCGCTGCCGGTGAAGAAGGCGTTGCCCAAGCCGGAAACCGCTGCCGCCCCGGCGGGTGCGGGCGGGGTGGTCGTGCGCAAGGCTGGGTGGCTGGATTACACCCTGGCGATCCTCGCGTTGCTCACAGGCATTGGTGCCGTCGTCTATCTGCTCATGATTCTCGGCGGCGGTTGATCCCGCCGCTCTCCCAACAACCTTTCAACAGACTCTTTCCCATGGCTGAAGGCATCATCAACGTTTCCGAAGCTTCGTTTGAAGCGGACGTCCTCAAATCCACCACCCCGGTTGTCGTGGACTTCTGGGCCGAATGGTGCGGTCCGTGCAAAATGCTCCTGCCCGTGCTCAACGAGCTGGCCACCGAATACGCTGGCAAGGTGAAGATCGCCAAGGTGAACGTGGACACGAACGGCATGCTGGCCGCGCAATACGGCATCAGCGGCATTCCGGCCTTGATCTTCTTCAAGGGCGGCCAGGTCGTCGGCCAGGTCGTCGGCGTGCGTTCCAAGAAGGACTTGAAGACGCAGTTCGACCAGCTCGCTGCCTGAGGCGCCGGGGGAGGTAACATGGCCCTCCTCATCACGCCCCGCGCCCTCGCCCAGCGGGGCGAGTTCTACTATCAGCTTTCCTCGATGATCCGGGCGGGACTGCCGCTCATCGGGGCGCTCCAGACGCTCCAGAAGAGTCCGCCCGCCGCCTCCTATCGCGCGCCCGTCACGCAGATGCTGGCGGAACTGAAGGCCCACAACACCTTCACGGGAGCGTTGCACACGCTGGGCGACTGGCTGCCGGTCTTCGACAAGGCGTTGCTGGAGGCAGGGGAGAAGTCCGGCCGGCTGGATGAATGTTTCCGGCTGCTGGCGGGCTATTACGAGGAGCGCGCCAAACTCACCCGCGAGGTCATCGGGCAGATGATTTATCCGATGATGGTGGTGCATTTCGCCTGCCTCGTTTTTCCCGTGAAAGTGCTGACGGCGGCGATCTTGAATGATGCCTGGCTGCCGCTCCTGCTCAACAAGGTGCTGATCTTCGGCACGCTTTACGGGGTGTTGGCGGCGCTGGTGCTCGCCAGCAGCGGCTCGTATGGCCAGCGATGGGAGGCGACCATGGAACGAGTCCTCGCGCTGGTGCCCGTGCTGGGACGCGCCCGCCAGAACCTCGCCCTGGCCCGGCTCACCTCGGCTCTGGAGGCGCTCTTTTCCGCCGGGGTCGGCATCGTGGACGCCTGGGAGCTGGCCGCCCGGGCCAGCGGTTCGCCCGCCCTAGCGAACGAGGTGGCCCTGTGGCGTCCGCAGATTGAGGTCCAGCATAAGACCCCCGGGGAGATTCTGGCCGATGGGAACGTCTTCCCCGCGATGTTCACCAGCTTGTATCGCACTGGTGAAATCAGCGGCCAGCTTGATGACACGCTGCAGCGCCTCCACGAATACAGCCGGGCCGAGGGGCACCGGCAGATGCAGATGTTCACGCGCTTCCTGACCACTGCGGTCGTCATCCTGATCATGATCGCCATCGGATTCTTCGTGGTGGATTTCTACCGAGGCCGGGTCCAGGACATTGAAAAAGTGCTGAACCAGTGAGCGGTGCGGGGATCGGGTTTGAGCCCGGACGTGGACGTCCGCTGGCTGCGACCCCATTGGGCATTGATTGGTCATTGGACATTGCGTCATTGGTCATTCACAATCCGCCCATGACCGTTTCCGAAATCCTCTCGGACGAGCGCCTCCGCCAGGACGAATTCCCCGTCTGCCGCAGCAAGGCGTATCTCGCCCATGCCGGCGTTGCGCCCTTGGCGCGCTGTGCCGCCGATGCCATCGGGCACTACAGCTTCATGGCCGCGCAGGACGATCAGGAGATCTGGCTCCCCAAGCTTCACCGGGCGGCGCGTGAGTCCGCCACCAAGCTGCTCGTCGGTGCGCAGGCGGATGAGATCGCTTTCGTTGGGCCGACCTCCCTGGCGCTCAGTTACGTTGCGGGGGGACTCACGTTCCGGCGGACCGACAACATCGTCATCTATCACGATGACTTTCCCTCCAACGTATATCCGTGGATGGCGCTGGCCGCCCAAGGGGTGAAGGTGCGCTACCTCAACACCCGCGAACTGGGTCGCATCCGTCCCGTGGACGTGCTGGGGCAGGTGGACGAATGCACGCGACTGGTCGCCCTTGGTTCGGCGCACTTCATCGCGGGCTGGCGCATTGACCTGGACGCCATCGGCAAGGCGCTCCGGCAGCGCGGCATCCTCTTCTGCGTGGATGCCATGCAGACGCTGGGCGCGTTCCCAGTTTCCGTTGCGAACGTGGACTTCCTCGCGGCCGATGGCCACAAGTGGCTGCTCTCGCCCTGTGCGGCGGGTGTCTTCTACGTGCGCAAGGAGATGCAGGAAAAGCTGCGGCCCATTGCGCTGGGCTGGAACAACGTCCGCTGCCCGAATTACGCGGCGCAGGATGAACTGTCCTTCCACTCAGGCGCCCGCCGCTTTGAGGCAGGCACGCACAATCTCATCGGCTTGGTCGGCCTTAAGGCCGCGATGGACATGCTGGCTGAGGTAGGCATTGGCAACATTGCGGCCGAACTGCTGCGCAAACGTGCGGTGCTCGTGCCCGCGCTGCAGGCCAAGGGCTGGACCGTCCTCAACGCCGCCGCCCCGCCCGAGAACTGCGCCGGCATCGTGACCATCACGCGCGACGACGCCGACCTGCCCGCCGTCCACAAGCGCCTCACCGAAGCCGGCGTCATCACTTCCCTGCGCGCCGACCGGAGCGGAAAAAATTACATCCGCCTCTCGCCGCACTTTTACAATACGGATGAAGAGCTGGGCCGGGCGGTGGAACTGCTCTGAAGACGCGTGTTGCGTGCTGCGTGTTGCGTGTTGGCCGCAGCAGTTTGAGCGCGCGCTGACGAATTCAGGTAATACGCAACACGCAACACGTCCCCACCCATGACCATCAAAGACACCGAGTTCGCCGACCTCCCCACGCCGAACGGGCCGATGCGCACCTACGTCTTTCGCCCGGCGGCGGAGGGCAAGTATCCCGGCATCCTGCTTTACTCGGAGATTTTCCAGGTCACCGGGCCCATCCGGCGCACGGCCGCGCTGCTGGCGGGGCATGGGTTTGTCGTTGCGGTGCCGGAGATTTACCATGAGTTCCTCCCGGCGGGCACAGTGCTGGCCTATGATCAGGCGGGGGCGGACAAGGGCAACGAATTGAAGATCGCCAAGGAACTGGCCAGCTACGACGCGGATGCGCGAGCAGGGCTGGAGTTTTTGACCGGTCATCCGCTCTGCACCGGAAAGCTTGGCGTGATGGGCATCTGCATCGGCGGGCACCTGAGCTTCCGCGCGAGCATGAATCCCGGCGTGCTGGCGGGCGTGTGCTTCTACGCCACGGACATCCACAAGCGCGGCCTCGGCAAAGGCAAGTGCGACAACACGCTTGACCGTGTCCCGGAACTCTCCGCCGAGATGCTGATGATCTGGGGGCGTCAGGACCCGCATGTCCCGCGTGAAGGCCGCGCGCTGCTCCACAACGCAATGGCCGACGCGAACCTGAACTTCACCTGGCACGAGTTCAACGGCCAGCACGCGTTCCTGCGCGATGAAGGCCACCGCTACGACCCGGCACTGGCGCTGACCTGCTACGGCCTCGTCCTCGAACTTTTCAAGCGCAAGCTGGGTGAGGGCGATTTGCCTGCGAAAGCAGCGGGCGGGCCGGCGGAGTCAAAGCACTGAGCCTGCGTGGGTGGAGCGCCGGTCTCCGACCCGGCACTTTCACCGGCCGCATGAGCACGCCGGGTCGGAGTCCGGCGCTCCCGGAATCGGGCGCAGAAATTCCGTTGACCGGCGCGGACGGGAGGAGGAGGGTCGCACCGTCGGGATTCAGAAACGACCCAAGTTTCGGCCATGAAGACTTCGTGTTCCAAAGGCTGCATGAATCTTGCGCTCCGCTTGCGCAGACGGGGATTCACTCTCATTGAACTGCTGGTGGTCATCGCGATCATCGCGATTCTGGCCAGCCTGCTCCTGCCGGCACTGGCCAAGGCCAAGGCGAAGAGCAAGGCCACAACCTGCCTCAACACCATGCGCCAGATGGGTGTGGCCATCACGCTCTACGCGGACGCCAACGACGACAAGATCACCAAGATGCTCGACAACACAATGAACGGAGCCGTTTCCGCGCTGATGCCGCCGGGCACCGTCATTATCACCAACACCATTGCCGGCAACCCGACGGTGTATTGGGTGGACCTCCTGCGGCCCTACTCCGGCGCGGACTTCAAAAGCTCGCAGTGTGCCGCATATCAGCACGCGGGCAAAGGCGCGGCGGCCCTGGGCATCGGCATGGGTTACCCGGAGCTGGGCATTTCCTATCAGGCCGGAGCCTACAACGGCTCCTATTCACCGCCCTTCCGCATGACGGGCATCGCCAAGCCGGCGATCACGATCTACGTGGCCGACTGTGCCACGGTCACCGCCGCCAGCCTCACGGACCCCAATGCCGAGGCCTGGCAGGAGAGCACCTCGCCCGCCGGACAGGCGGCCTTCTGGCTGACACCGCAAACCACCGCAGCACCGTATTTTACCTATCCGGATCAATCTCGCCTGATCGCCCGGCATAATGGACGCGCCAATCTTCTGAAGCTGGATGGCCACATGGAGATGGCCCGGGCGAGCGACATCGGCTGGCAATACGCCAGCGGGGATCCCCGGGCCATGTGGGCCAAATAAGCCCGGCCCGGCGGCTACTGGTCCACCAGCAGGACGGACGACTTCTTGGCGTCGAGGACGTATTTCTTTCCCGGGGGCGGCGTGGGCAGGCGCTTGATGAAGCCGGTTTTCACCAGATCCTCCAGTGTGTTCGGCTCCTTGAGCTGGCCCATCACATGGGCGCGCACCGCTTCATTGAGCACCTTCAAGTCCTCCGCTGGATTGGCGGGCGCGGCGGCCTCTGGAGCCGAACCGGTTGCGGCGGGCTTCCGCTTGCAGGCGGCAAGCGGAAGCCCGGCCAGAAGTGCGCAGAGCAGGAGGCGTCTCATCGGTGTGACTATTTCTTGGCCGGAGCCGGCGGCGCGAAGACCGGCATGGTGGCATCGGTCCATTTGTCCGTGCGGAAGGGCGACGCGGGGAGGCCGGCGGCATTGGCGAGGTTGGGCTCGGCGAGTTCATGCCAGCCGAAGCGCACGGCGACGGGCTTGCTGACGCCCTCGGCACTGACGGTCACTTTGTTGCCAGAAACTTCCGCCTTCGCCTCGACGAATTTCTTGTCCTCGCCGGCGACGGTAAACCATGTCAACGGCTGGCCGTTGAGCGACTTGAGGCCGCCCTCGGCGTGCTTGAACGAGAGCTGGGCCTTGTCGCCGTCAACCTTGAGCGTGTCGAAGAGCGGACTGGCGTAGCTGGTGACGGGCTTGTTGTAGGTCTTCGCCAGCGCCCAGAGTGCGAGGCGGTGTGCGACGGTCTGCTTGTCGGGCGGGTGGATGTTGCCCACGGTCGTGACATCGGTGGTCACGGCCATGCCGGTGTTCGGAATCGAGAGCGTCGCGGTCTGGGCTTCCCAGATGCCCGGGAGTTTCTCGGGGCTGCCATAGCGATAGGGCGCGAGCTGCACGAAGAAAAACGGGAAATCACCCTGCTTCCACAGCGTGCGCCAGCCGTTGATGAGCGCCTTCTTCTTTTCAAAATACATCATGCCTTCGCCGTTGTTCGACTCGCCCTGATACCACAGCGCGCCCTTGATGGCGAAGGGGATGATCGGATGGACCATGGCGTTGTAGATGCCCATGGGCGAACTGCTGCTCGCTTTCATCACCGGTTTGCCATCCTTGTCCACCGCCGGGATCATCTTTTGCTTGCGATTGGCGTCGAGCGCGGGCTTGAGCACGGGCTTGCCGGCTTTGTCGAGCACGGCCTTGCCATTCTCGTCCAGCACGGGCTGAGGCGGAGCGGGGACCATCTCCGGCGACATGGTCGGAAAGCTCGCGAGCTTGTCCGCAAAGTCCGCCTTGAGCGCGGGCACGGACTGGAAGCCCACTGGCGGGGTCCACGGCTCGATGCGCGTGCCGCCCCAGTTGCAACCGATCAGGCCGATGGGCACGTCGAGGTCCTTCTGGATCTCGCGCGCGAAGAAGTAGCCGACGGCGGTGAAACCGCCGACAGTGTTGGTGGCTGTGAGCTGCCAACCACCTGAAGTCTTGACCTCTTCCTGCGGCTGGCCGGAGGTGACATGGGGCACCTTGAAGTGGCGGATGCGCGGATTGTTCGCGCTGGCGATCTCCTGCGGCGCGTTTTTCGAGGCGGCCACGCTCCACTCCATGTTCGACTGACCGGAGCAGAACCAGACTTCGCCCACGAGGACGTCGCTAAATTCGACCTTGTTCTTGCCGCTGACAGTGAATTTCGTGCCCGTGCTGCTGGCCTTGAGCGGTGTCAGGGCGACCGACCACTTGCCACCTTTGGCGGTGGTCTCCACCTTTTGCCCGGCGAACTCCACGGTGACTTTCTCGCCCTCGTCGGCCCAGCCCCACACGGGGACTTTCTGGTCGCGCTGGAGGACCATGCGGTCGCTGAAGATGACGGGGAGTTTCACGTCGGCCTGGGCGGACAAGGCGGCCAGGACAGCCGTGAAGGTGAGCAGTTGTGCGGGTCGGCGGATGAAGTTGCGTTGGTTCATGCGAATCGGCTGACGAACGCGGGAAGATTTTCTTCACCCTGCGCTTGGCTGCTCGAACCCAGCAAGGCAGCCAAAGCACACGCGCGAGTCCCACAGTTAGCGGTTGATCTGCCCGCGAAACACGCGAATGGAGGCGAAGGCGAGCAGACCGCCCCACCGCCATACGTCTTCATTCGCGTCCATTCGCGTATTTCGCCGACCGTCGCCTTCCGAACTCCTGCGATGACTCAAGCTGTGCGCCTGCCAACTCTTGTGCTTGAGTCGGCTTGGTGTCGCTCGTATATCATGCGGGACCGCGTCGCGCTGCTCGCCGCCGCGGCCGAATCAACTGAACATGAAGAAACCCAAGATGCGCGCCGTGGGCGTTGTCCCCGGCCAGCGCCAGGTCGCCCTCCTTGAACACGACCACCCCGAGATTTCCGCGCCCTCGCAGCTCAAGGTCCGCACGCTGGACGTGGGCATCTGTGGGACTGACCGCGAGATTTGCACGTTCGTCTATGGGGCGCCGCCGGCCGGGTCCGACTACTTGGTGCTGGGCCATGAAGCCTTGGGCGAGGTGGTGGAGGTCGGGGCGGGGGTCAAAGGCATCACGGTGGGTGATCTCGTTGTGCCGTCCGTCCGCCGTCCGTGCCCCGACCCGGAATGCCGGCCGTGCCGGGTGAACCGCCAGGACTTCTGCGCGACGTGGAATTTCAACGAGCGTGGCATCAAGCAGCACCACGGCTACATGACCGAGTTCTTCGTGGACGAGGAAAAGAACTTCAACCTCGTGCCCAAGGACCTCCGCCCGTTCGCAGTGCTGGCCGAGCCATTGACCATTGCCGAGAAGGGCCTCGCGCAGGTCTGGGAAATTCAAAAACGGCTCCCGTGGGCATGCGAAGAACCGGGCCAGCCCAAGGGCAAGGGCCTCCGCGCCGTCGTGCTCGGGGCTGGGCCCATCGGCATCCTGGGCGCGATGACCTGCGTGCTCAACGGCTTCGACACCTACGTCTATTCCCGCTCGCCCAAGCCCAATGACAAGGCCGTGCTCGTCGAGTCCTTCGGCGCGAAATACGTCTCGATCCAGGACTGCTCCGCGCAACAGCTAGCGGACCGTGTCGGGAACATTGACCTCGTCTATGAGGCGGTCGGCGTGGCGAAGACCTCGTTCGAGGTGATGATGCACCTGGGCCTGAACGGCGTGTTTGTCTTCACCGGCATCCCCGGTCCGGAAGGCCACCTCGAGATCGAGGGCAACCAGCTCATGCGGAACCTGGTGCTGAAGAATCAGATCATTATTGGCACCGTGAACGCCGACAAAGCCGCCTTCCAGGCGGCCATCCGCGACCTGGGTGAGTTCAACAAACGCTGGCCGGAGGCGCTGGAGAAGGTGATCTCCGCGCGGCATCCGGTGGAGAACTTCCGTGAACTGCTCACCGGCAAGGCCAAGGGCATCAAGAACGTGATCGCCTTCGGCAAGTAGATTACGGCTGGTTCGTTCGCAGCGCGCGCCCTGGCCGCGCGCCGTTCACGAGTTCTCCCTCCCGCACGACAAACGTGCCGTTCACCAGGACATGGGGAATGCCGGCGGACGGTGTGGTCGGTGCCTCGAAGGTCGCGCGGTCCCGGACCGTGGCGGGATCAAACACGGTGAGGTCCGCATCCGCGCCGACCGCGATGCGGCCCTTGGCTTTCATCGCGGGCACATGGCCTTCGAGCCGGCGGGCCGGCAGGATGGTCATCTTCGCGAGCGCGTCCATGAGCGGGAGCAGCTTCTTCTCGCGCGAGTAGTAACCCAGCACCCGGGCAAACGTGCCGGCCCCGCGCGGATGGCCTTTGCCGTCAATGAAGGGCACGCCATCGCTGGCGATGATCACTCCAGGATGCGCGATGGCTCGCTCCACGTTCGCGTCTTTCATCAGGTAGAGGATCACCCAGCCGCCTTGCTTGCGGTGGCGCTCGAAGCTTTCCGCCGTGAGCCGCTCGCCCGTGGCCGCCCAGGCGAGGTCGCCGTAATCAATCTTGAGATTGGCCTGCCAGCCGGGGTTGAACATGGCCGACTCCAGCATGGTGGAGGCAGCGGTGTAGGGATAGACCTCGGTCGTGAGGTCCATGCCGGCGGCCTGGCTGGCATCAATCAGCTTCAGCACCTCCGGCAGGTCGCCGATGCTGCTGCTGCCGACATGCACCAGGTGCAGCGCCGCGCCGGTCGTCTTTGCGGTGGTGATGGCTTCCTGAATCGCCGCGATGCCAAAGGCCCGCGTATGCACGAAGACCGGCACCTTCCGCCCGGCGGCGACACGGAACATCGCTTCGATCTCGCTCGGTGCCGCTGCCGGCGTGTAGTTGATGCCGAAGCCCACGCCCAGCGCGCCTTCATCCAGCCCGCGGCGGATGGCCTCCGCCATGTGCTTCAACTCCGCCAGGCCGGCCGCCTGATTCGCCCCGGCGGGAGCCACGCCCAGGCCGGCGACCATGGCCCGCTTCGTCACCCAGTGGCCGACCTCCAGCCCGGGATGAAACGCGCTGAACCGCGCCGTGATGTGGCTGACCGTGGCCCCGTAGTGGATCGGCGATTGTCCGACCATGGACTGATACCAAGCCGCCACCGGATAAACGCCGACCTCCATGTCGAGCGCCGTGGTGACGCCGTCGCGGGCCTTGATCTGCAAGTCGCCGGTAGTCTGGCCGTGCGCGTGGAGGTCAATGAAACCCGGAGCCACCACCAGTCCTGGAACTGTCAAAACTTCCTTGCCGGTGAGCGGGGTTTCGGAGATCGCCATGATCCTGCCTCCACGAATCCCAACGTGGCGGATCGCATCCAGTCCCGAGGCCGGGTCCATCACGCGGCCTCCAGCGAGCACGAGATCGTAGCGCGGCGCGGTGCTGCATCCCACGAACAAGACGGCCGCGAACGCGAAGATGCTGGCGATCAGGCAGCGGACGGTCGGAAGCAAGGCGAAGCGCGTCATGGTATGCAGTGCTGGAAACCTATCGCGCCATGACCTGCGTGACAACGTCGCGGCAGGCATCGTGGAGCGCCGGTCTC
>CAZCBE010000083.1:21697-32140 GCA_964496695.1 uncultured Klebsiella sp.
CTCAGTCCGCAAAAAGGAAGCGAAGGTCATCGAGCGTCAGCGCCTGTGCGAACTTCTCCTCGCCCAGCACGTCTTCCGCCAGCGCGCTCTTGGTCTTTTGCAGTGCGCGGATCTTCTCCTCGATGCTGTCCTTGATGAGCAGGCGGTAGGCGATGACTTTCTGCGTCTGCCCGATGCGGTGCGTGCGGTCAATCGCCTGGTTCTCCACCGCCGGATTCCACCACGGGTCGAAAAGCACGACATAGCTGGCGGCGGTCAGGTTGAGGCCGAAGCCGCCGGCCTTCAGCGAGATCAGGAACACCGCCGCGCCTTCCTGCGCCTGGAACTTGCGCACCACGTCGCCACGGTTTTCGGTGTCTCCGGCCAGGTAGTGCAGCGGCCAGCCGCGTCCTTCGAGCGCCTCCTTGAGCAGGTCCAGCAGCGTGACGAACTGGGAGAAGATCAGCACCTTGTGCCCTTCCTCCATCAGTGGCTCAAGCTGCTCCAGCAGGGCCTCCACCTTGGCGCTCGGTGCCTTCGAATCGGCCTTGACCAGCTTGGGGTGGCAGCAGATCTGGCGCAGCCGCAGCAGCGAGGTGAGCAGGTGGAAGCGGTCCTTGTTGAGCTGCTTCTGCGTGGCGACCTTGAGCAGCATCTGCTGGGCGCGCTTCAACTCGGCGCGGTAGAGCGTCTTCTGCTCGCCTTCGATTTCGCAGAACAAGTCCTCCTCCACCCGGTCCGGCAGATCACGAGCGACCTGGGATTTGGTGCGGCGGAGCAGGAAGGGGCGGACGCGGGCGGACAGCCGGCGGCGCGCGTGCGGGTCTTCCTTCGCGTCGTAGAGCTTGCCGAACTGCGCGCGGCTGCCGAGCACGCCGGGCATGGCGAAGGACATCAGGCTCCACAAGTCGAGCAGGCGGTTCTCGATGGGCGTGCCGCTGAGCACGAGCCGGTGCTCCGCGCGGAGGGCGCGGGCGATCTGGGCGGTCTGCGAAGAGGGGTTCTTGATGTATTGGCCTTCATCAAGAATGACGGCCTGAAAATCCGTGCGGGCCAGTGATTCGCCAATGAGGCGGAGCTGGGTGTAGTTGAGCACATGCAGATCAGCGGAGGCGGTGAGGGACTGCAGGTCGCCTGCATCGGTGCCGTGCCAGACCTTGACGCGCAGGCCGGGAGCGAAGCGTTCGACCTCTGCGCGCCAGTTGTCGGCCACGCTCTTCGGGCAGACGACCAGCGAGGGCAGGGGCAGGGGCTGGGGGGTGGATTCTGGGGTCTGGGAAGCGGTGCCTGCGCGCAGCCACAAAAGCCAGGCGAGCGCCTGCAGCGTTTTGCCGAGGCCCATGTCATCCGCGAGGATGCCGCCGAAGCGGTTCTCCGCCAGATAGGCGAGGAAGTGGAACCCTTCGCGCTGATAGGGTCGCAGCTCCGCGTGGAGGCCGGCGGGCAGCTCCGGAGCGACCCGCGTCTTCAACTCCGCAGCGCGGCGCTGGATGGCCTGCGTCTGCGGCTCCGGCAGGAAACGTGCGGCGGCGGGGTCGGCGAGCTGGAGGGCGTGGAGGCGCTGCGGCTCGTCGGTCAACTCACGCGATGTAAGACCGAGCCGGGCAAGCTGCTCGTCCTCTTCGTCGGTGAGCTGGAAGGCCAGCTTGCGCCAGCCCTTGTTCTCGAGCCGCACAAAGCCACCCTTTGCGGACAGGAGCAGTTTGATTTCATCCTGGGTGAGCTTGGTGTCCGCGACGTTCAGGACCACGCGCAGATCGAACCAGTCCACGCCCGCCTCGGTGGCTTCGAGCTGCACCGTGCCGGCGATGGCTCCTTGCGCGAAGGACGCCAGCTCGCCGTCCAGCTTGAGTTCGATGTCGGGTGGCACGCCGGCCAGCCAGTTGGCGAACTCGTTCGGGAACTTTTTGGTGACGCGCTTGGTGAGCGTGCCCATCCAGCGGTCGAACTTGCATTCGAGCGGAGCCATCACGGCGGGCACGGCGGCGAGGGCGGCGCGGTCGTGAAAGATGATCTCGGATTTGGGGGGCAGGGCCTTGCGCTTGGTCGTGTCAATGCGCTTGGAGCCCCAGCCCGCCGGGGTCCAGTGCTCGAGCACCGTGCCGTCGTCCGAGTAGGCCTCTACCTCCACTAGGCACTCCTCGGTCTGGGAATACTGGTTGGCCATCCGCAGGGACGCATGGATGCGCACGCGCAAGGGGCGGACCTGCACGCGGGCCTGCAGGCGTGATGGCAGTTCGATGTCGAGCTGACGCAGCAGGTCAACGCCCTCGCGCTGTTCCAGAGCCGCCGCCGGGATGCGGTGCTCGGCCATGGGCTCCAGCCCGCCGGGCAGCACGGGCGGGCCGGGATAGACCGTGCTCTCCCCCACATACAGCACGGGCTTGCCGGAGACGACGAAGAGGAACTTTTGCGCGGGCGAGCCGTCCGGCTGCACGAGCCGGAGCCGGTAATCGTCCTCGTCGTTCTCGGCCGGCATGAGCTGCCAGCGGAGCGTCGCGGTGCTCCAGGCATACGGCACACCGGCCATCGTCACGATGCGATCGCGCAAGGGCGTCGTCCGCAGGAGGAAGCCCAGCGCCCGCCCGGCGTCGTGGTCGCGGACGGAGATCTGCCAGCCCGTCCCGGTCACCGAATAACGGCCGCGAAACGCCTGCCACAGAATCTCGGCCATGGGCGTGAGCGTCGTCCGGCCCCAGCTCACCTCGTCATTGAGCTTGGTGAAGGAGGAGTGCTTCAGCTCGGCGAACTCCGCCGTGCCTGGGCGCAGCCATTCCAGCGCCGCGCCGGCGGTCGTCAATCGCACCCGCAAGTCCACCTCGACGGTGCCTTCGGTGCCCGGCGGGGTGGTCGTGGCGGTCAGCAGCCGTTTCCGCCACTCCTCCACCTCGCGACCGCGCAGCCAGCGGCGCATCCGGTCGCCCACCACGGTCAGATCGGTGACCGGTTCCATGAACGCCGGAATGGTGCCGCCGATCTGCTTCACTGCGTGCGCCACGTAGAGCCAGAACTCATGCTCATCCTTCGGCAGCGAGGGCCAGATCTTCGGCTGCTCGTAGGGACCGCACGGTGATTGCAGCCCCATCGCGATGAAGTCCGAGCCGTGGATGCAGTGGTAGATCGCCGCCCGGGTGGCCGCATCCCGGACCTTGCGGAGGAAGGCGGTTTCTTCCTTGGTCAGCTCCCGGCCCACGGCGGCCTGCAATTTGTCAGCCAGCGGGCCGGTGTTGCTGTTGAACACGAGTTCCCGGGCCTTGGCGGGCGATAGCTTTTCTGCGGGGATGGGGATGGGGATGGGGATGGGGATGGTGCCGGCCGTGTTGATCAGCGTCTTTAGCGCGGCGTAGGCGTGCTTGCAGCCGCCACCGATGGGACAGGAACAGGAATCCAGCCATTCCAGGCGGTTTAGTTCCAGGACCACCGAGTAAACCTCGCTGCCCGATACCTCGGCTTGGTAATGGGTTCCTGGAACCACGCATGTGATCCCGAACACATGGCCGTCTCGGTAATACTGCTCGCCCCGGCTGCGATCGCCGGCAGCAAAGCTGGCCAGCAGCTCGTAGGCGGCCTCGGGTTCCTGCATCGGAGGGAGCTTGCTCATCACGCAGCGGGTGGTGGTGGCTCGAAGGGGGCGTCGGAAGCAGCGGCGTGGGCCTGTGTGAACGTCGCCCCAGCTTCGCGCCTAGGCGCAAGACGCAGTCGGGTTCCTGGCCAAGTATGTCGTTCCAGCGTCACGTTCGATTGCTCCATGGGGCCGGCTTCGCGGCGGTTGTCGTCAACTCGCGCTGTTTGGCGAAGGCGCCGCCAGCGGGATAATGGTTTGGCTCCGGCGTGCGGTCCAGTGCATACATTGGTTTCTGTCCCTGGTGCGGTGAATATCTCCCCGTCACCCAGCCTCTACCTCTCCATGCCCCAACGGCTCGACATTCAGACGGGCGCGACGCGATGCGACTGATTCCACCTCGCGTTCAACACGGCGGCCTCGCGCTCCTGCTGGGCAGCGTGTGGCTGGCGGCTTCCGCGCCGCTTTGTGCCGCCGATGCAGTCCCAGCCGCGATTGAGTTCAACCGCGACATCCGGCCCCTCCTCTCCGACACCTGCTTCCAATGTCACGGCCCGGACAAGGCCAAGCGCAAGGGAGGCCTCCGTCTCGACCTGGAAGCCAGTGCCAAGGCAAAGCTCGACGGTCACTTCACCATCGTCCCCGGCCAGCCCGCGAAGAGCGAACTCATCCGCCGCATCACGACCAGCGATGCGAATGACCGCATGCCGCCCGCCGAGGCAGGACGCCAGCTCACGCCGCAGCAGGTGGACTTGCTGCGCCGTTGGATCGAGCAAGGTGCGAAGTGGCAGCCCCACTGGTCGCTCATTGCACCGAAGCGGCCGGCGGTTCCTCCAATCGGCAATCGGCAATGGGTCATCGCCAATCCCATTGACAACTTCATCCTCGCCCGCTTGCAGCGCGAAGGACTTCAGCCCTCGCCCGAGGCTGACCGCGCTGCGCTCATCCGGCGCGTGTCCCTCGACCTGACCGGACTGCCGCCGACGCTGGTGGAAGTGGATGCATTCCTCGCCGACACGTCACCCAAAGCCTATGAGCGTGTCGTGGACCGACTGCTCGCCTCACCGCGTTTCGGCGAGCGGATGGCCAGCCGCTGGCTCGACGCAGCGCGTTACGCCGACACGAGCGGCTACCAGAGCGATGGCGAGCGCCACATGTGGCGCTGGCGCGACTGGGTGATTGATGCCTACAACCGGAACCTGCCGTTCGATCAGTTCACCATCGAGCAGCTCGCCGGTGATCTGCTGCCGAACGCGACCCTGGCCCAGCGCATCGCCACCGGCTTCAACCGCAACCATCGCGGCAATGCCGAGGGCGGCATCGTGCCTGAGGAGTATGCGGTCGAGTATGTGGTGGACCGGGTGGACACGACGGCGACGGTCTGGCTCGGCCTCACGATGGGCTGCGCACGCTGCCACGACCACAAATACGATCCAGTCACACAGCGCGAGTTCTACTCGATGTTCGCTTACTTCAACAACGTCCCGGAGAAGGGCCGGGCGATCAAGATCGGCAACTCGCCGCCGGTGCTCACCGCGCCAACTCCCGCGCAGGAGAAGGAGCTGGCGGCGCTCGGTCAGCAACTCTCGGCGGCGGAAGCGCGGCTGCGCGGGCTGGAGCCGCAGATTGTGGCGGCCCAAGCCGCGTGGGAGCGGACGCTCGTCACCGCACCCGCCGTGCAATGGACCGTGACGCATGGGCTGGAGGCGCGCTACGAACTCGACGGCAAGCTCACCAGCGCATTGGGGACCAACCCGCCGGCGAAGTTCGAGAGCGGTGAAAGCGCGTTCGGCACCGGACCCGGTGGTCAGGCGGCGGTGCTCGATGGCAAGCGGTTCATCAACTGCGGCGACGTGGGGAACTTTGGCTTCTTCGACAAGTTCACGCTGGCCGCATGGATTCATCCGCAGGGAACCAATGGCGGCGGCATCCTCTCGCGCATGGTGGAGCAGGCGGAAGATTCCGGATTTGCCTCGGACTCGGAAGGCTACAGCGTCCACCTCAAGGGCGGCCGGCTGCGCGTCTATCTCACCAAGCGCTGGCTGGACGATGCCTTGCGCGTGGAGACCGAGTCCACGCTTGTGCCCGGCCAGTGGCAGCATGTGACGGTCGTCTATGACGGCTCACGGCTGGCCTCGGGCGTGAAGGTGTATGTCAACGGCCAGTCGCAGAAGCTGCGCGTGCTGCTGGATGAACTGAATCAGAGCTTCCAGACCAAGCAGCCGCTGCGGATCGGCGCCGGCGGCGGACCGGGGAACCGCTTCCACGGGCTGGTGAGCGACGTGCGCGTTTACCACCGCGCTCTGACGGGGGAGGAAGTCGGCATCGTGGCCAACACGGAAACGGTGACTGAGCTGGCCGCAAAGCCAGCCGCGCAGCGTTCCCCACAACAGGCCGCGAAGCTGCGCGCCAGTTTCCTCGCGGACCACGCGCCCGCGCCGTTGCGGGAGGCGCAGGCAGAAGTGGTGAAACTACGCGAGCAGCACGCGAAGTTCATCGAGAGCCTGCCGACCGTCATGGTGATGGAGGAGATGGCGAAGCCGCGTGATACGTTCGTGCTCAAGCGCGGTGAGTATGACAAGCACGGCGAACGGGTGACGCCGGGCGTGCCCGCCAGTCTGCCGCCGCTGCCCAGAGGGGCCACCCAGAACCGGCTCGCTTTCGCCAAATGGCTCGTCAGTCCCGCAAACCCGCTCACGGCCCGCGTGGCGGTGAACCACCAATGGCAGATGCTCTTCGGCACCGGGCTGGTGAAGACGACCGAGGACTTCGGCTCGCAGGGCGAGCCGCCCAGCCACCCGGAACTGCTCGACTGGCTCGCGACCGAATTCATCCGCACCGGCTGGGACGTGAAGGGGCTGCTCAAGACGATGGTGATGAGCGCGACCTATAGGCAAAGCTCGGCAGTTAAAGGGGTGAAGGGTTCAAGTGTTGAAGAGGCGGAGAAGCCCGGTAGCACTAACCCCTTCAACCCTTCAACTCTTCAACCTTTGAACCCCTACCAATCCGACCCCGAGAACCGTCTTCTCTCCCGTGGCCCCCGCGTCCGCCTCTCCGCCGAGATGATCCGCGACCAGGCGCTCGCGGCCAGCGGCTTGCTCGTGGGTGAGATTGGCGGGCTGTCGGTGAAGCCGTATCAGCCCAAGGGATTGTGGAAGGATCTGACGGGCACGGACTATGAGCCGGATCGCGGCGACAAGCTGTGGCGACGCAGCCTCTACACGTTCTGGAAGCGCACCAGCCCGCAGCCGACGATGACCACCTTCGACGCCGCAGGACGCGAGGCCTGCTCGGTGCGGCCCAGCCGGACGAGCACGCCCTTGCAGGCGCTGGCGCTGATGAACGACGTGACCTTTGTGGAAGCCGCCCGTCGTCTCGCGCAGCGCGTGATGTTGGAGGGCGGAAAAACGCCGGAAGCGCGCGTGCAACTGGCCTTCCGTCTGGTGCTGACCCGCGCGCCGAAGCCGGCGGAGTTGCTGGTGCTGCTGGCGGGGTTGAACGACCACCTTGCCCGCTATCGAGCCAACCCGACCGCCGCGCAATCGCTTGTCAGGGCAGGGGAATCACCCCGAGACGAGACGCTCGATGTGAGTGAACTGGCGGCTTACTCCGCGGTGGCCAGCCTCATCCTGAACCTCGACGAGGCCATCACGAAGCAATAGCCGCGCTCCATGAACCCGCTGCTCAACCATCGTCTGCACATCAACCGCCGCCACTTCTTTGGGCGCGTCGGGCTTGGCGCGACCGCGCTGGCAGGACTGTTGAACGAGGAGTTGTTCGCCGCCGGTGCCAAGGATGCGGCGGCCACCGGTGGCCTGCCGGGCCTGCCGCACTTTGCTCCGAAGGCGCAGCGCGTCATCTACCTGTTCCAGTCGGGCGCGCCGTCGCAACTGGACTTGTTCGACCACAAGCCACAGCTCGTAGCGCGGCACGGCACCGACCTGCCGGACTCGATCCGTGCGGGGCAGCGGCTCACGGGCATGACGGCCACGCAGGAACGCTTTCCCATCGCGCCGACGCGCTATCAGTTCGCGCAGCATGGGCGCGGGGGCGCGTGGCTGAGCGAGTTGCTGCCGCACACGGCGCGCGTGGCGGACGAGTTGTGCTTCGTGAAGACGATGCACACCGAGGCCATCAACCACGACCCGGCCATCACGTTCTTCCAGACCGGGGCGCAGCTTGCAGGCCGGCCGAGCATCGGCTCCTGGCTTAGCTACGGACTTGGCAGCGAGAATCGGGACCTGCCAGCCTTCGTGGCGCTGCTCTCGAACGGCACGGGCAATCCAGCGGATCAACCGCTCTACGACCGCCTGTGGAGCAGCGGCTTCCTGCCCACGAAACATCAAGGCATCAAGTTCCGCGCATCGGGCGACCCGGTGTTGTTCCTCTCCAATCCCGAGGGGCTCGATGCGACAGGTCGCCGACGCATGCTCGACGACTTGGCGAAGCTCAACCAGATGCAGCTAGCGGAATTCGGCGACCCGGAGATCGCCACACGCATCGCGCAATACGAGCTGGCGTATCGGATGCAGACGAGCGTGCCGGCGCTGACGGACGTGTCGCGCGAACCCGCGAGCGCGTTTGACCTCTACGGGCCGGAGGCGCGCAAGCCGGGCACCTTCGCGGCGAACTGCCTGCTCGCGCGGCGGCTGGCGGAGCGCGGCGTGCGGTTCATCCAGCTTTTCCATCGCGGCTGGGACCAGCACACGAAGCTCCCGACACAGCTCCCCGGCCAATGCCGCGACACCGATCAGCCGGCCGCCGGCCTCATCCAAGACCTGAAGCAGCGCGGTCTGCTCGACGAGACGCTCGTGGTGTGGGGTGGGGAGTTCGGGCGCACGGTCTATTGCCAGGGGCGGCTCACGAAGGACGACTACGGGCGCGATCATCACCCGCGCTGCTTTACGCTCTGGCTCGCGGGCGGGGGCATCCGGCCCGGCACGACGTTCGGCGAGACGGATGACTACAGCTACAACGTCGCTCGCGACCCGGTCCACGTCCACGACCTGCACGCCACGCTGCTGCACTGCCTGGGCATTGACCATACACGGCTGACGTTCAAGTTCCAGGGCCGGCACCATCGCCTGACGGATGTGCATGGCCAGGTGGTGAAGGGGATTCTGGCGTGAGCAGATGTCTTCCGGCGCGCGGCATTTTTGCCGCTTCAACGCTCGATCCATTCAGGCGAGAATTGGTCAACCGACGTTCGAACGATGAAGCGGCATGAATGCCGCGCGCCACGCAAACATGAGCACTCCAACGGGCAGTCTTTCGGGCCGTGCCGCTCTCGTGACCGGCGCGGGCGTGGGCATCGGGCGCGCGGTGGCCGAGGCTCTGGCGGGAGCCGGTGCGTTCGTGGGCGTCCATTGCCATCGCAGTCTGGCCGAGGCGGAAGCCACGTTGGCTGGCATTCGTGGGCGCGGTGGTGATGGCGTGGTGCTGACCGCTGACCTGGCTGATGCGACGCAAGCGGCCGCCCTGGTGAATCAGTTCGTCGCGAAATCTGGCCGTCTCGACATCCTCGTGAACAATGCGGGAACACCCGTTCAGCGCGCGCGGATCGAGGACTGTTCGCTGGACCTGTGGAACCAGGTCTTGGCCGTGAACCTCACCAGCGCGTTCCTTGTCACGCGTGCCGCGATTCCCCATCTGCGCGCGACGGGTCGCGGCTCCATCATCAACAACCTTTCGCTCTCCGTGCAGACCGGAGGTGCGGGCGGGGCAGGGGCCTATGCCATCGCGAAGGGCGGCTTGCAGGTGATGACTCGCACGCTGGCGCGCGAGCTCGCCCCGGCCATCCGCACCAACGGCATCATGCCGGGCGTCATCGAAACGCGGCATCACGAGGAGTTCAGCACGCCCGAGCGGATGGAGCAGTATCGGCGCGAGACGCCGCTGGCCCGCAACGGCACCGCGGCGGAGGTTGCCGCCACCGTGCTGTTCCTGGCGAGCGACGCCAGCAGCTTCATGAACGGCGCGCTGCTGGACATCAACGGCGGCCGCTTCCTCCGCTGAGAGAGGCTGATCATCCGTCAGGCTGGAAATTCGCTTCAACGGGCTGCGTCATGCAGGAAGGCCCGGATGGCCGACGACACCTATGGAGTGCGGTGACTTGTCACCGCTTTCTGCAGGCGACTTGTCGCCGTCGAGGCGGTTGCGGATGAGTTGCTGTGCGGCATTCTCGCTCGCGCGAGCGCTGCGGGCCGCTTGGCGCAAGTGCGCCACAGCTTGTTGACGGCGACAAGTCGCCTGCGGAAAGCCGCGAGAACTCGCCGCACTCCATAGCGGTGCGCCGGACGCTCTCGTGCGTCAGCAAAGGATTGAGAATCCGCCGGAACACTTCCCCAAAAGCAAAAGCGGGGCTGGCTTGCGCCAGCCCCGCGTGAGTTCTTGTTCAGTCAGGCCTCAGCCTGGACTTACATGTCCATGCCGCCGGGACCGTGGTGGTCGCCGCCGCCGGCCGCCGGCTTGTCCTTCTCCGGCATGTCGGTGATGAGGCACTCGGTGGTGAGCAGCAGGCCAGCGATGGAGCTGGAGTTCTGCAGCGCATTGCGGGTGACCTTCTTCGGGTCCACCACGCCGGCCTTCACGAGGTCTTCATACTCGCCCGTGGCGGCATTGAAGCCTTCGTTGCCCTTGCGCTTCTTGATCTCCTGCACCACGACGGAGCCTTCGTAGCCGCCGTTGTTGGCGAGCCACTTGGCCGGCCATTCGATGGCGCGCTTGACGATCTCGACGCCGAGCTGCTCGTCGGTGTTGGCACCCTTGACGTTCTCAATCGCCGCGAGGCAGCGGATGAGGGCGACGCCGCCGCCAGGAACGATGCCTTCTTCCACCGCCGCGCGGGTGGCATGGAGGGCGTCCTCGACGCGGGCCTTCTTTTCCTTCATCTCGGTCTCGGT
>CAZCBE010000084.1:0-32082 GCA_964496695.1 uncultured Klebsiella sp.
GCTGCCCGCCGCTGCGGCCCAGTGGGCCGCGCTCCGCCGTCGTGCGGGGGCAGTGTCGAGATGCGCCCGCCCAGAGGGCCGCGCCCCGCCGCGATTTGACAGCCGGGCCGGAATGTGAGAATCATTGGCCCAGCAGCCGAATCACGGCCTCGTTCCCGAGGCCCTGAGCGGGGAACCCAACGTCCGGGCAGCCGGACCGGGGCGAACGGTGAGGTCACCGGGGCCACTTTCCAGGCCCAGCCCGTCAGCTAACCTCGCAGGCATGGGGAAGGGCGATCTTCTGGGAGCGCGCGTGCGCCACCCACGTTCACCCCGTTTAGAAAACATTCCGTCCCATCGCGGACGGACGGCGGAGCGTTGACCGCGTCCTGTCGGGCAGAACTTTGTGAGCGCATGAAGACTGATTTGAAGTGTCCCGAGTGCGGAGGCGGGTCTCAGTATCGAACCACAACCCATTCCGGTGGCGGACACGGGCCCATTCTCCTGCCGCAGTTGGGCAGCTTCTTTCAGGCGGCCGTGTTCGAGGTGGTGGTCTGCGCGGACTGTGGCTGCACTCGATTCTTCGCGGACGACAAAGCCCGTGCGAAGCTGCCCCGGGCAAACCGGTGGGTTCGAATTTGATTCGTCCCTCGCCGTCATCATTGCCAAACTCCCACCGCTGACATGCAAAGCCACTCCACAGGACGCGCCGTCTTGCCCGCCCTTACCCTTGCTGCGTTGGGGGTCGTCTATGGCGACATCGGCACCAGTCCGCTCTACGCGATGAAGGAGTGCTTCCTGCCGGGCAGTTCGCACTCCGTCAAACCCACGCCAGAGAATGTCCTCGGCGTGCTCTCGCTCATCTTCTGGTCGCTGGTGGTCATCGTGAGCGTCAAGTATCTCGCCTTCGTGATGCGCGCCGACAACAAGAGCGAGGGCGGCATCCTGGCGCTGCTCGCGCTCGCGTTCCCGGAGCGCGACAAGCCCCGGCGCGTGCGCTCCATCCTCATCGGCTGCGGCGTGTTCGGCGCGGCGCTGCTCTACGGCGATGGCATGATCACTCCGGCCATTTCGGTCTTGAGCGCGGTCGAGGGCCTGAGCGTGGCGACGAAGGTCTTCGACCCCTTCATCCTGCCCATCACCGTGGCGATTCTCGTGGGGCTCTTCAGCATCCAGCGAATCGGGACGGGTCGGGTGGGGAGGTTGTTCGGGCCGGTGATGGTGGTCTGGTTCGCCACGTTGGTGGTGCTGGGCATCAAGGGCATCCTGATCCGGCCGGAGGTCATCGTGGCCATCAATCCGTGGTATGGTCTGCACTTCCTGCTCACGGCGGGCTTTCAAGGCTTTGTAGTCGTCGGTTCCGTGTTCCTGGTCGTCACGGGCGGCGAGGCGCTCTATGCGGACATGGGGCACTTCGGCGTGCGGCCGATCCGTATCGCGTGGTTTGCGCTGGTGCTGCCCGCGTTGTTCATCAACTACCTGGGCCAGGGCGCGCTGCTGCTGTCCGATCCCACGGCGGCGGCAAACCCGTTCTACCTGCTGGCCCCGTCCTGGGCGCTTTACCCGCTCGTCATCCTCTCTACGGCGGCCACCGTCATCGCGTCGCAGGCGCTGATTTCCGGTGCCTATTCGTTGACCATGCACGCCATCCAGCTTGGCTACCTGCCACGCATGGTCATCCGCCACACCAGCAGTGCGGAACGCGGGCAGATCTACATGCCGCATGTCAACTGGATGCTCATGCTCGCGTGCATCGGCCTGGTGCTGGGCTTCAAGACCTCGTCAAACCTCGCTGCGGCCTACGGCATCGCGGTCACGCTCACGATGCTGGTCACCACCATGCTCTTCTACTTCGCGGCCCGCCGGCTGTGGGGCTGGACGCGGCTCCGGGCGGGCGCGTTGTGCGGTGTCTTTCTGATCGTGGAGCTGGCCTTCTGCGGCTCGAACCTGCTGAAAGTCGCGCATGGTGGCTGGTTCCCGTTGGTCACGGGCGCGGCCATCTTCGCCGTGATGGCGACCTGGAAGACCGGCCGCCGCCTCGTCTGGGAACGGATGCAAAACGCCACGCTGCCGCGCGACCTGTTCTTCGCTGACATCGAGGCCAACCCGCCCCAGCGCGTGCCTGGCACCGCCATTTTCATGGCCGGCAACCCCAACGGCACCCCGGTGGCGCTGCTGCACAATCTCAAGCACAACAAAGTCCTCCACCAGCGCAACATCCTGCTCACCATCGTCACCGACGAGGTCGCCCATGTGCCGGAAGCCGAACGGGTGCAGGTCGAGCAACTGGCCGCCGGCTTCCAGCGGGTCGTGGGCCGCTATGGCTTCATGGAAGAGCCCAACATCCTGAAGCTGCTGAAAGATGCGCCTTTGACTGGCGGACCGATTGACCTTGCGAAGACCACCTTCTTCCTGAGCCGCGAAACCGTCCTGGACACCGGCAAGGCAAATCTGTCCCGCTGGCGCAAGTGGCTCTTCGCCTTGCTCGCCCGCAATGCCCAGACGGCAACCTCGTTCTTTGGACTGCCGGCCAACCGGGTCGTGGAACTGGGAATGCAGGTGGAGATTTGAGTGCTTTGCACAACAACCTTGAGGCTGTGGCTTGGTGGCATAGACTGCACCTGAAGCAAGACCCCAAATGAAAACACACATCCTCCCGCTGTTTGCATTTTGTGCGCTACAACCCTTAATGTCCCTGGCACAGGTGGTGCCTGCGGAGGCTCCGCCACAAATCTCCGTATCCGGCACTTACGAAATCAAGGTGGCCCCGGACGAAGCCTATGTGAGCGCCGGAGTTGAAACCGTGCATGTCTCCATGGCTGAGGCAAAGCGTGAGAACGATGCGCGCATGAGCAAGCTGCTCAAATTCCTCCGGAGCAGTGGCATTGAGGACAAGGACATCCAGACTGATTTTGTGCGGGTCGCTCCGCGATATGATGAAGGTTACGGTCGAGCCGCTGCCGCGTCAGCAGCGCCACTGCTTGATCCGAACGGAAACCCCATTGGAACCGGGGTGACGATCACCAACCTGGGGCCAACACACTACGTTGTGCAGCGGAGCCTTGGCATCCGGGTGCGGCAGATTGGCAAGTTCGACTCGCTGGTTTCAGGCGTGATCACCAACGGTGTAAGTCATGTTCATGACGTTGAGTTCCGCACGACGGAACTGCGGAAGCATCGGGATGTTGCGCGTCAAATGGCGATTCGAGCGGCCAAGGCCAAGGCCGACGCCCTGACGGCCGAGTTGGGAGTCAAAGTCGGCAAACCGATTCAAATCTCGGAATACGATTCAGGCGGCGGCTGGTGGAACTGGTCGGGATCCGATTGGCAGAACCGTTGGCGCGGCGGCGGCGCGCAGAATTCCGGGCAAGGAGGTGGGCAAGGCGGAGTTGGAGCGGACAAAGGCGAGGCCACTTCCTCAATCGGCCAGATCAGCGTGTATGCGACTGTGAGTGTGACGTTCCGCATTGAGTGAACCGGTATCTGGTAGGGAAATCCGGATCAACCGGTGATTGAACATTCGGGTTCGTCTGTGAAACTCTCCGCCCGTCGCCGTGTTTTGATCCTATGTCTGCGCCCCCCAAACCCAAACGCCGCTCGGGTCTGCGCTGGTTCCTCGTGCTCTTGGTGATCGGCGGCGGGGCCGGCGGTGGATGGTGGTGGTTCGAGAAGAACAAGGTGGTGTTCATCACCGTCCAGACGGAGAAGGCCGCCCGGCGCAGTCTCACCGAACTGGTGGTTGCGACCGGCAAAATCCAGCCGATCACCCTCGTCAAAATCAGCCCCGAGGTCAGCGGCGAGATCACCGACCTGCCCGTCAAGGAAGGCCAGCGCGTGCGGAAGGGCGACCTGCTCCTGAAGATCAAGCCCGACTTCTACATCGCCAATACCAACTCTGCCGACGCCAGCTTCAAATCCTCGCAGGCAAACATGATGCTGGCCGTGGCGAACCAGGAGAAGGCCCGGCTGGAGTTTGACCGGAACAAGAAGCTCTTCGATGGCAAGCTGCTGTCTGAGTCGCAGTTTCAGGAGTCCAAGACCGCTTACGAAGTCACCCAGGCCCAGGTAAAATCCGCGCTGCACCAGACCGAGGTGGCCAAGGCCGCCCTGGACCGCTCGTTGGACGATCTCGCCAAGACCACCATCTTTTCTCCGCTCACCGGCACCATCAGCAAGCTGAACTCGCAAAAGGGCGAACGGGTCGTCGGCACCGCCACGATGGCCGGCACGGAAGTGATGAGCATCGCCGACCTCGAGGCGATGGAGGCGCGCGTGGACATCGGCGAGGTGGACGTGGTGCTCATCAAGGTCGGGCAGATCGCCCGGCTGGAGGTGGACGCTTTCCGCGACCGGAAGTTTGCCGGTGAGGTCACGGAGATCGCGAACACAGCCAAGGCCAGCGGCCTGGGCACGCAGCAGGAGGCCACGAAATTCGAGGTGAAGGTCCGGGTGAAGGATCAGGAATTGTTCCGCCCGGGCATGTCCGTCACCGCCGAAGTGGAGACCCGCTATCGCACCAATGTTCTCTGCGTTCCCATCCAAAGCGTGACCACCCGTCTGCCCAAGGGGGCAGGGGAGGAGGACGCGAAAACCAAGGCCGCCAGGTCCGACGGGAAGGAAGCCTCCGGCCATGGCGACAAGGCTGGTCCCGGCGGAAAGAAGAAGGACGAGCCGCCCAAACCCATCGAAATCATCTTCCTGCGCGACGGTGAGACCGTGAAGCAGATCCCGGTCAAACGCGGCATCAGCGACGACAGCTATGTGGAGATCCTCGAAGGCGTCACCGAAGGCGTGGAAGTCATCTCCGGCGGTTTCAAAGCCATCAACCGCGAACTGGAAGACGGCAAGCAGGTGAAGGTGGACAATGAGAAGAAGACGGCAACGGATGCCAAATGAGGACGCGTGCCACAGACTTGTCGCAGCTACATGTTGCGTGTTGCGTGTTGCGTGACTCCGCTCGAACGCGTCCGGAGCACCTCACGCAACACGCAACACGCCCCGCGCCTTCATTCGTGTTCATTCGTGTCCATTAGTGGTTTCCCTCCCGTGCCCCTCATCCGCCTCCAAGACATCTGGCGCAGCTATCAGATGGCTGCTGAGACGGTTCACGCGTTGCGCGGTGTCTCGCTGTCCATCGAGCGCGGCGAATACGTCGCCATCATGGGACCGAGCGGCTCGGGCAAGTCCACGATGATGAACCTCCTCGGCTGCCTGGACACGCCCACCAGCGGCACCTATGAACTAAACGGCACCGATGTGAGCGGCATGGACGACAACGAACTCGCCGAAATCCGCAACCGCGAGATCGGCTTCGTCTTCCAGACCTTCAACCTCCTCGCCCGCGCCACCGCGCTCCGCAACGTCGAGCTGCCGATGGTCTATGCCGGCGTCACGCCCGACGAGCGCCGCGAGAAGGCGATGGACGCGCTCACCGCCGTCGGTCTCGCCGACCGCGTGGACCATCGCCCGAACGAACTCTCCGGCGGCCAGCGCCAGCGCGTCGCCGTCGCCCGCGCGCTCGTGAACACCCCGTCCATCCTCCTCGCCGACGAGCCGACCGGCAACCTCGACTCCAAGACCGGCGTGGAAATCCTCGGCCTCTTCGACCAACTCGCGAGCAAGGGCAACACCATCATCGTCGTCACCCACGAGGAGAAGGTCGCGCTCCACTCCCGCCGCATCGTGCGGATTCTGGATGGGAACATTGCGAGTGATGAACCGGTGAAGCGGGGCGGGCAATGACCAATGCCCAATACCCAATGTCCAAAGAATGCCCAATGCCCAATGCCCGGCGTGGGGCGCGCTGTCGCTCATTCTCATTAGCACCCGGCTTCAGCCGGGTGTTAAGCCATGGAGGACAGCGGAAACCGTTTCAACGGTTTCCGCGGCGTAAGGCGGAGGCATCCCTCGTGAAGCCGTTGAACCGGCTCTCGTTGCCAAGCCTTGCCAACACCGGGCTGAAGCCCGGTGCTAATAGGAGGGCAGCCAGCACGCATACCGTTGTCCACCCCCATTGGCCATTCGGCCCTGGTCATTCATTGGTCGTTGCCCATTGGTCATTGGACATTTCCCAATGAACTTCCTCTCCGAACTCCGCGAGGGCCTGCTCATCGCGTGGGATTCGCTCCGCGCGAACAAGCTTCGCTCCGCGCTCACCACGCTTGGCATCGTCATTGGCATCGTGACCGTCACGCTTATGGGCACGGCCTTGGCGGGCTTGAACACCGCGTTCATCAAGAGCATCTCCGCCATCGGCACCGACGTGTTCTTCGTCGCCCCGTGGCAGTGGTTCAGCGACGAGCCGTGGTGGAAGATGCGCAACCGCCGCCCCATTCTGCTCAGTGACGCCCGTGCGCTGGTCCGCCAGACGACCTTCGCACGCGCGACTTCGATTGACGTGAACCGCCGCATGACCGTGCGCTATCGCGACCTCTCCGCCCCCAGCGTCACCGTCAACGGCACCACCGAAGGCGGTGCGGAAGTGGGCGGACTGGTGCTGAAGGAAGGCCGCTTCCTCTCGGCGGCGGAAGTGGACGGCGGACGGCCCGTGTGCGTGGTCGGCTCTGACATCGCCGCCAGCTTCTTCCCCTACGAGTCGCCGCTTGGGAAGAAGATCCGCATCGAGGGGAGCAATCTGGAAATCATCGGCGTGCTGGAGAAGCGCGGCAAGTTTCTCGGCATGGAGAGCCTCGACAACCAGGTGCTGGTGCCGGTCACGAAATTCATCGCCGATCTGGTCGCGTATCGCCCGCCCGTGATGGTGCGCATCAAGGTGCGCGACCTGAAGGAGATGGACGAGGCGCGCGAGGAAATCCGGGGCATCATGCGCAAGCTCCGTCGCCTCGCCCCGGGCGACCCCGACGACTTCGCCATCAACGAGCAGGCCGCCTTCATCAAGACCTTCGACCGGATGAGCACCGTGCTCGCGAGCGCGGGCCTGTTCATCACCGGCCTGTCACTGTTCGTCGGTGGCATCGGCATCATGAACATCATGTTCGTGACCGTGGCCGAGCGGACGCGCGAGATCGGCATCCGCAAGGCCATCGGAGCAAAGCGTCGGGCCATCCTCACGCAGTTCCTCATCGAGGCGGCAATGATCTGCCTGCTGGGCGGGCTGATCGGCCTCGCCATCGCCTGGCCCATCACGCTGGTCATGGATCGTTTCATGCCGGCCGTGCTCTCCGCGTCGCTCGTCGGCATCGCGCTGCTCGTCTCCGTGGCCACCGGCGTCATCGCCGGCTTCCTCCCGGCGTGGCGGGCGTCGAAATTAAACCCGGTGGATGCGCTCCGAGCAGAATGAGAAGTCCAAAGTCCAAAGTCCAAGGTCCAGGGTCAAAAGTCCGAGGCCGTGAGCCGTTGATGGTAGGGCGCGTCTGTCCCCAGCGCGCCGCTGAACTATGCGGACACCCAACCGGCGTCCTTTTGCCGACACGCGTCCTATCTCGCACGACTTTGGACTTTGGACCCTTGGACCTTTGACCCTCCCCGCAATGACCCCCCGACCGCGCCCATCCGCCTGGACGATCTTCCGCGCCGAGATCGTGGAGAGCTTTGTCATGGCGATGGCGGCCCTCGCCGCGCACAAGCTCCGGTCTGCCCTGACGCTCGTCGGCGTCACCGTTGGCGTGTTCAGCATCATCCTCGTCATGACCACCATGCGGGGGCTGCAGCAGAACATCGAGACCGAGCTGGGAGGTCTGGGCGCCAACACCTTCACCATCGAGAAATGGCCGGCCATGAACTTCGAGGGCCCGTCCGGCTGGGAGAAATTCCGGCGGCGGAAGAACCTCACCCTCCAGCATTGGCATGCCTTGCACGATCAGGCCACCCGCGCCCGCAGCGTCGCCGCGGAGGCCTTCATGGCCAACGGTGAGGCTGCCTCCCGCTTTGCCACCACCAATCCCGATGTCGGCTGCATCGGCGCGACGCCCGAGGCTTTTCTGGCGCGCAATTGGATCGTTGAGGGCGGCCGTTCGCTGCTGCCCGGCGACCTCGACAGCTCGCGCAACGTCTGCGTGCTCGGCAACACCGTGATGAAGAAACTCTTCCCGCACGGCTCCGCGCTGGGCGAGAGCGTCAAGTTCATGGGCGTGAACTACCAGATCATCGGCTATCTCGAAACCAAGGGCGGCTTCGGCGGACAGGCGCAGGACAACTTCATTCTGATCCCGATCACGACGGGCTTGAACCGCTTCGGCGGGGCGCAGTGGCGCAGCCTGACGCTCTTTGTTCAGGCGCACCGCCAGGCCGACATGGAGGACACCATGGAGCAGGTGCGCGGGGTCCTCCGCAAAGTCCGCAAAGTCCCGCCCGGCGAGGCTGACGACTTCGAGATCTCCTCGAACGATTCGCTCATCGCGCAGTTCCGCGAAGTCACGCTCGCCATCCGCGCGGGCGTGGCCATCGTCAGCAGCATCTCGCTCCTGGCCGCCGGCGTGGGCATCATGAACATCATGCTGGTCAGCGTCACCGAGCGGACGCGCGAGATCGGCATCCGCCGAGCGGTCGGGGCAAAGCAGCGGAACATCCTCACGCAGTTCATCATGGAAGCGGTGGTCATCTGCGAAGTAGGCGGGCTCATCGGCGTCGCGCTCGGTGTCGCCGGCGGCAACCTTGGCGCGTATTTCCTCAAGCTTCCGCCCGTCTTCCCCTTGGACTGGGCCATCATCGGTCTGGCCATCTGCTCCGTCGTGGGCATCGTCTTCGGCACCTATCCCGCCATCAAGGCCGCGAACCTGGACCCGGTGGAATCGCTGCGCTACGAGTAGTTCCAAGTCGGAATATCGTTCGATGGAATGCCAGGAGATCGGGGGCGTTCTGGCTCCCGCTCCCTTCCTCGGAGGGGGTGAGCGGGTTGGCCTGCCCTCCGCAGCGGTGCGAATGGAGGGGGTGAGGGGTGCCGTCTGGCGGCGGACTACCGGCTTGCCTTGGAAATCCCAGCGCAGCTCAGCAACCTGCGCGATTCCCGTCGCCTCACTTACCCGGCTTCGCCTGACCTTGCAGCCACTCCGTCGCCCGATGGATCAGGGCGGTGGCGTTCGGGAGGCTCAGCTTGTGTTTGATGTTCTCCCGGTAGGTCTCGATGGTCTTGTGGCTCAGCTTGAGGGCGTCGGCGATTTCCTTCGTGCCCTTGCCCGCGCCCAGCAGACGGAAGACCTGCAGCTCACGGTCCGAAAGGCCGCTGACTTCTTCGGACCCGGTGGGCGTGGCATCGGTGGGACCGCCGCCTTCCACCAGCTTGCGCATGGCCAGCGCGGCGACCTTCCGGCTGACATAGAGATCGCCGCCGAGGATGGTGCGGATGCCTTCCAGCACGTCCTGCGTGGCACGCTCCTTCATGATGTAGCCGCGCGCACCCGCGCGCAGCGTGCGCTCGGCAAAGAGCGTTTCATCCTGCTGCGAGAGCACGAGCATGGGAAGCTGGGGAAACTGCGCCTTGAGCGCCTTGATGAGTTCCAGACCGTCGCTGTCGCCGAGACAGAGATCTGTGAGCAGGACGTCGGGCTTCTCCTTCTCCACCCCGCTCCGCACGCCGGCCACGGTCTCCGCCTCGCCGCAGACAACCATGTCCGCCTCCTTGTTGATCAGGTGCGAAAGTCCGACGCGGAGAAAGGGATGGTCATCCGCAACGAACACCCGCGTCTTCGCCTTGGCGGGCGGGGCAGGGGGGGCGGCCGGTGCGGGCGGTGGCGCGGCGGGCTTGGCTTTAGCGGCGGCTTTCATGGCTTGGACACTTCGCTGGCATGGGTGACGCGGTTGCGACCCTTTTCCTTGGACCGGTAAAGCGCTTCATCCGCGACCTTCACCATGTCGGCGGCGGTGGGCGTCGAGGCGTCGAGCGTGGCCACCCCGAAGCTGGCGGTCACGTCGCGCAGCTCCCACTTCGCGCCTTGAATGGCGGCGCGCGTGCGTTCCGCCAGCGCGAGCGCCGCCTGCTGGTGGGTGAAGGGCAGCAGCACGACGAACTCCTCCCCGCCATAGCGGGCGACGAAGTCCGTGCTGCGCGTGCTCTCGGTCAGGAGTTTCGCCACGCGCCTGAGCACCTCGTCACCGGCGGGATGGCCGTGTGCATCGTTGAACAGCTTGAAGTGGTCCACATCCAGCAGCATGAGCGAGAGCGGGAGGTGGTAGCGGGCCGAGCGGTCAAACTCCTCGGTCAGCCGCTCCTTGAAGGTGCGGTGGTTCTTGAGGCCGGTGAGGCCGTCCGTGGTCGCCAGCGCCTGCAACTGCTCGTTGGCGATGCGGAGCTGCTCCTGCTGCTCGCGGAGCTGGTCGTTGCGGCGGTTCAGCTCGGCCTGCGTGGCGATCAGCTCGCGGTTTTGCTGCACCGCGCACTCATAAGTCGAGAAGATGAGGTTCAGCAACTGCCTCCGGCCGGCGGTCACGACGTGCTGTTTGCCGTCCAGCGCGACGGGCAGCGGCTCGGCGTCCGCGTCCGGCGGCGTGGGCGGACGGTCCAGCAGCGTCTGCATCCGGGCCAGGAGCAGCGACGGCGTGTAGGGCTTCGTCAGGTAGTAGTCGGCCTTGCACTGGAGGCCTTGCAGGATGTTCGCCGGGCTGGACAACGTGGTGAGCAGGATCACCGGGATGGTGCGTGTGCGCAGGCTGTCCTTGATGGCGAGGCACATCTCGTAGCCGTTCATGCCGGGCATATCAATGTCCGTGATGACCAGCTTGAACTCGCGCATGGCCAGCAGCCGGAGCGCCTCCTGGCCGGTGGTGGCCAGCGTCACCTGATAGTCCGCGCGCTCCAGCACCTTCCGCAGCGTGAACGCCTCGGTGGCGATGTCCTCGACAATCAGGACCGGCGTCCCGTTGCCGCGGCGAATGATCTGGGTTTCTTCAGGCATGGGCGGGGGCGAACCACGAATGGACACGAATGAACACTAATCCGAAGCGAACTGAACCCGCGCGTTCGTGTCCATTCGTGTCCATTCGTGGTTTGAAACTCGGTTACTTGTTCCCCGCCCGGTAGAAATCCAGCGTGTGCTCCAGCCCCTTCTGCCAGGTCACTTCGGGCACATAGTTCAGGCCATTGCGTGCGGCGGAGATGTCGGCGGCGGAGTGCTTGATGTCGCCGGTGCGCGGCGGCTGGTGGCTGGGCGCGAGGGTCTGGCCGGTCAGCTTGTTCAGTTCGGCGGCGAGCTGGAGCAGGTTGATGCTCTCCCCGCAGCCGACGTTGAAGACTTTGCCGGCGACCTTTTCTTTCTCACCCTCGGCGGCAAGCAGGTTGGCGTTCACCACGTTCTGCACATAGACGTAGTCACGGGTTTGCAAGCCATCGCCGAAAATCTTCGGGGCATTGCCCTGCAGCATGATCGTGCAGAACTTCGCGATGACGCCCGAGTAGGGCGAGTCAAAGGACTGGCGCGGGCCGAAGACATTGAAGTAGCGGAAGCTCACGGCCTCGAAGCCATAGAGCTGGTAGAAAAGCTGGCCGTAGCGCTCGGCGGTGTATTTTTGCAGGCCGTAGGGCGAGATGGGGCAGACGGCATGGGACTCATGCTTGATCGGCGCCTCGGTGTCGCCATAGACGGCGGAAGAAGAGGCGAACATGAAGCGCTTCACGCCCGCGTCCCGCGCGGCGACCAGCAGTGCGAGCGAGGCGTCGAGGTTGTCGCGGTTCGTCTGGACCGGCTGCGAGACCGAGAGCGGCACCGAGGGCTGTGCGGCCTCGTGGAACACCCAGTCGCACCCGGCCACGAGCTTCTTCGTCAACACCTCGTCCGCGACTTCGCCCTGCACAAACTCGATCTCATCACCCGGCTTCTTCCAGTCGAGGTTGTGGAGCTTGCCCGTGCTGAGGTTGTCCAAGACGACCACCTTCGCCCCGCGCCGGCAGAGCGCCTCGCAGATGTGTGAGCCGATGAATCCCGCGCCGCCCGTGACAAGTGCTTTCATTATTTTGAAGTGGCCAAGTCTTATCGAAGGGACATGGCAATTGCCAGCCAATCTGTCAGCATGTCCTGCGACAGGGCGCATCTTGACGCTGCCTCCGAAACTGAACCGTGGGGACGCGGCGTTACGTAGCGCCGGCCTCCGGCCGGCCGTGCCGCAAGCGTCCTCGCTTGCCCGGCGGGTCGAGAGGGTGAAGTGCGCGGATACGCCCCTCGCGATGGACTGTCACTCCGCCACATAAACATTCTTCAACTCCGTATATCCCTCCATCGCCGCCATGCCCAAATCCCGGCCCAGTCCACTCTGCTTGTAGCCGCCGAACGGTGCCTCCACATGCACGCTGCTGTGCGAGTTGATGCTCAGCACGCCGCTCTGCACCGCGCGGGCCACCCGCAGGGCGCGGCGGATGTCGTTCGTCCAGATGGAGCCGCTCAGGCCATAGGGCGAGGCGTTCACCGCGCGGATCATCTGCGCCTCGGTGTCGAAGGGGACGATGCACACGACCGGGCCGAAGATTTCCTCGCGCCAGCAACGGCTGGACTTGTTCACGTCCAGCAGGACCGTGGGTTCCAGGTAGAAGCCCTTCGCGGACGGACGCTTGCCGCCGCAGCCGAACACCACGCCATGCTTATGGGCATCGGCGAGGAAGTCTTCCACACTCGCACGCTGGCCGGCGGAGACGAGCGGGCCAAGTTGCGTCTCCACCTGGGTCGGCGCACCAATCACCAGTTCCCGGGTGGCGGCAATGAAACGCTCGGCGAACGGCTCATAGATGCTGCGCTCGACGAACACCCGGCTGCGCGCACAGCAGTCCTGCCCCGTATTGGCAAAGACGCTCATGGGCGAGGTGTCGGCGGCTCGCTGCCAGTCGGCATCCGCGAAGACGATGTTCGGCGACTTGCCGCCCAGTTCGAGCGAGACGCGCTTCAGGTCTCGGGCCGCGAGTTCCATGATGCGCTTCCCGACCTCGGTCGAGCCAGTGAAGGAGACTTTGCGCACCAGCGGATGCGTGGTGAGCGCATCGCCAATGGCCGAGCCGGGACCGGGCAGCACCTGCAGCACGCCCGAAGGCAGTCCGGCGGCGTGAGCCAGTTCACCCAGCTTGAGCGCGGTGAGTGGCGACAGCGACGCAGGCTTGAGCACCACGCAGTTGCCGGCGGCCAGCGCAGGCGCGGCCTTCCAGCACGCGATGGGAAAGGGGAAGTTCCACGGCACAATGGCCGCGATCACGCCCATCGGCTCGCGCAGGGTGAAGTCCAGCCCCCCACGCGCGACCGGAATGGTCTGCCCGCAGAACTGGCTGATGGCCCCCGCGTAATACTCAAACACCCGCGCCCCCAGGCCGATCTCATCGCGCGCATCACTGATGGGCTTGCCGATGTTGGCGCATTCGAGTTGGGCGAGTTCCTCCAGATGCTCGCGCAGAACCTTGGCGATCTTGAAGAGAATCTCGGCACGCTTGCCGGGAGCCAGATCGCGCCAGCCATCTTCCCACGCACGATGGGCGGACTCGACGGCGGCGTTGGCATCGGCCGACGAGGCGGCGGCGACTTCGGTGATGATTTCCTCGGTGGCGGGGTTGATGAGTTGCATGAGGGGAACGTGCTCCGTGTTGCGTGTTCCGTGATCAGGGTTCGGGCATTGGAACTGAATTCAACAGCGCCTCGAGTTCGGATGGCGACGAAGCGGAAATGGCTGATCCGAGCTGGGTCGTATAGGGGACTTCGTCCTCGTGGAGCGAGTAGCCGCGCGTGACGGGCACAGCGGCGAGCAGCAGGCGTATGATTTGCGTTTCCAGTTTCATCCGGTGGTCGGCCACGACTCCGCCCAAAAGATGACGACCGTCGAAATACCACGTCCGGGCTTCACGCGCAGAACCGAGCGCATACTCGTAGAAGCGAGCGCGATCCTTCGGAAATCCCCTTGAGTATCCTTCTGAGATATTCGCCCCGATAGAGCCAACCGCCCTGATGAGTTGTCCCGCCAGATCCTTGGTGCGCGCGTCCCGGAAAAACTTCGTCGCGTCGTGCCACGCAAGGTCCGCCGCGAAGAGCGCCAGCCGATAAGCCTCCTGGTTCCATAGAGGATCCTCGGTGAGTGTTGCTGGAACCTCCTTCAACCATTCAGTGTAGTTCATGCCTTCGACACCCCTTCGTTAGTCACGGAACACGCAACACGGAACACGCCTCTGGCGGGCCCTTAAAACGCCTTCGCTCCAGCCCAAACCAAACAGCCAGCAGCAGCACGACCGTGCCGCCGACAATCTTCACCGCCTGTTCATTCGGCGGCTGCATCCCGATGACGAGCAGAAAGAGGCAGCCCAGCACCGAGACCACCGCAAGCGGACGATACAGCCCGCCGATTTGCCACGGCCCCATCTTGGTCCAGGTCCGCCCGTGCGCCCAGAAGCCCGCGGCCACCGGCAGCACATAGGAGATATAGAGGAAGATGACGCACACCGCCGCGATGGTCGTGTAGGGCACGAGGATGGTGAAGAGCGCCGCCGCAATGGCCGCGAACCACACGGCCACCGAAGGCGACTTGCTGGTGGGATTCACATGGCGCAAGGCGGCGGAGCAGGGCAGCCCGCCGTCACGCGCAAAGGCATAGGTCATGCGCGATGCGGAGGTAAGCGCCGCAAGGCCGCAGAGGTATTGCGCGGCGATGATCAGCGCGAGCAGCGTGGCCGCGAAGGCGGGTGGCAGCACGGCCTTCATCGTCCACGGCACCACGTTCGCGCCTTGCTCGACGCCTTCCTTCACCGAAGGCATGGCCAGCAGGATGGCGCCGATCATCACCCAGCCGAAGAGGCCGGACACCCACACCGAGCGCACGATGCCCTTGGGCACGTTCACCGCCGCGTTGACGGTCTCCTCGCTCGTGTGGGCCGAAGCATCGAAGCCCGTGATGGTGTAGGCCGGTAGGAGGAAGCCGAGCGCAAACAGCCACATCAAGTTGTCCTGCTTGGGGAACACCACGCCACCCTCCGGCAGCCCGCTGAAGTTCGTGAACGTCCACAGCCGCGCCCACTCGAACTGCTTCGTGGCGACAAGCAGCGCGACCGTGAGCACGGTGGCCACCACGAGAATGAGGTAGCCGCTCAGGTCCGTGAGCCGGGTCGTGAGATGGATGCCGTAGTGATTGAGCAGCCCTTGCGAAAGCGTCATCAGCACGATGACCACGGTGCGGACCGTCGCCGTATTCGCCTCTGCTGACACGCCGAACGCCGCCGTGGCAAAGTCATACGTCCCCGCATTGATGGCCGCGAGCACGGTGATGAGGCCGGCCAGGTTGAACCACGCAGTCACCCACCCGCACGCGCGCCCGCCGAGGATGCTTCCCCAGTGATACAGCCCGCCCGCCGTCGGAAACGCACTGGCCACCTGCGCCATCGTCGCCGCCACGCACAGCGAGAACAGGCACACCAGCGGCCACCCCAGCCCAATGCTCGCCCCGCCCGCGCTGCACAGCCCGACGTGAAACGAGGTGATGCCGCCCGCCAGGATGCAGATGATCGAGAGCGAGATGGCGAAGTTTGAGAAGCCGCTCATGCGGCGGGACAGCTCCTGCTCATAGCCAAGCTGGCGAAGCAGCTTCTCGTCGTCGGGATGGTGTTGATCGGTTGGCATGGGTTGGATGGATTTCAGTTCATGAACCGCTCTGCAAGCCCGCCAATGTTTCTCACCGTGAACCGCGCGCCGCCGGTATGGAGTCCCGCCTTTAGGCGGCGAGGCGTCCGATGCTCGGTGAGGGTTCTGCGCAGCGTCTGGATCGCCGATGCGTTCCACCGGCTGAAGCCGGGACTCCGAACGCGGTTCGCGATGAGGGAGGATGCGTGCATGGTTCGGCTGGTGCAATAATCTCAGACTTTCATCATGTCGCCCGCTAAACGCATTGCAGATAAAGCTCCCGTAAATCCGCCGCCGTGACCGGCACCGCATTGGTCTTGTGGCATGGATCATCCCACGCCTGCGCGACGAGTGCGTCCAGGTGCTCCGCCTTCACGCCATGGTCCCGGAGTTTGGTGTCGAGGCCGATGCCGGCAAGGAGCTCGCCGATGAAGGCAATGGTCCGCTCGTCCGCTTCCGCCTCCCCGCACTGCATCACGTCCAGCCCGCACGCGATGCCGATCCGCCGGTAAAGCCCCGGCTTGCGCGCGGCGCAGAACCTCAGGCTGGCCACCAGACAGAGCGCGTTCGCCAGGCCATGGTGCATGCCGCAGATTGTCGAGAGCGGATGCGCAAGCGAGTGGACCACGCCCAGGTCCTTTTGAAACGCCACCGCACCCATCGCCGCCGCCACCAGCATCTTCCCCCGCGCGTCGAGGTCCTTGCCGTCGCGCACCGCGCGGGGCAGGGCGTCCACAATGAGCCGGATGCCCTCCAGCGCGATGCCGTCGCACATCGGGTGAAAGGCGGGACAGGTGAAACTCTCGATGCAATGCGTCAGCGCGTCCGCACCCGTGGCGGCGGTGAGCTTCGGCGGCAGGCCCACCGTCAGTTCCGCGTCGAGGATGACCAGCTTGGCGAGCAATCCGGGGTGGAACAGCACCGCCTTGCGCCGCGTGGCGTCGAGCGTGATCACGGAACTCCGGCCCACTTCGCTGCCCGTGCCGGCGGTGGTGGGAATCGCGATGAACGGCGGCAGGCCCGACCAGTCCGGTTCGTCGTAGAACTTGGCGAAATCGAACCCCGGGCGTTTCACCAGCAGCCGCGTGGCCTTCCCGGCATCCAGCGCGCTGCCGCCGCCGATGGCGATGACGCTGTCGCAGTGCTTCTCCTGAAACAGCGCCGCCGGTTCGCGGACGTCGGCCTCGATGGGATTGGGATGCACGCCGGAGTAGAGGAACCAGCGGCGGTTGCGGTTGTCCTCGCCGAGCACTGTGCTCAGGGCGCGGAAGGCATCGGTGTTCAGCAGGCCCGCGTCCGTGACCACCAGCGGCCGCTTGATGCCCAGCCGGACCATGCGGGCGGGCAGCTCGCCCAGCGTGCCCGGACCGAAGAGGGTGGTCGTGGGGAATGAGAACGTCGCCACGGGTGAACTCATGGGCGGAGTGTGGTAGAGGCGGTGCCAAGCGTCGAGTTTCGATTCGGAAAATTCCCCGGAGCGCCGGTCTCCGACCCGGCGAGTTCCCCGTCCCACGACCCAATGGCTTCGTTTCGCAAAGCACGTAGCTCCACATTCCAATGTCGAGTCCCCGCCGCCGCCTCCTTCCAATGGCTTCGTTTGGAAAATCTCCATCCCCTCGCCCCTCTCTGCGCCCGTCCCGTCTCTGCGGTGCCTGTCTCTTTCCTCGGTTCGTGTTCATTCGTGGTTTCACAATGGCTTCGTTTGGTAAATTCGGCCTCCGCTCACCGCAGCCCGTTTCCGCCGCATCACCTTTGCCACCAAGGTATTGGCCCGGTTTGGACGATCGGCTGCCCGCTTCCGCAATGGGTTCGTTTCGCAAAAAGCGAATTCCGACCTTTCCCTGCGGAATGCCTCCGGAGCCCCGTGCATCCACCCGGCCCGACCCGTGCTCCATGGCAACCTCTTCGCAGGCCCGATGGCTTCGTTTGGTAAAATGCACTCTGCTTTCGCCGACGCGTTCCCATCGGCTTCGTTTTGCATTCCTCCTCTGCGCCTGTCCCGTGTCTGCGGTGCCAGTGTCTCCCTCCCCGATTCGTGTTCATTTGTGTCCATTCGTGGTTGTAAATTTCCTGCTGCCTGATTCGGGTTCAATTTTCCTGCCCTGAATTTTCCTGCCCAGTTCGGTTCATCTGGCCGTCGTCCGCCTAAAATCTTAAATCTGGCTCCGTTTGGTAAAATTCAGGCTCAACCCACCTGGGCCTTCCCTTTCGCCGACGCGTTTCCCATTGGCTTCGTTTCGTATTCCCTCTCTGCGCCCGTCCCGTCTCTGCGGTGCCAGTGTCCCCCTCCCCGATTCGTGTCCATTCGTGTTCATTCGTGGTTTCAATTCCCCCGACTCCCCTGGGAATGCCTCTGAAATAATAAATCTCAAATTCGAAATGGCTCTCCCGCCGCTCCGCACCCTACCACTTCTCCCGCTCCTCCCAATGGCGTGGCGCAAATGAAATCCGCCCCGGAGCGCGGCTGTGTCCCGCTCGGCGCGGGACCAGCCGCAGCAAGGTCCTCACGCCGGACGCAGTCGGAATTTCCAAACTCTTCCGGGCCAGCTCCTCCGCCTTGCTCCCAGCCCTCGACCTGCGCCATCCTCACCTCGGCGACCGCTCGGGGTGTTGTCCCGTGTCCGCGCCAGCAAAACCATGAACTCGTTGCCCCGCCCCCGTCGCGCTGCTCTGCGACTGCTCGCCACCCTCAGCCTTGCTGCCGCACTGATGCCCGCCAGCCTTCGCGCGGATGACACCTCGACCGCTGCCGCCCTGCGCGCGCTCGGTGGCGAAGTCACCGCGGCCGGCGGCGTGGTGACGAGGGTTTCCTTCCGCGACTGCTCGAAGCTGGGCGAGGCGGAGTTCAAGCAGATCGGCCAGCTCAAGGGCTTGAAGAGTCTCACCCTTTACGGAAGCTGCAAGGGCCTGACCGACCAGACCCTGGCGCACTTCGCCGGGCTGACCGCGCTGGAAGATCTGGGGACCGATGGCATTCAAGTCACCGATGCCGGCCTCAAGCACCTCGCCGCGCTGCCCAATCTCCGCTCGGCGGCGTTCTTCCACATCGCCTTTCCCGACAAAGGCTTTACCGGCGCGGGCTTCGCGGCCCTCAAGACGCTGCCGAAGCTGGAGCGCCTCACGGTCGCTGGCACGCCGTTCAATGACCACGGCATGGCGGCCATCGCCGAACTGACCCAGCTCAAGGAGTTCCGCACCTGGCATACGTTCCAGACCCAGGCGGGCAACGAGCAACTCCTCAAGCTTCCCAACCTGCGCACCATTTACTTGGGCCAGCGGCTGCGCCAATACAACGGCAAGCCGAACGGCCTGAGCATTGACGACTCGACGCTCGCCACGCTGGTGAAACTTAAATCGGTGGAATCAATCACGCTCGATGAAGTCCGCCTCACGCACGCCGGGCTCGTGCAGCTCAAGGCGCTGCCCGGCCTGAAGAAGCTCACCCTGCTGCGCACGGACATCGCCGAGGCGGACATCGCCAAACTGCGGGCTGACTTGCCCATGGTGACCATCGAGTGGAAACCGCTTACGGACGAGGAGCGGAAGAAGCTCGAAGGGATGCTGAAGCCTTAACTCCCCCGTGAAGGGGACACGCCTGTCCCCTTTGGTTCTCCGCTGTTTTCAGTGGAATGGGTGGGAGGGGTCGCCCGGCACTGAGGCAGCCCTTGGGCCAAGGGCCGAACCCGGGCGGAAGCACTGGCGGCGGGGCACGCTGAACCATTGGAATTTGGGCTTTGGAGTTTCTTTGGAGCTTGGATTTTGGAGTTTGGAATTTCCCGACCCACCTCCCTGTTCCACCGAAAACAGCGAAGAGCCTCCCCTTTCAACTCAAACTCCGAACCCGGAATGGGTAGCACAGGCTACCAGCCTGTGCCGTCCGGCCACTGGCCGGACGGAACGGCGAGACGGCCACCTATCAACTTGATGCTCCAAACCAGTTTGCACGTCGTCGTCATTCCTAGCGGCTGGTAGCCTGTGCTACCCGGCGCGCAGCCGCCGCTACTTCGGACTTCGAGCTTAACCCTGACCAGGCAGAGCGCGCACCTGCTCCAACCCTCCTTGGAGCAACTGGCAACCTGGCACATCTTCGACTCCTGAACCCAGCGAAGGGGTATCCACCCCATTTGCCTAAACCACGCCCCAGTCGTAGATTTATTAGCGAAAATTAAACGGAAAAATAGAAAGGCTGATTATGAAAGCTTTCATTCGTTGGTTTGCGGTTGGATTGGGGGGATTCCTGTGGTTGAGCACGCCCGGCATGCAAGCGGATGTGGCGGTGTTCGCCTCCGTGCAGATCAGCGCCGAAGCGGATTTCCATGGCCCGCTGGCTCCGCACGGTGCGTGGGTCGAAGTGGACTCCTATGGCCGCTGCTGGCGTCCGGCCGGCGTGGCGGTGGGCTGGCAGCCCTACAGCTATGGCCACTGGGTATGGACGGACGTCGGCTGGTATTGGGTCAGCGATGAGCCATGGGGCTGGGCCTGCTATCACTACGGCCACTGGGTGCATCACCACCGTCACGGCTGGATCTGGCGTCCCGGCACTGAATGGGCGCCCGCGTGGGTTTCGTGGCGCGTGGGAGGTGGTTACGTCGGCTGGGCACCTATGCCGCCGAGGGTCGGCCTGTTCGTCAGCGTCCCAGCGGCACCCTTCGTATTTGTGCAGGCCGGTCGTTTCCACGAGCCGGTGCGCCCAACCACGGTGATCGTGAACAATACGACCATCATCAACCAGACCAAGGTCATCAACAACATGCGGCAGGAGACGCGCGACTTTGGGGCATCCGGGTCCCGGAAGGTCATGATCAACGAAGGCCCTGGCCGATCAGAAATGGACAAGGCCACGGGCAACAAGGTCCGCGCCGTCAGCCTTCAGGAAGCCGTCAGCCAGACCCCGGTGCCCAAGGCCATGGAGCGCAAGGCAGTTGAAACGCGGACCAAAGAGTCGCCGGTCCGGGATTCGGCTCGTCCGCAGCCACCGGTTCAAGGCAAGCCCGAACGGGTGGAGCAGCCGGACGCCGCGCCAAAGCCTGGTCAGCCGGCGAAGGAAGCGGATCGTCCCAAGGCGGTCCCGGAGCGCAAGCCGGAACGAGCTGACCCGCCCGTGGTCGCTCCCCGGCCAAGCCCGCCGGTCAAGGAGACGCCTGACCGCCCGAACCTGGTGCCAGAGCGCCGGCCGGACCCGGAGCCGCCCACCAAGCAAGTGCCGCCGAGCAAGGGCAAGAACCCGTCGCGCGATGACGTTGACCCGTCACCCGGGCGACCGGATGCGCCGGACCGGACGCCGGATGCGCCGTCCAGACCCGGGAAGGGCAAGGGCAAGGACCGTCCGCACGGTCCGCGTTAAGCCCCGAACTCCGAAATCGGAATGGGTAGCATAGGCCACCGGCCTGTGCCGTCCGGCCACTGGCCGGACGGAACGACGAGGCGGCCCCGCCTCAACTGGATGCATCGAACGAGTCGCATGCCGCCGTGATTTCTACCGGCCTTCAGGCCGCAGAAACGGGAGCACGTCGGAATTGGTTCAAGCGCGCTTTTTCATCCGCAGCCTTCCGTGGCGTGAACGCTGCGCTTCCCTCACTGCGCCGCGGTCAGCCCGCGCAGGCGGAGCCAGTCGGCGGCGCGGAGCGGCCAGTCCGTCGGCCCGGTCGCATTCGGGCGGGGCCTCATGCCGAAGCCGTGCCCGCCCTTCTCGTAGATGTGGATTTCCGCCGGGGTCTTGCGGGTGATGAGATCCAGATACAAGAGCGTGCTGCCCTGCGGGAGCGAGCCGCCATCATCGCCGGCTTGCGCGATGAATGTCGGCGGCAGGCCGGCATCCAGGTGGATGTCGGAGCGAAGCGCCTTCGTCGCCGGGTCGTAGATTTTGTAGGGGTAGATGACAAGGAGGAAGTCGGGTTTGTGCGAAGCAGCGGTGGCTTCACCGGGAAACAGGCGGTCGTTCGTGGCCGCGATGAGCGACACCTGGCCGCCGGCGGAGAAGCCGAGAGCCCCGATCTTCTTCGGGTCCAGCTTGAGTTCCGTCGCGCGTCGCCTCACTTCGCTGATCGCCCGCTGCACATCCTGCGCCGGACCGGCGTGCGGCTGCGCGTGCTTGGTCGTGGGTGTGCGGTAGGCGAGCTGAAACGCGACGATGCCCTGCTTGGCCAGCCACGCAGCCGCATCGGAACCTTCATGCTCATCCGCAAGGCGACCGAAACCACCGCCCGGCACGACCACAACCCCGACGCCCGTGCGCGCGACTCCAGTGGGCGGCTCATGCACGAATAGGCGCGGCCGGGAAACGTTCGACCGGCGCGTGATGCCATCAGGGCCCTTTTCCGTTTTCTCCGGCGGATCAGCGGGCACCACTGGCTCCGGCATGCCTTGCGGCCAGAGCGGGATTTCAACCAGATCTGCGCCTGAACAAACGAACGGCAGCGTGCCCAAGAGCATCGAAAAGATAAGTGCTTTCATAATTTCAAAGACGGTTTTCGGTTCAGGTCAGCAACTCCTTGATCACATGCCCCTCCACATTCGTGAGCCGCCGTTGGATGCCGTTGTGCTCGAAGGTGAGCCGCTCGTGGTCCAGGCCGAGCAGGTGCAGGATGGTGGCGTTGAAATCGTAGAGCGGGTGGATGTCTTTTACGGCCTTCTGGCCAAGCTCGTCCGTCACGCCGTGGCTCACGCCCGGCTTCACGCCCGCGCCCGTGAGCCAGCAGGTGAAGCCGTCCGGGTTGTGGTCCCGGCCTTGCGCGCCCTTCTGGAAGAACGGCATGCGGCCAAACTCCGTGCACCAGACCACCAGTGTGTCCTCCAGCAGCCCGCGCTGCCGCAGGTCGCGGATGAGCGCGGCGGCGGGTTGGTCCAGAATGACGGCGTGCACATCGTATTGCTCCTTCAACGCACTGTGCCCGTCCCAGTTCAGCTTGCCGCCGCTGGCATACGCTCCGTTGAAAAGCTGCACAAAGCGCACGCCCTTTTCGATGAGCCGACGGGCAAGGATGCAGTTCTTCGCGAAGGCGGCCTTGTCGGGATTCCGCGTGTCGTCTGCGCCGTAAAGCTTCAGGAGATGCGCCGGCTCGGTGCTGAGGTCGCTGATTTCAGGGACGCTGAGTTGCATGCGGGCGGCGAGTTCGTAGCTCGCGATGCGCGCGGCCAGCCGGGCATCGCCCCCGTTCTGCGCCAGGTGCCGCGCATTCATCCGTTGCAGGAGCGCCTGCGCCGCCTGGTCGGCGTCCTTGGAAATGCCCGGTGCCACGAGATGGCGCACCGGTTCCTTCGAACTCAGCGTGGTGCCCTGGAACGCCGCGGGGAGGAAGCCCGGCCCCCAGTTGTTCGAGCCGTTCTGCGGCACGCCCCGCGGATCGGGAATCGCAACATAGGCCGGCAGATTCTGGCTCTCGCTGCCCAGCGCGTAAGTCACCCAGGAGCCCAGGCTGGGAAAGCCATCCAGGGCAAAACCCGTCGAGAGAAAATTCTCCGCCGGGCCATGCGTGTTGGTCGTGCTGGTGAGCGAATGGACAAACGCGATCTCGTCGGTCAGCGTGGCCAGATGCGGAATCATGTCCGAGACCCACTTGCCCGCCTGGCCACGTTGACGGAACTCGTATTGCGGCTTGGCGAGGTTGCCCGCCGGGCCTTGGAACGTCACCGCCGGTCCGCCCTCCAGCGGCTTGCCGTCGCGTTTGATCAGCTCTGGCTTGTAATCCCACGTCTCCAACTGGCTCACCGCGCCCGCACAGAAGATCACCACGACGTTCTTGGCCTTCGCCGGGAAGTGCGAGGGCCGTGGCGCGAAGGGACGCGTCGGATCAATCACCGGCCCCGGTGCGGCCGCAGCGAGCAGCCCCTCGCGCCCGAGCAGGCTGGTAAGCGCAATCGAGCCGAGCGCCGTGGCGGAGTGGCCGAGGAAATTCCGGCGGTCCAGCAGGTGGCGACCGGAGGGCGAGAGCGGAGGGAGGCGCGGATTCATGATTCGCGGGGCGTAGCTCGACATTGCCCCGGAGCGCGGACCTCCGGGCCGCAGCGGCTGGAAGCAGGGAAAGGCTTGGGAAAGCCCGGGGCACGTTCCGCAAGGTTGCCGCTGCGGCCCAGAGGGCCGCGCTCCGGGGGCAGTGCGTGGATGTGCCCTGATTGCCAGCAGCCCCGTTGACATAAGTGGCGATGTCGGGCATTATTGTCAGACATGGGCACCGCCGCCACATTCACGCTCCGCGACCTCAACCGCCGCCCGGCCCAGGTCCTCGAAGCCGTCCGCAAGTTCGGCAGTGCGGAGATCCGCACTCGCGCCGGAGAAGTGTTCACGGTGGCGTCAAAATCCACCCCAAAGCGGCGCGGCAAAGCGCTTGATGTTCGTGCGCATTTTGAAGCCATCTGGGAAAAACAACGGGCCACCGGATATGTTCCGGTGCGGGGCGAAGATTTCGACGAGGAGCACTTCAATCGAATCATCGCCGGTGAGGTATGAGGACCTACGCGGATGCGAACGCACTGGTCAGGCTCCATCTGAACCTGCCCGGCAAGAAGGCCGCGCTCGCGTTCCTTGAGGCTGAAGCCGGGAGCGGCCACGGGCCTATCCCGGTCTCCGATTTGTTGCGCTTCGAGTTTAAGAACGCGATCGAACGAATGGTGTTTGAGAGCCGCAACGGCGGCCAGTGGCGGGTGACTCCCGAAGCCGCAGCTTTGGCGCAGACCGACTTCGCTTTGAGTCTGGAATCCGGGAACGTCTTGCGGAATGTCCCGCTCACCCTGGCCCAGATCGAACGCGAATTCGACTCTTTGGTCGCCCGGCACACGGCCACGCATGGTTTCCGCACCTACGATCTGGTTCACGTTGCGTCCGCCATCACGCTGCGCTGCCAGCGATTTATGTCGTTCGATGCCAAGGCCAACGCGCTGGCGAAGCTGGTTGGCTTGGAAACGATGTGAGCAGGGGGCGGTCACGGCAAAAAGAGAAACTCATTCGCGTTGAACAGCACACGGCAAAGCGCGGGCAGGCCGTGGGCGCTGACTACGGGTTCGACATCGCGAAGCTCGATCGCGGAGGGTTGCCGTCCCAGCGCAAGCTCATAGGCACGTTGAATTTGCCTCGTGGAATCCTCGCCAGCTTCCTGCTTCACACGAGCTGCAAAGGCGCTGGCTTGATCCAGCGTGAAGCGGCTGTTGAAGAGGTTCAGCGCCTGGATGGGCGTGGTGGATTCGCGACGCCGCGCCGTGCTCTGCCCTGCATCGGGACAGTCAAACGCGCCGAAGACCGCCTCGCGTTCGCGGCGGACCTTGTGGGCGTAGATCATGCGGCGCAGGCCGTCGTCCTTGAACGACTCGACCGGCGTGAAGCCGCTCAGCCCGCCGCGCTGGGCGAAAAGGTTGTAGCCACGGCCATACATCTTGAGATTGAGCTGGCCGCTCACGGCGAGCATCGCGTCGCGGATGGTCTCGGCCTCCAGCCGCCGCGCGGGAAAACGCCAGAGCAGACGGACGTCGGCATCAAGCTGCTGCGCTTTGGAGTGCTGGAGTGCTGGAGTATTGGAGTGCTGAGGCGGCTTTCCACCACTCCAGTTCTCCACCACTCCATCACTCCGCTGCCGATACGTCGCCGACAGCACGATCAACCGGTGTAGGTGCTTCACCGACCACCCGGACCGGATGAACTCCTGCGCCAGCCAGTCAAGCAGTTCGGGGTGCGAAGGTTTCATGCCGGTGCGGCCGAAATCACTCGGGGTCTCCACGAGGCCGGTGCCGAAGTGTCCCTGCCAGATACGGTTGACCATCACGCGGGCGGTGAGCGGATTCTGCGGGCTGGCGATCCAGTCGGCGAGGGCCTTGCGCCGTGCTTGTTCGGCGGTGCCGGAGGGCAATTCGAGCTTCGCCAGCGTGCTGAGGACGGCTGGCATGACCTCGTCCTTGGGCTGCTCGGGGTCGCCGCGATGGAGAAGGCGGATGACATCGGGCGTGCGGAACGTGCCGGCGAAGACTTTCTGGTCGGTCTCAAGCATGGAGAGCTTGGGGGCGAGCGCCTTCTTCTCCGCCAGCAGACGGTCGGCTGCCTGCGCTTCGGCGGGACTGAGTCCCTTGGTCGAGAAGGCGACCTCGCGCCGCGCCGCCGGGTCAAACTTTTGCCGGTCCGTGGAGTCGGCGACCATGCGCCAGGTGCCGGTGGCATCGGCGGTCTCGATGACATAATTGGTGGCGAGGCGGTCGGCGAACTTGCCCTCGCGGTCGCGCCCCCAGGCGATGCGCTCGATCAGATGCTCCTGAGGGAATTCCAGCACGACCCAGCCCTTGCCTTTCTCGTTGGACATCCAACTGCGCGAGTTGCCGTAGCTCCCGTCGTTGACGAAGCGCAGCTCATGGCGGTTGGGGGATACGTTGCTGCCGGAAGCCGTGACCGTGGTGCCGGCGCTGGCCAGCGCGAGGTTCTTGCCCTCCGCGTCAAAGACTTCCAGCTCGTCAATGCACGGCTCCAGATTGTTCGTCTCTTTGATCGTGAAGCGGACGCGCTTCGCCTTCCCCGGGGGGAAGCGCTCGGTGTTCTGGCGGGCATTCACGGCAGGCCGCTCCACGCCGGACTGTGCTAACGGAACGTAGCGCGCGAGCTGCTGGTCTATCTCCGCAATGCGTGTCTTGAGCTGGGCGGCTTCCTTTCGGCTCGCTTCCGCCTCGGGCGTGCGCAGCTCACGGTCCTGATACTCAACCCCGGCCACGAAGGCCTGCATCGCGTAGTAATCCCGCGCGCTGATGGGATCAAACTTGTGGTCGTGGCAGCGTGCGCAGCCGACGCTGAGGCCAAGAAAGGTCTGGCCGATGTTCATCACGATCTCGTCGAGGGCGTCCTGCCGCGCCAGCCGCTTGGAAACGTCATCCGCTCCAATCTGCCCCGGCAGCAGCACGGACGCCGTGACTAGAAAACCCGTGGCGGCGTCCTTGCCCAAGGCGTCGCCGACGATCTGCTCGCGGATGAAGCGGTCATACGGCGTGTCGTCATTGAACCCCTGGATCACATAGTCGCGATACGGCCAGGCATTGGGCCGCTCGGTGTTCACCTCGAAGCCGTGGGTGTCGGCGTAGCGCACCACGTCCAGCCAATGCTGCGCCCAGCGCTCGCCGTAGCGCGGGGATTTCAGCAGTTCGTCCACCACACGTTCGTAGGCGTCGCTGCGCTGGTCCTTGGCGAAGGCTGCCACTTGTTCCGGCGCGGGCGGCAGACCGGTCAGGTCGAACGATACGCGCCGCAGCCATGAAACGCGGTCGGTTTCGGCGGCATGCTTGAGGCCCGCCTGCTCCAGCCGGGCCAGCACGAAGCGGTCAATGGCTCCGCGCGGCCAGGCCTTCTCCTTGGGGTTCGGCACCGCCGGCTTGGTCAACGGTTTGAAAGACCAATGGTCGCGCTTGTTCGCGAGACGGTCGAGGTCCGCCGCAGCCGCCGCAGCCGGAAAGGCCAGCACCAGCAACACGAGGAGCGCGGCGTTCACTCCGCAGAAAGCCTGTGCTACCATTCCTTTATCCGCGTCATCCGCGTCATCCGCGGTTCTCTCTCTGGAATTCGGATTCATTTCACGGACGCGCGGCGTTGGCCTTGAGCTTCCACTTTCCGAAGCCAGCGGAGAAGGGGAAAGCTCAGGCGAGAATGTCCTTCACCACGCTGCCGCCCTGCACGCCGGTGAGGCGGATGCTGCGTCCGCCTTGCGTGAACGCGAGGCGTTCGTGATCGAGGCCGAGCAGGTGCAGGATGGTGGCGTGGAGGTCGCGGAAGTGGACCTTGCCCGACACACATTCGGCCCCGGTGTCGTTGGTCTTGCCGTGCGTGTAACCCGCCTTCACGCCGCCGCCCGCCAGCCAGAAGGTGAAAGCGCGGTGGCTGTGGCCGGTCTGATCCTTGCCATCGCCCGGCACGAGACCGGGGCGACCAAACTCGCCGCCCCAGACAACAAGTGTGTCATCCAGCAAGCCGCGCAGATTCAAATCATCAAGCAGTGCGGCAACGGGCGCGTCCGTGGCCTGGCAGTTCGCCGCAAGATCACGCCGGTGATCCGTGTGTTGATCCCAACTGCCGTGGTTCACTTCGATGAACCGCACGCCCGCTTCGGCGAAGCGGCGCGCGAGCAGGCATTGCCGGCCGAAGTCGGACGGCTTGCACGTGCCCACATCGTAGCTCTTGCCCACGCAGTAGCGTTCCAGCGTGGCCTTGGATTCCTTGCTCAGGTCGAGCAGTTCGGGCGCGGCCGACTGCATGCGGAAGCCCAGTTCCATGGTCTGAATCACACCTTCGAGCCGGGGATCGTCGCGCTTGGTGAGATGCTCGCGGTTCATCGCCTGAATGAGATCAAGCTGCTGGCGCTTGACCGCTGACGGCAGGTGGTCGCTGGAGATGTCGCTGATCGTGGCCTTCGTCATGTCCTCGCCATTCGTGCCGATGGGCGTGCCCTCGAAGATGGGCGGGAGGCAGGCGCTGGAATAGACGGAAGGCTTCGCTGTGTTAAGGCTGATGAAGCCCGGGAGGTTGCTGTTCTCCGAGCCAAGACCGTAGGTAACCCAGGAGCCGAGGCTGGGGCAGGGGCGGAGACGGTCGCCGGTGTGGAGCTGGAGGAAAGATTGCGCGTGATTGCCGGTGTCCGCGTGCATCGCGTTGAGCACGCAGAGCTTGTCCGCATGCCGGGCCGTGTGAGGCATCAGTTCGGAAACCCACGCGCCGCTCTGGCCGCGCTGCTTGAACTCGGTGACGGAGCCGGGATGCGGTTTGTTCCCGACCTGCGGCTTGTATTCAAAGGTGTCGAGCTGCGCCGGGCCGCCGCTCATGCAGAGGAAGATGACCCGCTTGGCCCGGCCAACGAGCTTGGGCGGACGCGGCGTGAGGTCCGGCCCGGCGGCACTGGCGAGGCCGGCCATGGCGAGGTAACCGAAGCCACACGAGGTCAAGCGAAGCAGATCACGCCGGGAGAGGGTGGAGGTGTTCATGCGGGTAAAATCAATCGAGATAACGCAGCTCGTTGCTGGCGAACAAGGCCTGGCAGAAGGCCGCCCAAACCGTGTGCTGACGCGCTTCGCTGTCCGGGTGGCTTTGCATCAAGCCGGATTCGGCGCGCCGGAGAAAGGCGATGGCCTGCTGGGCTTCCGTCTTGCTCGGCTCGCGCGCGAAGGTGCGCAGGAACGCAGTGCGGACGCGGGCGGGTTCGGCTTCGGGAGATTTGAGCAGGGTCGCGGCCAGTCGCTTCGACTGGTTGACTAGGAAGGGGCTGTTCAGCAAGTAAAGCGCTTGCGTGGGCAGTGTGGTCTCGTCGCGTTTGCCGGTGACCGCCAGACCGTCGGGCAGGTTGAAGGCCGTCAGTTCAGCGGGCATCGAGTTGCGCAGATGCAGGAGATAGACGCTGCGGTGATTGCTGGGCTGATGCAGGTCGCCCATCAAGTTGATGAGCACATCATCATGCTGGATAAGGGAGCCTTGCCCGGGACGTGTATTCAGTTCACCACTGGCAAAGAGCATGGCGTCACGCAGGGCCTCGGCATCGAGCCGGCGGCGGGTGTGGCGGGCGAGCAGGTTGTTGTCGGGATCGGCTGCGCGGAGGCGCGGGTCACACTCACTGTCGAGCTGGTAAGTGCGGCTCAGGACGATGGCGCGGATGAAGCGCTTCATGGACCAGCCGTCGGTGACGAAGCGCGTGGCGAGGTGGTCGAGCAGTTCGGGGTGCGAGGGCCGGTCGCCATACACTCCGAAGTCATCCGGGGTCCGCACAAGTCCGTGACCGAGGAGGTGCTGCCAGATGCGGTTCACCATCACGCGGGCGGTCTGCGGATGGTCCCCGCGCACGAGCCACTGCGCGAGTTGGAGCCGGCCGCTCTGCTGGGCGTCCACGGTGATTGGCTCTCCGGTGGTCACACTGGCGGAGAGGAACCCGCGCGGGATGGCGGCCCCGAGCTTCTTCGACTCGCCATCAATGTTCAGTTTGCAGTCGGCGATGGCCTTGGCTTCGCGGACGCCCATCGCCAGCGGCGTGCCGGGAGGGTAGGGGAACGTGGGCTTGGCCGGGGCCTTCTTGCTCGCCCGGACCGGGGTCAGTTTTTCGTTGCGCGGTTCGACCTTCGGAGCGGCCTTCAGTTCGTGCAGCGGCGTCTCGGGCGCGGTGAGTTTTTCATACGCGCCCGCGCCCCAGAGGGTTTCGGTGCTCTTGAAGATGCCGGCGAGCGCGTAGTAATCACGCGCCGGGATGGGGTCGTGCTTATGGTCGTGGCAACGGGCGCAGGCGACGCTCAGGCCCATGATGCCGCTGCCTACGACGCCGATCTGGTCGGCCACCACGTCCATGTCGAAGTTGTCGTTCATGGCCTTCGCGGGCTTGCAGCCGAGCGCGAGAAAACCAGTGGCGATCAGCAGGCGGTCCCGTTGTGCGGGCGTCTCGGCAGGCAGCAAATCACCGGCGATCTGTTCCGTGACAAACCGGTCGTATCGCACGTCGTCGTTGAAGGACTGAATCACGTAGTCCCGGAAGCGCCACGCGTGCGGAAAGCTGGCATTGCGGCTGAGGCCGTCGTTGCCGTTTGACTCGCCGTAGCGCGCCACGTCCAGCCAGTGCCGCCCCCAGCGCTCGCCGAAGTGCGGCGAGGCAAGCAGGCGATCCACGAGCGTGGTGATGGCCGACTGGCGATTGCCGGTGGAACACGCGCGCACAAACGCCTGCACTTCCTCTGCGGTGGGCGGCAGGCCGATGAGGTCGAAGTGCAACCGCCGGATCAAGGTGGCCGGAGCCGTGTCCTTCGCTGGGGCGAGGGTGGCCGCCTCGATCTTCGCCAACACAAACGCATCCAGCGGATCGCGTGCCCAGTCTTTCGCACGAACTGTCGGGGGCTTGGGATTCGTTACCGGCTGGAAGGACCAGAGCGAGGCCTTGTCAGTGGCCGGTTCCTTCCGGGCGGACTTGGGCAGGTTCTCCCGCGGGTCGGGCGCGCCCATCTTTACCCACGTCACGAAGTCAGCTATTACCGTCTCCGGCAGCCGATGCTTCGGCGGCATCTCCGGGCCTTCATAGCGCAGGGCCTGGATGATGAGGCTCTCATCGGGCTTGCCGGGGAGCATCGCCGGGCCAGACTCGCCGCCGCCGAGCAGCTCGCCGGGACTGTCCAGCAACAGCTTGCCGCCGACCTTCTTGGCCCCGACCGCGTGGCACTCGTAGCACTGCTTCACCAGCACCGGACGGATCTTGTTCTCGAAGAAGGCCCGCCGCTCGGGAGTCATGTCCGCCGCCGGGACAGAAGTTGCGAACAGCAAGCCAGCCGCCGCCAAAATCGTCTGGCGTAGGAACAGGGCCGGGAGTTGGTTCACGAGGGCAGTCAAATAAGAGTGTCTGTGCGCAAATAACTCGACGCTTGGGCACGCCGTTCTAATCATCAGAATCGCAATGGATTGCGTAGTTTTTTGGGGTTCTCCGCTGTTTTCAGTGGCAAGGAGGGTGGGCGAAGCTCCAAATCCCAAGTTCCAAGCTCCAAAGAAACTCCAAGTTCCAAATTTCAAAGGACGGCGTCGCCCGGCACTGGGGCCAGCTCTTGGGCCACAGGCCGAACCATGGCGGAAGCGCTGGCGGCGTGGCACGCTGAACCATTGGAATTTGGGCTTTGGAGTTTCTTTGGAGCTTGGGACTTGGAACTTGGAATTTTCCCTGTCCGCCTCTCTGTTCCACCGAAAACAGCGAAGAGCCTTTTTTGGGATTTACCTTTCGGCACGTTCAGATCGGTTCGAGCGTCTCCGAAACGGTGTGGGCCCGTAGCGCAGGCCTCCGGCCTGCCGTATCGCCGGCGTCCTCGCCGGCCCGGGCTGCGAGCGCTTGAGTTGCGTTCACACGTTTCGAGCCGTCGAGGACACCGTCGGCTTGCGCTACGTGCTCCTCGTCACGCCAGGACTTCCCTCACCACGCGCGCCGGTTCCACGCCCGTCAGCCGAAAATCGAGCCCCTGATGCCGATAGGTCAGCCGCTCGTGATCCATGCCGAGCAGGTGGAGCGCCGTGGCATGCAGGTCATGCACATGCACGGGATTTTCGGCGACGCTGAAGCTGAATTCGTCGGTCGCTCCATAGGTAAGGCCCGCTTTCACGCCGCCCCCAGCCATCCACATCGTGAAGCAACGCGGGTGGTGGTCGCGGCCCGCCTCGATGCTGTCCCACTTGCCCTGGCCCACCGGGCTGCGCCCAAACTCCCCGCCCCAAATGACGAGCGTCTGGTCGAGCAGGCCGCGCTGTTTCAGGTCGCGGATCAGGCCGGCGGTGGGCTGGTCGGTGTCGCGGCAGCGGGCGACGCACCAGCTTGGCAGACGGCTGTGATGGTCCCAGTCCGGGTGGAAAAGCTGGATGAAGCGCACCCCACGCTCGACCAGCCGGCGGGCCTGAATGCAATTCGCCGCATAGCTGCCGGGCCGGCGCGAATCCGGGCCGTAAAGCTCGAAGGTGGCCTCCGTCTCCCCGCTCATGTCGGTGAGCTCTGGCACGCTGCTCTGCATGCGGTAGGCCATCTCGTATTGCCGGATGCGCGTGTAGATCTCGGTGGTCGCCGTATCATTAAAAAAAAAATGGGGGGGGGGGGGGGGGGGGGGGGGGGGGGGGGGGGGGGGGGGG
>CAZCBE010000085.1:0-31995 GCA_964496695.1 uncultured Klebsiella sp.
CCTATCGGCGTGGGTGGGGTATTTGGGGGCGGCCGGGGGTATGAGGGGTGGGGCCGCCAACGCCGACGCACGCAACCCCTCACCCCAGCCCTCTCCCCTCATCCGATGAAGGGAGAGGGAGCCAGAGCAGGTCGCATCGGTCGTGGAGAGCCGCATCCGTAGCGCGCGAGCTTCCCGATTCGGCATTCGGCATTCGGCATCCGGCATTCGGCTCATACCATGCCCCTCCGTTTCCTGAGCCAGCAGTCGAGGCACACGAGTGCAATCATCAGCACCATCGTGAGCGGGAGGTTCCAGACGGCGACCACGGCGGTTTCGGACACGCGTCGGGGTGTGAGGTCGAGGGCCTTCACCAGCGCGTCGCCATCGGTCGGGCGGAAGGCACGGCCGCCGGTGGCCTGGGCGAAGTCGGTCATCGCGCCGATGTTGGCGCGCGGGTCGTCCAGCTCTTCGAGGCCGGTGCCGGCGGTGATCTTCTCGGTCACGGTCTTGTCCTTGTGCGTGACGGCGACCTGCCAGTCGCCGGGCTCGTCGAGGGCGAGTTCGTATTCGTAGAGGCCGGGGGTGTCGCGGCCATCGCGCGGGAAGTAATGCGTCACGCGGCCCGTGGGACTGGTCACCTTAACCCGCACGTCCGCCCCGCGCACGGGCTGATAGACGGTGTCCACGAGGCGCGTCGAGAGCGTGAGCGGGCGGCCCACAGTGGCGGAGGATTGCTGGCGGAGCACTTGCGGGCGGTCCGGCTCGACGCGCGGGTCGGGGGCGAGCAGGCGCACGGCGTTGCCCCAGAACTTGCGGAAGTAATCCTCGCCCACCGCCGGGCGCATCAGCTCCCAGCGCCAGGTCGTGTCCATCGCGAGGCCGAGCACCTGGCCTTTGCCGACGTTCTGTATCGCGATCACCGGCAGCGCACCCTCCTTCATGTCGCGCACGGCCAGCAGGCTCGCACCGGGCTTCACCTTGCCCACGCGGTTGCAGCCGTCGAGCGTCGGCAGGTCGAACCACGCCTCGCGGTTCGCGGCCGGCTCGGGTTCCAGCAGCATCAGCGGATGGCTCAGGCCGGCGGTGGTGGGCGTGATCTTGAAAGGCTTGCCCACCTGCGGCTCGGTGGTGGCCTCGATAACGAAGGGCGCGAGGCGCGCGAGGGCGGAATCTTGATATTGGCCGGCGGCATAGACGTTGCGCCCGCCGAGGGTGACCAGCCCGCCGCCACGCCGGCTCACGAAATCGGCGAGCCACTGCATCTTGGTCTCGGAGGTGTCGCCGCCCTCGCGGAAGTAGGCGCGCGAAATGTCACCGAGAATGATGACGTCGTATTTGTGCAGGTCGGCCTCGGCCCCAGGCAGACCGTCACCGGCGTTCTTGTGATGCAGCGCGCCTTGCGCATACCAGCCGCCCTTGGGCAAAAGCGTGAGCGTGGCGAGGTCCACGACCGGGTCGCGCGCCAGCCAATGGCCGAGCAGCTTCCGCTCGTCACGGGGCACGTCGAGGTAGAGCACGCGGATCTTTGCATTGAGCACGCTCACGCGGTGCTCGGCGACCTGCAGGCTCTGGCTGACGGCGTTCTTCACGCCTTCCACGACCACGCGATACGTGCGGTCGCCCTCGCGCTCGGGCTTGATGACGAAGGCGACTTCCACCGGCTCCTTGCCGAGGCGCACATTCTCTCGCGTGGCCAATGGCTCGGGACGGCCCTCTTCCATCAGGCGGACGGTCACGCCCTGCTCGCCGAGATCGTGGGCGGAGAGCGTCGCCCCGAGCCGGAGTTCATCGCCAAGACGAACGTAACCCGGGGCGTTGGAGATCTTGATGCGGGCGAGTTTCGGCGCGTTGGTGGAGCCGAAGACGACGGGGAAGACGGGCAGGCGGCGGGCGGCCAGCATCGGCGCGACCAGCTCGCCGCGGTTGCCAGCGGTGTCGTTGCCGTCGGTGAGCAGGACGACGGCGCGGAGGTCGTTCTCGCGGCGGGCGGTCTCGGCGAGGGCGTCAATGAGCCGCGTGGGGCGGGCGGGTTCGGCGTTGGGCGCGTCGGGTTCGAGCCGCCAGTTGAAGTTGTAGCGGACGAGGTCGGCCTTCTCGGCGAGCGAGCGCAGCGGACCGGAAGCGAAATCGCGCGCGGAGGCGAGGCGGGTTTTCCCATCGGCGTCCTGCAGGCCCATGCTGGCGGAAGTGTCCGTGAGCACGGCGATGGTGGGGCGGAGGTTGCGGTCGAGCTTCAGGCGCAGTTCCAACTGGCAGAGCATGAGCAGCAACAGCGCGACCCCGGCCAGCCGGATGGCGGCGAGCCCGAGGCGCAGCCGCCAGGTCATGACATTGTGGGGGAGGAAGTTCAGCCCGGCCACGAGCACTCCGACAAGAATCAGCACGCCTACCGCCCACGTCGGCAACGGTGCCGCCGCACGCCACAACCATTCCGTCACCCGCTCAATGGAGCCGGGCGAGTCGAGGCCGAGGAGGTGGAGGAAGGACATTTAGGATTGCCGATTGCCGATTGCCGATTGCCGATTTTGGGAGCGACCCACGAGACGTGTGGGAGGAAACGGATACGCTTGGTTGGAGGAAATCATCCTCATGCGCTGGCCTCCGCGGCGCGTTGTTTCTCCCGGCGGGCGCTCATGATGTAGCCGGTCGTGGCCTCGGCCACGTATGCGAGGAGCAGGAGCAGGAGCAGGGGCCGCCAGAACTCGCCGCCGGGCGGGGCGAGCTTCACGGCATTCGCGGCTTCGGTGACTCGCACGTCGCCGCCCAGCCACTCGCGCAACTGCGGTTCGGTGGCGCGGGTGAAGTCGCTCTCCTGCGCATCGGTGTGGACGGTGATGTTCCGCGTGTGGCCGGCTACGGCACCGACGGCCCGTGGCTTATGGAGCGCGTAGTCACCAGCCGGCAGCGGTGGGACGAGGACGGTCTGGTCGGGGTTGACCTTGAGCCGTGGGGCTGGGTTCGTGGAGCCGGACTCGGCGAGCGAAGTCAGTTCCAGCTCGGTCGCGAAGGCAAAGGCGGGTTCCGAGACATCCAGCACGGCGGGCTGCAACGCGGTGAGGATGTCCGGCGGGCGCACGCGAAGCTGGCCGGTGAGGTAGTCCACGAGCCGCCACATCAACGCCGGGAAGACGCGGGTGCGGGCGAGGTTGCCACGGTCCAGCTCGAAGCCGAACGCGAGCATCGCCACGCGGCCCTTCTCCAAAGGCATCTCCACGGCGAGCGGGCGTCCATCCGCACCGGTGAGCATGGCGGTGGCTCCGGCGGCGACGGCGGGCAGCTCGCGCGCCTTCGTGAAGCGCACGCCGGAGAGGTCGCCTTGCAGGCGGTCGCGGAAGGGCGCGAGCCACGGGTGCGGGCTGCTGGTGTCGGCCAGCGCGAGGGCGGGGGCGAAGTCCTTGTCGTTGCCAAGCTGCGCGGGCGCAAGGCCGGGCCGCTGGGGGTCGGCGCTGAAGAAGAGGCGGTTGAACTGCAAGGCGTTCACGCCGCTGGCTCCGACAATGAGCAGCGAGCGGCCTTGGCGAACAAAGGTGTTCAAGTCTTCCAACGCCTGCGCCGGCAGGCTGGTTACGTCGTAGAGCACGACGAGTTCGAATTTGCTCAAGGTCTGGCCCGCGAGCGCCTCGGGCGTGACGAGCGTGGTGTCAATGCCCGTGCCGCTGGCGCGGCCCAGCTCGCGACCGGGGTTCAGCACGAAACGCAGGATGGTTGCACCGTCCACGGTCTCCTCCACGTCGGCGGGTTTCGGCTGCGCGGTCGCGCCGGGCTGGCCGAGGCGGGCGAGGGCGGAGTCGGTCGCGGCCGCCTGGCTCGCGCCGTTGATGATGAGCACGCGGCGGGTCTCGGCGACATTGAGCGGGACACTGAACGTGTCGTCGGCGGGGAGGGCGTCGGGTTCCTTGAGACGGGCCTGCGCGATGGCGCGGACGGCGCGGTTCACGGGAGTGGTGAGGTCCACGACGGCCTCGGCTCCGGGGGCGAGGGGGATTTCCTTGATGGCGGGGTCGGGCTGATTGCCGATGGCGAGCTGGAGCTTGGCGGTGCGGTCGTTCGTGCCGCTATTGCGGAGGCGGGCGATGATGTGGGCGTCGTCGCCGACCTTCACGCGGCTGCCGCGCACATGCGCATCTGTGATGGCGAGGTTCTCGGTCGCGCCGGTCGCGAGATCCACGAGGATCAGGTCGAGCTTGTCACCCAGATCGGCGCGGGTGCGGGCGAGGCGGAGCAGGTCTTTCTGATTGCGCGTGGCAAACGCAGTGGCACGCAGATCGGTGAGGACGACGATCTGGGACTTCACCTCGCGCCGGCCATGGAGGAGATCGCCGGCGGTGGCGATGGCGTGGAGGAGGCCGCGACCGGAGCCGTCGGTGGGGGAGAGTTGAGAGTTGAGGGTTGAGAGTTGAGAGGAAGCAGCCGCCAACGCGGCGGCGGGGGAGGGCTGGAGTTCGGCGAGGAGACGGGTGTCGTCTGCGGCGGCGATGAGGGCGCATTGGCCGGGGGCGGTGCTTTCGGCGAGGAGTTCGCGGGCCTTGCGACGGGCCAGTTCGAGCAAGGTGAGCTGGCCGGAGCCGGCGGGGTTCTTCACCGTCAGGTTCATGCTGGCCGAGCAGTCCACCACAACGACCAAGTTGCGGGGCGCGGGCGTGCCGCTGAAGCCGGGGAGGAAGACGCGCGCCATCGCCAGCACCAGCAGCGTGAGCACGAGCACGCGGAGCAGGAGCTGCCACGGGTCAATCAGGCGCGGGGCGAAGACATTGGTGCGCTCGTCGCGCATGAGCAGGCGCAGCGTGGGAAAATCGCGGACGGGGAACTTGTGCTTCGCGATGAGATGCAGCGCGACGGGGATGCCAATCCCCAGGATTCCGGCCAGCATGGCGGGGAAGAGCAGGCTCATGCGGACGGGGTGAAGAGTGAAGAGTGATGAGTGAAGAGTGGCGCGCGGTGCCAGCACGGAGTCCCGCCTTTAGGCGGCGAGGCGTCCGACTGACGGTGGGCATTCTGCGAAGCGCCTGGATCGCAGGCGCGTTCCACCGGCTGAAGCCGGGATTCCAAACGCGAAAAGCGTCCGGTCGCCAAAGGCCTCCGTCGCAGCGTCGCACGAAGCCCCGACGCGGTGCATTCGCCGCCAACTTGGAACCTTGAACTTTGAGTCTTGAACTTCATCTCAACGCCCTCGCTCCCGGCGGAACAGCAGATAATCCCGGAGCACGAGTTCAATCGGCTCCGAGGTGTCAATGAACCGGTAGTCCGCGCCGCAGCCGGCACAGCCTTCCTTGATGGCGGCGCGGAACTTGTCCAGGCGGTCGAGGTAGAGCTTTCGCAGCCGCAGCGGGTCGGTCATGAGCTGCGTGCCGGTCTCGAGATCACGGAAGCTCGTGAGCGCCTGGAAGGGGAACTTCACCTCATCCGCGTCCAGCAGGTGCAGCACGACGACCTCGTGCCGGCGCGCGACCAAATGCCGGATGCCCTCGACCACCGAATCGTGACCGCTGTGGCAATCGGTGATGAGCAGGATCACGCCGCGCCGGGTGAGCCGCTGGACGATGAGCTTGAGCGTGTGGCCGAGGTCGCTCGGGCCACGGGCGGCGAGCCCTTCCAGCTTGGTCAGGAGCGTGAAGAGATGTCGGCGGCCCTGCTTGGGCGGGATGAAGTCGCGGATGTCACGGTCAAAGGTGATGAGGCCGGGCGAGTCCTGCTGATGCGCGGCGAGGTGCGCCATCGCGGCGGCGAGGTAGCTGGCATATTCCAGCTTGCTGAGGCGGCCGGGATCGTCGGGCTTGTAACCCATGCTGCCGCTCACATCGAGCAGGCAGACGACGTTCATGTTCGACTCCATCTCGAAGCGCTTCACGTAGTAGCGCTCCGTGCGGCCGAGCATTTTCCAGTCAATGGTGCGCAGCTCGTCGCCGGGGGCGTATTCGCGATGGTCCACGAACTCGACGCTGTAGCCGTAGTCCGGCGAGCGGTGGCGGGAGGCATACATGCCCTCCACGAGCAGGCGCGCCTTCAGCTCGATGTTCGCGATGGAGCGCAACACCTTCGCGTCGAGAAACCGCATGGGCTGGGCTTGAGCCATTAGTTGGACACCGCGACTACAACCGACTGGTCGCAATGAGACAAGGTTAACGTTGGTTCGGGGACGGCTATTCGACGCAAAGGGGGAAACTTGGTGAAGTCGAAGCGGACGAACCTGGATTCACCTGCGCGGAAACCACTGCGTGACTGCAAGTTGCTTCCGAAGGGGGGAAATGGTGCCAGAGGCAGGAATTGAACCTGCGACCAAAGGCTTATGAGTCCTCTGCTCTACCCCTGAGCTACTCTGGCAAGGGCACCGCTGCGGTGCGCCGGGAGGAAATACTACGCCATCGCGCGGACGCCAAACACTTTTTCAACGGCGCTTGGGTTTGCGTGTCTTGGCCACCGGCTTGGAGACGGGCTTGGGCGCGGGCTTTTTGGCCGGTGCCTTGGCCTTGATGGGCTTGGCTGGCTTGGTGGGTTTGGCAGGTTTCACCGGGAGTGCGCGTTTGGCCGGCTTTGCCTTGAGCGCCTGCGGCTTGGCAACCTTGGCTGCCTTGGCAAGTTTGGCCGGGGCGACAGGCTTCACCGACATCGCAGGCTTGGGCGGAGTGACGGGTTTGGCCGGGGCAACGGGTTTGACAGGCGCGACCAGTTTGACCGGAGCAGTCGGTTTGACCGGTGCAATCGGCTTGGCCGGCTTCGGTGCCGGTTTGGGTTTGGGTTCCGGCGGGTTGAGGACGTATTTCCAGACCAGACGGAAGGAATCGGCGAAGTCGCGCGGGCGCTCGGCCATCCAGCGGTTGATGTGGTCGGGCTTGAAGAAAGCGCCGCATTCCAGTTCGTCGAGGTTCAGGCGGAATGGCCCGGCGGATTCGCAGCGATAGACCCAGACGAACTCCAGCCCGGTTTGCGCGCACGCCTCGATCTTGAAGAGGCGCTTCGGGGTGCGGTCCAGGAAGAGGCCGATTTCTTCGCGCACCTCGCGCACGGCGCAGGCGTCGTAGGTCTCGCCAGAGTCGAGGTGGCCCGAGGCGCTGGAGTCCCACGCGCCCGGGAAGGTGTCCTTCTTGAAGGAGCGCTTCTGCAGGAACAGCTCGCCGCGCGAGTTGAACACGAGCACATGCACGGCCCGGTGCTTCAGGCCCAGCCGATGGACCTCCCGGCGGGATTGCCTGCCAATCACCCGGTCGCGGTCGTCCACCACATCAAATATCTCGTCACTCACGTGGCGAGCAGTCTGCAAAATTCAATGAATACTTCCAAGCTAACCTTTTCAGCTCGTTCCTGGGGGGAGATCCCCAGCCGGTCAAAGGCGGCGTGCAACCGGTCCTCCGGCCACTCGGCTTTGAGCAGTTTGAGCATCATCTTGCGCCGCTGGGAGAAGGCGCGTTTTACGATGCGAACGAACATCCTGGTCTGCTCGCTGTCGAGCAATGGCGGGTTGCGGCGAGTCAGGGTGATGCAGCCGGATTCCACATCGGGGGCGGGGAAGAAGCAGGACGCGGGGATCTTGAAGAGTCCGCCCGGCTGGTAGTGCAGGCCGAGCAGCAGGGTGAGGAGACCGTATTCGTCCGTGTCACGCGCGGCGGCGATGCGGTGGGCGACTTCAAGCTGAAGGGTCACCACCATGCGCTCCGGGCCACGCGGGTGCAGCGCCAGTTCGACCAGGATCGGTGAGGCGACAGAGTAGGGGAGGTTGGCGACGAGTTTCCAGGGCGTCGGTGTCGGGGGTGCCGGTGGCGGGGGATCGCCACCTTCGGGAATGGATACCTCGAATGGCGACCGCGAGTCGGCCGTGCGGCGTTGCAGGAAGGCCAGCGCATCGTCGTGCAGCAGGGTGAAGTTTGGCTGATGGGCGAAGCGCTCGCGGAGGAAGGTGGTGAGCCGGCCGTCCTTCTCGATGGCCAGGACGGGGGCCCCGCTGGCCAGGAGCAATTCTGTGAGCGGACCCAGTCCCGGGCCGATTTCCAGCACCCGGTCGGTGGCGGAAAGCTCCGCAGTCGTGACGATGCGGCGGAGCTGGTTGCCATCGTGGAGAAAGTTCTGGCCCAGCGACTTCGTGAGCTGAAGGTCGCGGGCCTTGAGGATTTCCCGCATCTCGGTGAGCGTCATGTCAGGGCGGTGATTTCCTCCGCCAGTGCGGCTGCGGCACGGCGAAGCTGGGCGGTGGTGATGGTGAGCGGCGGGGTGAAGCCAATGACATTCGAGTGCTCGCCCTCCGGCAGGAAAATGAAGCCGCGATGCAGGAGCCGCTTGATAATATCGAGGGATTCGCTGGTGGCAGGGGAACCATCCGCATGGGTGAGTTCAATCCCAGCCATCAACCCCAGCCCGCGCGCCCGGCACTGGACTTTGGACCTTGGACTTTGGACCTTGGACAATTCGCCCAGCAGCCACCCACCCACCTTCGCGCTCTGCTCCACCAGCTTCAGTCGTTTAATTTCCGCAAGGTTGGCCAGTGCCATCGCGCAGCCGACGGGGTGGCCGAGGAAGGTGCTGGTGTGGATCGCCTCGCCAGTCGAGGCCGGCCACGCGGCATCCATCACGTCCGCGCGCCCCACGCAGGCGGAGAGCGGGAAGCCGCCGGTCAGGGCCTTGCCGAGGCAGATGAGATCGGGTGTGGTGTGGGTGTGTTCACAGGCGAACCATTTGCCCGTGCGACCGAACCCCGTGTAGATCTCATCGAGGATGAGCAGGGCGCCGTGCTGGTCGCAAAGCTCGCGCAGCAGCGGCATAAACCCCGGTGGCGGGATGCGGAGGCCACCGCGCGCCTGGATGGGCTCGACGAGGATCGCGCCGATGTCCCCGCGACGGAATAGTTTCGTAGCCGCCGACCTGAGGAGGCGGAGTCGTTCGGCGTCCGTAGGGGTCCGCCTCCTCACGTCGGCGGCTGCGGGGACGGGGAAGGGGAGGAAGTGACCGAACTCCCGAAGCTGCGAGCGGAAGGGCCCGCGGAAGTGTTCACGATGCGTCGCGTTCAATGCGCCGTAACCGAGCCCATGATAGGCCCCCTCGAAGGCGATGATGCCCTGCTTGCCAGTCGCGAGCACGGCGGTTTTGAGCGCGGCCTCGACGGCTTCGAAGCCGGAGTTGCAGAAGAGGGTTTTGCCGAGGTGAAGGGTTGAAGGGTTGAAGGGTTGAAGAGGCTGACTTTTCAACCCTTTAACCGTTCCACTTTTCAACCCCTCTGGTTCAACCTTGCCCCATCGCTCGAAGGTCAGCGCGGATAGCTCCCGCGCCAATTCCGCTTTCAGCGGGTGCGGATGCACATCCCCCATCGCGTGGAGGAGCGTTGCCATCTGGCGCTGGCCGGCACGGACGACGCGTGGGTTCGCATGCCCGGCGGCGGCGACACCAAACGCGGCGGTGAGGTCCAGATACTTGCGGCCCTCCGCATCCCAGACGTTCACGCCGCTGGCGTGCGTCCACACGATGGGCCACGAGCCGTCCGCCTCCATAAAGGTGACGTTCCGCGACTCGTAGGTGCGGAGGAGGGAGAGGGTTGTTGCGGTCTTGGTTTTCAACGCGGCGGTGAAGCTCCAAATCCCAAGTTCCAAATGCCAATGAAATTCCAAGCGCCAAGCGCCAAGCCAGAAATGGGCGAATCGAGTTGCAGCCTTTCACCGGCCATTTCTCGGCGCATTGGAATTTGAGATTTGGAGTTTGGCGCTTTCACCTACACCCCTCGTTGATCCGGTGCCCACACAATCTTGTGCATCTGCAACTGGAAGCGCACGGGCAGGGCGTCCGCGATGATGCGTTCGACGAGGTCCAGCCGCGTGATCGGCGTCTGGCCGGCGGGCACGGGCTTCAAGACCTTGTCCTGCTGGTGGGGTTGCAACGGGGTGACCCAGGAGAAGAGCAGGGGGCAGCGCGTCGCGAGCTGGTGCTGGGTGATCTGCTCCTTGGCCCACTCGTAGTCCTCCACTGTGCCCATGACGAACTTGATCTCGTCGGTCGGCTTGAGGTGCGGGAGGTTCTCCCAGCGGTTGCGCGCGACCTCGCCGCTGCTGGGGCATTTCAGGTCCATGATGCGGTGGACACGGGCGTCCACCGGGGAGATGTCCAGCGCGCCGCTGGTTTCGAGGAGCACAGTGAAGCCTGCGTCGCAGAGCTGCTGCATCAGGGGCAAGGCGTTGGGCTGGAGGAGCGGTTCGCCGCCGGTCAGCTCGACCAGGGGAAGGCGTAGATTGCCGATTGCCGATTGCCGATTGCCGATTTGGAAGGGAGCAGCGAGCCGGTTGACTTCGGTGAGGACTTCTTCCAGCGGGCGGCGCTTGCCCTCGGTGAAGGCGTAGGCGGTGTCACAATAGGAGCAGCGCAGGTTGCACGCGGTAAGCCGGATGAAGACGCACGGCAACCCGGCAAAGGTGCTCTCCCCTTGCAGGCTCAGGTAAATCTCGTTGACGACGAGGGTCTCGGACACGCGCGGAGTCTAGCGGGCAGGCACGGGAATGGAAACGAGGAAGCTGCCGGGGCATTCCGCAGGCTTCATTTTGCGGAGGTTATGCTTGCCAAAGCGCGGCTCCTCCCTAGATTGAGCGGCTCTTGTGGCTATGACATTGCTTGCATCCGTTGGTATGTTCGCCGCCGAGGCCGCCCCCGGCACCGGCGCAGCACCTCCCCCCATGTGGACCAATCTCGTCCCGCTGGGACTGATGATCGTGGTCTTCTACTTCCTGCTCATCCGCCCGCAGCAGAAGCAGGCCAAGCAGCAGGAGGACATGCGCAAGGGCATCAAGAAGGGGGACAAGATCGTCACCACCAGCGGCATCCTGGGCGTGGTGGTCACGGTGAAGGACAAGAGCCTGGTGATCCGTTCGGAGGATACCAAGCTGGAGATTCTCAAGTCCGCCGCCTCCCAGGTCGTGGAAGATTTTGACAAGGCTGATCCGACCGCCGTCCCCGCCGCTGCGAAGAGCTAGACCCACTCCCGCTTTCCCTGCCCATGCAACGCAATAACTTTTGGCGCACCATCCTCGTCGTGTTCGTCACCGCCTGGGCGGTCTTCGAGCTTTATCCCCCCAGCGACCGGAACATCATTGATGTCTTCGAGGGGCATGTCACGCGCAAGGACACCAACTTCAACGCGATCATCACGCAGGCGCGCAAGCTGGACAAGGAGTTCCCGGACCGCAATTTCGCCAACCTCCGCGACGCCATCGGCACCAACTCGCTGACCAATTTCATCGCCTTCAGTGTGGCGGGTGAGAAAGACCCCAACCGGGCGATCCTCAACCGGCTCCAGCGCGAGGCCTCGGGCAAGATCAAGCTGGGCCTGGACCTGCGTGGTGGCACGTCATTCCTCGTCGGCCTCGACACGTCCAAGATGGAGGCCACATCCGACAAGAAGGCGTTGGTCAGCCAGGCCATCGAGGTGCTGCGCAAACGCGTGGACAAGTTCGGCGTCGCGGAACCGATCATCGTCGCCGAGGGCGAGGATCGCATCGTCATCCAGATGCCCGGCCTGAGCGAGGCGGAGCGGGAGGCCGTGCGCATTCAGATCACCAAGCCGGCCAACCTGGAGTTCCGCATGGTGAATCCCCAGAGCGACCAGATGATTGCGCAGGGGTTGATGGCCCCCGGGCATCAGATTCTCACTCAGCGGCGGAAGGGCCCGGATGGCCAGGAGCGGATTGAGCGCGTGCTGGTGAAGACCAAGTCGGAGCGCGGCCTGACTGGCAAATATATTGAGCGCGCCGGCGTGGTCCGTGATCCCGCCTCCAACCGCCCGCAGATCACCTTCAAGTTCAATGCCGAGGGCGCAAAGATTTTCGGCGAACTGACCACGGAGCACAACCGCGAACGCATGGCCATCGTGCTGGACGGTGAGCTTAAGTCCGCGCCGGTCATCAACGAGCCCATTCTCGGCGGCAGCGGGGTCATTAACGGTGACTTCGACATAAAGGAGGCCTGGGAAATTGCGACGGTGTTGGAGAACCCCTTGGAGACCCCCGTGCGCCTGCTGGACACGGAAGAAGTGGACCCGTCGCTCGGCAAGGCGGCGGTCCAGAGCGGTCTCTACTCCGCCGTCGGTGGCACGCTCGTGGTCGCCCTGTTCATGCTGGTCTATTACCGGATGGCCGGGCTGGTCGCCAACATCGCGCTGATCTTCAACAGCATCATCCTGCTGGGTGTGATGTGCTCCATCGGCACCACGCTGACGCTGCCGGGCATCGCCGGTGTGGTGCTCACCGTCGGCATGGCGGTGGATGCGAACGTGCTGATTTACGAGCGTATCCGGGAGGAACTGGCCAAGGGCAAGTCTCTGCGCGGGGCCATCGCCGCCGGCTATGACCGGGCGTTTGGCACGATCTTTGACTCGCACGTCACCACGCTGATTTCTTCGATCATTCTTATTTACCTCGGCACCGGGGCGGTGAAGGGCTTCGGCGTGACGCTCACCATCGGCGTGGCCCTGAGCCTGTTCACGGCGCTGGTCATCACCCGGCTGGTGTTTGACTTCCTGCTGAGCCGGAACCTCATCACCGGGCTGAAGATGATGCACGCGATTGATGTCACGAACATTGACTTCATGAAGTGGGCAAAACCCGCCTTTATAGCCTCCTGGCTCGTGATCCTCATCGGCTGCAGTTGGGGTGCGTTCGTGCGGGGCAAGCAGGTTCTTGGGTCCGAATTTCTGGGCGGTGATGCTTTGACGTTCAACTTTGCGCAGCGAGTGGAGACGGACAAGCTCCGGCATACCGTCGCGGCCGTCGAATTTGAAGTGACCGATGGGAAAACGGTCAAAAAGAGCAAGGTCGGCGAGCCGATGATCCAGTATCAGAAGAATCTTGCCGCCAATGCCGAAACCCTGCGCATCACTGTCCCTTCGGGATCAGCCGAGGCGGTGAAAGCGGAACTGCTGAAGACCTATCCCGAAGCCAAGTTCGAGCTGAAGCAGTCCCGGCACATCGGCGCCATCATCGGCCAGGAGATCATGACGAGCGCACTGTGGGCCGTGATCCTGTCGCTCTTCGGCATCCTGATCTATGTCGCGGTGCGCTACGAGTTCAGCTTCGCCATCGGCGCGGTGCTGGCGGTGATGCACGACGTGCTGATGACCATCGGCATCTACTGTCTTACCTCGCTCTGGAGCGAGGGTAGGCAGTTCAACGCCACCAGCGTCGCGGCCATCCTCACCATTATTGGTTTCTCGATCAACGACACCATCGTCATCTTCGACCGTATCCGCGAGGACTTGAAACTCGGCGTGCGCGGGACGTTCAAGGAACTGGTGAACCAGGCGCTCAACCAGACCCTGAGCCGCACCATCATCACCAGCGGCACGGTGTTCCTCGCGACCTTGGTGCTCTACATCTTCGGCGGCGGCGTGATCAATGACTTCGCCTTCATGTTCATCGTGGGCGTCGTCACCGGCACCTATTCCTCCATCTACATCGCCAGTGCGCTGGTGCTCTGGTGGAACAAGGGCGAGCGCCCGGACATCGGCGGCAACACCGTCGCGGTCGCCGCCACGGTGGAGCCGGTCAATGCGGCGCGGCTGGGCTGAGGGTTCCGGCCGGGGGAAAATTAGTTTGCGATTAGTGCCAAGATTCCGCAGTCGAGACACGTCTGTTGTTCTCGGTCGTAAGCGTGCTCTGGCTGCTGAACGTCGTCCCAATGCTTGGCATCATTGAAATTACCGCGTGGCACTACGCTGGCTTTGTAGCCGCCGTCCTGGTGTTCCTCGCGCTGGATCTTGGGGTCTTTCATCGCGACGCCCATGTCGTGAAGTTCCGTGAGGCGATGGGCTGGACGGCGCTCTGGTTCGCCCTGGCGATGGCCTTTGCCGCCCTCATCAAGTTCAACCGTCCCAAGGGGGAGGCCATCGAGTTCGTCACCGGCTACATCATCGAGCTGAGCCTCTCGATGGACAACGTCTTCGTCATTGCGCTGATCTTCACCTACTTCCGCGTGCCGCTGGTGCAGCAGCACCGCGTCCTGTTCTGGGGCATTCTCGGTGCGCTGGTCATGCGCGGTGTGATGATCGGCGCGGGCGCGGCGCTCATCAAACAGTTCCACTGGATGCTCTACGTGATGGGCGGCTTCCTTGTCTTCACCGGCGTCAAGATGCTCTTCGTGGACGACGACGGGGTGCATCCGGAGAAGAACCCGTTCATCAAGCTGGCAAAAAAATTCTTTCCCGTAACCAATGAATTCGACGGTCAGAACTTTACCGCGAAGGTGGATGGGCGGACCGCGCTCACCCCGCTTGCACTGGTATTGCTGATGGTGGAGACCACCGACCTGATCTTCGCCGTGGACTCCATTCCCGCCATCTTTGCCGTGACGCAGAACACCTTCGTGGTTTTCACGTCGAACGTCTTTGCCATCCTCGGCCTGCGCTCGCTCTATTTTGTGCTGGCCGGGGCCATCGGCTTCTTCCGTTACCTGAAGATCGGCCTGTCCATCGTGCTCGTGTTCATCGGCGTGAAGATGCTGCTGGGCATCTGGAGCATCCAAATCCACTCTGCGGTCTCCTTGGCCGTCGTGCTAGGCATCATCTTCACCTCCATGGGCGCTTCCATCTGGGCGGCCCGTCGCGAGGGCAAGCATCTGCCGGCGGACGACGAGGAGCCTACTCCAACGGCTTGATCTCGACTTTCCGCACCACGGTCGTGGTCTGGTAGGTGGCGATGCCGAGGGGGACGGAGTTCTCGATTTCCCCGAAACGCATCGAAATGCGGCGGTCCTTGAGGTCCTGGTCCACGATCTTGTCGTCGTTGATCCACGTCTCCAGCTTCGCCGGCGTGACCCGCATACGGATCAGATACCACTTGTTCTTGTCGTAGCCGAGGAACTTGGTGGTGTCGTTCTCGGAAGCGTCCAGGCCGTCAATGCTCGAGATGCCCGTGGTGGCCCCGCCCCAGCCGCCGAGCACGAGGGTGGCGTGCGCCTCGCCGACCGGGAAGGTCAGGCCGATGAAGAAGTCGTTGCCCTGCACTTTGAGCGCCTCGAGGGTGATCTCGTAGTTGGTCTTCAGGACCTTGTTCGTGAAGGTGATGCCGCTGAGCGACTGGCCCGCGTCAATCTGGATGACCGGGCCCTGGCCAGAATAGTTCGGGACAACCTTCACCTCGCCGCCACCGGCAAAGTCGGTGAGCTTCCAGTTGGTGAGCGTCTTGCCGTCGAAGAGGCTCTTCGTGGGACCGGCGGCGGGTTTGGCGGCCGCCGGGACGGATTTCGCCGGAGCGGGCTTCGACTGAGTTTGAGGAGCCACCTGTTTGGAGGTGCCGCAGCCGATGAGCAGCATGGTGACGACGACAAGGGGTGGGAGCAGTGGCTGGAACGGCAGTTTCATAAAATCAGTGTTCGCTCAGTCTATCTGCAGTGCGGCTGCATGGGTAGAGCGCGGTGTCCTCACCGCGCCGCGAATACCCGCACGCAACTGGCAGCCGACGGCGGAGTGAGGACACCCCGCCCTACCACTCCGGTCTGTAGGGACGAGACAGGAATTCGTCACGCCTCGGGTGTTCATCGCTTAGATGCGGCTTCGACGGGCAGGGAAAGCTGGGGCTTCATTGGGTGGCAGATATGCCCGCCTTCCACGCGTAGCTGGACTGCTTGAACGCGCCGTTCAGCTTGAGCGTGCCGTCACGGAAGATTTCCAGCACGCCGGACGCAGTGTTCTCCGGCCCGGTGCCTTCCACCATGGCCATGAGCGTGCAGTAGTGGATGCCGCTGATTTCCCGGTAATCGTTGCGATGATGGTGGCCTTGGAAGACGGCGAGCACGTTGCCCGCGCGCTCCAGAATCTCACGAACCGCTGGGGCGCTCTTCACAGCGTAGTCACCGGTGATGTCGAGCCGTTGGTGGACGAAGATGATCGTTGGCTTGCGCCCGGGCACCGCCAGTTCCTCCGCCAGCCAGCGGCGCTGCGCCTCGGGGATTTCGGCGTCCGTCCAGGTGAAGTTCTTCGCGCCATAGGCGGTGCCATCCGCGCGGAAGCAGGCGTCCAGCACGATGAAGTGAAAGCCCGCATGGTCCCACGAGTAAGGGGCGCGTTTGCCCGCGCTGTGGGCGTAGAACTGCTCCTTGGTAAGCGTCCAGACGCAGTGATTGCCCAGCACATAGTGGCGCGGGCCACGGAACTTCGCGAACTCGGCCTCGATGGTCTTGAGATGGGCGATTTCACCCTCCACCGTCGTGGCCTCGTCAATGAAGTCACCCAGTTCCACCGCGAAGTCCACCTTCGCCTCGTTGAAGCGTTCCGCTGCCGCGCGCACCTTGCCGAGCGAGTCACGGTAGTGGCGTTTGCCCTTGGCCGGGATGTCCGCGTAATGCGGGTCGGTGAGCAGGCCGATGCGGAGGGCAGGGGAAGCGGCTGCCTCGGCGGCCAGGGAATCGGCGAGGCTCATTGCTGCCGTCATGACCAGCGCACCCTTTTGAAGAAAGGCGCGCCGGGTGGGAGCCGGATTCTCAACCACTAACCGGCACTGACCCGCACTAATCGGAGGAACTGTCTTCATCAGTGCCAGTTAGTGCAGGTTAGTGGTGCTGCAGCTCAGTGCGCCGACGCCTTCTCCGCGCCGAGGCCGGTGTTCGCGCGCACGGTCAGTTCGGCGAACTTCGTCTCGCTGCGACGATCGTTGCTCATCAGCGTGGCGATCCACGCCGCGATGAAGCCCAGCGGGATGCTGACGATGCCCGGGTTCTTCAGCGGGAAGAGCGGGGCGGCGTGGATGAGGCCCTTGCCGCTGGCGTCCATGACGCTCGGGCTGAGGATGATCAGGATAATGCTGCCGACCAGGCCGACCCCGAGGCCCCAGACGGCTCCGGCGGTGTTGAAGCGCTTCCAGAACAGCGAGAGGACGATGACCGGGAGGTTCGCGCTCGCGGCGACGGCGAAGGCCAGGCCGACGAGGAAGGCCACGTTGATGGTCTGAAGCTTGATGGCCAAAAAGATGGCCACTGCGCCGACCACGAAGGCCGCGATGCGGGCGATGCGGACTTCCTCACCCGGCGCGCGCTCGGTGCCGTGGTGGATGACGTTCGTGTAGAAGTCGTGCGCGAAGCTCGTGCTGGCGCTGATGGTCAGGCCGGCCACGACTGCCAGAATCGTTGCAAAGGCCACGGCGCTGATGAACGCAAAGAAGATTTCGCCGCCCAGTGCCTGGGCCAGCAGCGGGGCGCTCATGTTCTCCACGCTGATCTTGGCCGGTGTCAGAATCGTCGCGGCACCAAAGCCGAGGAAGGTGGTCATGATGTAGAACGCGCCGATGATGACCATGGCCCAGACAACGCTGATGCGCGCGGTCTTAGCGTCCGGCACAGTGTAGAAACGCACCAAGACGTGCGGCAGACCGGCGGTGCCGAAGACCAGCGCGAGGCCGAGCGAGATGAGGTCAATGGGACCCCAGCCCTTGGTGACCTCCAGACCAAAGATCAGGCCGGGTTTCAGAAAGTCCTTGTGGACGATGGCTCCATCGGGACCGACTACCGGCACCTTGCCGATGGCTTCGAAGAACTTTACGAAGCTGTAATCAAAGTGCTTCAGCACGAGCACGCTCAGGAAGAGCGAGCCGCTCATCAGCAGCACGGCCTTGATGATCTGCACCCAGGTCGTGGCGAGCATCCCGCCGAAGACGACATAGACGATCATCAGCACCCCGACGCCCACCACAGCCCACTCATACGGGACACCGGGCAGGAGCAGCTTCACCAGCGCGCCCGCGCCGACCATTTGGGCGATCATGTAGAACGTCGAGACGGTCAGGGTGGAGAGCGCGGCCATGGCCCGGACCGGGCGCGGGCTGAGGCGGTAGGCCAGCACGTCCGCCATCGTGTATTTGCCGGCATTGCGGAGCGGCTCGGCCACCACCAGCAGCACGGTGAGGTAGGCCACCAGCCAGCCGACGGAATACATGAAGCCGTCGTAGCCCTTGAAGGCGATCATGCCGGCGATGCCGAGGAAGCTCGCGGCGCTCATGTAGTCGCCCGCGACGGCGAGGCCGTTTTGCCACGCGGTGATGCCGCGCCCGGCAGCGAAGTAATTGCTCGCGCCGGTGGACTTGCGCGCGGACCAGTAGGTGATGCCCAGCGTCACGAGGACGAAGGCGAGGAACATCCCCAGCGCCGGGGTGAATTGGAAGCCGACGGGGGCGGGTGCGCCAGTGCTGGCAGCCGCAGCGAGGAGGAAGTTCATTTCGACTTGCCTCCCTTGGGCTCGTCGAGCCGCGCCACGATCTGCCGGGCCTGCTCATCGAAGCTGGTCGCCTTGCGCAGATAAACAAACGCCACGATCCAGGCCATGAAGAACTGCGACAGCGCAAACAGATAGGCGAGGTTCACCGGCCCGATGCGCTTCTCCATGAGGTCGGGAAACCAGCCGACCAGCACCGGCAGAGCGAAGTAATAGATCACAAAGAAGATCGTGGCCGGCACGATGAAGGCGATCTTCGCCTTGAGCAGCGCGCCAAACTCGGGCATCGCCATGACGCGGTCCCAATCCGCCACGTCCGCATCCTCGTCGGCGGTCTGCTCGTGCGCGGGGGCCGGGCCGGAATGGCCAAGCCGGGCGACATCGGTTTCCGCACCGACGGCGGGCGTCAGGTCGCGGTCAGGGTTTGGGTTAGCAGGCATAGTGATGGGTGAAGCGAAGCGCGCGACAGGATGGGAAACGGACGCAGGCAGGTCAAGGCGCGAGGCGAGCGAATGCGGGAAAAGTAATTAGTGTTTAGTGATTAGCCTCCCCCTGTCCCCTCACCACCAGGACACGAGGACTAATTGCTAATCACTTTCCATTCCCCGTCACACCAGCTCGCGAAGCGCCTCGCACCCGGATTCCACCAGATGCTGCGGGCGGCCGGTGAGGTCGTTGACCATGTCGTTGCTAGGATCCAAGCCAAGCTGCTGGTAGAGGGTTGCGAAGACGTCGCCGAACTTCACCGGGCGTTCCACGCATTCGCCTGCGTCGCGGCTGGTGGCACCGATCACCTGTCCGTGCCGCATGCCGCCGCAGGCGAGCAGGGCGAAGGAGACATTCGGCCAGTGGTCGCGCCCGGCGTCCTTGTTGATTTTCGGCGTGCGACCGAACTCGCCCCAGACCACGACGCTTACGTCCCGATCCAGCCCGCGGGCGTGGAGATCCTCGATGAGCGCGGAAAGACCCTTGTCCAGCAACGGAAACTCTTCCCGCGCCTGGCCGAAGTTGTTCCCGTGCCAGTCCCAGCGGCTGAAGGCAATGGTCACGCAGCGCACGCCTGCCTCGACGAGCCGGCGCGCCATCAGGAAGTCGTCGAGCAGCCGGTGTGAACCGTCGTCCTTGAAATTCGGAAAGCCCCGCCCGTAACGGTCGCGCAGCTTCTGGTCCTCCTTGTTCAGGTCGAGCGCATCCGCCAGCTTGCTGGAGGTGAGCATGGCAAAAGCCTGTTGATGGAAGCTGTCGAGCCCTTCGACCAAGCCGCTGTTGTCCACGTCCCGGCGGAAGTGATCGAAGGCCGTCAGCAACGAGCGGCGGTCATCCAAGCGGCCGGTGGTGACACCGTTCAAGACCATGTCCTCCTTGCCTTCCTTGTTCGGCTTGAACGCGGAATGCGCCGGACCGAGGAAACCCGCCTGCCCGGGATCGCCCCAAGGACGGTGCCCGGTGTTGGGTGCGAGGCCGACGAAGGCCGGCATGCCGGGAGTGGTCGTGCCCTGCAGCTTGGACATCACTGCGCCGATGGACGGCCAGCCGCCGGCGGGCTGGTTGCGGGGCGGGCGACCGGTCTGGCACTGGAAGGCGTCGTGACCACCGGCGGCACCGACCATCGAGCGGATGATGGTGTATTTGTCGGCGCACTTGGCGAGCAGGGGGAACAGCTCGCAGACTTCCATGCCGGGGACATTGGTCTTGATGGGCTTGAACTCGCCACGAATCTCACGGGGCGCGTCCGGCTTCAGGTCAAACATGTCCTGGTGCGGCGGGCCGCCGGGCAGAAAGATGTTGATGATGGCCTTGTGTGACTTGCGAATGCCGGCCCTGGCCTCGGCTTCGAGGAGCTGCGGCAGGGCCATCCCGCCCACGCCCAGCGCGCCCAGCCGGAGAAAGCTCCGGCGGGAGACGCCATCACAAAAGCGGCCTTCGTTGCGTCCGAGGATCGTAAGCATACGGGTGAGTTAGACGAGTTCGCGAATGGGTTGATGCTCCAGGTCCACAAGATACTGCGGGCGACCGCCCAAGTCGGTGAGCGTGACGGTCTGGGTGTCAATGCCCATCCGGTTGTAGAGCGTCGCGAAGACTTCTCCGAGGTGGACGGGCCGCTCGCTGGCCTCGCCGCCGTTGCGGTCGGTGGCCCCGATCATCTGGCCGGTCTTCATGCCGCCGCCGGCGAGCAGCGCGCAGGAGACACGCGACCAGTGGTCACGGCCCGCGCCCATGTTGATGCGCGGGGTGCGGCCGAACTCGCCCCAGGCGATGACCGTGACATCGTCCTGCATCCCACGATCGTGCAAGTCCTGCACGAGGGCGGACATGCCGGTGTCGAAGTTCGGCAACTGCCGCTTCAGGGTGGTGAAGTTCTTCTCGTGCGTGTCCCAGCCGCCAAAGTTGAGCGTCACGCAGCGCACGCCCGCCTCGACGAGCCGGCGGGCGAGGAGAAAGTCCTTGAGCACGGTGCCATCCGAGCCGCGATAGCGATCCGCGACCTTCCGGTCTTCCCGCTTCACGTCGAGCGCCGCGACGAGCCGGCTGGAGGTAACGACCTCGAAGGCCTGGCGGTTGAAGGTGTCCAGGCCCTCCATCAGGCCGCTGCTGTCGGTGTCACGGCGGAATTTGTCGAACTCCGCGAGCAGACCCTTGCGGTCATCCAGGCGAGGACCGGTCACGCCGTTGAGCGACATGTCGCTGGCCGCCGGACCGGTGGGGACGAAGGGGCCACAACTCGCGCCGAGGAAGCCGGGACGGGCTTCCTTGCCATTGCAGCCGACACTCGGCGGCACGCCAATCGCCGACGAACCCTGCAGCTTCGAGACCACTGCGCCGAGCGAAGGCCAGCCACCGGCCGGCTGGGGCTTGAACTGGCTGCGACCCGTGTTGCAATGGAACGAACTGTGGTCGTCCGCCTTGCCGACGAGCGAGCGGATGGCGGTGAACTTGTCCCAGTTGGCCGCGAGCTTGGGCATGTGCTCGCAGATGCGCACCCCGGGCACCTTGGTGGAAATGGACCGGAACTCGCCGCGAAACTCCGACGGGGCGTCTTCCTTGATGTCAAACATGTCCTGATGCGACGGCCCGCCGGGCAGGAACACCATGATGATGGCCTTCGAGGAGTTGCGCACTCCGGAGAGGGCCTCGGCCTGGAGCAGTTGGGGGAGTGAGAGTCCGCCGGCGGCGAGCGCGCCAACCTGAAGAAAATTGCGCCGGGAAACACCGTCACAAAAACGGCCCTGAGCAGGTCCAAGAAGTTTGAGCATACTTTGAAGGCCCGTGAAACGCGCGCGGGTCTGAAAAACCTGACGGCAAGGTGCTGCGGGACATTCGTGGAAAGGTGAACAATCTTTTTGTCAAACCACGCCCCGCCGACTACAAGTCGCCGCAGGCTGCGGCAATCTCCGATTGCAAATCTGGTCGCGAGCAAACGTCACTGCCAGCGACCAAGACTTGGGGTGTCCGCCTGTGAGCCATGACGATCTTGGCACGACTCAAATTGGCAGCGCTCACCTTGCTCCTCGGGGCATGGGGGACGGTCGCCACCGCCGCCACGCCGGGAGTGGTGACGGCGTGGGGGAACAACAGTGACGGGCAGACGACCATTCCGGGCGGCCTGGGCAGCGTGGTGGGCATCTCGGCTGGCAGCTTTCACTCGGCCGCCTTGCGAGCCAATGGCAGCGTGGTGGTCTGGGGAGCCAATGACTACGGCCAAACAACCGTTCCCGCCGGTCTCAGCGGGGTGGCAGCCATTGCGGCGGGGGGCTATTACACGGCGGCCTTGAAGAGCAACGGCACGGTGGTGGCCTGGGGCGAGAACTTCTACGGGCAAACCAACATTCCGCCCGGCTTGAACGGAGTCACGGCCATTGCCGCAGGTGACATCCACCTCGTCGCCTTGAAGAACGATGGCACGGTGGTGGCCTGGGGAGCCGATTTTTCCGGTCAGGCCACCGTGCCTTCCGGTTTGAACGGCGTGACGGCGATCACAGCGGGCAGTTCGCATACGGCGGCCTTGAAGCAGGATGGCACGGTGGTGGTGTGGGGAGACAACAACCTCGGACAAGCGACCGTGCCGACGGGCTTGAACGGTGTGATCGCCATCGCGGCCGGCAGCCACCATACCGTGGCACTGAGAAACGACGGCACCGTGGTGGCATGGGGATACAACAACCTCGGACAAGCGACGGTCCCGGCTGGCTTGACCGGGGTGACGGCGGTTGCGGCGGGTTTTTATCACACCGTGGCGTTGAAGGACGACGGCTCGGTGGTGGCCTGGGGAGTGACGTCGGGTTCGGATTTTCATGGTCAGACGACGGTGCCGACCGGATTGAGCGGTGTGCTGGGCATCGCGGCGGGCGGTCTGCATACCGTGGCGCTGGTGACTGCGGGGCCGGATGTGGCCCCGACCATCAGCCTGCAACCCGTGAGCCAGACGGTGAATGCAGGCCAGATCGTGAACTTCACGGTGACCGCCACGGGCACCGAGCCGCTGGCCTATCAATGGCGCCAGGACGGATTCAATGTGACCAACGCGACGAACGCCATTTACAGCGTGGCGGCGGTGCAAACCAGTCAGGCCGGGGCTTACACGGTGGTCATCAGCAACGTCGCTGGCGCGGTGACCAGTGCGCCGCCTGCGATGCTCACGGTGATTGCGCCGCCAGCCATCACCGCTCAGCCGGTGGACCTGACAGTGAACCCCGGCCAACCCGCGAGCTTCACGGTTTCTGCCACAGGCACTGCGCCGCTGACCTACCAGTGGAGCCGGGACGGCTTCGACCTTGCCGGGGCCACCAATGCCGTCTTCAACGTGGCAGCAGCCCAGACCAATCAGGCCGGGAGTTACCGGGTGGTGGTGAGCAATTCGGCGGGCTCGGTGACCAGCGCGCCGCCTGCCGTGCTGACCGTGAGGATTGCACCCGCGATCACGATTCAACCGTCGGGCCAGACGGTGAATGCCGGTCAGGCTGCGAGTTTCTCGGTGACGGCCACGGGCACTGCGCCGCTGGCTTACCAATGGAGCAAGGACGGGCTGAATCTCACCAGGGCCACCAATGCCTCGTTTAGCGTGGCCGGAGCCCAGACCAATCACGCCGGAAACTACACCGTGGTGGTGAGCAATGCCGCCGGTTCCGTCACCAGCGCACCTCCGGCCGGGCTGACGGTGATTGTTCCACCCACGATCACAGTGCAGCCAGTGAGCCAAATAGTTGGCCTCGGCCGAGCCGCGAGTTTCAGTGTGACCGCCACCGGAACGCCGCCGTTGACCTACCAATGGAGCAAGGATGGCGTGAACCTCGGCGGTGCGACCAATGCCACTTGCAATGTGCCGAAGGCGCAGACCAACCACGTCGGACGCTATGCCGTGGTGGTCAGCAACATCGCCGGTTACGTCACCAGTGCGCCGCCGGTGGTGCTGCTGGTGGTGAACGCGGCCTTGAGCGGCACCGTGGTGGCCTGGGGCGATGGCAGCAGCGGTCAGACGAGCGTGCCCATGGGTTTGACGGAGTTCATCGCCATCGCTGCGGGCTTTCAACACACCGTGGCCTTGAAGACCGATGGCAGGGTGGTGGCCTGGGGGGCGAACTTTGCGGGCGAAACCACCGTGCCAACCAGCTTGAGCGGGGTGACGGCCATCGCCGTGGGCGGCGGTGCGCTGGGTGGTCACACCGTTGCATTGCGGAGCGATGGTTCGGTGGTGGCCTGGGGCTACAACGGCTACGGTCAGGTTACGGTTCCAGCGGGATTGACCGGAGTGACGACACTGGCGGCTGGTTTTTTGCACACCGTGGCTTTGAAGAACGACGGCACCGTGGTGGCCTGGGGGTCTGACGGGTTTGGCCAGCGGACGGTGCCGGTCGGGTTAAGCGGAGTGACGGCCATTGCGGCGGGCAATTATCATACGGTGGCCTTGAAGAGCGACGGCACGGTGGCCGCGTGGGGATTCAACGGGTTTGGGCAGATCACCATTCCAGCAGGGCTCGGCGATGTGGTGGCCATTGCGGCGGGTGGCAACCACACCCTGGCCGTGAAACGCAATGGCACCGTGGTCGCGTGGGGTTACAACGGCACCGGACAGACGTCCGTGCCAGCCGGGCTAGCCGGCGTAATGGCGGTTGCCGGCGGGGATGGGCACAGCGTTGCGCTCAAAAGCGATGGCACGGTGGCGGCGTGGGGCGGCAACGCTTACGGTCAAACGTCCGTGCCACCGGGGTTGAACGCGGTGAATGCCATCGGGCCGGCAGCCACCACACGGTGGTGCTCGTCGCGCGTCCCACGCTGGGCACGCTGCTGACCGGGAATCTTCTGACCCTGTTCTGGCCCGACACAGCGTCGAGTTATCAGCTCGAAACGGCGTTGACGGTTGGTTCTTCCTCAACTTGGAGCAATGCGGCCGGCATTTTCCAAACCAACGGTGGATTCATCAACTTCGACGCGCCTGCGGCTGGCGTGCCAAAGTTTTACCGCCTGGCCCGGCCGTAGCACGAACTGCCCGACCCGCGCCGTGCGAGCGGGTTGGCCGCACAATCTCTTTGTCAAACCGGCGCGCGCCGATTAAAAGTCCCCGCGTGCCGCTTGAAACCCTTGAGCAGATCAAAGCTCGTGCTGAAGCCGCCGTGTCCGGCGCGCAGGTGAGCATTGTGAAAAATGACAGCCCGAGCGCGCAGCATTCCCTGCTCGTGGATGTTGACCACGCCTACGCCGTCGCCAAATTCCTGCGCGATGACCCGCAGCTTCGCCTCGACTACTGCTCGAACGTCACCGGCGTTGATTTCCTCGATGCCGAACTGTCCGAGAAGGTGAAGGTGAAGAAGGTCGTGGACGGCGTGGAGAAGGACGTTGAGGAAGTGAAGAAGACCAAACGGGCCGGCTATCTCGAAGTGGTCTATCACCTCTACTCGATGTCGCTGAAGCAGGGGCCGGTCATCCTCCGCCAGCGCACGCCGGGCCGCGCGGACCCGGTGAAAGTCACCTCGCTCACGCCGTTGTGGCGGAGCGCGGAGTTTCAGGAGCGGGAGGTGTTCGACCTCTACGGCGTGCTGTTTGATGGGCACCCGGACCTGCGCCGCATCCTCATGTGGGATGGTTTCAAGGACTACCCGATGCGCAAGGACTACGTGGAGCCGGATGATTACGAGTATGAGCCGACGCCGCACGATGAGGTGCTGGAGAAGGCCAAGGCGCATCAGGCGGCGCAGGGGGTGAAGGCGTGAGCACTCAATTCTCATCTTCCCTCGATTACAAGGTGAGCGTCCTGCGCGCGCGTGCCATGTCTGGAGCACAAAAAATTGAAGAAGGAGGCGAAGTCTTTGAATCTGAGTGCGCGCGGCTTTTGGCCAGCGTGAAGAGCGAGATGCCTGGTGGGTGTGAGGAAATGCTCTTAATGCTCGTTCGCGACCGACTCAATGCGCAATTTCCCCCTACATGACCGCCCCCGCTGACACCACTGAACCGAAGCAACTCGGTGCGGACACCGACGGAACGCAGTTCATGACGTTCCACGATCTCGCCTACGACGCGGGCAAGACGGACTTTCTCCGCAAGGCCCAGCCCGTGGGGCAGGGGAGGGAAGGGGAACTCCTCGAAGTGGCGATGGGGCCGCAGCATCCGTCCACGCACGGTGTCTTCCGCATGGACGTGGTGCTCGACGGCGAGACGGTCGTGAAGCTCAAGCCGGTCTTCGGCTACCTGCACCGCAACCACGAGAAGATTGCCGAGAACACGAGCTACCTCGGCTCGATGCCTTACACGGACCGGCTCGATTACTTTTGCTCGCTGACGAACAACTGGGCTTACGCGCTCTCGGTCGAGAAGCTCGCCGGCCTGCAAGTCCCCGAGCGCGCCGAATACATCCGCCTCATCACCGCCGAACTGACGCGCATTCTCAACCACACCTGCCTCGCGGGCTTCCTGCTCCAGGACATGGGCGCGCTGGGCACGCCGCTGATGTATGCCTTCCGTGAGCGGGAGAAGATTCTCGACCTGATCGAATCGCTCACCGGCGCGCGGATGATGTGCAACTACATGCGCTTCGGCGGCTGCCGTTGTGATTTGCCGCCGGGCTGGCTGGACGCGGCGAAGAAGCTGGTCGCCGAATACCCGAAGTTTCTCGATGAGTTCGAAACGCTGCTCTCGGGCAATGAAATCCTCATGGCCCGCACGCAGGGCGTCGGCAAGCTTTCGGCAGAACTCGCCATCAGTGCTGGCATCACCGGCCCGATGCTGCGGGCCAGCGGCGTGGATTACGACCTCCGCAAGGTGGACAGCTACGGCATTTACAGCCGTTACCCGTTCCGTGTGCCGCTGGGCGACCACGGGGATGTTTACGACCGCTACATGATCCGCATGTTGGAGATGCGCGAGTCCTTGAAAATCCTGGAACCGGCGTTGAAAGACATTCCCGAAGGCCCGGTGGTGGACCCAAAGGCGAAACTGCGTGGTTTCAGACCGAAGGCGGGCGAGGCCTATGGCCGCATCGAAACACCGAAGGGCGAACTCGGCTTCTACCTCATCAGCGATGGGAGCCCGAACCCCTATCGCTACCGCGTCCGCCCGCCGAGCCTGATCAATTTGACCATTCTCGAGGACATGTGCCTGGGCCAGACCGTGGCGGATGCGGTCATCACGCTGGGCAGCGTGGATATTGTTTTGGGCGAGGTGGACCGTTGAAATCTTGCATCCGACGGCGCGATTCCTGAAACTAACGCGAAATGCTCGGCACTGGCATACTCAAAGGCATGGTGGAGACGGCGAAGAATTTCGCCGGCAGCTACTACGACCCCGAGCGGATGACCACGGTCGAGTATCCCGAGGAACGCATTGCCTCAAAGGAAAACGCGCGCCAGTTCCCGTTCCTCGTCCACGACACTGAAGACCCGATGAAGGGCTTGCGCTGCGTGGCCTGCCAGATTTGCGAGAAAGAGTGCCCGCCGCAGTGCATCTACATCGTCAAGAGCAAGGACAAGCGCGCGGATTACAAGGGCCAGATGCAGTTCTATCCGGCGACCTTCGACATTGATTTGTCGGTTTGCATGAGTTGCCAGATTTGCGTCGAGGTCTGTCCGTTTGAGTCCATCAAGATGGACACGGAGTTTGAGTTGTCGAACACCGACCGTTTCGGTGGCCTGCTCGTCAACAAGCACCAGCTCGCCAAGTCGAACGAGCACTACCGCAAGATTCACCCGGCGGAAGCGGCCGCGTCTGACGCAGCGCTGGCCGTTGAAGTCGCGAAGGCGCAGGCCAAGGCGAAAGCCGACGCGGAAGCGAAGGCCAAGGCCGCCGCCGAGGCCAAAGCGAAGGCCGAAGCTGCCGCCGCCGCCGGGACTGCTCCCGCTGCGCCCGCCGCCACACCCAAACCCTCTTCCCCCGCTGCGGCCCCGGCTGCTGCGCCTGCCGCATAGCCCATGGGTGGATTTTTCGATCAACTCGACCAGCTTCCGGTCACGCTGAAGCAGGAACTGATGAAGCTCCTGCAAGGTTTCTTGCCGGAGTGGGCTGTTCCTCTCATCTCTGCGGCAATTTCCATCACGCCCATCCTCGCCGTCTTCCCGCTCATGTTTGCGCTCACGACCGTCATCGAGCGCAAAGGCCTTGGCCGAATCCAGAACCGCATCGGGCCGAACCGAGTGGGCATTCCGCTAACAAACATCCGGCTCTTCGGTTTCGGCCAGTTCATCGCGGACGGTATCAAGTCGCTCATCAAGGAAGACGTCGTCCCCCGAGCGGCGGACAAGGTCGTCCACTTCCTCGCGCCCATCGCGCTGCTCATCCCTGTGCTGCTGACCTACTCCGTGTTGCCCTTTGGCCGGAACATGGTCCCGCTGGACCTGCCGCAGACGGGGCTGCTGTTCTTCTTCGCCATTGGTGCCAGCACGGAACTCAGCGTGTTCATGGCCGGCTGGTCGAGCCGCAACAAGTATTCACTCCTTGGTGCCATGCGGGCCATCGCCCAGATGGTTTCCTACGAGATCCCGCTGATTCTCTCCGCGCTGACCGTGGTGATGATCGCCGGGACGTTGTCGCTGACCGAGATTGTGAAGAGCCAGTCTGCCGTCCACTTCGGCTTCCTGCATCATTGGCACCTGTTTACCCCATGGGGATTCGTCGGCTTTCTGCTTTTCCTCACCGCTGCTGCCGCCGAGGCGAACCGCACGCCCTTCGACCTGCCGGAAGCCGAGTCGGAAATCATCGCGGGCTACTTCACGGAATACTCCGGCTTCAAGTTCGCCATTTTCTTTCTCGCCGAATACCTCGGCCTCTTCGCGATGTGCGGGCTGGGCATCACCCTCTTTTTGGGCGGCTGGCTGCCGCCATTCAGCTTCCTCGGCTTTATCCCGTCCTGGTGCTGGTTCCTTGGCAAGCTCTGCGCGCTCATCGTGCTCTTCATCTGGCTGCGTGGCACGCTGCCCCGCCTGCGCACCGACCAGCTCATGGGCTTCGCCTGGAAGTTCCTGCTACCCATGACGCTCATCAACCTCGTGGTGGCAGCACTGTGGCACATGCTGGGGCATGTGATCCCGATTTACTTCAGATGGCCCCTCGGCTTCGCCCTGCTCGCCATTCCGTATTGGCTCCTCGGCCGTGGCTTCGAGACCAAGTTCACCAAGCGCGAGTATCGTTATGCGTGACACCAAGTTGAAGAGTTTAAGCGTTGAAGAGTTGAAGGGGCTGCGGGACTGCTCCTCTCTTCAACCTTTCAACCCTTTATCTCTTCAACTCCGCAATCAATGACTCTCCCTTTCGCCATCATCGCGGGTCTGACCGTCGGCAGCGCCATCGCCGCGATGTCGCTGCGGAACATGGTGCATTGCGCGCTGAGTCTGGTGCTGACGTTTGCGGGTTTGGCCGGTCTTTACCTCCAGCTCAATGCCGAGTTCGTCGGCTTCACGCAGATCCTGGTCTACGTCGGCGCGGTTTCGATTCTGATCGTCTTCGCCATTCTGCTGACACGCAGCACGGAGCCAAAGGATGAGCCTTCCACGGTCACATGGTGGGTCGGGGTGATGGTGGCACTCGGTGCATTCCTCACCATGGCCGCCGCAGTCCTCGCCAGTCCGGTGGGCAAACACAAGGCCGTGGCCATGGGCGAGGTCTCGGTGAAGACGCTCGGCCAGAAGTTGATGAGCGATTACGTGATCCCGCTGGAGGTCATGGCCTTGCTGCTCACGGCGGCCATGCTCGGCGCAGTGATCATCGCGATGCGCGACAAGGAGTCGAAATGAAACTCCAACCCCCCAATTTCAAAGTTCAAAGAAATCCCAAACTCCAAGCTCCAATGGGCGCTCGGGCTTCGGCGACGGCTTATTTGTGTGGGAACTTGAGCCTTCTTTGGAGCTTGGGATTTGGGGCTTGGAGCTTTGACGGAGGTGTCGCATGACGCCGCTCTCGGGCTATCTCCTCGTTTCCGCTGCGCTCTTCTGCATTGGCCTGGCGGGCGCGTTGACCCGGCGCAATGCCATCATGGTGCTCATCGGCATCGAACTGATGCTTAACGCGGCGAACCTGAACTTCATCGCCTTTTGGCGCTTCAGCGACCATCCCGAGACGATGACCGGCCTGACCTTCGCGCTCTTCTCCATCGCCATCGCCGCCGCCGAGGCCGCCGTCGGTCTGGCGCTCATCATCACGATTTACCGGCACTTCCGCACCGCGAACGTGGACAAGGTGGAGGAGATGAAGGGATGAGCTGGATTCTCAAATACCTCTGGCTCATTCCCGTGCTGCCGCTGCTGGCGGCAGGGATCAGCGCGCTGCTGAAGCGCCCGAGCCGCTCGCTCGCCGCCAAGCTGGCCATCGGCTCGATGGGATTGTCCTTCCTCCTGTCCTGCGCGGCGCTGGTGGAGACGCTCGGCAAGCATGGGGCGATGGCCCGGCAGTTCGTCAATTTCGACTGGTTCGTGCTGGGTGACACTGTCTTGCGGCTGGGCTGGGTGCTGGACCCGCTCACGGCGGCGATGGTCGTGATGATCACTTTCGTCGGCTCGCTCATCTTCATCTTCAGTGTCGGCTACATGAGCCACGACGAGAACTTCACGCGGTTCTTCTGCTTCCTGTCGCTCTTCGCCGCCGCGATGCTCGGCCTCATCATCGCAAACAACCTGCTGCTGCTCTTCATGTGCTGGGAGCTGGTGGGCCTCGCGAGCTACCTGCTCATCGGCTTCTGGTTTCACAAGCCCAGCGCGGCGGCGGCGGCCAAGAAGGCCTTCATTACCACGCGCATCGGCGATGTGTTCTTCTTCCTCGGCATCGTGTGGCTCTACTCCGAGACGGGCACGCTGCTCTTCTACGACAGCGGGAACGGCTGCCTCGAACAGAATGCCTTGTCCAAGATGGTGGCACACACGACGATTGCCGGACTGGCGGCCAGCTCGGCGATTGGCCTGCTGCTCTTCTGCGGTGCGATCGGCAAGTCCGGCCAGGTGCCGCTGCACGTCTGGCTGCCGGATGCGATGGAAGGCCCCACCCCGGTCAGCGCGCTCATCCATGCGGCCACGATGGTGGCGGCGGGCGTGTTCCTCGTGGCCCGGGTGTATCCGCTGATGGAGATGCGGCAGGCCGGTGTCTCCGAACCCATTCCGCTGACGGCGGTGATCTGGGTTGGGGCCATCACCGCCATTTTCGGCGCACTGGTCGCCGTGGCGCAGACGGACATCAAGCGCATCCTGGCCTACTCGACCGTGTCGCAGTTGGGCTACATGATGATGGGCCTGGGCATCGGCGGCGTGGGCGTGGGGATGTTTCACCTGCTCACGCATGCGTTTTTCAAGGCACTGCTTTTCCTCGGCTCCGGCTCGATCATCCACGGCTGTCACGAGGAGCAGGACATCCGGCGGATGGGCGGCCTGAGGAAATACATGCCGGTGACGTTTGTGACCTACGCCATCGGCATGATGGCGCTGGCGGGCGTGCCGCTGATCTTCTGCGGGTTCTGGTCGAAGGATGAGATTCTGACTGCGGCGTGGTTCTATCAACCGAGCAAAATCCCGTTCTTCCTCGGGCTGGGTGGCGCATTCCTCACGGCGTTCTACATGACCCGTCAGATGTGCTACGTGTTTGCCGGCAAGTATCGTGGGCACACTGCGCAAGGTGGTGACCATCATACGCATGCCCACGGTGAAGCCCACGCGCACGAGCCGCATGAAAGCCCGGCGGTGATGACGCGTCCGCTGCAAATCCTCGCGGCCTGCACGGTGCTGCTCACGCTTGTCAGCACGCCGCTCTGGCCGTGGCTGCCGGAGTATCTGATCAACGAGGCGGCGCACTTGAGCGCGGCGAAACTTTTCAACCTCGGCACCCTCACTTTGATCGTCGTCTCCGGGGTGGTCGTGGCGGCTGGCATCGGCCTGGGCTGGTGGTTTTACGGGCTGCTCCCGGCCGAGAGGCCCGACGAAATTGATCCGCTGGAGCAGCAGTTCCCGGAGCAGTTCGGCTGGTCGCGGGGCAAGTTCTTCGTGGACGAGCTGTATGCCGCGACGTTCGTGAAGTGGAACGCCCGCCTCGGCGAGTTGTGCCATGCCCTGGACCGGCGGGTGCTGGAGCTGTTGGTGTCGGTCGTCGGCTGGCTCACGACCGGCTGCGCGGTCCTCGCCAAGCTGTTCGACGAATTCGTGGTGAACAAGCTCTTCGATGCCGGCTGCGGTGAAGTCCGGCGGGGCGCGGAGGTGGCGTCGGAATTGCAGGGCGGGCAGATTCACCAATACCTGCGCAGCATTGGCCTCGCGCTGGTGCTCTTCGTTTTCATTCTCGCCGTGGGGTGCAACAAGTGAGCGACGCGACGACCAATCGAAGGATGCCCGGATTGCGGCGGGCGCTATGGAGTGCGGCGAGTTCTCGCCGCTTTCCGCAGGCGACTTGTCGCCGTC
>CAZCBE010000086.1:0-31829 GCA_964496695.1 uncultured Klebsiella sp.
CTCCCCCAATGGGGGAGAGGGAGAAGAGTCGCCGGGATCAAGCTGCTCCAAGTCAAATCGCGCGCCAGGATGACCATTCAACGCGATTCGCCAATCCCTGGGCCGTCGGCAAGATTGTAAACGAATGGTAAATCCATTTCGTGCGGCGGCGTGGTTGTGTTACAAGCATGAGCTTGAAATGATGACTATGGCCATTGGTGCAAACATTCTTCGGTCGGTTGCGGCGCTGCTTCCCTTGCCGGGCGTGAGGGGGCCACGCCCTTGCACTGATGCAGCTTCCTGGCCCAACCCAGCTCGCGAACCTGCCAGGCGTTCGGCAGAGGCCGGTCTGCAACCATGATCATCAAACGCGCCAACCCCACCTCGTTCAGCACGCGATCCGCCGAAAGCAACCGCACCCTGCTGCTGGTGGAAGATGACACGCATCTGCTCCTTTCCTTGCGGATGTTCTTCCAGCGGCACGGGTGGCATATCCTGGAAGCCAGGAGTGTCGCGGACGGGATCAAGCTCTTCACGGCCAACCATCGGCACATCAATGCCGTGCTGACGGACTATTCCTTTCCCGAGGGGCAGACGGGGCTGGACTTGGTGACGCACATCCAAATGCGCCAGCCCGGCTTTCCGTGTGTGGTGATGAGCGCCCAATGGTCGCCGGAGAAGCGGCCCAAGGATGAGCCGCAGGCCAACCTGTTCTACCGGGCCAAGCCGTTCGACTTTCACGCCATGGTGGAACTGGTCAGCCAGGTGAGCGGGGTTTGGCAACGGCCGGCGCTGGCGGCGTGAGCAGCGCTCGGGGGGCGAAGCGGCGCGTGTCCGCGACCGTGATCGCCTCCTGCTCCTGCTCCTAATCTTACTCTTACTCTTAATCCTCAGAGGGGAGGATTAGGATTAGGATTAAGATTAGGAGTAGGAGTAAGAGCAGGCGGGCGGGTTCCGGAAAATGCCCTATTGCCGCCGCCGGGCGAATAGGGTTACTTCTTCAAAAACACGAAACCTGCGGTCTTTCATTGCCGTCCTAAAACAGCAAGAATTGCACACCCCTATGAACCCGCTCGAACACCAGGCGCAGTTGGCCGATCATTTCCTGACCCGCCGCCAGTGGCTGAACCGGTTCGGCATGGGCATGGGTGCGGTGGGCCTCGCCGCGACGATGGGGGATCAACTGCTGGCGGGGCGGGCGCTCGCCGCCGGGGCGAATGACCTGAATCCGCTCGCGCCCAAGAACCCGCACTTCCCGGCCAAGGCCAAGCACGTCATCCACATCTTCGCCCAGGGCGCGCCGTCGCATGTGGACACGTGGGACCCGAAGCCCGCCCTGACGAAATACGATGGCAAGAGCATCCCCGGCGGCAACGGGGTGGCGTATGGCTCTCCGTTCAAATTCACCAAGTCGGGCCGCTCAGGCATCGAGGTGAGCGAGGTGTTTCCGAAGCTGGGCCAGCACATTGACAAGCTGGCGGTGGTGCGGTCGCTGTGGACGGACATCCCGTCGCACGAGGTGGCGACGGTGTTCATGAACACGGGGTCGCTGCGCATCTCGAAGCCCTCGCTCGGCGCGTGGACGCTCTACGGCCTGGGCAGCGAAAACCAGAACATGCCGGGCTTCATCGCGCTGCGGCCCGGTGGCGGCCCGCCGGGCGGGGCGAACAATTACCAGTCGGCATTCCTGCCCGGCGTGTTCCAGGGTTCGAGCATCAATACGCAGGCGAACTCGGTGGAGCAGATGATCGAGAACATCCGCAACAATTACTTCACGCAGAAGGAGCAGCGCCGGCAGCTTGATCTGGTGCATCAGCTCAACGCGATTCACAGCCAGAACATGCAGAAGGACGCGCAGCTCGAGGCGCGCATCGAGTCCTTTGAAATGGCCTACAAGATGCAGATGGCCGCGACGGATGCTTTTGACCTGAGCAAGGAGCCGGAAAACATCCGGGCGAGCTACGGCAACGGCGCGCAGGGCAAGCAGTTGCTCATCGCCCGGCGGCTGGTGGAGCGCGGCGTGCGCTTCGTGCAGGTCTGGGCCAGCGGCTGGGATCATCACAACGACCTGGACGACCGTCTGCGCGCGAAAGCGGCGGAGATTGACGGGCCGGCGGCAGCGCTGTTGGCGGACTTGCAGCAGCGCGGGCTGCTCGACAGCACGCTGGTGATCTGGGGCGGCGAGTTCGGCCGCAAGCCCACGCACGACAAGGGCGGCACCGGCGACCCGGGCCGCGACCACAACAATCGCGCGTTTGCCCATTGGCTGGCCGGTGGCGGCGTGAAGGGCGGCACCGTCTGGGGCGCAACGGACGAGTTCGGCGCACGGGCGGAGACGAACAAGGTCCATATCCACGACTACCACGCGACCCTCCTCGCGCTGCTGGGCTTCGATCACGAGAAGCTGACGTATCGCTACAACGGCCGGGACTTCCGGCTGACGGACAACTTCGGACATGTCGTGAAGGGGATCATTGCTTGAACGTAAACGATTAAGAGCAGGATTATGAGTGAGATTATGAGGCGATCCCCGACCGCAACGCCAGTTCCTGCTCCTGCTCCTGCTCGTAATCTTAAACCTCCCCTGAAACAGCTCCGGCGCATGAAAACCCTCCCGCTCCTCGCTGTCCTCGCACTCGGTGTGGCCTTGGCCTCCGCCGCCGATGCCAAGAAGAAGAAGCCGGCACCTGCGCCCGCTCCGGCGGCAAAGCCCGCGACCCCGGCCTTGCCCACACCCGCCGCGCCAACGGCCAAGGCTCCCGCCGCCGCAGCAGCAGCCGTCGCTGCCGCGCCCGTGCTCACGGCGGAACAAACCGCGTTCTTCGAGAACAAGATTCGCCCCATCCTCAACAACCAGTGCCTCAAATGTCACAACGCGGCCGAGGGCAAGACCAAGGGCGGCCTCGCGCTCGATACCCGCGAAGGCACGCTCAAGGGCGGCGATTCCGGTCCTGGTGTCGTGCCCGGCAACCCGGACAAGTCCATTCTCATCAAGGCCATTCGCTACACGGACTCGAACCTGCAGATGCCGCCCAAAGGCGAGAAGCTTTCCGACCAGCAGATCGCGGATTTCGTCACCTGGGTGAAGATGGGCGCGCCGGACCCGCGTTCCGGTGCCTCGAAGAGCAAATACGCCACGGCATCGGAACGCAAAGTCTGGTGGGCCTTCCTGCCAGTCAAGAAGCCGGAGCCGCCGAAGGTCGCGAATGACAAGTGGGTGGCGAACCCCGTGGACGCCTTCATCCTCGCCAAGCTGGAGCAAAACAACCTCAAGCCCACCGCGCCCGCCGATCGTCGTGTGCTCGTCCGTCGTGTTTACTTTGATCTCATCGGCCTGCCGCCCTCGCCGGAGGAAGTTGAGGCGTTCGTGAACGACAAGTCAGCGGATGCGTATCCCAAGCTGGTGGACAAGCTGCTGGCGTCGCCGCACTACGGGGAGCGCTGGGGGCGGCACTGGCTCGATGTCGCGCGCTACTCCGACACCATCGGTGACCCGGCCAGGCGCACGGAGGCGCCGGCCTATCCGTTTGCGTGGACCTACCGGGACTATGTCTTCAAGGCCTTCAACGATGACAAACCATACGACCAGTTCATCCGCGAGCAGCTCGCCGCCGACAAGATTCCCGGCAACAAGGATCGGACGTCTTTGGCCGGGCTGGGCTTCCTCTCCGTGGGCGACCACTTCAACGGCAACAAGAACGACATCATCAACGACCGCATTGACGTGACCACGAAGGCTTTCAACGGCCTGACCGTGGCGTGCGCCCGTTGCCACGACCACATGTTCGACCCGATCCCGACGAAGGATTACTATGCGCTGCATGGGATTTTCGCGAGCACGGAGGTGCCGCGCGAACTGCCGGTCATCACCGGCACGCAGGACAAGGCCAAGTATCAGGACTACGTGCGCGAGCGCGCGGCCCTGGAGAAGGAGCAGATGGACATCGCCGCGCAAATGAAGGCGAAGGGGCCCAAGAACAACAAGAAGGAGCTGCAGAAGGAGAGCCTGCAGCTCAAGACCAAGGTGGATCGGCTTGATCTTACGCATCCCGGGGCGCCGATCCGTGCAATGGCGGTGGAAGACGTTGAGAAGCCCAAGGATTCGCCGGTCTTCATCCGCGGCGAGGCAGACAACAAAGGTGACTTGGTGCCGCGTCGTTACCTGGAGATCTTCCGTTCTCCGGCCGCGAAACCCTTCGCTTACGGCAGCGGCCGGCTTGAACTGGCTTACTCCATTGCCAACAAGAGCAATCCGCTCACCCCGCGGGTGATGGTGAACCGGGTCTGGCAGCACCACTTTGGCGAGGGCTTCGTGCTGACGCCAGACGATTTCGGCACCATGAGCACGCCGCCCAGCCATCCGGAATTGCTGGATTACCTGAGCACCTACTTCATGGACAACGGCTGGTCGGTGAAAAAGCTGCACAAGCACATCCTCCTCTCAAACACCTACCAGCAGGCCAGCACGGACAACCCGCGCTATGCCCAGACCGATCCCTTCAACCGGCTGCTCTGGCGGCAGAATGTCCGTCGGCTGGAGTTCGAGCCATTGCGCGATTCCATCCTCGCGATGTCCGGCGCGCTCGACCGCACCATCGGCGGACGCCCGGTGAATCTCGGGGAGACGGGCGACGGTGGCGGGGCCAAGGACAAGGTCGGCAAGAAGGGCGCAAACTTGAAGCCGCAGGGCACCTACAGCAACCGCCGCACGGTCTATGGCTACGTGGACCGGGCGCACGTCGCCGAGGTGATGAACCACTTCGACTTTGCCGCGCCCGAGATGCCGAATGGCAAGCGCTACACCACCACCGTGCCGCAGCAGGCGCTTTTCCTGATGAACAACCCGCTGGTCATCGAGCAGGCCCGCCGGATCGTCGAGCGCGCTGAGTTCAAGAAGATCGAGGATGACGAGCGGCGGGTGGCGTATCTCTACAACCTGCTCTACCAGCGCCTGCCGACGCCCCAGGAAGTCCAGCTAGGCCTGGCGTTCTTCGAAGCAGGGCCCGAGCCGGGCAAGACCTCGGCACTCCCCGCGCCCGCGCCCGCGCCGGTCCCGGCCGCCCCGGTTAAAGTGGCGGCAGCCAAGGGGAAGTTCACGACGCCACCGGCCCCCGCGCCGCGCTTTGTCGTGCGTCCGCTGACGGCTTGGGCGGAATACGCCCATGCGCTGATCTTGGCGAACGAGTTCACGTTTGTGAACTGACCGCCCGTGAAGGGGACACTCCTGTCCCCTTAGCCGGGACGATGCAGTTGACGGAGCGCCGGCTTCCCAGCCGGCTTAGCCCGAACGGAGTTCAGAAGTCCTGCTCAAGGCAGGAGATTGGACGCACCGTTCAGTGCCTCGGCTTCGTCTTCGCCAACGGCAGCCATCGTTCGTCACAGCACGGTAAGCCGGCTGCAAGCCGGCGCTCCGACTGCATCGTCCCGGCTTAGTTCTGAACGACCGCGGAGCGGATCAAAGCGGACAGGAGTGCCCGCCTCACGATGGGATGCAAATCAGGTTTGGGGTTCCTCTCATTAGCACCCGGCTTCAGTGTTGGGGCAACCGCACGATGGCCAGCCGTTTCAACGGCTTTGGCAAGCCGCACCGACAGGCCAGCAAGGGCGAACCGTTGAAACGGTTCGCCCTCGCACCACCTGCTTTCACCCGGCTGAAGCCGGGTGATAATGAGATCCTGCGGTGGGCTCAAAACCTGAATTGCGCGCCTCACGATGGGGCGTATCTCGACACTGCCCCCGGAGCGCGGCACTCCGGGCCGCAGCGGCCACCCTGCAGAACGGGCTGCGGAGCTTCCCAAGCCTTTCCCTGCTGCCAGCCGCTGCGGCCCAGAGGGCCGCGCTCCGCCGTCGTGCGGGGGCTGTGTCAAGCTGCGCCCCTCACGATGCGCCCATCCACATTTCGCTCGCCACCGCGCTTGGCTTGACCGAATCATCCGTCTGTCCCAACTCACATGAGCGACAGTGGCTATCTCAAATGTTCGTGCTCTCACTGCCAGGGCCACATTGAGTTTCCCGGGCACGCTGCGGGGATCACCGTCACCTGTCCGCACTGCGGGGTGGAGACCCGGTTGGCGGTTGCGGAAGGCACTCCGGTGGCGGTTGCGACTCCGCCGCCCCCTCCACCCAAGCCTGCGGCAAAGCCACCGCCGCCGCCATCTGCCCCGGCGGCTCAATTGCCGCCGGTTGCACCAGCCACACAGATCATACCGCTGTCCGCAGATTCGGGTGGCATGAAGCTGAAGCAGGTGCTTCGCGCGACGCTGAGCATTTTGGTTGGGATCGTGGTGGTGGGCACGATTGGGTTCAAGGTCTGGAACACGTATCGGAAGGTCGAGCGCACGGTGCAAAGCGTCAAGTCCGAGCCCAAACCAGAACCCTCGCCGGCTGCCGAGACACCCAAATCCTCCGTGCCCATGCCGCCGCCGGTTGCGCCTGCCACCTCGGTGGTGATTGCGAAGGGCACGCCGCCGCCGCTCAAACCGGGGGAGGATTTGCAGATTCTGAACTTCGAGGTGCAAAAGGCGAAGGATGGCAACCTGCAATACGTCCTCGGGGTCGTGACGAACCACTCGGCGAAGCAATACTTCAACGTGAAGCTGGAATTTGAACTGGTGCGCAAGGACGGCAAGGCTGGTGAACTCGCCACCGACTCCATCCGGAATCTTCCCGGCAACGCCGGCATGCCTTTCAAGGCAAGCATCATCGGGACCGCCCCGGTGACCGGGGCCTCGTTGGCCAAACTCGCGGGGGAGAAGGAGTGACGGGATGCAGCGCGCTTTGCCCATAAGTTCATTCGTCCGGCTGCTGGTTTTCCTGACGCTGGGGACCGCCTCCTGGGTCAGCTTGGCCGCCGACACCGAATACCGGCTCCTCCGCATCGAGCCGGCCGGCCAGGCCGTCCGCGTCCGGCTGCCGCTCACCGACGTGACTGGAAAAGTCCGGCCGAAGGAGCGCACGCCGGATGGCTACGGCGAGCCGCTCGCGCCCACCAAGACCAGCCTCGGCACGAAGCACTATCTCGAGTGGCAGATCGGCTACGACACCCGCGAGGCCGATGCGCCGAACGTGGTGAAGGAAATCCAGTTTATCCGCAAGGGGGAGACGAAGTTCGGCGCGGAACTGAGCAAAATCCTCGTGGAAGCGCTGCGGCTCGGCGTCATCTCGACGAACGACGTGCTGCGCGAACGCGACCGGCTGGCGAAACTGGCCGAGGCCACGCTCGAAGAACGTGAGGGCATCACCACCGAGAAGACCCCGCTCGAAACCAAGGGCGGCATGCTCCCCGATGGCTTCACCCGCTGGACCCAGAAGGTGCCGCAGTTTCTGCGCGAGACGGAGCACGGGTGGATTCAGATTCAACTGAAACCGCGCCAGCGCGCCGTCGGCAACCAGGCGATGATCTATGTCTGTCTGCCGATGTCCCGCGTCCTCACCGGCGATGGCTCACCGCGCACACCGGGTCCGGCGAAGACGAAAGAGACGGTCTGCTATGATTTCAGCCGCGCCAATGCCGGCTTCCTCCTCGACATTGTCCGCGCCTTCGCCATCGCCTCGCGGCAGCACAACGAGGACATGGGGCAGATCCTGGGGAAGATCTTGGAGCCGGGTCCGGTGCGAAAGTAGTGAACGGCGCGGCGGTTCCGTGCCATCGTGGCTCCGGTCCAGAGCATGACTCCCCACCGCCAACTCGGCCTGCCCAGCGCCACCGCCCTGGTCATGGCCACCATGATCGGCACCGGTGTGTTCACCACGAGCGGCTTTCTCATGGCCGATCTGAAGTCGCCCTGGGCCGTGCTCGCGGTCTGGGTGGTTGGGGGCATTATTGCGCTGCTGGGTGCGCTGAGCTACGGAGCGCTGGCACGGCGATTTCCGGAATCGGGCGGGGAGTATCTCTTCCTCTCGCACACGCTGCACCCGGCGGCCGGCTATGTGGCGGGCTGGATTTCGTTTGTGGTCGGCTTCGCCGCGCCGCTGGCCATGTCCGCCTCGGCCTTTGCCCAATACACGCAGACTTGGTGGCCCGCAGCCATGCCCAAGCTGACCGGCACCGCGCTCATCCTTGTCTTTACCGCGTTGCACGCGGCGCATGTGGGCCGCGGTGCGTTCGTGCAAAACCTGGGCGTGGTGCTGAACACGATGGTGATCCTCGCCTTGATTTTGCTGGCCGCGCCCCGGGTGGAGGTGACGGCTCCGCTGGACCTGGGCGGCACGTCCTTCGCGACGTTCGGCGTGTCTCTGATGTGGGTTTCCTACAGCTATGCGGGCTGGAACGCCGCCGCGTATGTCGGCGGCGAGGTGCGTGATCCCGACCGGAACCTGCCGCGCTCGCTGCTCCTCGGGACGGCGGCGGTGACCGTGCTGTATCTGGGCCTGAACGCGGTGTTCGTGCTCGGGGTGCCCGCCGCCGTGATCAGCGGCAAGCTGGAAGTGGGCCGCATCGCCGCGCAGACGCTGGGTGGCACGGCCTGGGCCAACGTCGTGGGTGGCTTGATCGCCTTCGCCCTCGCGATGTCGGTGTCGTCCTTCGTGATGGCCGGGCCGCGGGTATGCGCGCAGATGGCGGCGGACGGATACCTGCCGCGCTGGCTGGCGCTGCGTCGTGGTGCCCCCAGCGAGGCCATCGCGACGCAGACCGTCCTCGCCTTGGTGATGCTCTGGAGCGCGACGTTCCAGGCGTTGATGACCTACGTGGGCTTCACGCTCGGGCTGATCAGCGCGGTGACGGTCGTGGGACTGGTGCGGATGCGCTGTCGTGAAGGAGCAGCCCTGCCGGTGCCCGGCTGGCCCTGGGTGCCGGTCGCATTCATCCTCGCCGTGAGCTTCACCAGCGCGATGACGATCATCCGGCAGCCGAAGGAAAGCCTCGCTGGCTTGGGCACCGTTGCCGTGGGATTTGCGGTTTGGTGGTGTCAGCGTGGCAAGCCGGTGGACGCGAGAGGCATCAAATCCAGTTGAACCGCGTGGGTTGGCGGGAGGCTGCGGTGGCTTACGCCTTGACCACTGAAGCACGGTGGAGTTCGTCAGGCGGGAGCAGGATTAGGATTACGAGCAGGAGGAAGCGGTTCAGGCCCTGCCTGCCTTGGGCTTGGTCGGTCATTCTCGCTGGTGGGCAACGCAATAGTTGCGCTCACCTTCGCGGGCGCATCTTGACACTGCCCCCGAAAGCCGACGGAGCGCGGGTCTGTGACCCGCAGCAACGTCCGATCACCCGTCCCGCTGGACTACACGAACCGCAAGGGACAAGCGTGGCCGCTGCGGGTCGCAGACCCGCGCTCCGGGGGCAGTGCCGAGATGCGCCCCACCTTCGCGCTTTGGCACCCGCCCGCTTGACACTCCCCCGGCCAATCCTCATTTTCGGCTCCCTTGAACGGGAGATTCTCCCGCGCGACGGTGACAACGACTTTTTATGAGCCACAATCTGTTCAACACACTGCAGACCTTCGACCTCGGCAACGGCAAATCCGGCCAGTTCTATTCCTTGCCCGCGCTGGAGAGCGCCGGCGTCGGCCCCATCTCGCGGCTGCCCGTGTCGGTTCGCCTCGTCCTGGAGTCCGTGCTGCGCAACTGCGACGGGCTGAAGGTGCAGGAGCAGAACATCAAGGAACTCGCGAACTGGAAGCCCAACGAGGAACGCACGGCGGAAATCCCGTTCGTGGTCGCGCGCATCGTGCTGCAGGACTTCACCGGCGTGCCGCTCCTCGTGGACCTCGCGGCCATGCGCACGGCCGTGGCCAAGCTCGGCAAGAATCCCAAGATCATCGAGCCGCTCGTGCCCGTGGACCTGGTGGTGGACCACTCGGTGCAGGTGGACTTCGCCGGGGCCTCGGATTCCATGGCGCGCAATCTGGACTTGGAATTCTCCCGCAACCGCGAGCGCTACCAGTTTCTCAAGTGGGGCATGCAGGCCTTCGACACCTTCAAGGTCGTGCCGCCCGGCATCGGCATCGTGCATCAGGTGAACCTCGAATACCTCGCCAAGGGCGTCCTCGACGCGAACGGGGTTTACTACCCCGACACGCTCGTGGGCACGGACTCGCACACCACCATGATCAACGGTCTCGGCATCGTGGGCTGGGGCGTGGGCGGCATTGAAGCGGAGGCGGGCATGCTCGGGCAGCCGGTCTATTTCCTCACGCCCGATGTGGTCGGCGTGCATCTCACGGGGGCGATCCGCGAAGGTGTCACCGCGACGGATGTCGCGCTCACGGTCACCCAGATGCTGCGCAAGGCCAAGGTGGTCGGCAAGTTCGTGGAGTTCTTCGGTCCCGGTGCCGCCGCCCTGCCGCTCGTGGACCGCGCGACCATCGCCAACATGGCCCCTGAGTATGGTGCGACCATGGGCTTCTTCCCCGTGGACGAGGAATGCGTGAACTACCTGCGCGGCACCGGCCGCAGCGAGGCGCACTGCAAGGTGTATGAGAGCTACTACAAGGCGCAGGGCCTCTGGGGTATTCCGCAGCAGGGGCAGATTGATTACTCGCAAGTTGTTGAACTCGACCTCTCCAGCGTGAAGCCGAGCGTCGCCGGACCGAAGCGTCCGCAGGATCGCATCGAGCTGCAAAACCTCCGCCGCGAATTCTTCAGTGCCGTCCAGCGCCCGGTCACCGAGAACGGTTTCGGCAAGTCACGCCAGGTTTTCGGCAAATCGGTCAAGGTCGAGATGGCGTCGAAGAAGAAGGCCAGCATCGGCACCGGCTCCGTGCTCATCGCGGCTATCACGAGCTGCACCAACACCAGCAACCCGAGCGTCATGCTCGCGGCCGGCCTGCTCGCGAAGAAGGCTGTGGAAAAGGGCCTCAAGGTGAACCCCGCCGTCAAGGCGTCGCTCGCGCCCGGATCACGGGTGGTCACCGATTATCTCAAGAAGACCGGCCTCACGCCGTATCTCAACAAGCTCCGTTTCAACACGGTCGGTTACGGCTGCACCACCTGCATCGGCAACTCCGGTCCGCTGGACCCGGCCATCGAGGACGCCGTGGTGAAGAATGACCTCGTCACCGCCAGCGTGCTCTCCGGCAACCGCAACTTCGAGGCACGCGTGCATCAGAACGTGAAGTCGAACTTCCTCATGTCCCCGCCGCTCGTCGTGGCCTTCGCGCTCGCGGGCCGGGTGGACATTGACCTGAGCTGCGAGCCCTTGGGCAAGGACAAGGACGGCGCGCCGGTCTATCTCGCTGACCTCTGGCCCTCGCTGCAGGAAGTGCGCGACGCCATGCAGAGCGCGCTCAAGCCCGAAGTCTTCCGCAAGCTCTACAAGGACTTCGCCGCGCAGAATCCGAAGTGGAACGAAATTCCGTCGAGCATCGGCAATGTGTATGAGTGGGATACCAAGTCCACCTACATCCAAGAGCCGCCGTTCTTCACGAACTTCTCGCTCACGCCCGGCAGCATCCAGCCCATCACCGGCGCGCGGGCGCTGGGCATCTTTGGCGACAGCGTGACCACCGACCACATCTCCCCCGCTGGCGCGATCAAGAAGAGTTCTCCGGCCGGCAAGTTCCTCGTGGATAACGGCGTCGAGTTCGCCGACTTCAACAGCTACGGCTCCCGCCGCGGCAACGACCGCATCATGACCCGCGGCACGTTCGCCAACGTCCGCATCAAGAACCTGATGCTCGGCGGCGAAGAAGGCGGCAACACCATTGGCGCAGACGGGCAGAAGACCTCGATCTACGACGCGGCCGTGGCCTATCAGGCCAAGGGCACGCCGCTCATCGTCATCGCCGGCCAGGAATACGGCACCGGCTCCAGCCGCGACTGGGCGGCGAAGGGCACCAACCTGCTCGGTGTTAAGGTGGTGGTGGCGCAGAGCTTCGAGCGCATCCACCGCTCGAACCTCGTCGGCATGGGCGTGCTCCCGCTGCAATTCAAAGAAGACACCACCGCGCAGACCCTCAAGCTCGACGGCACCGAGACCTACGACATCGTGGGTCTCGACGCGGCCATCAAGCCCCAGCAGGACCTCACACTGAAAATCACGCGCAAGGACGGCACCGTGGAAAACGTAAACGTCCGCTGCCGGATTGATACGCCCATCGAGATTGATTACTACCAGCACGGCGGCATTTTGCCGTATGTGCTGCGGCAGTTGATCGCGAAGGCGTGATCAGCGGAGCGCCGAGCATTGCTCGACGGGCGAAAGAATTTGCTAAGAGCCGGTCGCGTTCCACGCGGCCGGCTATTTGCATTACCGGCTCGAATCCCTCCAGAAGCGTTGCATTTCGAGGAACGTGAACGAAGCGGACCAGCCGAGGAGCACCCAGCCATTCAACGCTTCAGTGGCTGCGATGAACCGGATCGGCCCTACCGGCACGAAGTCGCCGTAGCCGACCGTGGTGTAGGTGACGAAGGAGAAATAGACAAAATCCAGCCAGCCGAGTGCGGTGGCCGCCGTCGAACAGACCAGGCTGCCCAGCGCGCCATGGCCATTCACCAGCCCGTAGGCCACCGCATAAACCCACACCTCGACGACATGGGTGGCGAGCAGACCGAGGATCAGCACGAGCACCCGGACCCGATGGAGTGACCGCAGCCTGGCCATGACGTTGGAGAGCAATCGCAATACCTCGTAGTGCAGCAGCACGCAGGCGATGACCAGAACCACCGAGATCAGGGCGATCAGGAGCTGTCCCTGCGGCAGCAAGGGCTGCGCTGCAAGCAGGCACTCCTGGCGGAGACCGATGGCGGGACTCGTTGGCACGATCAGTGGCTGACGGGACGCAGCGTGGTCACGGTTAATGCTTGTGCTCGCTCGGAGCGGCCTTGCCGTCCACCGGTTTGTTGTGGTCGGCATCACCATGGCTGCACATGGCACATTTGTGGGCGTCTGCAGCGGCGGCCTGCATCATCTTGCAACCGCACTTGCCGCAGCCCATGGCATGCGAGGGCGTGGTAGCGCAACCGGTGAGGAACAACGCCGTGATACTGAATGCGAGTAGAAGGGCGATTTTCATGGGTGAAACATGCGCGCATCCAGGGCGCCTCGCTTTGCGTGGGTTGCGGGAGGCTTGTCAATTCTTGTGAACTTGGCTTGGCTGTTCCGGCTGATGTTTCGCGTCATTCTTCACCTCGACATGGATGCGTTCTACGCGTCCGTGGAGCAGCGGGACAATCCGGCGCTGCGGGGCAAGCCCGTCATCGTGGGCGCACCGCCGACCCAGCGGGGCGTGGTGGCTGCGGCCAGTTACGAGGCGCGCAAGTTCGGGGTGCGCTCGGCCATGCCCAGCGTCACGGCCGGCCGGCTGTGTCCGCGCGGCGTGTTCGTGCGACCGCGTATGGAGGCTTACCGGGCGGAGTCCCATGCGATCATGGCCATCGTGCGCGAGTTCGCGGGCGAGTTCATCCAGCAGGTGTCGGTGGACGAGGCTTACGTGGATGCGTCCGCTCAGGCGCAAGGCGTCACGGCTGACGAGAGCCTGGCGCTCGCCATCCCACTGGCCCGCCGGCTCAAGGAGACCATCCGCACCCGGCGGCACATCACCGCGACCATCGGCATCGCTCCGAACAAACTGCTCGCCAAGCTGGCCAGCGATTTTCAAAAGCCCGACGGGCTTACGGTGATTCGCGAATCGGAGAAGGTGACCTTTCTGCGGCCGATGCCCGTGCGCTCCCTGCACGGAGTGGGCAAGGTGACCGAGGAGAACCTTGCGCGGGCCGGCCTCAAGACCGTCGGTGACCTGCAGGACTACCAGGGCGACTTGCGCGCGCTGGTTGGCTCATGGGGGCCGGAACTCAAGCGGTTTGCCATCGGCGAGGACAACCGACCGCTCGACCTCGGTGACGAGGTGAAGAGCATCAGCAGCGAGAACACGTTTCTCCGCGACACGGATGACCGTCCTACCTTGCGCACCTGTCTTAAAGAACAGGCGACGGATATTGCCGGGAAGCTGGCGCGGTATCGCCTGGCCGCCTTCACCGTGCAGGTGAAGGTGCGCTACGGTGATTTCACCACGCTCACGCGCCAGATCTCAGTGGAAGAACCGCTGGCCGAGGCGAAGGACATTTACCGGCTGGGCTGCTGGCTGCTGGCACGGGAGAAACTGGTGAGCCGTCCGCTGCGCCTGATCGGCCTTGGCGTGAGCGGCCTGGCGGAAGTCCACGCACGCCAGTTGGCCTTGTTGTTGCCTGCGAAATGAGTGGTCCTGCGGCAATTGCATCCGCGCGTTCGATGGGTATTCTGCGGGAGCTTGTGAAGACGCGGATGCCATCAGCCAGTTGCGCTTCGCCTCGCAGGGCGTTCACGCTGATCGAATTGCTCGTGGTCATCACGATCATCGCCCTGCTGGCGGGGTTGATGCTGCCGGCGCTCATTGGTTCGAAGGAGCGCGCCAAACGGACGGCGTGTCTCAGCAACCTGCGGCAGGCCACGCTCGGCGCGCTGCTCTATGCGGGGGATTACGATGAACACCTTCCGCGCGGCACCACGGACACGGACTTCGAGTATCCGCCCGTGGTGTCCACGAACACGCTGGCACAATTCATCCGCTTCGCCGGGAGCGACCGCGTCATCGGGTGTCCGGGCCTGCCGTCGCCGTTCAAGGTGGGCGGGTTTGCCGAGCCGAACGGGCATGGCATCGTGGTGGGTTTCAATTACCTTGGGGGGCACGAACTGTTGCGGGCGACGAACATGCTGGCGGTCCGCGGCTGGCTCTCCCCGCTCAAGGCAAACGAGGGGCCGCAACTGCCGCTGTTCGCAGACCTCAACGTGTGGTCGCCGACGGGCGGGCAGTCGGTTGCGCCGCATGGGGCGAAGGGGGCGGTGCGGGTCGGTGAGGATGGCGCGAACACGGCGGCGGGGGGCACGGACTCCAAGACGCTGGGTGCCAAGGGCGGGAATGTGGCGCTGCTCGACGGCTCGGCGGCGTGGCGGAAGATCGAGGCGATGGGAACTTACCAGCTTTCGCTGACGTGGGATGAGCTGTTTGGGATGTGGTAGGGGGACGTGGGACGTGGCGCGTGGTGCGTGATCCGAAAGGTGAGCCGTGACTTACAGTCGTTCTGAACGCAACGGATGTCCGCCTCCTTACGTCGGCGGCTACGGGGCGGCTACGGGGTGTGGGTGATTTGGCCGCAGAGGACGGGGCGGTTTGCACCGGTGGTCGCGGGGAGGTTTCCGGGCAGGCCGTGCCAGCGACGCCAGGCGAGCAGGGCGAAGGCGGCGGCTTCAATGGCTTGGGTGGGCCAGCCGTGGTCGTCGGAAGTCCGCACTTCAATGCGCGGGTTCAGGCGGTTCAGGGCCACGGCGATCAGGCCGCGCAGGATCGGATTCTCCGCACCGCCGCCGCAGAGGATGACGTGGTCGGGTGGGGCGGGAAGGTGCAGTTGGTAATTGAGGGCAAGACTTGCGGCAGTGAAGGCGGTGAGCGTTGCAAGTGCGTCGTGACCGGAAAGCTTGCGACGGCGCATCTCAATTAGCGCGGGGCCAAGCCAAGGCTCACCGAACTGCTCCCGGCCCGTGCTTTTGGGTGGAGCTTGCTTGAAGTAGGGATGCTTCAGCCAGGCGCGCAACAGAACTTCGTCGCGCTGACCGCACAAGGCCCAGGTGCCGTTGCGGTCGAACTGCTTCGCGCCCTTGGTGTAGTGGCGCATGGCGAGATCCATCAGCCCGTTGGCGGGGCCGGTGTCGAAGGCGAGCACGCGCGGGGTGGGGCCGCGTCGCCAGTCGAGGGAGGTCACGTTGCTGATGCCGCCGAGGTTGTTGACACAGACGTGTTCGCCTCGGCGGGCGAAGACGACTTGGTGGAAGAGGGTGGCGAGCGGCGCGCCTTGGCCGCCGGCAGCCAGGTCGGCGACGCGGAAATTGCTGATGACCGGGACGCGCAGGGACTCGGCGAGGTAGGCGGGTTCGCCGAGCTGCAAGGTGGCAGGGCAGGGGAGCTTCGGGTTGTGAAAGACGGTCTGGCCGTGGAGACCGATGAGCTGGGCATGGAGTGCCGCAGGGTCGCGCTTTGCGGCGGTCATGTAGAAGCGGCCGAGGTCGTGGTGGAGTTGGGCGAGGTCCCAACTTGTGGCTGAGCCGCGGGCAGCGGCTTGCAGTCGGCGGTGCAGCGCGCGGGGAAACGGGGTGCTCCAGAGGCGCAGCAGTTTCACGCCGTCCGCTGACACGTTGCACAGCGCGCAGTCCACGCCGTCGAGGCTGGTGCCGGACATGATGCCGAGGACAAGAAGTGGAGGTGAGGCGGACACTCTCGTCCGCGGTGAGGTGCGTCCTGCCTTGCCGGCCTGGGGGACAGGAGTGTCCCCCTCACGGCGCTTCTGAGAGTCGTTCTTCACTTTGGGGCGGCGGTGGTCAATGCTGCGCGGACTTTCCCGGGCGAATGCCCGGCTGGCAATTATGAAGGTTCTCTTTTTACACGCGCATCACGACGACTACGAGTTCACCGCCGCCGGAACCTTCGAGCTGTGGCGGCGCAAGCTGGGCGCGGACTTTACCGCGAAGGTGATCGTCTGCACGGATGGCAAGGCCGGGCACCAGTTCCGCACCCGCGAGGAGACGGGGGCGATGCGTCTCCGTGAGCAGGCGGCGGCGGCGGCCCTTGGCGGGTTTCAGTTTGAGCCGCTGCGCCTGCCGAACGGGGAGATCCCGCGCGAGGCGTGTCTGCGGGTGACGACGGATTTGCTGGCGGCGCTCTGGAAGGCCATCCGCGACTTCGAGCCGGATTATCTCATCTGTCCGCCGGTGGCCAGCGACCCGCGCGCGGGGATTCATGTGGACCATGTGGCGGTGGCAACGGCGGTGCGTGAAGTGGCTTACATGATCAATGTCCCGCACGCCTTCACGCCGGAGTATCCGGCGGACGAGACGCAGTCCAAACAGGTGAAGGTGCCGGTGATCCTGAACACCTACGACACTTACCAGTTCGGCGAGAACGCGCATGACCTAGCGGTGGACGTGGAGGCGGCCTTCGAGGCGATCTGCGACATGTCGTGGTGCCATCAGTCCCAGATCGTGGAGTGGATTCCCTGGGTGGGCCGGCACAAGATGGCTGCGCCGCAGAATCGAGAGGAGTGGAAGCTCGTGCTGCGCGAGCGGTTCCTGCGGCAGAACCGCGAGCTGGGCTTCAAGTCCAAGCACGCCTTCGAAATGTTCAGTGTGACGGCGTGGGGAGCGGTGCCGACGGCGGAGCAGTTGCTGAAGGATTTTCCGCCGATCACGGCGAAGTTTTCGCATCTCAAGAAGCTGCGGCAACGGCTGGCGCGGTGGGGTGGGGATGAAATTCCAAGCTCCAAATCCCAAGCTCCAAAAAAGCTCCAAACTTCAAACTCCAACCGTTCGGGGAACTAAGCCGGAACGATGCAGTTGAAAATGGAGCGTTCCGCTTCAACGCAGAGACGCAGAGGACGCAAAGATGCGCAGAGAAAAGACCGGCGAAGCCCACCGAAAGCTGGATGAGAAAGGCCGGCCCAAACTCTGCGTTCCTCCGCGTTCTCTGCGTCTCTGCGTTAGAGCAAACGCAGCGTCAACTGCATCGTTCCGGCTAAGTGCGACAGCGGCGCAAACTTGGAGCTTTTTGGGAATCGGAGCTTGGGATTTGGGATTTCCCTGCACTTCGGTGTGCGCGCAGCCCGGAAATTTAACTCGTGCTTCCCTCCCGCTTTAGGTCATACTGCTTGGCTCTATGGCGTTTAGCGCACTTAATCTCGACCCGAACATCCTCCGCGCAATCCAGGAAGCGGGCTACACCGAGCCAACTCCGATTCAGTCGGCGGCCATTCCGTTGATTCTCTCGGGGCAGGACGTGATCGGCATTGCCCAGACCGGCACGGGCAAGACGGCGGCCTTCACGCTGCCCATCCTGACCAAACTCGCGGCCACCGCCGGACAGGGACGCGGCACACGCGTCCTCGTGTTGGCGCCCACGCGCGAACTGGTCGTGCAGATCGAGGAAAACGTCCGCGCCTACGGCAAGCATCTGCCGCTCCGGATGGCGACCGTTTTCGGCGGCGTCGGCGAGAACGCGCAGATCAAGGCCTTGCGCGACGGATTGGAGATCATCGTCGCCACGCCGGGACGCCTCATGGACTTGATGGGGCGGCGCTACTCGGACTTCACCGGCCTTCAGTATCTCGTGCTCGACGAGGCCGACCGGATGCTGGACATGGGCTTTCTCCCGTCCATCCGCACCATCGTGCGTTCGCTGCCCAAGCAGCGGCAGACGCTGCTCTTCTCCGCCACGCTTTCGCGCGAGATCGAGGGATTGACGCATGAGTTCCAGCGCACGCCCAAGCTGGTGCAGATCGGCAAGCGCTCGAATCCCGCCGAGACGGTCACGCAGTGGGCCTACGAAGTGCCGAAGTCGCGGAAGGTGGCGCTGCTCGCGCACCTGCTCGGCGACCCGAACATGAACATGGTGCTGATCTTCGTGCGCATGAAGCACGCGGCTGACCGGCTCGCGCGCCAGCTCGAATCCTTCGGCGTGACCACTGCGACGCTCCACTCGAACCGCTCGCAGAACCAGCGGCTCCGGGCCTTGCGCGACTTCAAGTCCGGCGTGGTCCGTGTCCTTGTGGCGACGGACATCGCGGCGCGAGGTATTGACGTGGACGGCATTTCGCACGTCGTGAACTTCGACTTCCCCATGCACTCGGAGGATTACGTCCACCGCATCGGCCGCACGGGCCGGGCGCACGCGGTGGGCGATGCGATCAGCTTCGTGACGCCGGAAGATCATGGCGAATTGCGTTCGTTGGAGCGCTTCATCGGACGCGGCCTGGTGCGCAAGAAGGCGGAGGGCTTTGATTACACTGACCGGCCGGAAGTGCGGACGGCGGGAGACACGGGCGGCCAGCGTGGCCAGCATCGGCGTCCGCAGCAGCCCCAGCGTTCTCACCAACCGCAACGTTCCCAGCAGCCGCAGCGTCCCCAGCAGGCGCAGCACCCGCTGCATCGCGAAGACAGTTGGCAGAGCGGTTTTGCGCCCGAGCCCGGTTCGCGACCGGCTGGGCAGCGTCCGCCCCGCAGCGGGAATCGTCTCGGTGGCAATGCTTCCGGCCCGCGTCCTGGTGGCAGGCCGTTCGGCCGCACTTGGGGGCGGTGAACGTGAGGCGGACACTCTTGTCCGCTGTGGGGCTGGCAGCACGCCGAGTAAAGGGGACAGGAGTGTCCCCTTTACGGGCCACAGGCAACCCGCGTCCATCCCGCGCCAATTCCCGCCCTGTCTTGCGCCTTGCATTCGCGTCCGTCCTCGGCAGAAAGTTTGGGCACGAACTTGAGGCGGCACTGGGCCGTCAACTTAACACCGAACCATCTTTTACTATGGAACTCACACGGACGGCCTACGGCACTTGGAGCGGCGGACGTTACATGCACTTTGGCGAAGCCTTGGGGGAGGAACGCTACCTCGGCTGCATCCGCCACGCCTACGAGAAGGGCGTCCGCACGTTCATGACGGCGGATGTTTACAGCCTGGGCGAGGCGGACACGATGCTGGGCCGCGCCCTGCAGGGCATCCCGCGCGACAGCTATTGCCTCATCGGCATCATCGGCCACGACATTTATCCCGGCAAACGCGACGGGGCGAAGGGCTTTCTCCGCTTCAGCGATCCTCGTCTGCGCAAGCCCGATCAGTTCGGCAGCTACCTGCGCATGGCGGCCGAGAAGTCATTGCAGCGCATCGGCACCAGCGCCTTCGACGCACTCCTGTTGCATAACCCTGACTCCATTGGCTATTCCAGCGACGCGGTGTGGAAGGAAATGGCTGCGCTTAAGGAAGCCAAGCTCACCAGCCGGATCGGCATCGCGCCGGGGCCGGCGAATGGTTTCTCGCTCGACATCATCCAGTGTTTCGAGCGCTTCAGCGGGCTGGTGGACGAGGCGATGATCATCCTCGGGCCGATGGAGCCGTGGCCCGGCGGTTACGTCCTGCCAGCGGCGGAGAAGAACGGTGTGAAGCTCATTGCGCGCGTGGTGGATTACGGCGGGTTGTTTCATGACGACGTGAAGCCCGGCCATGAGTTTGGTCACGGCGATCACCGCACCTTCCGCCCGGCGGGCTGGGTCGAGGCGGGCAATGCGAAGATCGAGCAGATGCGTCCGTTCGCCGAGAAATACGGCATCACGATGCTCCAGCTCGCGTGCCTGTGGACGCTCCGCCAGCAGGCGGTGAAGAGCGTCATCCCGACGTTCATCCAGGAAGTCGGTCCGAACACCAAGTCCATCGAATCGAAGATTGATGAGATGGCGTCGCTGCCGAACATCCAGCTCACGGACGAGGAGTGCGAGGCCATCCGTCAGATCGGCCAGAACAAGGGCTGCATGCACCTCAAGGGCGGCAACCCGCAGTTCACCGGCGAGGCGCAGCCCGACCAATGGCCGATGACGCCCGATCTGGAAGCGGTGGCGAAACGCTGGGGCGTGGACCCGCAGCAGGATCTGACTTACGCGCACGCTGCGTGAGGCGCTCGGCCTTCCCGGCCGCCGGAACGTGGGGAAGACTTTGTTGATCCGAACGCATAGTGACAGTTTGGGTTTTTTACGCCGTCGGCTCCAGGGCTGAAAGCCCGTCCGGTGACAGCCCGGGCTGGAGCCGAGCATCGCGAGGCGGCGGCCCGGGTTCTCGGTTCCATTTCGGCACCGCCCTGAAGGGGCGGGACGCGGCACGATGCGGAAGGAGTCCCGCCCTTACAGGGCGGGCAGGTTCACTGGCCAGGCTACCCGGGGCTTCACCCCGGGCTGTCACCGGACGGGCTTTCAGCCCTGAAGCCGGCCGTGTGCGTTGCCGAGCTTTCGTTCCCATCCGTGGAGTTGAACCCGATTCCCTGAAATAGCGGCGGCTGCGCCACCGGGTGGCACAGGCTACCAGCCTGTGCCGAGCGGCTACCAGCCGCTCGGAACGACGACGGCGCGCGCACTGGTTTGGTGTATCAAACAGATGGGTGGCCGTCTCGCCATTCCGTCCGGCCAAGTGGCCGGACGGCACAGGCCGGTGGCCTGTGCTACCCGTTCCCAATGCGCCGTTTGGGTGGAATTCGCCGTGCTGATTGGCACAAAGTCCCTGTCCATTCGCGAAAATTCGCGCAATTCGCGTCACCTGCCTTGTCTGAAATCACACCGGAATGATCGTCTTCAGCGCCGTGATTAGCTTCTCCTGGGTGAAGGGCTTGTCGAGGATGGCGGCCACTCCGAGCGCTTGAAACTCGCTGGCGTGGTGCTCGTCCAGCCGGCCGCTGGCGACGACGATGCCGGCGCCCGGCAGCATGCGCCGGAGCACGCGCACGAAGCTGAGGCCGTCCATGTGGGGCATGTGCAGGTCGGTGATGACGGCGCGCAACTCGGCCCGATTCTCCGCCACACGGATGAGCGCCTCGGTGCCGTCGGCGGCGGTGACCACGCGAAAGTTCAGCGCGGTGAGCACCGAGCTGGTGATTTCCCGCACGGCAGCTTCGTCGTCCACCACGAGGATGGTTTCGCCTTTGCCGCGATAGGCCATTTCGCTCTTGGCCAGGAAGCAGGTGTTGCCCGCATTGGAGCCGTCCACGGGCAGATACACGGCAAAGGTCGAGCCCTGTCCGACCACGGAGTAAATCCGCACAAACCCGCCGTGGCTCTTGACGATGCCGAGCACGGTGGAGAGGCCCAGGCCGGTGCCCTTGTCCGGCCCCTTGGTGCTGAAAAACGGCTCGAAGACGCGCTCGATGATCTCGGGCGGAATGCCGGTGCCCGTGTCCTTCACGCGCCACAGCACATAGCGTCCGGGCTGAGCGTCCGGCACGGTCGTGGCGTAGGTGGAGTCAATTTCCGCGTTCTCGGCTTCCAGCGTCAGCGTGCCGCCGTTGGGCATGGCATCACGGGCGTTGACGCAAAGGTTGAGCAGCACCTGATGGAGCTGCGTGTCGTCGCCGAGGATGGTCTGGAGCTTCGGCTCGTAATGGGTCTTGAGCTGGATGTTCTTGGGGAACGTCCCGCGCACGATCTTCTCCATCTCCTTGAGCAGGCGCGTGGGCTGGAGCAGGAGCCGGGCGCCTTCGACCCCTTTGGCGAAGGTCAGCAACTGCTTCACCATGTCCGCGCCGCGTTTGGCGCTGGACTCGATGGTGTCCACCACATGCGCGGAGTCGGGGTTCTGCGCCCGGAGCAGCTCGACCGCCATCAGAATGGGCGCGAGCGCGTTGTTGAGGTCGTGCGCGACCCCACCGGCGAGCGTGCCGATGCTCTCCAGCCGCTGCGTGCGCAGCACCTGGCCGTCCAGCTTTCGGCGCTCGGTGATGTCCTTGGCCAGACCACCGAGGCGGACGATCTCGCCCGAGCTGTTGCGGATGGGTGTGCCGCTGTTCAAGACCCAGCGCATTGAGCCGTCCGGCAGCACGACGCGGTATTCCGCCTCGAAGCGGGTCGCGCGGCCCGTGAGCGCGGCCTCGTAGGCGGTTTCCACGCGTTGTCCATCCTCAGGATGAATGACGGCCAGCCACGCGCGGGCATCCTGATAGAGCAGGTTCGCAGGCACGCCGGAAATCTTCTCAAAGGCCGGGCTGACGTAGGTGATCCGCTCGGGATGAGCGGCGGCGAACCAGAAGCCTTCGCTGCTCTGCTCGGCGAGCTGGCGGAAGCGCTCCTCGCTCTCGCGCAGCTTGGCCTCCGCCTGCATGCGCTCGCCGCGTTCAAAGGCGAGCGAGATGAGGTTCGTGATGGCCACGGCGAAGGTCTGTTCATCCGAAGTCCACCAGCGCTGCGGGCCGATGTGCTCGTGGCACAGCACGCCGTCCACGCCGCCCTGCCAGCGCACGCAGGCGTCCATCATCGAGTTGATGCCCAGCGGGGTCAGGTAACCGGCGGAGAACTCGGAGGTGCGCGGATCGTGGTGCGCGTCGGACACGGCGATCACGTCCGTGCTGGCGATGGCGCGGAAGTAGGCGGGGTAGTTGGCGGCGGTCAGCTCCAGCCCGGACGAGTGGCGGTCGGCGGCCAGTTCATAGAGTTCCACGCACTGAATCGCCGTGCGGTCGCGGTTGTAGCGCCAGATGCTGACGCGCGCGACATCCAGCGTGCGGGCGACGATCTCGGTGAGCTGGCGCAGCGAGGCGGTGAGGTCGTCCTGATAGAAGGTTTCTCCCTGGATGAGGCCGTTGACCGCATTGCGCTGGAGCAGGACGCGCTGCTGGGTGGCCCGCTGCTCTTCCTCCGCGCGTTTGCGCTCGGAGATGTCGCGGACGACGGCCTGCACCACATTGCGGCCGTCGAGCTGGGTGGCGCTCAGCAGCACCTCGGCTTGAAACACCACGCCGTTGTCCTGGCGTTTGTGGACCCACTGGAAGAACTGCCGGCCGGTCGCCATGGCCGCCGCGATGCGCTGGTTGGCGAGGGTCAACGAATCGGTGCCGCACGGCTGCAGGGGCGGGGAGAGGTCGGCCGGGTGCTTCGTGCAGAACTCCTCCTTGGAGGCGCAGCCGAAGGTCGCGAGTGCCGCCTGGTTGCAGTCGAAGAAGCCTTTCTGGTCCAGCAGCACAACGGCGTCCCCGGTCGAATCAAACAGCGTGCGGAACTTCAACTCGGAACGGCGGACTGTCTCCTCGGCCTGCTTGCGCTCCGAGATGTCGCGGATGAACGCAGTGAAGAGCGGCGCGGCGCTGGAACCGATGCGCTGGAGGGAGAGTTCCACCGGGAACTCCGTGCCATCCTTGCGCAGCGCGGTGATTTCAATCCGGCCCTTGCCCACGATGTTCCCCTGGCCGGTGGCCACGTAGCGGGCCAGCCCGCGCGCGTGCATCTCGCGGTAGGCCGGCGGGACGATCAGATCGGCCATGATCTGCCCCACTGCTTCTGCGCTCGTATAGCCGAAGATCTGCTCCGCCGCCGGGTTGAACTCCACCAGACGACCAGTCGAGTCCATGATGACGATGGCGTCCAGGGCCGAGTCCAGGATGGCGCGATGCCGCTGGGCGGAAGCCTCCAGCGCACTGGCGGTCTGCACGCGCTCGGAGATGTCCCGGAAGAACGCGGTGAAGAGCGGCGTGCCGGTGGTGCCGATGCGCTGGAGGGACAGCTCAACGGGAAATTCCGTCCCGTCGCGCCTGAGCGCGGAAATCTCGATGCGGCGCTTCCCGAGGATGACTGGCTGGCTGGTAGCCAGGTAGCGGGCCAGCCCGCGTGCGTGCGCCTCGCGGTAGGCGGGCGGGATGATCAGTTCCGCCATGCTTTGGCCCACGACTTCCGCGCTGGTGTAGCCGAACATTTGCTCCGCCGCCGGGTTGAACTCCACGAGTTTCCCCGCCGCATCCATGATGACGATGGCGTCCAGCGCGGAGTCCAGGATGGCGCGATGCCGTTGCGCGGAGGCGTCCAGCGCGTTGGCGGTCTGGAGCTGCTCGGAGAGGGCCAGTTGCTTGCGGGCGGTGATGTCTTGGATGATGCCGACCACGCCCACGGGCCGGGTCTCCGCACCGAGCAACGGCACGACGGTGACCAGCCGCCAGCCTTGCCGCCCATGCGCCTCGAAGGGTTCCTCGCGTTCGACCATGCCCCGGCCGGTTCGCACTATATGATCGTGCTGGGTCTGGATACGGGCGGCCATTTCCGGCGGGAAAAAGTGGGCGGCCGTTTTGCCGATCAGGGTCGCCTCGCTGGTCGCGCCCGCTGCCCGGGTATGGGCGTGGTTGCTGATGAGGTAGGTTCCGGCCGCGTCCTTGACGAAGATGTGGCCCGGCAGACGGTCAATGATCGTGCGCAGGAGATTGCGCTCCTGCTGCAAATCCGCCCGCACGCGCAGCCGGTGAAGCGCTCCGGCGCAGTGGTCCGCCAGCGCCTGCAGCGCGTCGCGGTCCTCCGGGGTGTAGGCGTTGAACCGATAGCTCTGGATGGAGAGCACGCCAATGACCTGCTCGCGGTCGCGCACGGGCACCATCATGATCGAGGCCGAGGGGCGATCCGTGTTGCCGAAAGGAACCTCGTCCGGGGTCAGCTCGAGCGGCTCCTGGCGCAGGATGAGCTGCGCGCCCGCCTCAATGGTCCGGCGGCGGCGCGGCGAGGGAGCCACGCTCGTGGACTCGGGCGGAGCTTCCTGCCGCTGGCCATCCAGCACATCCATGCGCAGGACAGGCTGGCATCGGTCGGTGGCCGAATCGTAAAGCTCCACCGTGCAGGCATCCCAGCCGAGCAGCTCGCCCGCGACCTCCACGATGAGCCGGGCGGCGGACTTGACCTCCGTGGCCGCGTTGAGCCGCCGGCCCAGCGTGGCAAACGCCGCCAGCCGTTGCTCGGCCCGCTTTTGTTGGGAGATGTCGCGGGTGATCGCGATGTGGTTCGTCAGCCGGCCCTGCGCGTCGAGCACCGGGGCAATGGTGAAGTCATTCCAGAAGGTGCTGCCGTCCTTCCGATAGTTGAGCAGTTCGCCGGCGAATTCGGTGCCTGCCTCCAGCGCCTGCCGGAGCTGTTGCTGCCCGGCCGGGTCCGTCAGCGGCCCGTGCAGAAACAGGCAATGACGGCCCAGGATTTCCGCCTCGGGATAGCCGGAGATTTTGGCAAAGGCCTGGTTCGCCGCGATGATGCGCTGGTCGGGGCTGACCAGCAGCACGCCCTGGGAGATCGAACGCAGCACCTGGTTCAGCTCCTCGTTCCGGTGTTCCAGTTCGAGCTGGCGGGCGTGCAGCTCGCGCACGAAGCGCGCGGTTTCCGAGTCCGACTTGATTCCGTCCATCGCGCTCAGGGTGGCCTCGGTGAGGGCCGATGGGGCGGACGTTTCGTCGGGATTCGTGGGGGCATTCATGATCGTCCAGTCGCTTCGTGCGTCGTGGGGCAGGTTGGCGAGTTCCCGGCTGGTAAACGAGGAAATTTCATCCCCCGACGACCTGCTCCCAGCGGAGAAGCCGGCAACCGGTCCGCAACACAAAAGTTAGTGGCGATGAGTTTCTGGCCGCGTCATCCATCAACTGCCACGGCTCGGCGAACCTCGCGGCAATTCAACGCGAACACCCGGCGCAGACCGCGCGTCTGTGTCAGGTGTTGCGAGGCACTGGTCTGACTCGCACCATTGACTTGTCCATGATTGTTTTGAGCCACCTGCAAACTGCGCTCGCCAAGCTGCTCGCCTGTGCCGGGCGCACGGGCGGGACGATCGGCCTCACCGTGTCTCTCACGGTCGCCGCCACCGCCGCGGAATCCCCCGCTCCGAGCGCGGCAGCCGCGCCGGGCAGTTCCATTGACTGGCAGAAGGAGCGGCAATTCTGGTCGTTCAAGGCGCCCCAGGCCCAGGCCAAACCGGTGGTGAAAAACCCCAAGTGGCCGCGCCAGACGGTGGACTATTTCATCCTAGCCCGGCTGGAACAAAAGAAGCTTTCGCCGTCATCCGAAGCCGAGCGGCGCACGTTGATCCGCCGGCTGACCTTGGATTTGACCGGCCTGCCCCCGACGCCGGCGGAGGTCGCTGCGTTCGTCGCGGACAAGCGCGCAGATGCCTACGAGCAGTTGGTGGAGCGGCTGCTGGCCTCGCCGCGTTTCGGCGAGCGCATGGCCAGTGTGTGGCTGCCACTGGCGCGCTATGCGGAGGACCAGGCGCACCAGGTGGGCAACGACTCGACGATGTTTTACGCGAACGCCTACCGCTATCGCGAGTGGGTGATGGGTGCGTTCAACCGCGACCTGCCTTACGACCAGTTCATCCAGTTTCAGTTGGCGGCGGACAAGTTCCCGACAGCGAAGCCTGAGGATCTGGCCGCGCTGGGGTTCCTCGGGCTGGGTCCGAAGTATTACAATCGCGGGCGCATCGAGGTGATGGCGGACGAGTGGGAAGACCGCGTGGACACGGTGACGCGCGCGACGCTCGGCCTGACGGTGGCGTGTGCGCGGTGCCATGACCATAAGTTCGAGCCGATCACCCAGCGGGACTATTACGCACTGGCCGGGGTGTTCGCGAGTGTGAAGATGGTCAACAAGACGGCCGACGGCAAAGTGGTCGAGGGCAAGGTCCCGGCCGACAAGATGCCTGCGGATGCGGTCCACATGGTCGAGGAAGGCACCTCGCAGAATTTGAGCATCTTTCTCCGTGGGAACCCGGAGCTGAAGGGGGCGGTGGCCGAGCGTAGTTTCCTGAAAGTGCTGTCCAGCGGCGAACCAACGGCATTCAAGGATGGCAGTGGTCGCCGCGAATTGGCCGAGGCCATTGCGAGCCGTGAAAATCCGCTCACGGCGCGGGTGATGGTGAACCGCGTGTGGGGCGTGCTCTTCAGCAAGCCGCTCGTGGCGACGGCGAGCAACTTCGGCCACTCTGGCATGTTGCCCACGCATCCGGAGCTACTCGACGACCTCGCGGTGCGCTTCATGCAGGGCGGCTGGTCGGTGAAGTCGCTCGTGCGTGAGCTGGTGCTCTCGGCGACCTATCGCCAAAGCTCGCGTGAGGACGTGAAGAAGGCGGCTGCGGACGTGGCAAATGAATCGCTCTGGCACATGAACCGGCGTCGGTTGTCCATCGAGCAATGGCGTGACAGTGTGCTGGCGGTGACGGGCGAACTGGACTTGTCCGGTGGCAAGTCGCTGGAGCTTGATGACAAGAAGAACTTGCGCCGCACTGTCCACGCTCGCATCAGCCGGCTGAAGCTGAACGACCTGCTGATGCAGTTCGATTATCCAGACGCGAACGTCCACGCCGAGAAGCGCTCCGCCACCACCACGCCGACGCAGAAGCTCTTCATGTTGAACAGCCCGTTCATGCTGGAGCGCGCGAAGGCGCTGGCCGAGCGCGTGACCACCGACGCGAGCGAGTCCGACGCCGCCAGCATCCAGCGCGCGTATCAACTCCTCTACGGCCGCAACCCCGAGAGCGCGGAAACCGCCGCCGCGCTGGCCTTCCTCCGCAAGCCCGCGACGGGCGAAGTCACCCGCTGGCAGCAGTATGCCCAGGCGCTGCTCATGGCGAATGAGATGTTGTATGTGGACTAACAGTCATCTCAGGTTTCTCGTTCTCCTGCTCTTGCTTTCCAGCTTCGCGTCCAGCGCGCAGGCCTATCTGGTCGTTTCTCACACGACAGTGGATTGGACTTGGTCCGGGCCGGGTGGGGTATATGGCCTGCGGGAATTCGAGCAGGTGCCGGGCGACGAGACAGCCGAGTCAGTTTCTCGGAACACTCAAGTCGTTCTCGGTTCAGCGCTTTTTTTTCTGCCGGTCCGCCTGCCGGTTGCGGTAACGCTCGCTGGTGTTTTCGCGGTCGCATTCATCGCAGGTGCGGTCGTTCTTCAAAGGCTTGTATCAGTCCGCACTCAAGGGCCTTTTACTCGGGGTGAAGCCACTTGCACATGAAGCCCTTTCTTCTCATTAGCACCGGGCTTCAGCCCGGTGTGCCCGTCGGCGAGGAGCCGAGCCGTTTCAACGGCTTGGCTACGGTGTCCGGGCTGAAACCGTTGAAACGGTTTCACCAGCACTCGCCAGCCTGGGGTGGAGCGAACGCAGTGAGCAAAGCCCCAGGTGTGCCGCCACCGTTTGCCGCAAGGGCTGTAGGCCCGACACGCTTTCCGCCCCAAACCCCGCCCCAGCCGGTGTCGCGCCTACAGCGCTTACTTCATTCGCTCTCCCGCCAACCTGGGGCTTCACCCCAGGCTGGCGAATGTCGGGCTTTCAGCCCTTGGCACCGACGCTCAGCCGCTGGCCGTTTGGAGGAACTATCTTCCTTAAACCATGAACTTGGATTCGTCCTACTCTCACCTGCGTCTATGCCGCTACCGAGAAGACTGAAAACCAAACACCGCGCCGTTCTCAATGCGCTTGAGCAGATGCCTGTTGAGGCAGTCGTAGCGCTTTGTGAATCCGTGGTGGAGGCGGAGTTAGACCGCATACTCGTGAGGATGGACAAGGGGTTGGCGCGCATGAAGCGGATGGATGCGGACATCGCAGTTTCGAGACAGAAAACGCAAGCTTCGCTCGCCCGAATGAAAGGTTGGAACCTATGAACTCTCCCACGGCTTTCTCCTCCTTCACCCGCCGCGATTTCCTCCACCGCACCGCCGCCGGCTTCGGCATGTTGGGCTTGTCGGGCCTGCTTGGTTCGCGCGCCTTCGCCGAGGGCCAGATGCGGCAAACGCATTTCGCACCCAAAGCCAAGCGGGTCATCTTCCTGTTCCTCAACGGCGGGCCGTCGCATGTGGACACGTTTGATCCGAAGCCCGCGCTCAAGACGAACGAGGGGAAGCAGCCAACGGGCTCGCTCTACAAGAACTACAAGGGCACGGGCTTCGTGCCGTCGCCGCTCCAGTTTGCGAAGCACGGGCAGAGCGGCATCGAGCTGAGCGAGTCGCTGCCGCACCTGGCCAGCGTGATTGACGACTGCTGCGTCATCCGCTCGATGAAGACGGACGTGCCGAATCACGAGCCAGGCCTGCTGATGATGAACACCGGCAACCTCCAGCCGATCCGTCCGTCGCTCGGCTCGTGGGTGCTCTACGGGCTGGGCTCGGAGAATGAGAACCTGCCCGGCTACGTGGTGCTGCGCCCCTCGCCGAAGATCGTCGTGGGTCCGGCCTTGTGGAGCAACAGCTTCCTGCCCGCCGAGTATCAGGCCACGAGCGTGGTCACGGCGGACATGCAGTTGGACAAGCTGGTGGCGAACATCAAAAACGCGAAGCTCAACTATGAGCAGCAGCGGGAGCAGCTCGACCTGCTCGGCACGCTGAATCGCATCCATCTCAAGCAGCGTGGCAACGATGGTGAACTCGACGGCCAGATCAAGGCGATGGAGACGGCCTTCGCGATGCAAAAGCGGGCGATGCAGACCTTCGACATCGGCCGTGAGCCTGCCTACGTCCGTGAGATGTATGGCGAGACGACCTTTGCGCGCTCGTGCCTGCTGGCGCGGCGGCTGGTCGAGGATGGGGTGCGCTTCGTCTCCATTTACTACACGAGCAACGGCAGCAACCAGCCGTGGGACACGCACTCTAATCACGATGACGGCCACAAGAAGCTCTGCGTGGACGCGGACAAGGCCGCCGCCGCGCTCATCCGTGACCTGAAGAGCCGGGGAATGCTGGATGACACGCTGGTGCTCTTCGGCGGCGAGTTTGGGCGCACGCCTTATGCGCAGGTGCAAGAGAAGGCCAAGCACGGGCGCGACCATCATCACACGGCGTTCAGTTATCTGCTGGCGGGCGGCGGTGTGAAGGGCGGCATGACTTACGGCACGTCCGACGAGTTCGGCATGCACGCGCAGGACAACCCGGTGCATGTGCATGACCTACACGCAACGATCTTGCATCTGCTCGGCCTCGATCACGAGCGGCTGACCTACCGCTACTCCGGCCGTGACTTCCGGCTGACGGATGTCCACGGGAACGTCGTGCGAGATATCATCGCGTAAAGGTAGCAGCCGACGTAAGGAGGCTCTGATTTCCCCGAGGACCACTCCGCTCTCCGCCGAGTGCGTCGCCATCGGAGGGTGCCGGTGTCAAGGTGCGCGCTGTTCCAAGTCCGAGCCGAAGTGAGCCTCCTCACGTCGGCTGCTACCAGGATTGGAGTCGCGGCTTGCGGGGCAGGAACTTCTTCCCGTAGCCTCCGCGCCGATGTCACAAGAATCCGCCCCGAAGCTCTTCGTCGAACTCCTGCATATCGCCGACGCTCCCGACGCGCCGACACCCAATGCGGGCAACACCGCTGTGGTGCATTACACCGGCTGGCTGACCAACGGGACGAAGTTCGACAGCTCGGTGGACCGCGGGCAGCCATTTTCCTTCACCTTGGGCATGAGCGAGGTCATCGCCGGCTGGGACATCGCCGTGGCACGGATGCGCGTGGGCGACAAGGTGAAGGTGACGATCCCGCCGGAACTCGGCTACGGCGAAGGTGGTTATCCTGGAGCCATCCCGCCGAATGCCACGCTGATCTTCGAGGTGGAATTGCTGGAAGTGCAGTGAGCACCGCTCATTTCGCATAGTCCCGCCAGATCCAGCGCATCGTGTCGGGCAGCAGTGCGCCGCCGTGCTTGCCGCTGTGGCCGCCGTCGCCCAGCACGAAATCGCAGTCAATCTTCGCGAACTTGAGGGCGGCGAACATCTCCTTGTTCGAGAGCGGCCAGTTGCCGTGCAGGTTGTCGAGGTCGTTGGAGCCGTCCTGAAGGAAGACGCGGAGCGCGCGTCGCTGCTCGCGCAGCTTCTTCTCCGCGTCGGTGGCGGTCGCCGGCAAATCCTTGACCAATGGACGGATGAGCGCGGGATACACATGGCCGCCGCGGATGTTGGTGAAGCTGCCAATGTGGCTGATGACCTTGCCGAACGAATCCGGGCGCTCCCATGCGACAGTGAAGGCCGCGATGCCACCAGAGCTGATGCCGACGGTGCAGCGACCGGCGGGGTCCTTGGTGATGTTCCACTTCTTCTCCACTTCCGGGAGCAGTTCTTCCAGCAGGAACCGGGCATAGGCGTCACCGAGGGAGTCGTATTCGTAGCTGCGGTTGCTGCGGCCCTTCTGTCCGGGCTCGGCGGGCGGCACATTGCCGGGGTTGATGAAGACGCCGATGGTCACGGGCATTGCCTTCTTCGCGATGAGGTTGTCCATCACGACCGGGGAGCGGAAGGAGCCATTGGTGCTCTGGTAGCCGCCGCCGTCCTGAAAGACCATGAGCGCGGCGGGCTTGGCCGGGTTGTATTGCTTCGGCACATAGACCCAGTAGTCGCGTTCGGTGCCGGGGAAAACTTTGCTGTTCTTGAACGTGAATTTCTCGACCGCGCCCTGCGGCACGCCGGCTTGAGGCAGCGAGTCATCACCGAGCTTGTAGTCATCCGCGCCTCGGATGGACGGGACGCAGGCCAGTAGGACTGCCGCGCAGAGTGCGAAAACGTGCTTCATGCGGGGAGTATGTCGGCTAGGCGAATGAAGGCAATTCGGATTCCGCGCACTGCCCCCGGAGCGCGGCACTCCGGGCCGCAGCGGCCACCCTGCAGA
>CAZCBE010000087.1:0-30419 GCA_964496695.1 uncultured Klebsiella sp.
ATCTTCTCCCTCTCCCTTCCTCGGAGGAGGGGAGAGGGTTGGGGTGAGGGGTGGCCTCCGGCGGCCATCTACCGGCTTGCATTGGAATTTGGTGTCACACGCGCATCCCATGATTCTGTGCCCCATGATTTTGTGAACCTCCCGCCTCGCCCCGCCTTTCCCCATCTGTGGTCGTCTTGAATCTGCGGGAAATTCTCTGCCGCCTCTCCAGCCCCCATCTTTCTGACCCTTCTCGATTCATGGGGAGTTTCTTCTTCCGTGTGGCACCGCGGGTCGTCCCTGAATGAAGCGGCGAATTCGGCGGAAAAGCAAACGGTGGGAAGATTTTCCCGCCCGCCTCACTTCACCACCATCCCCGTGAACGGCGGCACATACGCCTGCAGATACACGAAGATCCCCACCAGCGCCGCCAGCGCGACCGAGTGGAAGAACACATAGCGCAGGATGCTCCCCTCGTGCCCATACCAGTTCGTCGCCGTGCTCGCCACCACGATGCTCTGCGCGTCCACCATCTTCCCCATCACGCCACCGGAGCTGTTCGCCGCGCACATGAGCACCGGGCTGATGCCCGTCTGCTCCGCCGTGATTTTTTGCAGGCTGCCGAAGAGCACATTGCTCGCCGTGTCACTGCCCGTGAGCGCCACGCCCAGCCACCCCAGCAGCGTGCCGAAGAACGGATACAGCGCGCCCGTCTTCGCCAGCGCCAGCCCCAGCGTCGCGTCCGTGCCTGAGTATTTCGTCACGTAGCCCAGCGCCAGCATCGCGGCGATCGTGATGAGCGAGAAGCGCACGTTCCACAGCGTGCGCCGGTAAACGCGGCCGAGTTCCACCAGCGAGAAACCCATGTAAAGCCCCGCGAGGATCGCCGCCACGAGAATGCCGGTGCCCGTCGCCGAGAGCCAGTTGAGCTTGAACTCGGCGGCCTCCGGCTTCGTGGGCTTCTCCGGCGTCGGCGGCGCCACCACGGGGAACGTGCGCACCGTGAGATTGTGCAGCCGTGGAATCTCAAACTTCGGTGAGGACAGCCCATCAAGCTGCTTCTTCACCTGCGGCACCCCCCAGATGAACACCAGCACGCTCAGCAAAACCCACGGCACCCACGCCTGCCGGACGAGTGCGCGCGTCGGCGGAGCGCCGGTCTCCGACCCGGCATGTTCATGCGCTGGCACCGTCGTGGTTCCGGGTGCCTTCGGAGCTGAACCCGAAACCCCCAGCTCCAAACTCGAAACGCCCTCCGGTTTCCACCCATCCGTCGGCTTCCACACCTTCAGCAGCCCCACCACCGCCGCCATCGAGCAAATCGCCGCGATGATGTCCACCAACCACGGCCCGTGATAATTCGACACCAGAAACTGCGGCACCGCGAAACTCAGCCCCGCCACGAAGCACGCCGGCCACACGCCCATCATCCCGCGCCACCCCGCATACGCCCACACCACCCAGAAGGGCACGATCAGCGAGAACACCGGCAGTTGCCGCCCCACCATCGCCGAGAGCGCGTGCAGGTCCAGCCCCGTCACCCCCGCGAGCGCGATGATCGGCGTGCCCAGCGCGCCGTAGGCCACCGGCGCCGTGTTCGCGATGAGCGAGAGCCCCGCCGCCTGCAGCGGCTTGAAGCCGAGCTGCATCAGGATCGCCGCCGTCACCGCCACCGGCGTGCCAAAGCCCGCCGCGCCCTCGAAGAACGCGCCGAAGCTGAACGCAATCAGCACGAGCTGCACCCGCGGGTCCGGCGCGAGATTCGCCAAGCTCCCGCGCAGCACCGCGAACAGCCCTTTGTCCACCGTGAGCTGATACAGGAAGATCAGGTTCAGAATGATCCACCCGATGGGAAACAACCCGTAGGCCGCCCCGTAGCCCGCCGTCGCCAGCGCCGCATCCACCGGCATGTGAAAGGCGAACAGCGCCACCGCCAGCGCCACGCCCAGCCCGAGCAGCGCCGCCAGGTGAATCTTGATCTCCAGCCACGCGATGGCCCCCAGCAGCACCACCACCGGCACGGCGGCGACGAGCGTGGACAAGAAGGCATTGCCGAACGGGTCGTAAGTCTGCGGCCAGGGTTGCATGAGCGTCCTGAGAGGGAACGGAGAACGCGCCGAAATGTCCAGCCCGCGCACTGCCACGTAGCGCCGGCCTCCGGCCGGCCGTGCCCGTGCCGCAAGCGTCCTCGCTTGCCCGGCGGCTCGAAGCCCGGCCGCAGCGAAATTAGGCGCAGCCGTCGCTGAACCCGAGGCCATTCCACCGAAAACTGCGAAGAACCATCATTCCTCTCCCATGATTCTGTGCCCCATGATTTTGTGAACCCCCCCATCCCTTTCCCCATCTGTGGTCGTCTTGAATCTGCGGGAAATCCTCCGCCCCGCCGCTTCTGCGTCCACTCCGCGCTTTCACCGCGCTGGTCGCCCAGCTTCTCCCTCTCCCTTCCTCGGCGGAGGGGAGAGGGTTGGCCCGCCCTCCGCAGCCCGGCGGATGGAGGGGGTTAGGGGTGCCGTCCGGCAACCATCTACCGGCTGGCATTGGAATTTGGTATCACACGCGCATCCCATGATTCTGTGCCCCATGATTTTGTGAATCCCCCCCATCCCTTTCCCCATCTGTGGTCGTCTTGAATCTGCGGGAAATCCTCTGTTTTCGGTGGAATGGGTGGGAGAGGCTTCAAATCCCAAGTTCCAAATTGCAAACTTCATAGGGAGGGGTCGCCCGGCACTGGGGCCAGCCGACGGGCCAAGGGCCGAACCCGGGCGGAAGCACTGGCGGCGTGGCACGCTGAACCATTGGAATTTGGGCTTTGGAGTTTCTTTGGAGCTTGGAATTTGGAGTTTGGAATTTCCCCGGCCTCCTCCGGTTCCACCGAAAACTGCGAAGCACCATCATTCCTCTCCCATGATTCTGTGCCCCATGATTTTGTGAACCCGCTTTCCCATCTGTGGTCGGCTTGAATCTGCGGGAAATCCTCTGCCCGCCTGGCCCCGTCCTCATTTTTCTGACCCCATCTTTCTGACCCGTTCACGGGAGGGAGCGCGGCCACCTCCTATTACAGCGCCGTAAATCGTCGGCCGCGTCCCCAATCGAGAACCACAAAGGCCTTCCCATCCGTGCCCTTTCAAAGGGCGACGTCTCCCGCCACTGGCCGGGCCAAGGGCCGAACCCAGGCGGAAGCGCTGGCGGAGTGCCACGCTAAACCATTGGAATTTGGGCTTTGGAGTTTCTTTGGCGCTTGGGCCTTGGAGCTTGGCATTTCCCCGGCCTCCTCCGGTTCCACCGAAAACTGCGAAGCGCCTGAGCAGCGTTTCCCAGTTGTGGCCACGCCTCCGCCCGCTATTGTGCCCTGAAACAAACCAAGCCCGCCGCACGTCCAACGAGCCGACATATCAGCATGGCCACGCACGCAACTCTCTTCGCCCTCCTCGCCGGAACGGCCCTGTCGCTCACGGCGGCGGAACACAAAAAGGCGCCGCTCGACCTCAGCAAGCTCCCGCCCGCCGCCAGCGGCCCGGTGGACTTCGCCAAGGACATCCAGCCCCTCTTCGCCGCTAAGTGCTATTCCTGCCATGGCGCGGAGAAGCAGAAGGGCGGCCTGCGCCTGGACCTCAAGGCCGGGGCCATCGAGGGCGGCGACAACGGCCTGATTTTCGTCCCCGGCAAGAGCGCCGAGAGCAAGCTGGTCCACGCGCTCGCGGGCATCGGTGAGATCGGCATCATGCCGCCGAAGGAAGCCCCGCTCACCCCCGCCGAGATCGGCAAGGTCCGCGCTTGGATTGACGCCGGCGGAGTCTGGCCGGACGACGGAAAGCTCGCGGTGAAGAAGTCCGACCACTGGGCATATCAGCCGGTGAAGCGGCCGCCGGTGCCAGTAATTAGTGCTAAGTCCGAAAAGGGCGCGACTGCGCCACAGAACACTTCCTCACTAATTACTAATTACTCTCCCACTCATCCCATCGACGCCTTCATCCGCGCCCGCCTCGCCCAGGAAAAACTCGCCCCGTCCCCCGAAGCCAGCCGCCCCACGCTCATTCGCCGCCTCGCCTTCGACCTCCTCGGCCTCCCGCCCAAGCCGGAGGAAGTCCACGCGTTCGTGAATGACAAGTCACCCGACGCCTACGAGAAGCTCGTGGACCGCCTGCTCGCCTCGCCGCACTTCGGCGAACGCTGGGGCCGCCACTGGCTCGACCTCGCGCGCTACGCGGACAGCGACGGCTACGAGAAGGACAAGGCGCGCCCCTTCGCCTACACCTATCGCGACTGGGTCATCGCCGCCATCAACAGCGACCTGCCCTTCGACCAGTTCAGCATCCAGCAGCTCGCGGGCGATCTGCTCCCGAATGCCGGCCACGCCCAGAAGGTTGCGACCGGTTTCCATCGCCAGACGCTCACGAACACCGAAGGCGGCACGGATCAGGAGGAGTTTCGTTGCAAGGCCGTCGTGGACCGCGTGAGCACCACCGCCACCGTCTGGCTTGGCACCACGATGGGCTGCGCCGAGTGCCACTCGCACAAATACGATCCCTTCACGCAACGTGAGTTCTACTCGCTCTTCGCCTTCTTCAACAACGCGAACGAGAAGGCCATTCCTTCACCCAACGCCGACGAGCAGGCCACCTACACGAAGGCCAAGCAGGCGCACGATGCCGACGGTGCGAAGCTCAAGGCCGCCTTCGACGAGTATGCCAAAAACGATCTGGCCCCCAAGCGCGACGCCTGGCTCAAGACCGCTTCACTTGACGCCGTCTCCTGGCACGCGCTCACGCCGGACAAGCTCGCCGCCAAGCACGGCACCACGCTGAAGCCGGACAAGGAAGCGGTCATCCACGCCACGGGCACCGCTCCGGCGAAGGAGACCTACACTGTCGAGACGAAGCTCGCGCTCAAGCGGCTCGGTGGCATCCGCCTGGAAGTGATTGACGACCCCGATCCGAAGAAAGGCCCGGGCCGCTCGAAGGACGGCAACTTCGTGCTGACCGGTTTCCGCGTGCAGCTCTTCGCGCCCGGCCAGTTCGAGGGAAAGCCCGTCGAGCTGCACAACGCCAAGGCGGATTTCTCGCAGGTCAATTTTCCGGTCGCCAACGCGCTCAAGGGCGAGGACACCTCCGGCTGGGCCATCGCGCAGCAGCAGCAGAAATCGCACGTCGCAGTCTTCGAGCTGAAGCAGCCGGTGGAGCTGGCGGAAGGCGCGCGGCTCGTCTTCACGCTGGACCAGCACTACAAGGAGAACTACACGCTCGGCCAGTTCCGCCTCTCGGTCACGGACGCGAGCGGCCCGTTGAAGCCTGACTTTACGCCGGACGCGATCACCGCCGCCCTTGCCGCCAAGGCCGACCAGCGCACGCCCAAGCAGCTTGAGGTGATCGCGAAATACTTCCGCGAGCAGGTGGACGAGCAGGGGAAGAAACTGCAGGCAGCGATTGATGACCACGCGAAGAAAGCGCCCGCCGCGCCCGCCACCACCGCCGCCGTGCTCGCGGAGGAGGGCGCGCGCAAGACCTTCATCCATGTGCGCGGCAACTTCCTCGACAAGGGCACGGAAGTCCGGCCCACCACGCCCGCCGTGCTGCACGCGCTCAAGCCGCGCGCCGTGCAGCCGGACCGGCTCGACCTCGCGCAGTGGCTCTTCGCCCCGGAGAATCCGCTCACCGCGCGCGTCTCGGTGAACCACCTCTGGAAGAACCTTTTCGGCCGCGGCCTCGTCGGCACCGTGGACGACTTCGGCAAACAGGGCGAGAAACCTTCGCACCCCGAGCTGCTCGACTGGCTGGCCGCCGCCTTCGCTGCGCCAGCCGATCACGCACCACGCACCACGCACCAGGCCGGCTTCGGCTGGAGCCGCAAGGCGATGATCAAGGCCATCGTCACCAGCGCGACCTACCGGCAGGTCTCGCTCAACCGCCCCGAGCTGCAGGAGCGCGACCCGAACAACCTGCTCCTCGCGCGCCAGAACCGCCTGCGCCTCGAAGCCGAGACCGTCCGCGACGCCTACCTGGCCGCGAGCGGCCTGCTGAACCCGAAGATCGGCGGCCCAAGCATCCGCCCGCCGCTGCCGGCGGACATTGCTGCACTGGGTTACGCCAACTCGGTGAAGTGGACTGAAAGCCCCGGCACCGAGAAGAACCGGCGCGGCCTCTACATCTTTTTCCAGCGCACCGTGCCGTATCCGATGCTCATGACCTTCGACGCGCCCGACTCGAACTCCACCTGCGCCCGCCGTGAGCGCAGCAACACGCCGCTCCAGGCGCTCACGCTCCTGAACGACCCGGTCTTCTTCGAGTGCGCGCAGCAGCTCGGCGCGCGCATGGCCGAGGTGCCCACCGCCGATGCCAGCGAGCGCATCCGCCACGGCTTCGAGCGCTGCCTCTCCCGTCCGCCGAGCGCGGAGGAGCTGGCGCGCCTGCTGAAACTCTACGAAGCCCAGCTCAAGCTCGCGCAGGCGAACGCCGAGGGCGCGGCCAAAATCGCCGGCGCGAAGAAGGCGGAAGCCGAGATCCCCGAGAAGGCCACCCTCGTCGCGCTGGGCCGGGTGATGCTGAACCTGGACGAGTTTTTCACGCGGGATTGAAGCGTGATTGTCCGACCGTGAACCGTGGGTTAATGTGTCTCCATGAGCGCCACTGAACAATTGCTCGAAAGAGTGAAAGGGCTGGACGAAGAGCGGGCCAGAAGTTTCCTCAAGCTGCTGGATGCGCTTCCCGCACCCTCGCCCAAGAAGCGTCCGGGTCGCGGTGCCCGGGCCGCCGCCGGCTGGTGCCTCAAATACAACCACCCGTTCAAGACAACGGCTGAATACATGCAGCTCATCCGCGAAGGGGAGCAGGAGTAATGGCCTGGGTCGTGGACACCTGCCTGCTCATTGACGTGGGCCTGCGAGACGTGATTTTCGAGAAGCCGTCCGCTGGCTTGATTGAAGCCAAGGAGCGGGACGGCTTGGTGATCTGCCCAGTGTCGTTCGTGGAACTCGCGCCCATGTTTGGTGGGGACGATGCGGAGGCAGAAGCCTTTCTCGACGAGGTCCGGGTCAATTATGCTGAACCTTGGACGGCGACCGACACAACCGCCGCGTTTGCCGCCTGGCATCGCCAAACCGTCGCTCGCCGCACCCAGAACCTCCGGCGACGTCCCGTGGCCGATGCTTTGATCGGCGCCTTCGCCCTCCGCTTCGACGGTCTGCTCACGCGCAACGCCGCTGATTTCAAAACTCTTTTCCCGACTCTGAACCTCGTCGAGCCATGAACTCCCGCCCCGCCATGTCCCCGTCCGACCTTGTCAACCTCACCCGCCGCGACTTCCTCGCCAGCACCGGCCTGGGCACCGTCGCGCTCGCCTCGCTGCTCGCGGAGAAGGGCTACGCCGTGCCCGCCGCCGAACCGCTGGCCGCGCGCGCCGCGCATTTCCCGCCGCGTGCGAAGAACTGCATCCTCATCTACTTCGAGGGCGCGCCGAGCCACATTGACCTCTTCGACCCCAAGCCGAAGCTCAACGAGATGAACGGCCAGAAGCTGCCGGACGAGATGCTGGAGAAGGTGCGTTTCGCGTTCATCAAGAAGGAAGGCGTGCGCCTCATGGGCAGCCCGCGCAAGTTCACCAAACACGGCCAGTGCGGCACGGAACTCAGCGACCTCCTCCCGCACATCGGCTCCATGGCGGACGACATCTGCCTCGTGCGCTCGATGCACACAACGCAGTTCAACCACCACCCCGGCCAGCTCCTGATGAACTGCGGCTCGCCGTTGTTCGGCCGCCCGACGCTCGGCGCATGGCTCACCTACGGCCTCGGCAACGAGTCGCGTGATCTGCCGGCCTACGTTGTCTTGCACGCGGGCCGTGGCTCCAGTGCCGGCGCGAGCGCGTGGACGAGCGGCTTCCTCCCGAGCACTTACGCGGGCGTGCTCTTCCGCAACCAGGGCGACCCCGTGCTCAACCTCGGCAACCCGCCCGGCTTCACGCCCGAGATGCAGCACCTCGGCCTCGACGCCATCGGTGACCTGAACCGCCTGCGCCACCAACACGTCGCCGATCCCGAGATCGCCTCGCGCATCGGCGCCTACGAACTCGCGGGCCGGATGCAGGCGGCGACGCCCGAGCTGATGGACTTGAGCAAGGAGTCGCAGGCCACGCTCGACATGTATGGCGTGGGCCGCAAGTCCAAGGACAACCCCGGCGGCCGCGGCGGCGGGCCGGAGACTTACTCGACCTTCGCGCGGAACTGCGTGCTCGCGCGCCGCATGGTCGAGCGCGGCGTGCGCTTCGTCACGCTGTTGCACGCGTCGTGGGACCACCACAGCAACCTGAACCAGGAGCTGCCCTTCTGCGCCGGCATGGCGGACCAGCCCATCGCGGCGCTCGTGCGGGACTTGAAGCAGCGCGGAATGTTGGATGACACGATGGTTATCTGGGCCAGCGAGTTCGGCCGCACGCCGCTGGGTGAGAACCGTGGCGGCTCGGGCAATGTCACCGGCCGCGACCATCATCCCTTTGCCTTCTCGATGTGGCTCGCGGGCGGCGGCATCAAGGGCGGCCAGGTCATCGGCGAGACAGACGAAATCGGCTGGGGCGTTGTGAAGGACCCGGTCGCCGTGCCCGATCTCCACGCAACGATCCTACAGCAGTTCGGCTTCAACCACGAAAAGCTCACCTACCGTTCGCAAGGCCTGGACTTCAAGCTCACCGGCTTCGAAGGCGCGAAGGTCGTGAGCAAAATGCTGGCGTAACCAGCGGAGCGCCGGTCTCCGCTGGGAGTCCCGCCTTTAGGCGGCGAGGCGTTCGGACCTCAATGACGCTGCGCGCAAAGCGCCCGGAATTTAAGCGCGCTCCACCGGCTGAAGCCGGGACTCCGCACATGCTGGCTTGACCCCACGCGTCCGCACGGGGTTAATCGCCCCGAATCCTTGGCCGGCCCAGCCGGTCTGAACTTACATCATGAAACTCCATCGTTCCTTCCTCGCCTTAGCCTCCGCCCTCGTGCTGGCCGCGCTGCCCGCGTCCGCCGCGCCCATTCCTGACGACGCCCGCATCAACGGCTTCGCCATCGGCTGCCAGGCCTACAGCTTCAACCGCTTCTCCGTCTTCGAGGCCATCGAGAAGACCGCTGAAGCCGGCGGCAAGGTCATCGAATTTTATCCCGGCCAGAAGCTCACGAAAGAGGAGCCCAACGTGAAATGGAACCACGACTCCTCGGACGAGGTCATCGCCCGCGTGAAGGAGAAGCTCGCCAAGCACAAGGTCCGCGCCGTGAACTACGGCGTCGTCGGCATCCCCAAGGACGAGGCGGGCGCGCGCAAGATCTTCGAGTTCGCGAAGAAGCTGGGCCTCTACGGCATCACCACCGAGAGCGTGGACGCGCTCGACACGGCCGAAAAGCTGGCCAAGGAATTCGACATCCGCGTGGGCATCCATGAGCACGCCAAGCGCATGAAGAAGGACGCGGACGGCAAGCAGGTGGAAGATCCGAACTACAAGATCTGGAACCCCGAATACGTCCGCGACCTCGTGAAGAACCGCGACAGCCGCATCGGTGCGTGCGCGGACATCGGCCACTGGCAGACCTCCGGGCTCAAGGCGATTGACGGCCTGAAGATTCTCGAGGGCCGCATCATCAGCCTGCACGCGAAGGAGCGCGCCGCGCTCGGCACGGGCCAGCATGACACGATCTTCGGCACCGGCGTCACGGACATGGCCGGCGTGCTCGCCGAGCTGAAGCGCCAGAAGTTCACCGGCAACATCTCCATCGAATACGAGTTCAACTGGGACAACTCCGTGCCGGACATCAAGCAGTGCATTGATTTCGTGCGTGCCTGGAAGTGACCGGCTGAAGGCCGGCGCAGAAGATTTACCACAGCCCTGAAAGGGTGCGACCACCGGTGTCGCCTCTTTCAGGGTTTTTGCTTGAGCGGACCGCTGACTCACCCCGAAACGCAAATTGACCAACGAGACGCGCATCTTCTCCCTCTCCCTTCCTCGGCGGAGGGGAGAGGGTTGGGGTGAGGGGTGCCGTCCGGCAGAAATATACCGAGTTTCCTTGGGCATTTGGCCGGTTCCCCGGCGCGACCTGTTCCTTATCCGCGTCATCCGCGAAATCCGCGGTTGTCCCTTCGGAATTACTTCAAATCCTTCAGCGGGTCGGGGCCGCCGGGGGAGGGCTTCACGGTGGGGACGCGGTCGAGGATGTCGGGGAGGTCGAAGCGCAGCTCGCCCCAGAGCGCGGGGAGCAGGCGCGCTTCGGAGGGGAGGTCGCTCAGGACGACGTGCGAGCGGTTCGCCCAGTAGTAGCGCACGGCGGTGGCGGTGCCGTTCGGTTCTGCCACGAGCGCGCCGACATCACCGCGCAGCACGACGCTTTCGCGCAGCTCGCGGCCACCGAGAACGGTCCAGGGCACCGCCGCCTCCAATGTCCAGGACTGGCTCTCCCCGCCCTGCCGCAGGATGCGCAGGCGGATTTGCGTGGTGATGTCGCGGATCTCGTCCACCAGCTCCTGACCCACGGGGGACGTGAACGTGCGACCGCCTTTTGCGCCGGGCACGCGGGGACGATAGAGCATGGCGACGGGCTGGTCGTTCACGAGCGACATCACGAGCCGCACGTCGCCGGGGGCGGCCTCACCGCGTTTGGGATCGGCCTTGGGGTCCAAGGCCAGGTGCAGGTCGAAGGCGTCCCCGCCCTGGAAGACCAGTTCCTTGTCCGTCGCGCGATTGAGCATCGGCGTGGTGCCGAAGCCGCGCGCGGCGATGTAAAGGTGCTGCTCGTCGAAGGCCAGTTGCGCGGTCCACGACTCGCGGATTCGCTGGAGCTGGTCGCGCAACGTGCGGATGTCCAGCGGCGCGCCGCCCGGCCAGTCCGTGGTGATCTCGCCATCAATCACCGGCTTCGCTGCCAGGTAGGGCACGGAGGTGATGACCGGTCGGCGCAGGGCACGCTCGATGCGCGCCTTGTCCGCGGCCCACGCCATCGTGCGCGTGATGTCCTCGGCGGTCACGCCCACGGAGCCGCCGAGCCGCTGCATCTGCTCCAGCCCGTCCACGCGCAGCACGGAGATGTGGTTCTTCCCGGCGATGGTGTAAACCTTGCCATCCTCCGCCGTGCAGATGTGGCCATGGAACGTTTCCACCGTGTTGCGCAGGTCGGACATGTCGGTGCGGCCCGGCTCGGCCTCGGGCATCGAGAAGAAACGGCGACCGTAGCCATCCGGCCCGCCGAGCACGGCGGCGGCGAGCAGGCCGTCGCGCGTGAAGGTGTATTGATCACCGTTGTTGCCCAGCACGGCGAAGAGTTCCTCGCGGCCCGCCTTGAAGCTGCCGATGGCCAGCAGCCCGCCGGCGAGCACACCGGGCGGACGATTGTAAAAGCCCCACGGCGTCTGATAGGAACGCTGCACGCCCGTGTAGTTGTCCGGGTAATGCCACCGCACCTTGCCCGCCGCATCGAGCAGCTTGTGGCCCATCACGAAGGTCTCGCCCGCCGCGTTGACCCACGCGGAGCCGGTGAGTTCCTTCACGTTTTCCAGCGCGGCCATGTCGTAGAGCGGCAGGCCGTCGGGCCGGATGCTCTTCACGCGCAAGCGCCAGCCGCCGCCGGGCGCGTCGCCCCGGAAGTTCAGCGAGAGGTCGTCACCAATCGCCGCGCAGGAAGTGAAGTGCTTGCCCTCCTTGATCTGCACTTCCTCCGGCTGTGCGATGTGGTCGCGGTTCAAGTCCACCCACACGAAGCTCGTCGCGTCGGCATTGAGTTTGCCGAAGGCCTTGAGCGCCTCGGCATTGCCGCCAAACGCGCGCCAGCCGGACAACAATCCTGCGGCGACCAGCGGCTGCGCCACGCCGTCCTCCTCCGCGCAGATCGTGACGGTCGGACCGGGATCACCAAAGGGCGTGACCATCTCGCGATCACCGACGAGGTAGCGATGGCCCTGCGCATACACCGCGCGGTCCGGCGCATACATGCCGCGTGAGCTGTAGTTGTAGAGGCGGCTCTCGAGTTTCCACGAGCGGTCGCTCCAGTTCATGCGGAACTTCATGCCGAGGTGGTTCACCACCGAGCGATCACCCGAGTCCATGATGCCGCCGCCACCGTAATGGGTTGGCCCCATGAAGTCCTTTTCGAAGCGGCCATCGGTGTTCCAGCGGCTGATGCGCTTGGGCTGGAACGTCTGCTCGACGACCCACAGCTTGCCCGCCGAATCCATGCCCAGCGCGGACGGCTCGGTGAAGCGCGTGGGATCAAACGGCCCGAGACGCGGCCCGCCCGGCGTGCCGATGGTGCGGACGTGGCTGCCCGTCTTGGGATCAAACACCTGAATCGCCGCCGTGCCACGGTCCAGCGCGTAGAGCAGTCCGGCTTGGTCGAAGACCAGCCCGCGCGGCTGCGTGAGCTTCGCGCGGGGAATCACCACGTCGCTCTTGAGCGAAGCAGTCTGGTTCGCGATGTCCGCGATGCGCACGATGCCGCGCTGGCAGGCGGCGAAGAGCGCGCCATCCGGGGCGAAGCCCAGCGCGCCGGGCTGATCAAAGGTCAGATGCCGCAGCACCTTCGCCTCAGGCTTGGGATCATCCGCGCCGGGCAACTGGATCAATGTGAGACGGCGCGCGAAGGTCGGCGGCAGCTCGGGATCACCGCTGCCGATGGGCTGGAACGCGACGATGGAAGCAAAGCCACCGCTGGGCTTCACATCCATGTTCGGCGGCTCGACGATGCGCACGCGCAGGGCGCGCACGTTGAGCGTCTCGCCGAAGTCCCCGTGGATGACCCGGTGGTAATGCCAGTTCATCTTCACATGGTTCTTGGTCTGCTGATGCAGATGGACCTGCTTCCAGTTCGCATCATTCTTGAACGCCTCGGGCGTGATGGCCGCGTTCTCCGGGCCAGTCCAGACGTCCACCGCAACGCCAGCGCGCACCATGGGATCGAGGATCGCGAAGCCGCGCACGGGCGTGGGCGCTTTCCACACGAGCCCGGCGATGGGCGGGTTGCCGTAGGAGATGGGATGCTGCGCGTCGCGGGAGGTCTGCCAGCCGCCGCCGGGCGTGGCCTTGCCTTCGAGCACCACCAGCTCGGCCTCGCGGGCGGCATCGCGGAAGCGGCGGTTGAGCACCATGCCGTAATCCAGTTTCCGCAGGTGCGGCGCGGTGAAGGCCAGCACGCGCGTGGTCATGCCTTCGGCGGGCACGGCCAGCGCGGCGCGGTTCGCGCCGTCGGCCTTGAGTTCCACCCAGAGCTTGGGGTCGAAACGCAAATCCATGTCGCCCACCTGGTCGAGGCCCGCGAGCGCGTCGTCGGTGGCGGCCTCGGCGTTCGGCCCGCGCGCGGCGGGGTCGAAGGCCGCGGGCAGTTGCTTGCCGGGACGGAGCGCATAGACCTTTGTGTCGCCGCGCGGCAGCAGCACGCTGCCCACCGGCACGTCGCGGCGCAGGCGCAGGACGAGCGTGTTGGCGAGCGGGCCCTTCGCCACCGTCTGGCCCCAGCTTGCCTGCTGTGAACTGGTGATGGTGAGCAGCGCGCCGAGGATCGCCTCGGCGGGCGTGTAGGCGGTCTCGTGAACTTTCTGGTTGTTCGGCGGCGGGTAGCAGCGCGGCAGATCAATGTCCCCGGGCTTGAGCGTCGAGGTGATCCACGCGGGCTCGCGGCCGTTGTAGCTCACCACGAGCAGGCCGTCGCGGCAGGCCACGCCGCTGCGGTCCGTGGGGATGTAGTCGCCCGCGTGGCCCGGCACTTCCTCGGAGTAGGCGAAGCGCAGGATGGACTTGGTGGCAAAACCATTTTGCGGATCAATGCGCAGCAACTGGTCATTGTTGACGATGTAGGCGAAACGGCCGTCGCTCGTGAGGCGCGTCGCGCCGTGGTCGGCGTGCCAGAGCTTGCGGCCTTCAAGATCCGTGGCGATGAGCGGGATGCCAAACTCCGCGCCCATCGCACCGAGGAAGACGACGTCCTTCACCGCGGTGACGGCACAAGGCGGTGCGTGATCGGCCATCCACCACCCGCCGCCGGCCACCGGCGCGCGCCACGGCGGCAGGCCGGCGGTGTAAACGGTGTTCTCGTAGGTGAGCTTCAGCGGCGGGCGGGCGATGCCGCGCCAGACATACTTGCCGGGCTTCACGTAGTTGCCGTTGTCATCGCGCAAATCCCAGCCCTCGCGCACCGCGCCGACATCGCGCGGAACTTCCGCGACCAGACGCCGCACGTCGGTGCCGTCCGCCGCCGCGATGCGAATCGCGGGGAACCCGGCGAAGGGCATCTCGTAGTTCAGGCTGAACGGCGATGGCGGCAGGAAGCCCTGCGGCGCGGCCTCGCCCGGCTTGAGGGCGACGAGCGGCATGACGGGCAGCGTGGTCTGCGCGGTGCGCTGCCAGTTGGTGAGGGTGAGGCGCAGGCCGCGCGTCGCGGGTGCGTCCGCCGGTGACGCGAGCACGCTCGGGCCGCCGGGGGCGAAGCGCATCGCGAGGTTGGTGTTCCACGCGGAGGCGTCGAGTGCGGCGGGGTGCAGGTCACTGTTCGCGGGAGCGGCGGCAAGGACCGCGAGGCGACCGGGCTGGGCCGCGAGCGCAAGCCCGGCGATGGGCAGCGGCACGGGCCAGTAGCCAAGCCATTGTTCGTTGGCCTTCGCATCGCGCCGCCACTCGATGCCGCCGAGCTGCGCGGGGTTCCAGTAACGGCCTTCGAGCAGCAGCGCGCAGCGGAGCGTCGAGGCGTGCCGGCCTTCCTCCCACGGCAGGTTGTGGACGCGCTGGGTGAAGCGCAGCGCGCGGACGGGGGTGTTCGCGGGCAGCAGCTTCACCGAACCGAAGGGCAGCGCGAGCCAGTGCGTCTCGTCACTTACGTCGCCGGGGTATGGCACGCCGGGCTTGAGCACGGCCGCCGCACCGGCCTCCTCAAACTCCGTGCACAGCGTGCCCGCCGCCACCGGCTGGCGAAACGCCACGACGAAGCGCCGCACCTCACCGGCGAGCGGCGGCGTGGTCCAGGCGTTGGTGAGCAGGCCGGGCTTGAGGCCCAGCAGCGACTCGAGGGTGAGGGCGGAAGGACGCTCGGGGAGGCGGCGGCCGGACTCGTAGGCGGCGCAGTTGGGCAGGTCAAATTCGCCTGAGCCGGGCGCGAGCCGGGGCGCCTCCGCCGCCCAAAGTGAGGCGGTGCAAACCAGAGTCACCCAGACCGCCGCCCACGACCGCACCCGCCCAAAAGGCCTTTTCATAATGCTCGCTTCTGCTTGGAGCCGGCGACTATCGCGAGCAGACGCGGGGCAGGCAAGTGCAGGCTGCGCAAACGGAGCGCGGGTCTGTGACCCGCAGCAACGTCCGATCCCCCGTCCCGCTGGACTACACGAACCGCAAGGGACAAGCGTGGCCGCTGCGGGTCACAGCCCCCGCGCTCCGGGGGCAGGGCGCGGATGCGCCCTCCGATCTCATCTATTATTAACCCCATTGACATAGTAGTGATTTGACGTATCTTCTCGCCCATTGCGTGGCCGTTGGGCTTAATGCCTTGAACTGCCCCATGCCCGGTCGCGTGTCCGCCGGGCTGGCTTTTTTGCAACGCTAGCAGCGCCACTCCTGAATGGCTGAAAAACGATTCCGAGTCCTGCCCGGCTTCGGGCTGACGATGGGCTTCACGCTCTTTTACTTGAGCGTGCTGGTGCTCATTCCCATCTGTGGATTGTTCATCAAGGTGTTCAACCTCTCGTGGGCGGAGTTCTGGAAGCTCGCCACCACGGACCGCGCCCTGGCGGCCTATCAGCTCACTTTCGGTGCGTCGCTCATCGCTGCGTTTATCAACGCCGTGTTTGGCACGCTGCTGGCCTGGGTGCTCGTGCGCTACGACTTTCCCGGGCGGCGCTTCATTGACTCGCTCGTGGACTTCCCGTTCGCGCTGCCCACGGCGGTCGCGGGCCTGACGCTGGCCAACCTCTTCGCCGCCAACGGCTGGCTCGGCCAGCACCTCGTGCCGCTCGGCATCAAGGGCGCGTTCACCCCGCTCGGCGTGGTCATCGCGCTCACGTTTGTGGGGATGCCGTTTGTCGTCCGCACGCTGCAGCCCGTGCTGGAGGGCTTGGACCGTGACGTGGAGGAGGCCGCCGCCACGCTGGGCGCGAGCCGGCTGCGCACCTTCGTGAGCGTCATCGCGCCGACGCTGCTGCCGCCGGTGCTCACCGGCTTCGCGCTGGCCTTCGCGCGGGCGATCGGCGAATACGGCTCGGTCGTCTTCATCTCGGGCAACATCCCGAAGAAGACCGAGATCGCGCCCTACCTCATCGTCATCCGGCTGGAGGAATACGACTACCTCGGCGCGATGGCGCTGGCGGTGGTGCTGCTGGTGATCAGCTTCGTGCTGCTCGCGGTGATCAACCTGCTGGAACAGTGGGCGAACCGCTTCGCGAAATGAGCCAGCCAGCCACCAAGGCAATGAGCCGATGCGCAGAACAAGGCGCGCTCGGACGCCCCCGTTCGGAGTCCCGGCTTCAGCCGGTGGAACGCCGTCCGGTCCCTGGACGCTCCGCGCGCCGCGCCCTGGGGGGCAGCGGCCACGCGCCAGCGTCTTGGAGTGCGGTGGCCCTCCACCGCTTTTGGGGCAAACGCACGGAAGGGCCACCTCAACTCAGTCACCGATGCAGTCGTCCTCAGCCTCGCTTTGACGCCGAGGCGCACGCATCCCAAATGGACCACCAAGCCGCGATGAACCCAGCGAAGTCTCTGGCTGGTTCTCGCTCTGTGTTCATCGTGTCTCGGTGGTCCAATATCCGTCGGGAGAATCTTCTCGGGAGGCAAATCGCCGCGGAGCCGGGACCGGCCAGGGCCACCGAAGAGTGCCGGCCTCAGCCCCGGCTCAGCTTTGCGTTTCTCCGCGTCCTCTGCGTCTCCGCGTTAAAGCGAAACCAGCTTTCACCCGCATCGCTCCGGCTGAGCTTTGGCCAGTCCTTCCTCGTTTTCTAGCCATGGCCGGCATTCCCCGACGTCAACTCACCGCCGGCCAGCGCAAATCCCAGCGCGGCACGGAGGAATCTCCCTTCGTGAAGTGGACGCTCATCACCATCGCGCTGCTCTTCTCGATCCTCTTCCTGCTGCTGCCGCTGGTGAACGTCTTCGCGCAGGCCTTCGCGAAGGGCTTCACCGTGTATTGGGACGCGCTCAAGCATCCGAACACGCTCTCCGCGATGAAGCTCACGCTGCTCGTGACGGTCATCTGCGTGCCGATCAACGTGCTCTTCGGCCTCGCCGCCGCGTGGGCCATCACCAAGTTCGAGTTCCGCGGCAAGTCCCTGCTCATCACGTTGATTGACCTGCCCTTCTCCGTCTCGCCCGTGGTGGCCGGCCTGATGTTCGTCGTGCTCTTCGGCCTGCAGGGGTTCTTTGGCGAGTGGCTCAATGACCGCGACATCAAGATCATCTTCGCCGTGCCAGGCATCGCGCTGGCGACGCTCTTCGTCACCTTCCCGTTCGTCGCGCGGGAACTCATCCCCATCATGCAGGCGGCCGGCTCGGACCAGGAGCAGTCCGCGCTCACGCTCGGTGCGAACGGCTTCCAGACCTTCTGGTATGTCACGCTGCCCAGCGTGAAGATGGGCCTGCTCTACGGGGTGATCCTCTGCATCGCGCGCTGCATGGGCGAGTTCGGCGCGGTGAGCGTGGTCAGCGGCCATATCACCGGCCATACCGACACCCTCCCGCTGCACGTCGAGAAGCTCTACAACGAGTATCAAGGCGCGGCCGCCTTCGCCGTCGCGAGCATCCTTGCCCTCGGCGCACTCGTCACCCTGGGCGTAAAAACCTGGCTCGAATGGCGCGAGCGGGAGCTGGAGGAGCTGGCGCAGCAGGCGGAGGCGGAGGGAGAGGGAGCGGCATGAAGAACTTCATTACCCGTGGTCCAGGCGTGCTGCGTGTTGCGTGTTGCGTGAAGACACGGCGCGCAGGCACGCAACACGGAACACGCAACACGCTTTTCCATGAGCATTGAACTGAAGAACGTCACCAAGCAGTTCGGCGGCGTCGCCGCGGTCAACGGCGTCAGCTTCACCGTCGCGGACGGCCAGCTTGTCGCGCTGCTCGGGCCCTCCGGCTGCGGCAAGACCACCGTGCTGCGCATGATCTCCGGCCTCGAAGCGCCCACCGCCGGCGAGATCTTCGTGCGCGGCAAGCAGGTCAACGACGTGCCCGTGCAGAAGCGCAACATCGGCTTCGTCTTCCAGGGCTACGCGCTCTTCAAGTCCATGAGCGTGGCGGACAACATCGCCTTCGGCCTCAAGATCAAGCAGTGGTCGAAGGCCGACCGCGATGCGCGCGTGGCCGAGTTGATTGAACTGCTTGGGCTGAAAGATTTGGAGAAGCGTTACCCGCACCAGCTCTCCGGCGGCCAGCGCCAGCGCGTGGCCCTGGCCCGCGCGCTCGCGCCGAAGCCGGACGTGCTGCTGCTGGACGAGCCCTTTGCCGCCGTGGACGCCAAGATCCGCCAGGAGCTGCGCGAGATGCTCGTGAACCTGCACCACGAGCTGAACGTCACGACCATCTTCGTCACGCACGACCAGGAGGAGGCGATGGAGGTGAGCAACCGCATCGTGATCTTTGAGAAGGGCCGGCTCGCGCAGATCGGCACCCCGCGCGAGGTGTATGAGGAACCGGCCAGCGAATTTGTCGCGCGCTTCGTCGGCGTGATGAACATCCTGGACTGCGAGGTGAGCAACGGCCTGGCACGTTACGGCGAGCTGGAGTTCCCGGCCCATGGCGTGGCGGACGGCCAGCAGCTCCGCATCGGCTTCCGTCCCTACGCGGTGCAGGTGTCCACGGATCGCGGGGCCTACCGCTACCGCGCGGTGCTGCGCCACACCTACTTCCTCGGCGTGCTGCTGCGCCTGGAGCTGGAACTCCCCAGCGGCCTCATCGTCCGCTCCCGCATGACCAAGGAAGACTACGCGCGGCTCAACCTCGCCGAAGGCGCGGAAGTCTCGCTGCAAATCCGCCAATACCGCGTGCTCGCGCGCGAAGGCGAACATCTGCAGCCGGAGGTTGCGGTGGTGCATGAAGTCCTGCCGAGCATTGCGGAAGGCATCTGAGACGGCCGCAGGAGCCCGCGAAAGAGCGCGAAAACAGGAGCGGGCACGGACGCGGAGGCGCGCGGCGTTCACGCCGCTTCACCATGCACGGCACCAGATGCGTTCGTATGCTCGTCGCGGCCGGACGCTGAAGCGGCCTGAAGGCCGCGCGCCTCCGCGGGGGCTGCTGAGCGCGCCCTTTGCATCCGTGTCATCCGCGAAATCTGCGGTTTCAATTTGAGCATTGGAGCTGAATCCTCGCTGCATATGAAAGCCAGGCCGCCGCGCAAAGCCGCCCGCGCAAAAGTCACTCTGGCCGCCCGGCCCACCACGATGGACGAATATCTCGCCGCGCTGCCCGCCGCGCAGCGGGCCGCGCTGGAGAAGCTGCGCCGCGCCATCCGGCAGGCCGCGCCCCAGGCCGAGGAATGCCTCAGCTACCAGATCCCCGCCTTCCGCCAGCACGGTTTGCTCGTGGGCTTCGGCGCGGCGGCGCGGCATTGCGCGTTCTACTTGATGAGCGGCACGACGGTCGCCGCCCATGCGGAGGCGCTGGCCGGATATGACACAAGCAAGGGCACCATCCGCTTCCCCGCCGACCAGCCCCTGCCCGCCGCGCTGGTGCGGAAGCTGGTGAAGGCCCGGCTCGCGGAGAATGAACGCGGGTGAGGCGCGGTGGTCAGGGCGCAGCTCAGTTTCTGGCAGTGCGTCTCCGGCCCAGGGGAGAAACCCGGAGGGTTTCAAGGTGAGTAGCCGTGGGTGAAACCCACGGTGGGAAAGCGCCATGGGAGCAACCCCGCAGGGGTTGAACACGCCCCCATGTAATGAGCGCGGGAAATTCGACCCCTGCGGGGTCGTGATGGGCAACTGCTCCCCGTGGGTTTCACCCACGGCTATTCACCTGTCACCCCTCCGGGGTGCTTGAAATCCCGGCGCGCAACGCGGCGAAATTGAGATGCGTCCGAGAACACAGTGGCGGTGAATGCAAACTTGCGTATGCTCGCCCCAACACGGGCCAGGCCATGGAAGAAATCTCGCTGAATCTGGTGGTGCTGCGGTCCAAGAACCTTGACCGCGCCGCCGCGTTTTATGCGCAGCTTGGCCTCCGGTTTACGGCGCACCAGCATGGCAGCGGCGCGAAGCACTTCGCCGCCGAGCTGGGCGGCACGGTCTTCGAGCTTTACCCCATGGCACCGGACGGGGCCTCGACCCTCGGGACGCGCATCGGCTTTCGCGTCGCCTCCATCGAAGCGGCCCTGGCCGCATTGGGCGAATTTCCAACAGCGCTCGTGACGCCAGCAAAGGATTCCGAATGGGGCCGCCGGGCTGTCGTGGCCGATCCGGACGGACATCGGGTTGAACTGTTGGAGCAACAACCCCGCTCAAAACTATGAGCTGGGCCAAATACGCCATTGAAGCACTACAGCGCGGCGAAACCAGGACGACGGTGCCTGTGGAGAACGTGAAATGAACCGGCGATGAACAGTGACTGGCAAAAGCTCTGGGAGCACGTCACGCGCGAATACCAGGGCGACCTGGATTCGATTCACGGACCGGCGCACTGGCGTCGGGTCGAGCGCAACGCTCTGCTGCTGGCCACGCGGAGTGGCGCGGTGGAGGTGGTGGTCCGGTTGTTTGCAGTGCTGCATGACTCGCGGCGGCTGCACGATGGCTGGGATGAGGAACACGGCGCGCGGGCGGCGGCCTACGCGGCCAGTTTGAGAGGCGCGTGGTTCGACCTGAGCGACGCCCACTTTCAATTGCTGCACGAGGCCTGCACCTGGCACGCCCACGGCCGGTTGAGCCCGGACCCGACGATCGGAACGTGCTGGGACGCGGACCGGCTCGATCTGGGTAGGGTGGCCGTCCACCCCGAGGCACGCTTCATGAGCACGGCGTTTGGACGGGAGATTGCGAAACGCGGCTCGGTGCAGGCATTCCTTGGGCCCCAAGGACCCGCTGGTTTTTCCTGAGCTCAACCTTTAGCATCACGGCATGTCCATCCCCGCTGTTCCGCTGCGAACTACCTATTGGGTGGTGCCAGGCAAACTACTCGCAGGTGCGTATCCTGGGGACGTGGACACAGACCTGGCCACGAAGAAGCTGACCGCCTTTCTCGACGTGGGAATCCGGTGCTTCATCAATCTCACGGAGGAAGGAGAGATCAGCGAATACGCCCGCCCGGTGCCCAGCTACCAAAACTGCCTGCGCACGGTGATCGAAGATGCCCGGTTGGAAGTCACGAGCGTGCGGTTTCCCATTCCGGATCGGGGAGTGCCGTCGGTCTGGACCATGCGCTGCATCTTGGATGTGATTGACCGCAGTCTGGCGGACGACAATCCAGTGTTCGTCCACTGCTGGGCTGGGCGAGGCCGGACGGGGACCGTCGTGGGTTGCTACCTGCGGCGGCACAACCTGGCTTCGGACGCGGGTGTGATACCGCACCTGGCGGAATTACGACATCAACTGCCGACCGGCCGGGAGACCTCACCACACACGCCTGAGCAAATTCGCATGGTGAAAAGCTGGCGGACCGGCGCGTGACAAGGTTTGTTGCTGGCAGTTGCGAACACCGAGTCCAAAAGCGACTAAACCTGAAGCGTGATCTCATGTCCTGGTTCCTCCCCATCTTCACCGTGGCGCTGCTCTGCATGGGCTTCGCGCATGGCCTGCTCAAGCGGCAGCCGTGGGCGTGGTATGCAGGATGGGGCCTTTTGGCCATGACCGGGCTGGCGGTGGCCGTTTTCGCCTTGAGCATGGCTTTGCACGTCGAAAACCTCCGTCAAGGAGTATGCCTGGCATTCTTTATCGTTGGCGGGATGGTTTTGCTGCGTCAATTTGCCTCCAAATGGTCCGCTTGGCGGGATGAATTCAACTTCCTTAAGCCGGGCGAGCCCCCAGCGGACCCCGGCTCCCCGTCCCCGCCGCCTACCAATAACTAGCCGGTTTCCTACCCAGCAGAGGACCAACAACTTGCCAACAGCACCAACAAGTCGGAGTTGTTCGGACAATTCGTTGGTGCCGCGAGGGGTTGTAGGGCATATCGGAACCTACGCAACTACTTGATGTTACCTTGACACCGGAGGTTGTTTTCCCTATTCACACCCCTTAATACTGTGAGTGATTCCTTAATTACTCTACAGTCTATAAGCATGAAACTCAGCATCGCGAAGGATCAGCTCATCGCTGGCCTCCAAGCCGTTCAGAACGTCGTCAGCACCCGCACGACGCTCCCCATCCTTTCCAACGTCCAGGCGCGCGCCGAGGAGAACCGCCTCTTCCTCACCGCCACCGACCTCGATGTCACCGTGGCCTGCGGTGTCGAGGCTCAGATCAGCGAGCCCGGCGCGACCACCATCCCGGTGAAGCGCCTCTTCAGCATCGTCCGTGAGCTGCCCGTGGGCGAGGTCGAGCTGGACACTGACGACAAGAACATCACGAAGCTCAGCTCCGGCGCTTCCTTCTACAAGCTGCACGGCCTCAGTGCGGAGGAATTCCCGCCGCTGCCCAAGTTCAAGGAGACCGGCTCCGTCACGCTGCCGCAGGACAAGCTGCGCGCGATGCTCAAGAAGACCTCCATCGCCATCTCCACCGACGAGTCGCGCTACGTGCTCAACGGCGTCTTCATGAAGTTCACGCCGGAGAAGCTCGTGATGGTGGCCACCGACGGCCGCCGCCTCGCGCTCACCGAGGAAGACCTCCCCGCCGGCTCCACCGCCACCGGCGACATCATTGTGCCGACGAAGGCCGTGAACGAACTCAACCGCCTGCTCCAGACCAAGGGCGATGTGGAGATCCGCTTCACCGACAATCAGGTTTCCTTCCGCCTCAAGGACGAGTCCACGTTCTCCGTGCTGCTCATCTCGAAGCTCGTCGAGGGCAACTACCCGAACTACCAGCAGGTCATCCCGAAGGAATCGAAGGAGCGCATCCCGCTCATGCGCGAGGAATTCCTCAGCGCCCTCCGCCGCGCGGAGCTGATGACCAACGACAAGTCGAACTCCGTGAAGCTCGCCTTCACCAAGAACAACCTCACCATCACCGCGAACACGGCGGACGTGGGCGAGGCCCGCGAGTCCATCGCCATCAACTACAAGGGCAAGGACATCAGTATCGCCTTCAACCCCGGCTACCTGATGGACCCGCTCAAGGTCGTGGAGACCGACGAGATCTTCCTGGAACTCTCGGACGAGCTGAGCCCCGGCTCCGTGAAGGTCAACACCCCCTTCCACTACGTCCTCATGCCGATGCGCATGAGCTGAGCGGTCCCGTCCCCCGTGAAGCGGACACTCCTGTCCGCTTTGTTCGGAGTCCCGCCTTCAGCCGGCGCGACATCCAAGCATCAAGACCGTTACGCGCGCAGCGCCCATACGGAGGACCGCGGCGTTCACGCCGCTTCACCGTGCGAGGTTCGGCTGGCGTGGAGAAGCTCCTGATGGTGGGCGTGCCGTGTCTCCATCCTGTTCGGAGTCCCGGCTGCACAAGCTGATCAAAGACTCACTGTATCCGGCCGGCTGAATCCATCCGTTGCCTGAGTCCGCGCGAAGCGTCTGGAGTGCGGTGTCTTTCAGCACCGCTTTTTGAGGCGTCCAAACACTCCGCGACTTGCCCCACCCTGTTCGCAGTCCCGCCTTCAGCCGGCGCGACATCCGAGCAGCAAGACCCCTGCGCGCGCAGCGCCCATACAGAGGAGCGCGGCCTTCAGGCCGCAGAAACGTGAGCAAGCCAGGGATGATTCGAGCGCACTTTTCCAGTCTCAGCTTTCTGCGGCGTGAACGCCGCGCGCCGGGAGATTGAGGACCGCAGCGTTCACGCCGCTTCAACGTGCGAGGTTTTGCTGCATGGAGAGCTCCTGATGGTTGGGCTCGGCGCGCCCGCACACTGTTGGCAGTTCTGCCTTCAGGCGGTGGAACACAGGAAATCCCCAGACGCTTCGCGCGCAGCGCCTTGGTCACTTCGATCGTTGAAGCTGCGTGAACGCCGCGCGCCTCACGGCACCGGCGGCGGCACCACATACACCGCATTGTTCCCCAGATTCTCCAGCCGCTCCTTCACCTGCAACGCCAGCGGCGTGGGCAGCGCGAGCAGCACTTCGCCGCCCGCCGGGATGTCCGCCGGCCGGTAGATCGGCCGCCCATACGCCTGCTTGCCGATGCGGCTCGGGTCTTCATCCACGAAGAAGTCCACCTTCCCGTCCAGCTCGCCGTAGAGCCACGTCGCCGCGATGGACGTGCCGAACAACCCAAAGTTGCCCTTCGCCGACATCGCCCGCGCCTGGGTGCGCACGGCCTCGAGCCACTTCAGCCGCTCCGTGACCGCCGGCAGCACCGCCGGGACGCTTCCAGCCGCCCCCTGGGCGCGGGACAAGCCCTTGCGCGCGACGATGGTGATCTCCTTCGCCACCCAGTTGTCCACGGCCGCAATAATCTCAAACCCCGCGCTCCGCACCAGCTCGCGCAACACGGGCACGAAGAAGTGCGACGAGTGATCCGCCACGAGGAACATGAACGGGTTCGCCGCGCAGTCCGGCACCTCGATGAGCAGCAGCCCGTCCGGCTCGAGCTTGTCCCAGATGCGCGTGAGCATCGCGCGCGGCTCGGGGATGTGCTCCAGCGCGTGCAGCAGGCTGATGAGCTGGAACTGGCCGGGCACCACATCCAGGTCGCCCACATACAGCCGCTCCACGCCGGGGATCGCCTGCACCGTCGCGCAGTAGTGGTCGTTCACCTCCACGCCCGCGAGCTTCCAGTTCGGCGCGAGCTGGCTGAAGGCCCGGATCATCGCGCCGTTGCCGCAGCCGATGTCCAGCATCCGGCCCGAGGGCGGCAAGGGCACTTCCTTCATCACCCGTTGCATCAGCCGCGCGGACCGCGTGGTGGCCTGGCCCGAGGCCTGGTCGAAGACGCTCTGCTCCACACCCTGGCTCGTGTGATAGATCGTGTAGGCGTCGTAAATCGCTTTGGCCTCCGCATGCCAGCGCGCATCCAGCACCGCCTGCGCGCACTCGCACGCCGGACAGACCGCGAGCTGGCCGCCGCCGGGCCACGGCTTGCAATCCGAGGTAACGCGGCGGAAGCCATCGTAGCCCGCCACCAACACCACCGGGCCCTTGCCGCAGACGTGACAGGCGGGCGCGCTCATGCGGTGATCTTCCCGCAGGCCAGGCCGATGACGTATTGGGCCATCGGGTAGTAGCCGGTGTGCACCACCTCGTCGTTCATGGAGAAGACGAACACGTTGTGAAAGTGGCGGCCCAGCAGCGCCTTCATCGCGGGACCATCCTTGCAGTTGACATGGCCCGCCTTGCTCGCCGGGCTGGCGTAGGCCTGCGAGTTGGGCGCGGGACAGCCCAGCACCAGCACGCCGTGCGGCTGCAGCGAAGCGGCGATGTTCCCCACAAACCGGTCCTCGACCGCCGCCGGGATGTGCTCGACGACATCCATCGCATAAGCCCCGTCAAACGTGCCGGGGCAGGGACCCGCGACCATGTCGTGGACGAACACGTCGAAGTTCCAGCGGCCTTCCTCCATCCGCTGCTTCACATCGGCGACGAACACCGGGTCGAAGTCCGTGGCCGTCACCTTGCCGACCTCCTGCTGCACGATGCGCGTGCCGAAGGCGTCCGCGCAACCGACCTCCAGCGCGTGCTTCGAGCCGCTGAGCATCTTCGCTACGAACTTGTAGCGCGAAGTGAGGAACGTCAGGTGGCGCGGGTCATGGTGCCACATGTAGTTCACCATCAGCCCGAGCTGCGTGCGGCCATTGCGCCGCTCCAGGTCCAGGCAGCACTGGTATTGCGGTTCCTTCGTCTCGGGTGTCGGAGTGGGTTCGCTCATGATGGGGACGGTGTCAGGCGGGCTGGGTGGGGGAGCGGGGAGGGAGATTAAGATTAAGAGTAGGATTAGGAGTAAGAAGGTGGGCGGCCGAGTCGGCTCCTACTCTTACTCCTACTCTTAATCTTAATCCTCTTCTCATCACATCACTCAAAGCACACAAAATCCCAGTCACCGCTGTATCCCGTCTGCTGAAAAATCCACTCCCACTCCAGCGGCGTGAAGAAGCACTCGCAGGTGAGCTGCCAATACATCAGGTTCACCTTCTCGCGCTCGTTCCGGTAGGAATCCATCACGATGAACTTGTCCTTGCGCCCCACGCGCTCGATCTCGCGCAGCGCCTGGAAGAGCTGCGGCAGCGCGAGGTTGTGCAGCGTGTTGATGGAGAGGACGAGGTCGAAGCTCTTGTCCGCGTAGGCCGAGAGATCCGCCGCCGTGCCCGTGCGGAGAAACGGTTTCGTGTCCTCCACCGCATTGGCAATCGCGTAGTCCGAGATGTCCAGGCCGAACGCCTCCATGCCCTCCGCCCGGAAGTCATGCACCACGAAGCCCTTCGCGCAGCCGATGTCCAGCACGCGGTCGCCGGGCTTGAGGCCGTAGTGCGCGATGAGCTTGCGCGCGAAGGCCACCCAGCGCCCGTCATACTTGAACCCGCCGTAGCCGTAGCGTCGGTCGCCGTCGAAGTATTCCTGCCCGAACCGCTTCGACACCGTGGCGCACTCGGCCTTGTCGTAGTCCACCACGCGCTGCACGTAGTTGCGCTTCGTCGCGTTGTGGATGCCGGAGATGAAGTCGAGTTTGGCCATGCGCGGGAGCGGTCAGCCGGCCAGTTCGGCCACTTCCTGAAAAATCACCGCCGGGTCCAGGCCGTGGGCCTTGAGCAGATCGTAGTGCGAGCCATAGACGTGGATGAACTCGTCCTTGAGCGAATACGTGCGCAGCCGGCAGCGCGCGCCGCTGTCCCACGCGATGGCCTTCACCTGCGGACCCAGCCCGCCAAAGGGCGCGTGCTCCTCCAGCACCACGACCGTCTTGAACTTCGCCAGCAGCGCGCGGATGCCCGGCGCGTCCAGCGGCTTGAGGCTGTGCACCGAGACGACGGCGGTGGAGAGGCTCTTTTCCTTCTCCAGCTTCGCTGCGAGTTCGCAGGCCATCTTCGTGATCGGCCCGTAGGTGAGGAAGCACACATCCGTGCCGCCCCGGATGCAGCGCACCTTGCCGAACTGAAACGGCTCCGGCGCGGCCGCCGTGAGGTCCGGCTCGCCCGCCTTGCCCAGCCGCAGATAGACCGGTCCGGTGACGCCCATGCTCGCCTTGGTCACGGCGGCGGCCTCCGCGGGGTCGCAGGGCGCGAGCACCGTCATGTGCGGGATGGCGCTCATCAGCGCGACGTCCTCCTGCGCGTGGTGCGTGCTGCCGAGCGTGGAGTAATTCACGCCGCCGCCCACGCCGACCAGCTTCACCGGCAGATTTTGGTAACAGCAGTCCAGCCGCACCTGCTCAAACGGCCGGTAGATGGTGAACGTGGCGATGGTGTAGGCAAACGGCACCATGCCGCGCAGCGCCAGCCCCGCGCACATGCCCACCATGATCTGCTCGGCCACGCCGACGTTGATGAACCGCTCCGGCGACTCCTTCTGAAACGACGCGACCCCCGCCGCCGCGGTGATGTCCGCGACCACGAGGCAGATGCGCCGGTCGTTCTTGGCGAGATCGTAAAAAGCGTTGGCGAAGGCGTTTCTCATGGTCTATTCCCCCCGGAGCGCGGCCCGGCTATCGGCTATCTGCAATCGGCTATTGGCCCCAAGTCGGAACAATTCCCCAAAGATTTTGGACGGACAAGGAGGCTGGGGGAATCTTTGTTCCCCGCTGCGTGTCGGCGCGCCAGCGCCCTCGCTGCGGAGCGCGGCCTTCCAGGCCGCAGCGGCCACCCGGCAGAGCGAGCCACGAATACCCGAATGCCACCCGCGCAAGCTGCTCCTGCGGCCCAGAGGGCCGCGCTCCGCCGTTCCCCTCCCTCTCCCTTCATCGGATGAGGGGAGAGGGCCGGGGTGAGGGGTGTTCCGCGACGCCCACTCCCCGCCCGCAGACAGGAAGAAACCCCCAAAGATTTGGGAAAGACAAAGATGCGGCTGTCCCAATCTTTGTCTTTCCCAAATCTTTGGGTCCTCCTCGGAAATCCCCCGCTGATCCTGGGTGCCCGCAGCGCGCCCACAGCAAAGTGTCTTCTCTGTGTTCATCGCGTCTCTGCGGTAAAATTTGGCATGCCGCTGCGAAATCATCACACCATTCAAAGCGGACGCTCCCCTCCCTCTCCCTTCATCGGATGAGGGGAGAGGGCCGGGGTGAGGGGTGTTCCGCGACGCCCACTCCCCGCCCGCAGACAGGAAGAAACCCCCAAAGATTTGGGAAAGACAAAGATGCGGCTGTCCCAATCTTTGTCTTTCCCAAATCTTTGGGTCCTCCTCGGAAATCCCCCGCTGATCCTGGGTGCCCACAGCGCGCCCACAGCAAAGTGTCTTCTCTGTGTTCATCGCGTCTCTGCGGTCAAATTTCGGTAGCGCCTGCAAAATCTTTGTCTTTCCCAAATCTTTGGGTTCCCTCTGTCCTCACGCCGACGCCGGGCACCCTTCCACTTCCTTGATCGCGATCTGATACTCCTCCGCGTTCGGCGCGCGGTAGTGCCAGATCGGGACATTCTCCATGTAGCTCACGCCCTTGCCCTTCGTCGTGCGGCCCAGCAGCACAAACGGCTTCGTGCCGCTGCGCGCCTTCACCGCGTCGTGGATCGCCTGCGGGTTGTGCCCGTCCACCTCCACCGCTTCCCACCCGAACGCACGGAGCTTGTCGAGCATCGGGTAAAAGTTCGGCAGCGTCTTGCTCGTCTGGCCCAGCGACTGAAAGTCGTTCAAGTCCACCAGTGCCACCAGCCGCGTGATGCCGAAGGACGGCGCGACCATCAAGGCCTCCCACACGGAGCCTTCCTGCAGTTCGCCGTCGCTCATCACCACGAAGATGTCGCGGGCCTTGCCGTTCAGCTTGTCCGCGTAGGCCATGCCCACCGCCAGCCCGAGCCCGTGCCCGAGCGAACCCGTCGAGGCCGCGATGCCCGGCGTGCCGTAGTCGGGATGCGTCGCCAGCGGAAAGCCCGGCCGGCAGAAATTCTCCAGCCACGCGGACGGGATGACGCCCAGCTCCTCGAGCACCACATACTGCGCGGGGGAACCATGCCCCTTCGAGAGGATGAACGTGTCCTCCGTCTCGGGATCGCCCGTGCGCTGCATCAGGCCGAAGTAGCTCGTCGCCACCAGCTCCAGGCACGAGAAGGACGGCGCGATGTGCAGCGCGCCGACGGTCTGCGAGATGTCGAGGATGCGCCGCCGGTAGCGCTTGCAGCGGGCCTGGACGGCGGCCGCGTCAAAGGGTGGAGTCGCCATGGTCTGCCTACGTGCGGAGGACGTAGCCCGTGGGCACGTCGCGGATTTGGTCGAGATACTTGCGGCCCCAGGCGATCATCTCCTGGATGCCTTCCTCAATGCTGATCTGCGCCTCCCAGCCGACGTCCTGCTTGATCGCGCTGCTGTCCAGCCAATACCGGCTGTCCTGCCCGAGCCGGTCGGGCACCACCTCGCAGAGCTGCTCGAAGGGCATCGGGAAGCCCTCGGCCACCTTCGCCACGAGGTTGCGGATGGAGATCGGGAGCGGCGGGCCGGCGTTGTAAACCTTGCCCAGCGGCGCCTTCTCCGAGACGAGCAGGATCGCCCGGGCCAGGTCGCGCGCGTGGATGTAGGACTTCTCGGCGCGCCCGCCGCCCTGCAACGGGAGCTTCTGCCCGGTCAGGCCGCACAGCACGGCGCGCGGGATCACGCGGTGCAGGAGCTGGCCGGGGCAGTAGGCGTTCGAGGGCCGGATGATGTTCATCCGGAACTTGAGCACGTTCGCCACGGACATTAGATACAGGTCAAAGGCCGCCTTGGACGCCGCGTAAGGGCTGGTGGGCTGGAGCGGCGTGGTCTCCTTGGCCGCGAAATCCACCGACCCGTAAAGCTCGCTCGTGCCGATCTGGATGAAGCGCTCCATGTAGTCGCGCTTCATCAGGTCCTCGCTCATCTTCGTGAGCGCCACGCAGTTCGTCTCGAAGAACCGCCAGGACTTCTTCCACGACACCGCGCCCTCGCCCTGCGCCGCGTAGCTGATGATCACCTCGGGCTTCTCGGCATCGAACAGCTCGAACAGCCGGTCCTGCTCATGGACCATGTGGATCTGGTGGTAGGCGTAGCGCGGATCGCCCTTGCCCACGTTCAGGGAGAACGGCTCGGGCTTCTCCGGGTTCCGGCCCACGCAAATGACCTTCTTGGCATCCGCATTGGCGAGCAGATACAGCGCCGTGTGGATGCCGAAGGAGCCGCCGCCACCGAGGATCACGTAGGTCTTCATTAGGTTCGTAAAACGGGCCGCCGCCCGCGCCTGCACGGGTCAGCGAGAGGCGCTGTAACTAGCGCGGTTTGCCCCTCCGGTAAAGCTTCTTTTGCCCCACAACCCCCTCCCGGGCGCATGTCGGCACTGCCCCCGGAGCGCGGGTCTGCGACCC
>CAZCBE010000087.1:30429-31244 GCA_964496695.1 uncultured Klebsiella sp.
GCGACCCGCAGCAACGTCCGAACATCCGTCCCGCTGGCCCGCATGAACGGCACGGGACAAAGGCCGCCGCTGCGGGTCGCAGACCCGCGCTCCCCCGGCTTTCGGGAGCCGTGTCCAGATGCGCTCCCCTCCCTCCCGATTAACCTCCCGGCGCGCACCCTTGCCCCGGCGCGAATGGATACGGCAAGGCCGTAACCATCCGCGCCGGATCAAGGCGGGTGCGGGAGGTTCATTGGTTGGGGTGGGGTGAGGGGTGCCGTCCTGCGGAAATCCGCCGAGTTTCATTGGGAATTGGCATCATACCAACTACGAGAATAGTTTGGTAAAACGAACGCGCCCCTGACTTCACGGCCGTTCTCCCTCACCCCGGCCCTCTCCCGCTGGGCGAGGGAGAATCCTCGGCCGCAACGTGTCCAAGCGATGCACCGCTGCTAACCGCACCGGGCTACGTGGCCCCCTCTCCCAGCGGGAGAGGGCCGGGGTGAGGGAGCACGCGTTCATTCGCCCACCGCAAGGATTCGACCAGTGTATTCCCGTAGTTGGTATCAGACATTTCCGGCCCATTTTCCTCAATGGCTTCGTTTCGTAGCGGGCTTCCCGGCGCACGGTTCCGTTTGCCAGCCAGGGCGGCAGGGCTGGCAGCAGGGCGCGCTGAACGATCGGAATTGGGGGCTTGGGATTTCTTTGGCGCTTGGGCCTCGGAGTTTGGAATTTCCCTGCCGGCCTCCCTGTCCACCGAAAACCGCGGAGCGCCCATTATCCCGAACTCCGAAGTAGCGGCGGCGCAGCCGCCGGGTAGCACAGGCTACCAGCCT
>CAZCBE010000088.1:0-31063 GCA_964496695.1 uncultured Klebsiella sp.
GGCACCGGGTTCAAGCCCGGTGCCAATGAGAGGACTAGAAACTGAGATGCGCCCTCCTCCATGGAGAAGAGCAGAAAAGTTTTGACGCGAATTGCACGAATAGTCGCGAATTGGCGGTCTTAAAATTCGCGTCAATTGGCGCAATTCGCGTCAACATTCCCATCCCTCAAGAACCAAGTTCTACCCCTTCGGTTTCCGTCCGCCCCTCGGTGGCCATCCATGATCCTCAGCTTTCGTCTCGGAGTGCCGGTTAGTGCTGGTCAGTGGTTTTGCAGCCCCCTGAAAAGCAAATTCCCTCCAGCCCGTGAGGACTGAAGGGAACTGCGTCAATTGGTTGCGGGGCTAGGATTTGAACCTAGGACCTTCAGGTTATGAGCCTGACGAGCTACCGGGCTGCTCCACCCCGCGATCAAGGTTGCGGGAAGATAGGTGAACTTCCCGCACACGCAAGAGGTTTCGTGGTCCTCGGCACGAATTTCTTCGCCTCCGGCACTTTTCCATTGCTGTCTCGCTGGCTTTTCCCATCCTCCGCTGGAATGAATCTGCTGCCCTTCTCCGGCCTCCCCGCCCATGCCCCGCGCCATTTCGTCCCCGTCCAGATTGACCTGGGCGACTGGAGCCAGATCGCGCCGTTGTTTGACCTGCTCGACACCCGTGCCGCCCAATGCGCCACGCCCACCGAGTTCGAGCGCTGGATTCTCGACCAGGGGGAACTCTCCGCCGCCCTAGACCAGGAGGGGAGCCAGCGCTACATCGCCATGACCTGCCACACGGACAATGCCGAGGCGGAGAAGGCCTATCTGCACTTCGTCGAGCACGTCGAGCCGGAGTTGAAGCCTCGCCAGTTTAGCCTCGCCAAGCGCTTTCTGGCGCACCCCCTCCGCGCCCAGCTCGACAAAGGCCGCTGGGAAGTTTTCGACCGCGATACCGCCTTGCTCGTCGAGCTGTTCCGTGAGGAAAACGTCCCGCTGCAAACCGAGGAGGCCAAGCTCGGCCAGCAGTATCAAAAACTCACCGGCTCGCTCACGGTGAACTTCCGCGGCGAGGAAAAAACGCTCGTCCAGATGGGCCGCTACCTCGAAGAGCCGGACCGCGCTCTGCGGGAAGAGGCGTGGACGCTCGTCGCCCAGCGCCGTTTGCAGGAGGCGGACAAGATCGAGGAGAACTTCGAGGCACTGCTCAAGGTGCGCGAGCAGATCGCCCGCAACGCCGGCTTTCCGAACTACCTCACCTACGCCTTCCGCGCGAAGGGCCGCTTCGACTACACGCCGGACGATTGCCTGAAATTCCACGCCGCCGTGGAGACGGAGATCATGCCCGTCGTGCGTCAGTTGCAGGCCGAGCGCCAGCGCCTGCTGGGCGTGGATGCCCTGCGCCCGTGGGACACCTCCGTGGACCCGCTGAACCGCGCCCCGCTCCGTCCCTTCACCGACGTGGGCGACATGGTGGCCCGCACCCAGCGCGTGTTTGATCTGCTCGATGCGGAACTCGCCGGCGGCTTTGCCCAGATGCGCGACCTGAAGCTCCTCGACCTCGCCAATCGCAAAGGCAAGGCCCCCGGTGGCTACCAGGCCACGCTCGCCGAGGCGCGATTGCCGTTCATCTTCATGAACGCCGTCGGTGTCCAGCGCGATGTGGAGACGATGCTGCACGAGGCCGGGCACGCGTTTCACGCGCTCGCGGCCAAGGGCGAGGATCTCTACGCCTATCGCGGCGCGCCGATCGAGTTCTGCGAAGTCGCCAGCATGGCGATGGAACTCCTGGGCAATCAGCACCTTGAAGAATTCTACGCGCCCGCCGAGGCCAATCGCGCGCGCAAAACGCACTTGGAGGGCATCATTGGCTTCTTTCCGTGGATGGCCACAGTGGACGCCTTCCAGCACTGGATCTACACGCACCCGGGCCACACGCGCGCCGAGCGAACCGCCGCCTGGCTCGCATTGATGGACCGCTTCGGCGGGGATGTGAGCTGGGCCGGGCACGAGTCTGCGCGGGCCAACCTCTGGCACCGCCAGCTTCACATCTTCCTGCACCCTTTCTACTATGTGGAATACGGCATCGCGCAGCTCGGTGCCTTGCAGGTCTGGGCCAACTCGCATCGCGACGCAGCCAAGGCCCTGCGCGACTACAAGGCCGGCCTCGCTCTGGGCGGCTCGCGTCCGCTGCCGGAACTCTTCGCCGCCGCCGGCTGCCGCTTTGATTTCACCGCCGAGACCGTGCGACCCCTGATGGCGCTGACGCGGAGCGAACTGGCCAAGCTGAATTAACGCAGCGCTGGCTTGCCCAGCGCGGGCATTTTGCATTAAGCTCCGCTGATGCCGCGCTGCTTTCATTGGAAGAGCTGGCCGACGACGCTGCTATTGCTGCTCGCCGCCGTGCCCCAGCTTCGCGCGCAGATCCGCGTGCTCGACCCCACGCGCTATCACTTGGGCACGGCTGGTTTTCCCGAATGGCAGGAGTTCTCCGGAAAGAAGCCCCATGGTCTGACGCTGAAGCTTTCCTTCGAGGCGCAGCGCAATGAAACCGAGCAGACCCTTCTCATCCGCCAGCGCGATGTGAAGCAAGGCTGGCAGATCACGCTCAATGGCCGTCGCCTCGGCTCGCTCGTCGCGCAGGAATCCGCATTGGTTCACGCCCTCGCCGTGCCTCCGGGCGCATTGCTCGCCGGGACCAACACTTTCAGCATCCAGCCACCCATGGCGGTGGACGACATCATCGTGGGCGAGATCCGGCTCGCCCCAACCCCGCTGGCCACGACCTTGAACGCGGCCAGCTTGGAAGTGCGCGTCACCGACACGGAGACAAAGACCGGCCTGCCTTGCCGCGTGACCATCGTGGATGCGGAGGGCGCGCTGACCGCTCTGCGCCCCGGCACGACGAACCAGGCGGAGGTGACGGCTCGCCCTGGCGTGCTCTACCTGCGGGAGGGCAGTGCCCGTGTCGGGTTGCTGCCCGGCACCTATACCGTCTTCGCCTCGCGCGGCTTCGAGTATTCCGTGGCCACTCAATCGGTCACCGTTGCCAGCGGGGAGACGAAGCCGGTGGCCCTCGCCATCCGCCGCGCGGTGCCGACGACCGGCTGGGTGGCAGCGGACACGCACATCCATACGCTCACGCAAAGCCGGCACGGTGACGCGACCGAGGATGAGCGGATGCTCACCATCGCCGGTGAAGGCATCGAGCTGGCCGTAGCCACGGACCACAACGTGCATGCCGATTACACCGCCGCGATGGGCCGCACGATGACCAGCCCGCACTTCACCTCCGTCATTGGCAACGAAGTCACGACCAAGGCCGGCCATTTCAACGCCTTCCCCATCCAGCCGGGCAGCCCGGTCGTGGACCATACCGTAACGAATTGGGGTGCGTTGCTGAAATCCATGCGGGCCACACCGGGCGTGCAGGTCATTACGCTGAACCACCCGCGCGATTTGCACAGCGGCTACGTCCCGCTCGGACGAACGAACTTCAACCCCGTTTCCGGTGCGGCCTTGCGCGGGCTGGAGTTTGCCTTCGACGGCATGGAAGTCATCACCTCCGGCGCGATGCAGACGGACATCATGCTGCTGTTCCACGACTGGTTCGCCCTGCTGAATCACGGTCACCGCATCACCGCCCTCGGCTCCAGTGATTCGCACGATGTCAGCCGTTTCATCCTCGGTCAGGGGCGCACCTACGTGAAGTCGGCCAGCAAGAACGTGGGGGCCATTGATGTGGATGAAGCCTGCCGCAGCCTCCGCGAAGGCCGCGCGCTCGTCAGCTTCGGTCTGCTGGCCAATCTCGTGGTGAACGACCGTTTTGGCGCTGGTGAGCTGGCCACGCGGGGAAGTCGCGGCGTGCTGGCGAAGGTGACCGTGCTGGGCCCGGCCTGGGTCCAGGCCGACCGCATCGAGTTGTTCGCCAACGGCGTGCGCGTGGTGGACCACAAGCTTTCTCCAGCGAGCGGAATCACCAAGGCCCAGGTGGTGTTCAAGCTCCCGCGCTTCAAGCACGACGTCCATCTGGTCGCCATCGCCACCGGGCCGGGCGTGACCGCCCCGTTCTGGGAGACGCCGCGTCCGTATCAGCCGAGTTCCAGGACCTTCACTCCGCGCGTGCTCGGCGCCACCAACCCGGTCTGGCTGGACGGGGACGGTGATGGCAAGTTCACCTCCGCGCGTGCCTACGCCGAGCAGCTCGTGAAGCGCCACGGCCCGGACGCGGCCAAGCTTTTCCCCGCGCTCGCCGCCTACGATGAAGCCGTCGCCTCCCAGGCCGCCAGCCTCTGTCACGCGGCGGGCAAGGACATCCGCACGCTGGAGTTCATGCACGCCATGCGCGGGGCCACACGCGCCGTGCAGCACGGCTGGGTGAACTACGCGGGGACGGTGGAGTAGGTCGTTGCCGCTTTTAGTTTTGGCATGGGCGGAAAGCTACTTGCGAAGCACGACAATTATGGGCAATATTCTGCCCATGGATACTCTCTATGTGCCGATTGCGAAAGGGCGCAGCAACCTTTGCGAACTGCTCGACAAGGTGGAATCCGGCGTGCGCGTCGTTTTTACGAGTCACGGCAAGCCCAAGGCCGTGCTGTCCGCGTTTCGTGAGGGCGGAACGCCGTGGCGTGTTAGCAAGCCGGATGATCTGGCTCGCTACGGTGACATGCAGAGCCCCGTTTTGGAGGAATGGCCGTGAGGGTGCTGGCCGACACCAATCTGTTCGTGTTTTTCTGCCGCCGTTTGCCACTGCCCGCGAAAGTGGAAGCCACTCTGAACGCCGAATCAACGGAGCGGTGCTTGTCGGCGGCGAGCATCATGGAAGTATTTCGGCTTTGGCAGGTCGGCCGGCTGCCCGATCATCCTGATACTTGGATCGACCTTGCGCTGCCAAACTGGACAGTGCTCCCGATTAACGCGGCGATTGCTCGTCAGTCTATGCTCTGGCCTTGGGAGCACCGAGATCCTGCTGATCGTCTCATCGCCGCGACGGCACACGTCGAAAAGGTTGAACTCTGGCACACAGACACGATGCTGAAGAAGCTTACGGGTTTTCCGCACCGCTACTTCGTGAACGTGGTTTGAGACTGGTCACTGCGCCTTGCTCAGCAGCCCGCGCGTCTGCATCCACTCCTCCGCCCGTTTGGGCCAGGTGGTGACACCGTGCGCGCTCGGGCGCAGGCCGTAGCCGTGGCCGCCGGTCGGGTAGAGGTGCATCTCGGCGGGCACCTTCGCCTGCTTCAGCGCGAGGTAGTAGAACAGCGCACACTCCACGCGGATGCCGTCGTCTTCGGTCATGGCGAGGAAGGTCTGCGGCGTGTCCTTGTTCACCGGCAGTTCGGGGGAAACCTTGTCGCCCTTGTCCTTCTCGGTGAGGTAGGCGGGGTAGATCAAGAAGGTGAAGTCCGGGCGGCAACTGACCTTGTCCGCGTCGTCCACCGGCTCGTAGGTGCGCTTCTCATAGTTGTTGCTGGCCGCCGCCGCGAGATGCCCGCCCGCCGAGAAACCGAGGATGCCAATGCGCTTCGGGTCCACACCGAACTCGCTCGCCCGCGCGCGGACCAGCCCGACGGCCCGCTGTGCGTCCTGCAAGGCCGCCGTGTGCTTCTCCAGTCCGGGGCGCTTGGGCACACGATACTTGAGCAGCACCCCCGTCACGCCGATGGAGTTGAGCCATTCGCAGACCTCGGTGCCTTCCAGATCGTAGGCGAGGATGCTGTAGCCGCCGCCGGGGCAGATGATCACCGCCGCCCCCGTGTCCTTCTCCTTCGCCGGGCGATAGACCGTGATGCTGGGCTGCGAGACGTTGCCCAGTCGGATGACCGACTTGCCAGCGACCAGTCCGCCTTTCGGTCCCGTGGTGTCCTTCTCCTCGCCGATGGGGCCTTTCTCGCCGGGCACCTCCTTGGGCCAGAGGGGCAGGGGAGTGGGCGGCGCAGCGAAGGAACCGGCGGCAACGGCGATGAGCGCGAGCGTGGTGGCGAAGAGGCTTCTCATGGGAGTTTGAACTTCGGGCTTTGGCTGAGGAACTGGATGGGGTTGCGGTAAATCACCTTGTCAATCAAGTCGGCGGGCCAGCCGCGGCGCTTCATCTCCAGCGCGGTGCGCGGGACGGCCAGCGGGATGCTCACGCCCCAGTCGCACGCGGAGTTCATCCAGATGCGCTCGTGCGAATAGAGGTCCAGCATGTCCACCGCGCGCGCGGGCGAGCACTTGCTCTCCGGGTAGAGGGTCATGCCCGCCCAGAAGCCCGCGTCCAGCACGAGCTGGATGGTGTGCTCCTCGACATGGTCAATGATGCAGCGCTCGGGACGGATGCGTTTGTCGCTGCGCAGCACATCGAGGATCAGGCGCGTGCCCTTGAGCTTGTCTTCGAGATGCGGCGTGTGGACCAGGATGAGCTGGTCGTGCTGCGCGGCGAGGTCCACATGCATTTCGAGCACCTTCATCTCATTGCGCGAATTCTTATTCAGCCCGATCTCGCCGATGCCCAGCACATTGGACCGGTCGAGGAACTTGGGGATGAGCCCGATGACATCCGTGGCCAGCGCTACGTCCTCGGATTCCTTCGGGTTGATGCAGAGCCAGGAGAAGTGCGGCAGGCCAAACTTCGCCGCGCGCTTCGGCTCATAGTCCGTGAGCTGGCAGAAGTAGTCGTGGAAGCCGTTGACCGACGAGCGGTCAAAGCCCGCCCAGAACGCCGGCTCGCACACCGCGGCACAACCGGCGGTGACCATGTCCTGATAGTCGTCAGTCGTGCGGCTGACCATGTGGCCGTGGGGTTCGATGTAGCGCATGGGGGGAAAGTGATTAGTAATCAGTGATCAGTCGTGCGAACTGGCTCAAGAGTTTCGACGAAAGCAGCACGAGAAAGATACAATATCGCCATTCCGCCACCGAGACAGGCGAGGGTGTCGGCTACGAAAGGGAGGGGCGGTAAGTTCAACCGAAGGCCATGGACCAGCAGGATGACGCCTTCGGACAGCATCAATCCGCCGAACCATGGTATGATAGCTTGATGCTGATGAGGACGAACCGCGAGCACCAGAAAAAGCATTCCGACGAGCGTGAACAAGCCCGCAGCCATGCGCAGCCAGTAGTCTAGCATGGGGTCGTGGGCGATCGTCCCGGCTCCGAGTTGCTGTAGCGCGGCCAGTGCGTCTGGCCAACTCGCGAATACGCCAAGGATCGAGGCTCCCCACGCCAGCGCAGAGAAGACGAGCACGAGTCGGAGGAGTCGGAGTTTCATGCGGCTCATACTTTGGCGAGCTTCAATCCCGCCGCCACCGCCAGCTTCGCCTGTCGGTCGTCGAAGGTCAGGAAATGCCGGAGCTTGAGTTCAAGTGCGCAGGCCACATGGAGGACATCCAGCGCGCGCGTGCCAAGGGTTGGGGTGTGAGCGCGGCTCAATTCAGCCGCCCGGTTCAAAGCTGCCCGCCACAGGATATCCACTTGGACCAGATGCCCGTCCTCGAAGTCAGCTTCCACGTTTGACCACGCCTTGATCGCCTCCGCCACTGTGCGTTCTCCTCGAAAAACGGCGAGGCTGACAGCATTCACCAGTTCGGTGCGCCCGTGATGGGTGACGGACAGACTGCCTTTGATGCGTGCGCGCCAGAGGTGCATGTCGCGTGAGCCGGGCTGGTTCAAGTAGAGCCGGCTCAGGGCGCTGGGGTCCACATATACGGCGTCAGCGGTCACCACGGTTCTCCTCATGCAACTGGCGGGCCTGCTCGGCGGTCAGGGGGACGGGTTGCTCCTCCTGCAGCCGGGCGTAGTAGTCCGGCAATGGACGGCGCGGCTTGGGGCGCTTGGCCGATGGCATCATGTCGAAGCTGGGAACGCCGTTGTCCGTGATGGTGACCATGCCGAACTGCTCGATCTTCCGCTTCACGGAGCGGAAGTTGGTTCGCAGTTCGCGGATGGTGACGGTAGGCGTGCTCATGGTGTGAAACGGTAGTGTTTCACGGGTGGGTTGTCAAACCTTCGCCCCCGGCCACGCTCCCGTCGCGCCCTTTACCGTGGCCTTGGCCAGCGGCTTTATCGTCGGGTCGCTGAACGAGAGGAGGACACGTTTGGCGCGGTGGGGCTTCTTCTCGGCCAAGTGTTTCAGCGCGGTGCGGAAGGCGTCGAGGCGGAAGTCGGCGTCGCCCTCGGAACGGTCCACGCGGTCGAGGAAGGCGGCGAGGTCAATGAGCTTGTGCCGCGCGTCCATGAAGTATTGGTCGAGCACTTGTTGGCGAGTCATAGCGTGGCGACAATTAAACGCAGGCAAGCCCGGATGACAACTCGCGATTCGCCACCGTGCGGCGGACGCTCCTGTCCGCTGTTCGTCACTCACCGGGAGTTTCCAGCCGGCGGTCAGCGCGGTTGATACGGTCGGCTCCAGATCAACGCAGAGACACTGCGCGGCGGAGCCGCACCCAATGTGGCCGGATGACTCGCTTTAACGCAAAGGGCGCAGAGGCCGCAGAGAGACGCAAAGCGGAACGGGTTGCCTCACCTCCGCGCTCCTCTGCGTTCTTTGCGTCTCTGCGTTTGTGAGAAGCCTCCCCATTTCCACACAGCGGACAGGAGTGTCCGCCTCACGGTCGCCTTGAATGCCAGCGCCTCCACCTTCGCCTAAGTCTTCATGCGCTCACTCCCCTTGCTCCTCACGGGTGCGGCCTTCGTCGCCGCGCTCTGCACCAACCTCACCGCCGCCAGCCATCTGAAGGACGCCGCCACCGGCGACCCCAAGCTCCGCTCCGTCGGCGCAATGTCCTTCGGACCGGGCGGCCTGCTGCTCGTCGCCGAGCCACGCCACGCCTCCATCGTCGCCATCGAGACCGGCGACACCGGCCCGGTGCAGAAGCTCAAGCAGCGCATTGAGAACGTGAATGCCCTGCTCGCTGCCCGCCTCGGTGCGCCGGAGGCCGGCCTCCAGATCGCCGACATGGCCGTGAACCAGGCCAGCGGCAAGATCTACCTCTCCGTCACCCGCAAGGCCGATGGTGCCGCGCTGATAGTCGTGGTGACCGCCGATGGCCAGGCCACCCCGATGAACTTCGAGAAGACCCGGCACGCGCGCGTCACGCTGCCCATCTCGGACACCGCGAAGGTCGGCAATGTCTCCGATGTCGCCTTTGCCAACGACCGCGTGCTCGCCGCCGGGTCGTCCAACGAGGAGTTCTCCAGCAAGATTTTCACCCTCGCCCTTCCGCTCGCTCACGGCGGCACCGCGATGCCGCTGAGTGCCGAAACCTACCACGTCGCCCACGGCAAGTGGGAGACCAAGGCCCCGATCACGAGTTTTGTCCCGATGGAGGAAAACGGTAAGCACTACGTCGTCGGCTCTTTCGCCTGCACGCCCATCGCGAAATTCGAGTTGGATGACCTCAAGCCCAATGCGCAGGTCAAGGGCACCAGCGTGGTGGAACTCGGCTCCGGCAACCGCCCGCTCGACATGTTCACCTATGAGAAGGACGGCAAGCAATGGCTCGTCACGCACACGCAGCGCTTCCACCCCAACCTCTTCGGCCCGAGCAAATACTGGGCGGCCCGCGTGGAGATGTCCCACATCAAGGTCCGCGACGAGGCGAAGATCAACCAGAAGGCCGTTCGCCGCGACGTGAAGCAGCCCAAAGGCCCCGATGGCATCGAGATCGTGGACAGCCTCTTCGGCGCGGTGCATGTGGACAAGCTGAGCAACACCGAGGCGGTGGTGCTGCGCGACCAGGGCGCGACCCTGTCACTGGAGATCGCGTTGCTGCCGTGAAGGCCGTGTCGGTAGCAGCCGACGTGAGGAGGCTCCATTATTCGCTCGCGATCACGGCGATCTTGGCGCTTTCCCTCTCCCCCACCGGGGGAGAGGGCAGGGTGAGGGGGCGGGCAACGGAGCACACGACGCAAGCGGGAGCACAAGGGTTGCCTGATGAAGGTCCTTCAAAAAAATGCAGCCCATTTGACTCCGCCGCGCGCCCCCTCACCCCAACCCTCTCCCCCGATGGGGGCGAGGGAGAAGAGCCGTCTGGACGCAGTTCACCATCGCAGGATCGGGTGCTGGGCCACGCCGACCAGCAGGGTAGTTTCGTTGCCCTGCGTTTTGAATCCGCCCTTAACACCCCGCTTCAGACTGAACTCATCGCCGAAGCGCGCGACAAAAACATCTGGCGGGCTGGCTCGGTAGAAGAACTCAACCGCAGCGCAACGCCGTGGTTTGCGCTCTGGCTGGGAAACCCAAAACCCGGCGTCGCTCCACTGGCTGGCACTTACTCGCTTGCAGGCTTCCAACTCCGCTTCCGCCCCAGCCTGCCGCTTCTGCCCGGACAGACCTACACCGCACGGCTTGAAATGCCCGGCGTAAGCCTGCGGGCCGAGCATCGCACGGCTGCGCCTGCGCCCGCCGCCGCTCCGAAGCTCCTCAGCATCTACCCCACCAGCGACCGCCTGCCTGCGAACCATCTCAAGTTCTATCTCATGTTCTCCGAGCCGATGGAGACGGGCGTGTTCCTGAATTACTGCCGCCTCACCGAGGCTAACGGGAAACTCGTGGAGGCTCCCTTCCGTGAGACGGAACTGTGGTCGGCAGATGGGCGACGGCTCACGCTCTGGTTTCACCCGGGCCGGCAGAAAGCAGGCGTGAACCTGAATGTGGAATTCGGCCCCGTGCTGAACGAGGGCGGCGACTACCGGTTGGTCATTGATGGACGCTGGCCGTCGGCGAAGGGCGTGGCGCTGGGCACGAACGAGATAAAGTCCTTCCGCGCGATTGCGCCCCTGCATGAGCAGCTCACAGTGAAGAGCTGGCAAGTTCAGCCGCCGCCTGCGGGCACGCGTGATCCGTTGCGCGTGACGTTTCCGGTGCCGTTGGACTGGGCCACGCTCCAGCGCCAGCTCCACGTCAGGAATGGGACAGGCCCTGTTGCCGGTGCCATCAGCGTGGAGCGTGGCGAGCAGGAATGGCGGTTCGTCCCGGTGATCCCTTGGGCCGTCGGCTCCCACGAGTTACGCGTTGGGACCGCGATTGAAGACCATGCGGGCAACAGCCTCGCGCGGCCGTTCGAGGTAAACTTGCAGCAGCGCGCACTGCCGTTCGTGGAACCGGAAATCGGAATTCCATTCGTCGTGCGCTGAGCGGTGCCTTACTTCCCCCCGATGCACCACAGCGACTTGTGCGTGCGGATGAGCAGGTCGCCGTTCGAGGGGACGATGGAGCTGTTCGAGCGTTCACCGAGCGGATTGGTGGCGAGCAGTTCAAACGTCGGGCTGGCCTTGAACACAAAGCAGGTGCCGCCCTGGGTGATCGTGTAGCACTTGCCCTCGGCCAGCATCACGCTGCTCCAGTTCGCGCCCGTGGCGGCGGGGCCGGTGAGGCGTTCGTTCCAGACCTGCTTGCCCGTTTCCAAGTTGATGCACATCGCCGTGCCGGGGTCGTTGTGGATGTAGATATGGCCCTCATGGATCACGCCGGAGCCGATGCGCTGCGGTGAACTCGGATGGTGCCAGAGGCGTTTGGATGACGTCACGTCGCCGGAGCCGCCCGTGCGGACGGCCAGCGCCTTGCCGCCGAAGCCACCCATGGCGACCACGATGCCGTCCGCATGCAGCGGCGAGGTATAGACCAGCGGGTTCAAGCCATCGCACGTCCAGCGTTCCTTGCCCGTGAGCGGGTCGAGCGAACACACGCGGTTCGGCCACGACATGATGAGCGAGTCTTTCCCGCCCTCGTTGATGATCGGCGGGGTGGTCCAGGAGCCGAGCCACTTGCCGCGCGGTGCGGCCTTCTTCTCTCCCGGCGCGTCCTTCGCTGCGTCTTTGGGCGCGGGTGGCACGCCACCGGCGTCACCGCCGGCTTCGTCGTTTTTCCAGATCGTCTTGCCGGTCTTTTTGTCCACGGCGATCAGGTAGGTCGTTTCACCGGGGCCGAAATTGAGGAAGCACAGATCCTTGTAAATCACCGGCGAGGCCGCGTTGCCCCAGATGTGAATCTGCCGGCCCAGGTCCGTGCGCTTCCACAGTTCCTTGCCGTCGAAGTCGTAGCAATACAGGCCGTCCGACGCGAAAGACACGATCACCCGCTCGCCGTCGGTCACCGGCGACGCGGAACAAAAAGGATTCGTCCCGTGCGTCGGCTCCTTCTCCTTCGTTGTGACCCCTTGCTGCCAGAGCAGCTTGCCGTCGGCACGGTTGAAGCACATGAGCGTGCGACGGTCGCCGACGGGCTGCGTTAGGAAGATTCGGTCGCCCCAAGTAACCGGCGTAGAGTTGCCCGCTTCCGGCAGCGGGATGCGCCAGCGGATGTTCTCGTCCTTGCTCCATTTCACGGGGAGATTCTTCTCGGTGGAGAGGCCGTCCGCGTTCGCACCGCGCCAAGCCGGCCAGTTGGCGGCGAAGGCGGAGGACACGAGGACGAGGCCGAGAGTGGCAAGGCCGGAACGCAGAGGCGCAAGGAAAGCGCGACGAGTAGTGTGCATGGTCGTAAGAAGGCAGACGGTGGCGGAGGGCAAGAGGTTCACGCGGAAGAGTCGTTGCTGCTTCTTCTGAGCAGGCGCTGGAAAATTCCGAACACCAAGTTCAAAGCTCCAAGTCTGGCTGCACACGCCCGAGGTGGACCCGATGGCCACCGGCTTCGGCGACGCGGAGCGTCTGGAGTGCGGCGCGTTTCACCGCCGCTTCCAGTTGGGCGCACGGTGAGCGCGACAGGTTCGCGAATGTTCCTGGCACGAACAATAGCGGTGCTGAAAGACACCGCACTCCAGACGCTGGCGCGACTTCCACCAGTTCGGGCTTCCACGAACAAAGCAGGCCCCTGGATGCATACGAATGCATGATGCTGTGACGCGCCCATCTTGGGACTACTTTGGAATTTGGAACTCGGGATTTGGAACTTCCTCCCGCTTGCCCCTTGCTCGTTCTATCCGAGCCGTTCACCTTCCCGTTCCGTCATGAAATTCCGCTGCTGCTTCGTCGCTTTGCTGTTTGCCACGGCCATTGCCTGCCGTCCGCAGGCGAACATCCCCGACACGCTTCAGGTCATCAACGACGTGGAATACGGCAAGGTCGGAGGCCGCGCCTTGCGCCTCAATATCGTCACGCCGAAGATCCCGCCGGCCAAGCTGATGCCCGCCGTGCTGTGGATTCATGGCGGCGGCTGGGAGGGCGGCCGCTATCAGGACAACGCCGCCTGGCCGCTGGCCGCGCGCGACTATTTCACCGCGAGCGTCGAGTATCGGCTCAGCGGCGAGGCCAAATGGCCGGCGCAGATCGAGGACTGCAAGCTGGCGGTCCGCTGGCTCCGTGCCAACGCGGCGAAGTGGCATGTGGACCCCGACCGCATCGGTGTCTGGGGCCACAGCGCCGGCGGCCATCTCGTCGCGTGTCTGGGCACCATGGATGAGCGGGCGGGCTTCGATGTGGGGGCTTACACCAACGTGAGCAGCCGGGTGCAAGCGGTGGTGAACTACGCCGGGCCAACGGACTTTACGCGTGGCGGCGTTGGCCTGGTCGGGGCCAAGGAAGGGCAGGACCCCGCGATTCTGCTGAAACTGTTCGGCGGTGGCTTCAAGGAGAAGACTGCGATCTGGAGGGCAGCCAGTCCCATCACCTGGGCCAGCAGCAACTCGGCACCCATGCTGATCGTCCATGGCGATTCGGACGCCTTGGTCCCGCTGGAGCAAGGCGAGGTGCTCGCGAAAGCTTTGAAACAGGCCGGGGCCAAAGTCGAACTGTTGGCGGTGACCAATGGCGACCACGGGATGCAACCGGCGAAACGCGGGGTGCCAGCCGACCCGCCGGTCGCGGAGATCCACCGCCGGACGCTGCGCTTCTTTGATGAGCATCTGGTGAAGTGAGGGCGCGCGATGCGCAACGCATGGAGTCCCGCCTTCAGGCGGTGAGACGTCCGAACATTGCAGACGCTCCGCGCGTTAGCGTCTGGTCTTCGCACCGTTCTACCGCCTAAAGGCGGGACTCCGAACATGGGAATTGATGATTAAGGAATTGCCAGCGCCGTCCAAACCGGCCAAATACAGCGCCGGTTCCGCCATTTATGAAACAACTCGCTCTCGTTCCCGCATTGCTCGCGTTCGTCGTCTCCCTGTCCGCCGCCCCGGGCAACACCCTGGACGGCATCGAGCGCGGGCCTTACTTCACCAGCACGATCAAGAGCACCTACCCCGTCTCGACGAACCTCACCATGAAGGGTGTCGTCGTCTCGGTCGGCGCGAACCGCGACGTGCATGTCTGCTACGACACCGACCTGATGCGCGTCTCGGTGGCGTGGGCGGGCGACTACTTGAAGTTCGGCAAGAGCCAGGTCGAGATCATTCACCCGCAGCCGCCCGAGGTCATGGGCAAGCCGCTTTTCGGCACGCTGATTGGCCCAGGCTGGGCGAAGGGCGGCCAGTTTGCGGACCCGCGCGAGAATAAGCAGGGCCGCCTGCCGACCGAGTGGGCCAAGTATCGCGGCCTTTATCTCAACGGCTGGAACGTGGTGCTCAAATACACCGTCGGCACGGCCGACGTGCTGGAGATGCCGGGCTTGGAAACGGTGGGCGAGGCCAAGATTGTCACCCGCACCATCGAGCTGGACAGCAAGACCGCGCAGACCTTGCTGATCTGCGACGGCGTGTCGGGCGGCGGGGCAGGGGCCAAGCTGACCTTGGACCTGCCGGCGGTGGGCAATGAAGCCCCGCAGTCGCTCGCCATTGCGGTGCAAGGCGGCACAGGCGTCACGCTGGAGAACGCCAATGGCCGCGTTACGGCGAAGATTCCCGCTGGCAAGCAGTCCTTCCGCATCGCGCTCTGGAAGGGGGCCAAGGCGGACTTCGCCCCGGTGGAAGCCGCGTTGAGCAGCACGCCGAAGCTCGCCAGCCTCGCCGCTTTGACCAAGGGCGCGGCGGGCCGCTGGACGCAGCCGGTGCAGACCGAGGCCGTGGCGGGCACCGGGGACGGCCCCTACGTGGTGGACGACCTCACGCCCCCCGTTCCAAACCCGTGGAACTCCAAGACCTTCTTCAGCGGCTTTGACTTCCTGCCGGATGGCCGCGCCGCCGTCTCGTGCTTCCACGGTGATGTGTGGATCGTCAGCGGCCTGGACAGCAAGGACGGCAAGCTGTCCTGGAAGCGTTTTGCCACCGGCATGTTCCAGCCGCTGGGCCTGAAGGTCGTGAACGGCCAGATCTTCGTCACTTGCCGCGACCAGCTCACCCGCCTTCATGACTTGAACGGCGATGGCGAAGCGGACTTCTACGAGTGCTTCAACAACGACACGGTTGTCACGCCGAACTATCACGAGTTCTGCCTCGACCTCCAGACCGACATGGCGGGGAACTTTTACTACGGCAAGGGCGCGCCGTGGCCGCCGACGGTCCAGTCACCGCATCAGGGCACGATGATCAAGATCAGCAAGGACGGCTCGAAGCTGGAGGTCATCGCCACCGGCCTGCGCGCACCGAACGGCAGCGGCATGGGGCCGAACGGCTGGCTCACCGTCAGCGACAACGAGGGCCACTACATGCCCGCGAGCAAGCTCAACCTCATCCGCACCGGCGGCTTCTACGGCATGCGCCAGACTGCGCATGGCAAGGCCCCGCCCGAGGACAAGCTCAACGAGTATGACCAGCCCATCTGCTGGCTGCCCAAGGCGCAGGACAACTCCAGCGGCGGGCAGGCGTGGGTGACGAGCAAGCAGTGGGGGCCGTTCGAGAACCAGCTTCTCTTCACCAGCTACGGCATGGGCACGCTCTTCCACGTCATGACGCAGGAAGTGGACGGCCAGGTGCAGGCGGGGATGACACCCTTCCCGCTGAAATTCCCCAGCGGCACGATGCGCGGCCGTTTCAATCCCAAGGACGGCCAGCTTTACCTCACCGGCCTGCGCGGCTGGCAGACGCGCGGCACCCGCGACGGCGCGTTCACCCGCGTCCGCTACACCGGCAAGCCCGTGGACATGCCGCACTCACTGAGTGCCACCAAGACCGGCCTGCAAATCACCTTCACCCGCGCGCTGGACACCGCCACCGCCGCCGACGCGGCGAACTGGGCCGTCGAACGCTGGAACTACATCTACTCCGGTGGCTACGGCTCCAAGGAATACGTGGACACCGCCACCAAGAAGGAAGGCCGCGAGAAGCTCGACGTGAAATCCGTCACCGTGGCTCCGGACAAGAAGACCGTGTTCCTCGAAATCCCGGACATGAAGCCGGTGATGCAGATGAAGGTGAAGTTCAACCTTAAGGCGGCGGATGGCGCGACCATCAGCCAGGAGATTTACAACACGATCCACAAGCTGGCGGGGAAATGACCTTTCACGCGCAGGCTGCCGTGCCTCGGAGGTGCGACGGGTCTGAGCGAGGAAAAGCTTTGCTTACGCGATAACACAGCCATAGTTCCAGCCATGTTCCGGGCCATTGCCTCCGACAACTTTCCGCCGTTTGGCAAGTTCCGTCTTGATTTTCCCAGTGTGGAAAACAAGCCGGCTGATTTAGCCGAGGTGCATCTCCTCACGGGTGTGAATGGCACCGGTAAGACGCGGTTACTTGCGGTGCTTGCATCTATGCTCGGTGGTCATAACGCCCTGTCTAGACGAGCGAAAGGGTTTCTCAACCCTGTTGCCATTCTTGGGGCTGATGAAGTCGCTGTTAAACACCGCCTCATATCTTGGCCGCGCATCACTCTTACAGCGGAACGTATCCAAGGATTCGCTCATACCAATCCCGATGGGCTATCCGTTGTTCAATGGGCAGGCAAAGTCCCTGCTTTCGCTTACAATGGTATTGCCTTCCTTACCGACACCAAGATCAGTGTGCTGGCGGGTGTGCCGAAGCCCAACCGAGTGGCGTGTCTGGAATTCTCGCGACCAGAGAAGCACTCGGGAGAACTGCTTCAAGCGATCGCTAACTTGAAAGTGCAAGCCGCGATGGACTCGATGAATTCTGGTGAAGGGAAAGCATTGACCCGCTCAACGCGTATCATTCAGGCTCTGGAGAAGGCACTCACGGAGATCACCGGACGGGCGTTTCTGTTCAACGTGTCGTCTTACCCTGAACCAAAGATTTTCGTCCGCTGGGGCACCACAGATCTTCAGTTCGACCTCTTGCCCGATGGTCTGCGATCCATCATCGGCTGGATGGTGGGAGCCGTGGTGATGTTGGATGCTTGGCTTCAAGGGGAAGGCAGCCCTTTGGACACCGAAGCGGTTTTTCTACTGGATGAGGTGGAGAGCCATCTACATCCTGCTTGGCAGCGGCGCATTTTGCCAGCATTTCAGCGACTATTTCCCAAGGCCCAGATCTTCATCGCCACGCACTCGCCATTCGTCATCGCATCTCTCAACCACGGTTGGATTCACCGGCTCACGATGGGGGGGGATGGTTTGGTGAAGATTGAGAAACCCCAGGCAGCTAGTGCAGGGGACAGTTATATCTCCGTGGTTGAGGATATCATGGGGCTGCGCGAGTGGTATGACCCGGAGACAGAGCAGCTCCTCTCCAAGTTCCGAGAACACCGCGATGCGGCCCGGGGCGGCAATGCAGCGGCACTTGCCACCGTCACTGAACTGGCCGGAGCCATTGGCCAGCGCAGCATGGAGTTGAACTACATGATGGGCCAGGAGATGAGCCAGTTGAATCGACAGCTTGCTAAGACCAAGGTGACATGAGGAAGTTCCAAAGGGGTGAGGAGCCGCCGTTTTTGGCGGTGAAGTGGCAAGAGTGGGGCGAGGATTGGGAGCGACGCCAAGCCCAACGCGGAACCTTTCACTGGCATCAGCACGAAGGGGTGGCGGTGAACCAACTCCTCCTGATACCGCTCAAGGAACAGACCCAGGCGCATTGTTCTTTTTGTGATGCCTTCCCCGTCAGCCCGCCTTCGCTCGAGACCGTTGAGCACTTCAAGCCCAAGTCCCGTTTTCCGCGCGAGGCTTACCACTGGCCGAACCTCTATTTTTGCTGTGATTTCTGTCAAGGCAAGCGGGACGACTTTGACGAGTTGCTGCTACGGCCAGATGCCCCGGATTTCGACTTCCATCGTTACTTCATTTGGGAATACACCACCGGGGAGTTGCTGCCCAATCCCCAGGCGACAGAGGCGGACCGCAACCGGGCGGAAGTAACACGAAGACTGTATCGGCTCAACGAGAAGCATCCGAGCTTGCGGATGCGGGCGCGTCGGCAGCGGATCAAGCTACAGGACGAGCCTTTGGATGAACTCCCTTACCGTGGTTTTGTGAGCAACGAGTCCTACGTTTAGATTGCTGGAATGTCAGGAAACTCGACGAATTCGTCTCGCGCACGCCACGTCTGTTCAACCTCATGAAATTGACCTTCGTCTTCGCCACACTCGCGTGCGCAGCATTCACACTTTTCGCCGCTGACGCCCCTAAACCCAAACCTCCCGCCTACCTCACCGAAGCCGAGGCGCGGGCGGCCGGGCCGGACTTCGAGTTGCAGGGCGAGTATGCCGATGCCGGACTCGGTGGCCAGGTCATCGCGCTCGGGGATAACAAGTTCCGCCTCGTGCTGCACGCGGGCGGCTTGCCGGGCGCGGGCTGGGACAAGGCTGCGAAGACGGAAGTCGAGGGTGCGCTCGACGGGGCGAAGGCGGTCTTCAAGAGCGCGGACGGCAAGGTGAGCGGAACCGCGGCGGGCGGCCTGCTCACCGGCACTGATGCGGCGGGCAAGGCTTTCAAGCTGATCAAGGTCTTCCGCCAGAGTCCCACGCTCCTCGCCAAGCCGCCGGCGGGCGCGCTGGTGCTTTTCGACGGTTCCAGCCCGGATGCGTGGCAGAATGGCAAGATGGATGAGCGCAAACTGCTCCGCTGCGGCACGAAGTCCAAGGAGATGATCAAGAGCGGCACGCTGCACATCGAGTTCTTCCTGCCCTTCAAGCCGCTCGGGCGCGGGCAGGATCGCGGCAACTCCGGCGTGTATCTCCAGGACCGTTACGAGGTGCAGGTGCTGGACAGCTTCGGCCTCAAGGGCGAGAACAACGAGTGCGGCGGCATCTACACCAAGCACCGTCCGTTCGTGAACATGTGCTTCCCGCCGCTCACCTGGCAGACCTACGACATCGAGTTCACCGAGGCGCAGTTCGACGCCGCCGGCATGAAGACGAAGGACGCCACGCTGACGGTGAAGCACAACGGCGTGCTCATCCACGAGAACGCCCCGGTCAACAGCGCCACCACCGCCGCCGGCCTCAAGGAAGGCGCGACGCCCGGCCCCATCCAGCTCCAGGACCACGGGAATCCGATCTACTACCGCAATGTCTGGTGGGTGGCGAAAAAGTGAGCCGCGAAGCAGACGGGCTTTGCCACAAAGAGGCACAAGCGGCGCAAAAGGGCGGTGAGTTCGGTGCATTTGGGTGTTGCCGTTTGCTGGTTCCCAAAGATTTGGGACGGACAAAGATGGAGCCTGAACGCCGTGGGTGGCTGCGCATTTCGAGGAAGGAAAAGCGGTGCTGAAAGGCACCGCACTCCAGACGCTTCGCGATGTCGTGGGTCGTGGAGGTCGCGTCCGCGTCTGGAGTGCGGTGCCTTTCAGCACCGCTTTCCGTTCCGTTGGAGAGCCAGTGGAGGAGACGGAATTAGGGCTAATTCTGGAACGGCAATTGGAACCACGGAATACACGGAACACGCGGAAGCAGAAGCCGATAGCAACCAGCGCCCCTTCACCCGCCGGGTGAACGTCCCCAAGTCGCCGCACGCTCCTCAAGCCCTTTCCCGTCCGTGTATTCCGCGTCTTCAGCGGTTTCTCAACGGCTGCTTTCAGGCTAATGCCTTTCGGGAATTCGCCGGGAGCATTCCAATGGGCTCCACCACCGCACCGAAGGCCGCCGGCTTGAGGGCTGAAAGCCCGTCCGGTGACAGCCCGGGCTGGAGCCGAGCCCCGCGAGGCGGAGGCCCGGGTTCGGGGTCCCATTTCGTCACCGCCCTGAAGGGGCGGGACGCAGCACGGGGCGGAAATGAGTTCCGCCCTTTCAGGGCGGGCAGGCGTTGCTGGCGGGCTACCCGGGGCTTCACCCCGGGCTGTCACCGGGCGGGCTTTCAGCCCTGATCGGCAGTCCACGCTGCCTCGCTCACGGGAGTTCCCGAAAAGCATTAGATTTAGGGCAGAGGAAATTCTTCTCCCAATCTTTCTGCCCAAAATTTTCCTGCCAAAACTTCGGTCAATGGGGAGGGCGGCGTCCCGGAGGGCTCAAGAATTCCACCAGTGACTGAATCTGCGCGTCAGTGAGGGGGCCGCCGAACTGGGTGGCGAAGGCGGGCATCAAGCCGTCGGGCTTGCCGTGGGAGATCCATTGGAGCCAGTAGTCGCGTGTGGCGGGCTCTTTGAAGGCTTTCAGGTCGGGCACCATGGTGGCGCGGTGTTCCGCTTCGTGGCAGATGGCGCAGGCGGCGGCGAAGAGTTCCTTGCCGGTTTTGCCCAGGGCAGGGACGGAGTGGCAGCGGGCGCAATCGCCCCGGAACACCGCTTGGCGGTCAGCCTTGGCCAGGGACTGGTTGCGGGCCCGTTCCTCGGGCGTGGCAGGTTCCAGCATGTCCACCTGATAGGTGAGCACGCGGGTGCCGGAGGTGGCATACACGATGGCGGTCTTTACGAGCGAACCACGCTTGCCGCGCAGATCGGTCGTGATGATTACCTGGCCGTGCTCGCCGGGCATGAGCTTCCAAGGTCTGGCCGGAAGGCTCGCGACGCTGCAACCGCACGAGAGCGAGACGTCGCCGATGGTGATCGGAGCGGCGGAGCGGTTCGTGAGCGTGAAACTCACCACGGCATTGGTCTGGCCGTAGCGGACGCTGGTGATCTTGTGCAGCGAGTCGAAGGCGAGTGCGCCCGCGGCCGGCTGGGCTTTAACTTGCCCGGCGACCAAGAGCAGACAGGCGAAGATGAACCGAAGTGAGTTCAACGTTCAAAGTTCAAGGTCTCAAGTCAGGCGCAAGCATCCGATTGCGTCGGAAAGCTTGAACCTGAAACTCGAAACTTGGAACTCCCGACTATCCCGGCTCAGCCTTCCGGCTGGACCTCAGGCTCCACGGGCTCCGGCGGCTTGGGCGCGGGCGGAAGGGCCGCGATGCCGTCAATGCGGAAGCGGTGCTTCGTGCCTTGCAGTTCGAACTCGACCTCGTCGCCGACCGGGTGATTCAGCAGGGCCTGGCCGATAGGGCTGAGATACGCAATGACGCCGTTGTCCGGGTCGGAATCCCACGCGCCGCGGACTTGGAAGGTGACGGCCTTCTGGTTGTTGATGTCGTGGACGGTCACCTTGGTGCCGATGCTCACGACGTCCGTGCGGACATCGGCGAAGTCGGTGCCCCGGGCGCGGTTGAGCTGGATTTCCAGCTCGGACTTGCGGCGCATGAGCACCTTCTGCATTTCCTTCGCGGCCTTGTATTCGTGGTTCTCGCGGAGGTCGCCGTAGCTGCGGGCCAGGGCGATGTCCTTCGAGTTGGCCGGGATGCGCTTCTTGCAGAGGTCGTCGTATTCGTTCCGGCGGCGTTCGAGGCTTTCCCAGGAGACGATGTAGGTGTGGTCCTGCTTGGTGGCCTCACCGGTGATGAGTTCCTTGACGACGGGGAAGACCTTCACGATGCGCGCGAGGAGCGAGCGCCGGTCCATGTCGTCGAAGCTCGGGGACATCTGGAGCGAGCGCGTGAGGTCCTTCACCACCTCGATGTCGGCGGAGGTGATGAGTTCCGGCAGCAGCTCGTGGTCGGACAGGATGAAGTCACGGAGCTTGTTGGACTTCTTCTCGTTGAAGATGTCGCGTTCGATGGCGCTGACCATCGCGCGGAACAGCTCGGGGGTGAGGATGTCCGCGAAGGTGTCGGACCGCTCCTTGGCGAGCCAGAGGAGGAGGTCGCTGCTGGCTTGATGCTGGCTGATGAGCCGGGTGAGCGTGTCGCGGAGCAGGTCGAGCTTGCCGTTCTGCATGAGCATCGCGGCGCATTCGCCGGCGAGCTTGGCGGGGACGGTGTTGATCGTGCCGATGACGGCCTCATACCAGAGGGTCGGGGTGGCTTCCTTGAAGGAGTCGAGCGCGCGGCGATGCTTCGCGGCGGGCATGCCATCCAGCACCTGGCCGAGCTTGAGGCCCTGATTCCAGAGAATGGATTCGGTCAGTTCGCCCTCGGTGGGGGAGAGGCCGACGGCCTTGGCCAGCTCGTCGCGGAGGAAGACGGCCTCCAAGGCGAGCGCGGGCTGGGTGCGCTGGTGGCTGGTGATTTCGGCGTTCAGGGTGGCGATGGCCTCGGTGACGACGGCGGTCTTGTTGTCGAGGTCGTCCACGCTCTTGAGCAGCTCGGCGGCCTCGGCGAGGCGGGCCTTGAGGCCCTTGGCGGCCTTGAACTTGTCCATCACGCGCTTCTGCACGGTGGTCTCCTGGGCCTGATAGACGATGGGCTCGGTCTTCTTGAGCGGCACGATGAAGTGGCCGTCCTTTTTCATCTCGCGCTTGGCGACTTCGAGCCACTTCTTCCAGTCCTCGGTGATGACGTCGGGGACGAGTTCGCGCTGGATCAGGTCAATCGTGGCCTTGCCACCATGGCTGTTGAGCACGAGCTTGATGACACCGAGGTGGTCGCGGGCGGCCATCTGGCGCAGACCGTGGAGGTCAGCGGCCTTCTTGGCCAGGATGTGGTCCGAAGGGATGGACTTGAGGGACTCCGCGGCGAAGGACAGGTCCATCTTGTGGCCCGGCTTGCCTTGGAAATCGATCGTGAACTGGCAGAAGACCGTGTCCACCGTGGTGATCCGCCCGAAGCCCCAGCTCTTGTGGGCGCAGTAACCTCCCTGCGCCAACGTCAGCAACGGTTCAATGTGCTTGCTGCCAATCTTCCCGGCGACGGCCAACTTTTCCAGTTCGTCTCTCATAGTTTCAAAAAACTCGCGCTATGCGAAATGTCCGTCATTGTTACGTCGTGCAGCGATTAAAACCAAGAGAAATGTCCGGGGCAAGTGAAGGCCATGCGGATCAGAAGCCATTCCGCAAGCCGTCCGGGGGTCCGGCTGGCAAGCCGTTTGGGAAACCCTATGGCCGGCGCGATGACGCCTTTCGCGGGCCAATTGCGCCTAATCAGGGCGGACAGGCAGGGGGCGGCGGCGCGGGTGCGCCCTGGGCAGACCGGCCGGCCGACGAGGTGGGGGCACCCCGGCCCGAAGATCGAGAATACGCTGCGGAGGGCGGGGTTCCCGCCCCGGCGGGCACACCTGACCAGCACGCTGGAAAGTTTTACGAGCGGTATGCCAAGCGGCCAAAGGCCAGACGCGTCGAGCCGACGGAGGCTCCCCGGGAGCGCGCCGATGCCCGGCCCGGGCAGTGGTTGCCGTCCAGCGAGCGCGCCCAGCGCATCCCATCCTCCGCCGGTGCGCGGAGTTACGAGGGGCGTGGGGAGCAGCGTCCCCGTCGGGACGATGTCCGTCGGCCGGCCGATGACTTTCGAGGTGGCCCGATGCGCTCAAATGACTCTGGTGAACGACTGGGGGCGTCGTCCGGGCAGCGCCGGGATTTAGATCCCAGCGCCCGGCGCGGTGAATTCTCCGGCCCTCGGCCCGCTGAACGCCGGGATTATCCACGCCCTGGCACTCCTGACCGCGAGCGTCCCTTCGAGCGCCAAGGCCCCGCTCCCCGGCGGGATGACCGTGGACCGCGCCGCGATGATCGGCGCGAACCGTATTCTGCCGCCCCACGGCCTGCCTACGAGCCGAGGGGTCCAAGCGACCCGCGCGGCGACGATCGCCGCCCGTGGCAGGACCGTTCCCGGGAGCCCTATCGTCGCGCCCCGGAGCGGCCCGCGCCTCACTTGGAGAAGCGCATCATCCGTTCGGAAGGCGCGAAGGCCGATCAGATCTTCGTCCCACCGCCTCGTCCCCCGGAGGAGCCGCTTTCCCGCGCGCGGGAGACAGCGGTGCGGGTGCTGCTCCGGCGGCTGCAGACGAATGCCTTCGTTGAAGACCTGTTCGAGGAGGCGCTTGTCGGCACCAAGATGCGCCCGGACGACCGCCGGCTGGCGCAGGAGATGGTCTATGGCTGCGTGCGCTGGCAGGGCACGCTGGACTGGCTCATCGCCCGCAAGACCGATACCCGTCCCCAGCAGCCCCCGATCCAGGTCTTCCTCCGGCTCGGGCTTTACCAGTTGTTCTTCCTGGACCGCGTGCCGCCCCATGCCGCGTGCTTTGAGACAGTGGAACTCGCAAAGCGGCAGGGCTTCACTCTGCAGGCGAGCTTCATCAATGCCATCCTCCGCCGTTATTCGGATGAGCTGCTTCCCGTCAAACAGCAGCTCGCCGAGCTGCAGGCCGCACAGCCGCACATCGGCTACTCGCATCCCGAGTGGCTGGTCCAGAAGTGGACCGAGCGCTGGGGCGCGGAGGACACCCGCAAGCTGCTGGAGTGGAACAACACTCCGCCGCTCACGCATGTCCGTGTGAACACGCTCAAGACCACGCCGGCGGCGTTGCTGGACCGCTGGCGGCTGCACGAGAACGTGGAATACGACTTCATCCGCTGCCCCTGGGGTGAGGATCATGTCTTCGCGCTCAAGACGCACCCGTCCCTCGCGATGATGGACAGCTTTCGTGCCGGTGGTTTCTATGTGCAGGATCCCAGCACGCTCCTCGCGGTGCAGGCGCTCGACGCCTGGGCCGGAGAGAGCATTCTGGACCTCTGTGCCGCGCCCGGCGGCAAGACCGCCTACATCGCCCAGAAGATGGAGAACGATGGCGAACTGCTTGCCTGTGACTCCAGTGCTGACCGCCTGAAACTCGTCACGGAGAACTGCGCCCGGCTCGGTGTGACCTGCGTGAAGACACTTGCCCTTGGCGACCATCCGGAGGCCACGCTGTTCCAGATGAAATTCGACAAGGTGCTGGTGGACGCACCCTGTTCCAACACCGGCGTGTTGCGCCGCCGTCTGGACCTGCGCTGGCGCATCAAACCCGAGGAAATCACCCGGCTGCGCGAGACTCAGGCCAAGCTGATCCGGCTGGCGGCCGCGCACCTCAAGCCCGGCGGCACGCTGGTTTACAGCACCTGTAGTCTGGAAGCGGAGGAGAACTCCGAGGTCGTGAAGGAGTTCCTTGCTGCGCACCCGCGCTTCAAACTGGAATCCGAGCGCGACTTGCTGCCGTTCCGCGACGGCGTGGACGGGGCTTACGTCGCGAAGCTGAAGGGCTGAGGCGAAACGGAGGGTTGGAGTAATGGAGTGGTGGAGTGAGGGGTCAGTCCCTCCCACTACTCCAACACTCCATTACTCCGCTTCCGTCCCCCCTCACTCATCCTTCCACGACTCGAGCTGCTCCAACGGCACGAACAGGGCGTAGAGTTTGGCCTTGCTGCGCGGCCCGTCGCTGCGGCTGCGCAGCCCGGTGTTGTTCACCTCGAAGTCGCGGATGTAGCGGCCCATGAGCACCTGGTCATACTTGCCCGCGCTGCGCACGCCCACGGCTACCCGGAGGTCGGTGAAGCCGGCCTTGAGTTCTGTCAGCGCGTGGGAAGACACCCGCCAGGCATCATCCGCCAGCCGGTTGCGCAGGGCCTGGGGGAGCTTCTGCAGGCCCGGGATCAGCACGAGAAAGACCACGCGGTCCTGATGCAGCTCGCAGTAGGACGAGATGCTGACATTGTTCGTCTCCATGCCTTCGATGCCCGGGTTTTCGCGGGCCAGCGCAAGGTAGGACTCGCGCACTCCCCGGTTGAAGAGGTCGCCGAGTTCGAGGGCCTTGGACACATTGGCGAAGAAGGAACTCTGCTTGGCCTCCACGAGCGGCAGGTTGGCCTTCTCAAATTCTTGCGCACCCGGTCCGGGCGCAGGCTCGCCAAGGTCGCCGTGTGCGAAGGCCCAGACCACCCAGCCAATGCCCAGCCAGAGCGCCAGTGAAAGTGAGGCCATCATGCCGCCCAGGCCGCGCAGCAGCACTCCCGGCTCCGCACTGGCCTGACGCCGGGCGCAGGCGGCGGCGGCGCGCGCGTGGCCGACCTGCCGTGTCAGCGTCTCCAGCGTGACATCCCGGCCGCCCTGCGCGTTGTGGCGCAGCGTGCTGATGACCCAGACCGGGCCGGGGATGCCCCACCAGCCGAAGCAGAATGAAATCAAAGAGTAGCGCAGCGCGGCTCCGCCCCCATCGTCTCCGGCACGCACCAGCACTGGCGGCGAGGTGTGCTTGAACGACAGCAGCAGGGACCAGCAATACTCGAAGAGGACAAACCGTCCGCCGGCGATGACTTCCCGCTCGGCGTCGGTCAACGTGGCTTCATCCGTCTCCTCCACGCTCCGGCGGAGAAAGGAGGTCTTGCTGGGGGAGGGGGCGGATGCACTGGGCTCGGCCTCGCCTTCGCTCTCGGGAATGACTTCCACCGTGGTCGCGCGCTGCTGGCGGTGCTCCATGAAGCGGCTGACCGGCAGCCAGTTTTGCTCGCCCTCATAGCAGACCAGATCACCCGCCCGCAGTTCGCCCCTGGCGGACATTGCTTCCACCGCGCTGTCCGGGTAGGGACCGAGCTTTTGTCCGCGTCGCAGGACGAAGAAATTCATGCTCTGAAGTTGACGATTCTGGTCATTCGATTCCTCACCGGCGGGCGGTTTCGACTGGTGGTGCCCGGCTTGTTAAGAACAACCATGGGCCATGTAGCCGGACCCGCCTGCGAATTCAACGCAAAAGGCATCCGCCCGTGACGATTTACCGCTGCGCTCCAGAGGTTCCGTTACGGTGAAACCACCCGGTAGAAGCGCCGTGTCTGGTTGGTGGCCGCCGCGTCGAGAAACTGGAAGGCCATCCCGCTGCTGGTGAAGTTCGTCAGGTCTGTCCACTGGGCGTCCTCCACGGACTGCTTGAACTGCACCCGGAAGGCCCGGCCCGTTTCCAGCAGCAGGTTCAGGCCAAAGCCTTGATCGCGGATGGCCGCCGCGCTCTGTGCCACCGGTGGTTGGAAGAGGCTGCTGACCACGGTGAGCACAGCGGGTGGAGTGCTGGTCACAGCTCCGGCGAGGTTCGATACTGCCACCGTGTAGGGCCCGCCCTGGCTGGCGGTCACCCCCGCCAGCACCAGACTGGCATTGGTGGCACCGGTGAGATTTGTGCCGGTGTGAAGCCATTGGTAGGCCGGCGCCGGATGGCCGGAGGCGTTGACTGAGAAGGTCACGCTGGTTCCCGCCACCGCCAGCAGGCTCGCGGGCGGCTGGGTGATGGCCGGAGCGAGCGGCGGAGCTGCCCCGATGAGTGCCACCGAGTGAAACACCCCGGCGGCGATCGCCGTGACCCCAAACTGCGCCGCCATGGGAACCGTCCGCTGGCCATGCGTGTTATTGCCCCACACCAGGACCAGGCCATTGGTCTTCAAGGCCAAGGTGTGATATTCACCTGCGGCGATGGCCGTCACCCCGCTCTGCGCCTCGTCGGGCACCGTGGTCTGACCGAAGACATTGTAGCCCCACGCGATCACCGAACCGTCATTCTTCAAGGCCACGGTGTGATTGCCCCCGGCCGCGATGGCTGTCACCCCGCTCTGCGCGGCGACGGGCACCGTGGCCTGTCCGAAGTCATTATAGCCCCACGCGATCACGGACCCGTCAGCTTTGAGCGCCACCAGATGATAATCTCCCGCCGCGATGGCCGTCACGCCGCTTTGCGCCGCGGGCGGCACCGTCGTCTGGCCAAAGGAATTGTTCCCCCACACCACAACCGCGCCGCTGGCCGTCAGGGCCGCCGTGTTGTCCCCTCCGGCCGCAATGGCCGCCACGCCACTGAGCGCCGTCAGCGGCACCGTCACCTGCCCGAACGTGTTGCTGCCCCACGCCACGACGCTGCCATCCTGCTTCAAGGCCGCGGCATGATCGAAGCCCGTCGCAATGGCTTTGACGCCGCTTTGCGCCGCCACGGGCACGCTTGCCAGACTGGCACGATTTTCTCCCCAGGCCAGCAGCGTGCCGTTGTTCTTCAACGCCAGCGTATGAAACCCGCCTCCTGCAATGGCGATCACTCCGCTGAGCGCCGCTGCAGGCACGGTTGTCTGGCCCAAGTTGTTGTAGCCCCATGCGACCACCATTCCGGGGGGCACCGGGTTCACCGTCAGCACCGCCGGCGGCGCGCTGGTGATCGCTCCGGCGGGGTTGCTGACCACGACGGTGTAATCGCCTGCATCACCCGTCTGTGCGCTGTTCAAATTGTAAGTGGCGTTGGTGGCACCGCTGATGGCGATTGCCGCCTGCCGCCACTGGTAGTCGAGCGGTCCGGTGCCGGTGGCGGTCACCGTGAAGTTCGCGCTCTGCCCCGCCGTCACGGTGAGGCTGGCGGGAGGCGTCGTGATCGTGGGTGCGATGATCGTGGTCACGCTGCCCGTCAACGAATAGTGGCCGAGGCTGCCGTAGCTGGAATAGCCGTTGCCCAGCACACTGCCTCTGCCGGTGCCTTGGATCTTCACGTAATACGTGCCTGCGGTCGCGACGCAGCTTGCCGATGCGTTCAGGGCGAGGTCGGGGTTGGCACTGACGAGGACCGCACCCGTGCTGGCCTGGAGTTCCAGCAGGATGTCGAGGTTGGGCGAACCCGCCGCCGGACTGGCCGTGAGACTTACGGTGGCGGGAGCGGTGATGGTGAAGACGTAGAAGTCACTGTCACTGGCGGCAGAGATGATCCCGGCCTGATTTACCAAGCCGTTGGTCACGCTCAAGGCCGCCGCCGTGCCCCACGAATTGCCCGCCTCATCCGTGACGAGGCCATTCGCGGCGCTGGCAATGATCGCCAGGTCATCCTCCTGGTTGTTCGCATCGGCATACTCGCCCTTGCTCCACTGGACCAACTGCGCGTCATACCCGGAGCCCATGATCGGCGCCCAACTGACCGCGCCGCTGCCATGGCCCGCATAGTATTCGCGCTCCGCCGTCCCGGCTGGCTGGCTGGCATCACCATCGTGGAGCAGGCCAAACGTGTGGCCCACTTCGTGGGAGATAGCCTCCGAGATGCCCTTCACGGAGGTGTTGAAGACCCAGCAGGGGATGGTGGCGGTGAGGCCGTTGCGCCCCGCCAAGGTGAAGCTATACACGCAGGCCACCCCGCCCGAATCCGGAGACGCATCGTCGGTCGGGGTGATGATGCACCGCATCCGCTGGCCCACCGGGGCGTTGCTGTAGCGGCTGGGATCGGTGGTCACATCCAGGTTGAAGGGCGCGTAGTCTTCCTTCACCCGTTCCCATATCTGGGTGATTTGCGCACTGGAAAGTGCGGCCGGCTGCGCCACGATGGTGTTGCCGTTGTTCCAGAACGGCTCGGTCACCGTCTCGCCGTCGAAGTCCAGATACAGCACCGCGACCGCCTGCGGCCGGCTGCTGAGCATCGGCGGCACGGTGACTGCAGCCGGGGTTCGCGCGGCTCCGGTCAGTTCGTAGGCCGGGCGTGGCAGCCGCCGGCAGATCAGTTCGGCGAGCGGCTTCTCCTGCAGGACCAGCCGGCCCTCACCTCGCTCCGTGATGGTGTAGGCCAGGTCCTCGTTGGGCAGCAGGATGGTGCCGCCCGCCTGTTGGCCGCCGGTGCCCAGGGAGAAGCTTCCCGTGCGCGACCCGGTCAAGCCGCCGCCAACCACGATCCCGCCGCCGTCCTGCTGCACGAGATTCACTCTCCCGGTGACCTGCTCACCATCGAGCAGCGGAATCACGACGGTGTCTCCGCGTTGGAGGGCGGCGAGCGTGGGCCCCAAAGCGGAGTCGAGCGATGCCGTCCGGCCCGGGATGCTGGCCCCGCTCAGACGCGCCTTGAGCCGGGTCGAAACGGCGAGCTTTTCGCCGGAAGCCGGACCCGGCTCGCCCCACAACCGGGTGGTCGTCGGCGCACGATTCTCAATCACTCCGGCCACCTGCACAGAGGTTGACGCGGGAGCAGGGGCGGGTGAGACGGTCGGAGTTGGAGACCTCTGCGCCTGCGTGGCGGGAGCGGGACCGGGCTCCGTTGCGGGTCGCAACCACCAGACGGCCACCACCAGCATGGCCACGGCCAACGGAGCCCAGCGCTTCCACCGCTTACTGGGCATGAAGGTGGTTGAGTTCAAATGGGCGGCAGGCGATTTCTGATGGCGCTCCCGACATCACTATGCCGCATTTTGAGCAGAAAACGCCTCAAAAACAAGCCGATTTGGAGCAAAGGAAGGGAGAGCGGGAATTGGGGAGATGGAGTGATGGAGTGATGGGATGGTCCGCTCCACTACTCCACCACTCCAATACTCCAATACTCCGTCCCCCGTCCCTTCACCGATACGGCTGATGCAGCTCCACTTTCGTCGCCTGCTTGGCCTTCATGCGGATATTCAGCATCTCCACGCCCACGCTGAAAGCCATGGCGAAGTAGATGTAGCCCTTGTTTACGTGCTGATGGAGGCTCTCCGCCACCAGCATCGTGCCGATGAGGATCAGGAACGAGAGCGCCAGCATCTTGATCGTCGGATGCCGGTCCACGAAGTGGCTGATCTGCTCGACGAAGACGAGCATCACGATCATCGCCAGCACCACCGCCGTGATCATCACCCCGATCTGCTTCACCATGCCCACGGCCGTGATGACGGAATCCAGCGAGAACACGATGTCAATGAGCAGGATCTGGATGATCACGCTCACGAAGGTCGGGGCGAGATGATTGGTCACGGAGCCGTCCTCGCCCTCGAGCTTTTCGTGGATTTCCTTGGTGCTCTTGGCGATGAGGAACAAGCCGCCGACCAGCAGGATCAGGTCCTTGCCGGACACCGCCAGGTCCCAGCTAAAGATGCGCGCCTGCCAGAACGGCTTGTCCAGCGTCACCAGCCACGCCAGCGAGCAGAGGAGCAGGATGCGCGTGATGAGCGCCAGCGAGAGCCCCACCTTGCGGGCCTTGGCCTGTTGCTCCGCCGGCAGCTTGCCGCTCAGGATCGAGATGAAGATGAGATTATCAATGCCCAGCACGATCTCCAGCAGCGTGAGCGTGACCAGGCTGATCCAAATTTGCGGGTCCGTAAGCCATTCCATAACGCCGCGAAGCGTAGCCATGTGCAAAGGCTTTGCAAACTAGGAACACCGCAAAGTTTTGTAGTGAATGCGTGGCGGCAGGCATCCTGCCTGCCGTAGAGGGCGGCGTCCCGCCGCCCGGAAA
>CAZCBE010000089.1:0-28320 GCA_964496695.1 uncultured Klebsiella sp.
CCGAAGTGGTGCCGGCTCACCGCCGGGTCGTTCAGGTTTTGCGCGGCGGCGGCGAGCGGCAGGGCACAGGTGCCGGCCAGCAGCAGGGAGAAGTTCTTCATGGGGTGCAAAAAGTCGGCAAGGGTTATTCGCCGGTGACAATGCGGTAAAAGCGGCCGGCACCCGGGCGCGAATCGGTGTTCGGTGCGCCATCGTCCATCCAGTTGACGCGGTTGCCGGTGCCATTGATGATCACGGGCGAAGTCTTCCAATCATCGCCCACGGCGTCTTTGTATTGCACGAAATAGCTCCCCCCCGCCTGGGTCGAGAACTCGATGTAGAATTTGACGCGCCCGTCCGGCGCATAGCCAAACCGTCCGAGAGCCTCCACCGTGCTGCCGCTGTTCGGCACCGTGATCGGACGGACTGAGTCCAGCAGTTCCAGCCGGAGTCCGGGCGTCACCTGCACCGTGCGGTCAGCGCTGTAGTATTCCAGCGTGAGCGTGACGTTGCCGCCGGCAGGGACCGGGAGGTTGTATTCAACATACGGCAGGCCGCCGTTGGTCAAGGTGGCGTTACGGAGGGTCACTCCGGCCGGCAGATTCGTCGCCGTGATGCGCAGCGCCGTGAAATTGAACGGCGTGGTGTTCATCACGCTGACCTTCTGTTCGTAGAGGCTGGTCTGCGGGTTGAAGAGCGGCGTGCCAAACGTGCCGCTGTAAACCGCATCCCCGCTCACGCTGGTCAGCAGCGGCTGGTAGATGATCACCGGCAGCACCACGTTGCGGACCGAGCCGTCGTTGAACATGACCCGCAGGAGCAGCGTGGTGGAGTTGGTGGAACCATCCTGCCCGGCGACCGGCAGCACGTTCACCACGCTGTTGACCGGGTCAAAGGTGATGCCCTGCACCAGATTGGTGTCCAGCGTGCCGTCCTGCACCACGACGTTGGTCACCAGCAGGCCCGTGCCGGGGTTGTTGAGCCCGCCGAGGGAGACCTTCGGCAGGCCGCCGAGGGTCGCGACCTGCACCGCCAGAGTGACTTCGCTGGCATCCCGGTTCGTGCGCCCGCCTTCGTCGGTGGTGAGCACGACCAGTGCGTCTTCGCCGAAGCTGTCCAGTGCGGGCGTGTAGGCCAGGCCCTCAAGGGCGGCGTTAAGCTCCGCCACGAGGCCGCTCATCACGACGTTCGAACCGTTGGTCAGCCCGTTGACAAAGGTCAGCGCCCCGAGGTTGGTGACCTGCAGCGTCCCGGATTTGACGGACAGCGCCACCGTCAGCGTCGGGCTGTCCGGGTCGCCCACGCGGAGGGCGTTGGCCAGCGGGGTGTTGGTGGCGGAGAAGCGCAGCACGGAATTGGCGAACAGCGTCTGCGTGCCGGGCACCGAGTTGGTGGGGCGAGCCGCCACCGTCAGGGTGACCGTGGCCTCCACCGAAGAGTCCGTGCCGTCAAAGGCCGCATACGTGAACGTGTCCGTGCCGAAGAACCCGGCCTCCGGCGTGTAACTGAAACCACCGTTGGCATTCAACGTGAGCGTGCCGTGGGCGGGACCGGCCAATTGCACGGCGGTCAAGGGGTCGTTCTCGGGGTCAGTGTCGTTCATCAGCACGCCGGGCGCGGCCACGGTGAGCACGTCGTCCTGATTCAGGGCCTGGGCATCGGCGCCGGCCACGGGTCGGTCATTCACCGGCGTCACGACCAGGAGGAAGGAGTTGGTCCGCCGATCGGTGCCGCCGCCATTGTCCTGCACCACGACCGTCACGGTCGCCTGGCCGCTGGCGTTGGTGGCGGAGGTGAAACTCAACCGGCCGGAGGCATCCAAGGCCGGGGCGAAGCTGAACAACGCCAGATTGTCCGCCGTGACGGACACCACCGTCAGCGACTGCGAGGCTTCATTCGCCGGTCCGACCGAGAGGCTGGCGAAACCCGGCAGCAATTGAGCCCCGGCATCCTCCCCGACGGTCAGGGTCGCCTCGCCAAAGGTGATGGCCGGCGCATCATTGACGGAGGTCACGGTAACGGCGAACGCCGTTTCCGCGAACAAGCCTTCGGAATCGGTGGCCCGCACAGTGAGGGTCGCGCTGCCATGCTGGTCCGGGGCATACGCCAGAGTCAGCATCCCTCCCGCACCAAACGTCGCGGTCACCAGGCCCGGCGCCGTGTTGCCGGTGACTTGGTAGTTCAACTGGGCGGAGGCCTGCTGGGCATCGCTGAAGCTGCCCGCCATCGGCAGCACGGTGTTCGAGGCATCCTCCAGCACCGTGACAGGGCCGGGGGCCGCGGTGACCGTCGGTGCGGAGTTGAGGGAGAAGGTGACCTGCACGGAGTTGCCCGACCGCCGCAGGCGGAACACGCCGGTGCCGAGCGCATTGGCCACCTCCGTGGTGTCCAGTTGCAAGGCGGCCAGATCGAAGCCCGTAAGGGAACCTGCCTGCGCGATGGTCCACGCCAGGTCAGAGGTGCCCGTGAAATTCGCCATCGGCCCCGCCACATTGGCCGAGGTGAGGGTCCGCATCTTCACGGTGAATGGGTTCGCCGGAGTGGCGGTGATCGCGAGCTGGCCGGTGAAGACCAGCAGGTCGGACGCCGTGCCCGCCGCGCCCGCCGCGTTGTTGATCTCCCACACATAACTGCCGCCGCCATCCCAATTGCCCGAGTCTGCCGCGAGCTGGCCGGGGCTGCTCCCGGGAGCCACCGTGCCGCCGGGTGCGACCGTGAGGTTGCCGGCGAAAGTGCCGCTGCCACTGAGCGTCCCGCCATTCTGCACGCTGATCGTGGTGCCGCTGAAGGTGCCGCCGCCCAAATCCAGCACGCCGCCGCTCCCCACTTCCAACGGCGGCAACGCCCCGCTGCCGGCCAGCGTCACCGGACCGGTGAAGGCCGGCAACGGTGTCACGGGCGTCACGCCAGACCCGGGTGCGAACAGAATGGTCACCGGCCCGCCGCTGGCGTTGGCATTGGCGATCACCTGACGCAACGAACCCGGTCCGCTGTCCGCCGTGCTCGACACCACCAGGTCCGCGGGCACCACATTGATCCGGAACATGTTCGTGGTCCGGTCATGACCACCCAGCGCCGTGCCTCCGTTGTCCATCGCCACCACCGTCACCAGCGCGCTCCCGCTGGCCCCCATGGCCAGCGTGTAGGTCAGCGTGCCGTCCGCCAGCACCGTCGGGCCCGCACTGAACAACGCGGGGTTGTCAGTCGTCGCCGTCAATCCCAGCGTTTGACCCGCCTCCGCCGCCGGCCCGGGAGCGAGCGTCGCAAATCCCGACACGGTCTGGACGCTGGTGTCCGTCCCCGGCACCCCCAGCACACGTTGCGCGAAGTCCAAGGTGGGGGCCTGGTTCACCGTCACCGTCACCAGCACCGTCTGCTCCAAAAACAGCCCGCCCACATCCGTCGCCCGGACCGTCACCAGGCTGGTGCCTTCCAGCCCCGGCACGGGCACCAAGCTCAGGTTGGTCCCGCCGGCAATCGTCGCCACCACGACCGCCAGATTCGTATTGCCGGTCACGGTGTAAACCAGTTCCGCAGCCGGCGTCTCCGCGTCGGCAAACGCCGTCGGCAGCGCCACCGTGGCGGTCGGGGTGCCGGCATTCAAACTCACCGCCGCCAGCGCGCCCGCCGCCGTCGGAGCCGTGTTCGGGAAGGGCGCGATGGTCTCGACCAGCGCCATGGAGCCGACCTGCTGCCCGCCGGGCACCTGCGCCCGGGCGCGGATCAGCCCCCCGGCCGGCAACGTCAGTCCGGTCAGTTCCCAGCCGCCGCCGACCCGCGTGCCCGCGCCCAGAAAGATCCAGCTCGCGCCCCCGTCGGTGGACAGCTCAAAGGTGGTGCTCCGGGCCTCCGGAGCCGTGCCACCCCGTTGCCAAGACACCTGGCCAACGGAGGCGGTCAGGGCCTGCGTGGCCAGCCCGTTGACCAGCCGCGCAAAACGGCTCTGGGGAGAGCCGCCCAGTGTTGTGAACGGCCCGCCCACCAACACCCTGCCATCTCCCTGCAGCGCCACGCTGAAAGCATCGTGGCTCAGGCTGGGATCAAAGTTGCTGTCCACCTGCCCGAGTTCGTTGATCCGGGCGACCCGGTTGTGCGCCTGCCCGCCCACGGTGAGGAAGGCCCCGCCGAGGATCAGGCTTCCGTCCGCCTGCAGCGCGAGCGAATACACGTTTCCGCTTACCCCCGGATTGAAGGTCAGATCCGCCGTGCCATCTGTATTAAGGCGGCCCAAACGCTGGCGGGGCTGCCCGGCCAGGGTGTTGAAAGCCCCGCCCACGACGATCTGCCCGCTGGCCGTCAAGGTCAGACAGAACACGTTGTTGCCGGCGCCGGGGTTGAAGCCGCCATCCAGCGTTCCGGCGGCATCCAGACGCGCCAGACGCGCCTGGGGCACGCCGTTCACCTGGCTGAAGCCGCCGCCCACGAGCAGTCGGCCGTCCGGCTGCAAGGCAATGGTGTAAATCACGCCGTTGACGCCGGGCGCATAGGCCATCTCCACCTGCCCATCCGGCAGCAGCCGCACCAGGTAGGGAAGCGAAAAGCCACCGAAGCTGGTAAAGTCACCCGCCACCAGAATCTTGCCGTCGCTCTGTTCGAGCATGGCAAAAATCGTGCTGTTCACCGCGTGGTCGAACCCGGCCGCCAGCGTCCCGTCGGCGTTGAGGCGGGCGATTTTTTGCCGTGGCACCCCATTGACGTTGTTGAAGGTCCCGCCCACCAGTATCCCGCCATTGGTCTGCACCGTCAGGGTCGTCACGCTCCCGTCCGTCGTCGGGGCAAAACCCAGGTCCACCGTCCCATCGGGATTGAGCCGCGCCAGGTTCTGCCGCGCCTCCCCGTTGATGCTGCTGAAGACCCCGCCCACCAAGACCCGACCGTCCGGCTGCATGGCCGTGGTATAGACCGCCCCGTTAGCCGTCGCCGGGAAACTGGTGTCCAGACTGCCCGGGGCCACCTGCACCGCCACCACAAAGCTGTTGGTCGCCCGGTCCACCCCGCCCGAGGCCGTCCCCCCGTCGTCCTGCGCCACCACCGTCACCAGCGTGGCTCCGCCCTGCCCGCGCGCCGGCCGGAAACTCAGGGTGCCATCGGCGGCCAGTGCGGGCTGCACGATGAAGAGCGCCGGGTTGTCCACCGTGAGCGTGTAGGTCACGGTCTGGGCGGCCTCATCCGGAGGTCCCGCCGAGAAGCCGGCAAACGCGGCCACGGTGCGGGCCACCGCATTGCCGGTGGTCACCACGACATTGGTGGCCACCGTCAGGTGCGGCGCGTCATTCACGGCGACAACCGTCACCACGAAGGTGTTGGTGACCGACAAACCGCCCGCGTCGGTCGCGGACACGGAAATCTCGCTCGTGCCATTGCCGTTGGGGGCATAGGCCAGCACCAGGTTGGTGCCGTTGCTGATGGTGGCCGTCACCAGTCCGGTGTTCGTGTTGGCCACCACGGCATAGGTCAGGCTGGCGGCCGGCGTCTCCGCATCGGCAAATACAGTCGTCAGGTTCGCCGTGGTGTTCACGGCGTCCTCCAACACGCTGTAGTTGGGGATCGGGCCGGCCACGGTCGGGGCCGAGTTCGCCGACACCAACGTGAACGTGGCACTCGGTCCGGCGGCCAGGGCCATGTTGCCCGCCAGGTCCGCCGCCGTGCCGGCGAGCAACGAGATGCCGAGCGTGCCGCTGCCGGTGAAGCTATCAATCGTCACCGTGCGCGTGAGTCCCGTGCCGGTCACCGACACGGCTCCATTCGCCGTGCCGGTCTTGTTCAGGACCACATCGGCCGGGGCCAGGGTGCTCGCGCCAAAGTTAGCATCCGCATAGGTCACGGTGTAGCTCACGGACTGGTTGGTGGTGCTCGTCGCCGACGGCGCACTGATGGTCACGGTCGGCCGAGTGGCATCCACGGTGACACTCGCACTCAGCCCCGAGGCGAGGGCCGTATTGCCGGCCGGATCGGTGGCCGTGCCGGCGAGGACGTTGAAATACAGCGTGCCCTCCCCGGTGATGCTGTTCAACGTGACTGTCCGGGTGTCCCCGGTGCCGCTCACTGCCGCAGTGGCGGCGGCGGTGCCGGTCCGGTATACCGACACCTTCGCCGGCGCCAAAGTTATGGCTGCGATGGAATCATTGTCCACGTAAGTCACGGGAAAGCTCACGGGCCCGTTCCTGGTGAAGCTGACTGTCGGCGTGCCGATCGTCACAGTCGGAAGCACCGCGTCCACTTTCACTCCGGTGGTGTTTGGCGGAACGAAGGCCAGCGAGGCCGCCGGTATGTTCGGTGCCCCCCCGCCGGGCGCATCCGAGATGCTGCTGACGCCCCCCAATATGGGGGAACTGAGGGTAATGCCATCCAGGTCCACCTCGCCGGGGGCAACCGTGTAGCTGAAGGTCACCGTCGAGCCGGACGTGGAGAGGTAGTTGGCGAGACGAGGCGTGCCCCCCACCATTAGCGCCACCTGAGGAGAGCCTGTAACCGTCACGGGCAGGCTGAACTCCGCCGTGATATTGATCCGTTTGGTCGCCCGGTAGGTGCCGTCCACGGCGGCGACACTCAGCACCACGGGAGCCGGCTTGACGACGGCCAGCGCGTGCGAGGGTCCGCCTCCCCCGCCAACTCCCAGGCGGAGCACCTGGCGTCCGGAGAAGGACGGACCGGCACCGGGCACATTGAGGGAGGTGGTGGAGTTGTTGCCGATCTGGCCGGCCGCATTGTCGCCCCAGCCGTAAACCACTCCGCTGGAAGTCAATCCCAGGCTGAACTCGGTGCCGGCCGCGATGGCCTTGAACTGCGTCGTGCCCCCTACCTGCACTGGCTGCTTGCTGGCAGTGGTGCTTGAGTTCCCCAACTGACCCTTGCGGTTTGCCCCCCAGGAGAACAAGGCCCCGTCCGCAGCCAGCGCCAGGCTGTGGTTGGAACTCGCGGACAAGGACGCCATGGCTTTGCCGCTGAAGAGCGAGGTCGCCAGTGCCACGGGCACTCGGCTGTCCGTGAGGGAGTTGTTCCCGAGCTGGCCCGAGCTGTTGTCGCCCCAGGTGAACACCTGCCCATCCGAAGCCACGGCCAGACTGTGCGTCATGCCGGCGGCGATGAACTTGACGGCCTTGCCGCCAAAGGCGCTGGGAGCCAGCGCCACCGGGGTGGAGAGATCCGTCGTGGAGTTGTTGCCCAACTGCCCCTTGGCGTTCGCCCCCCAGACAAACACGAGTCCGTCCGAGGTGAGCGCCAGGCTGTGGCTGGCCCCCGCCGCGATGGCCACGATGAACTTGTTGCTGATCGCCGGCGACGTCAGGACCACTGGCACCCGGCTGTCCGTGGTCGTTCCGTTACCCAACTGGCCGCTGGCATTGAGGCCCCAGGCGAATACCCGCCCATCGTTGCCGACCGCCAAACTGTGCTGACGCCCGGCCGCGGCGGCAGTAATGACCTGGCCGTTAAGCACCCCGCTGGTGTCCACCGCCACCGGCCCCTGGCTGTCCACCACGGTATTGTTGCCCAACTGGCCTTTGTCATTCTTGCCCCAGGCAAAGACCTGACCGTAGAAATTGAGGGCCAGGCTAAAGCCAGCTCCCGGAGCCACCGCCACGACCGGCTGAGCGCCGAATGCCCCGTTGGTATCTACTGCCACGGGGACCAGGCTCCCGGCCAGGCTGTTGTTGCCCAACTGGCCGCTGCTGTTCAAACCCCACGCACTGGCCGTCCCTGGGGTGGGCTGGACCAGGCAGGTGGCGCTCGGCCCGACGGCCGCAGCGAGATTGCCGGCGAGGTCCGTCGCCGAACCCGAGAACAGCGATATGCCCAGCAAACCCGCCCCGGTAATGCTGTTGATGGTTACAGTCCGGGTCGGACCGGCTCCCGAAACGGCCACGACCCCGCTGGCCGTGCCGGTCCGGTTCAGCGTGACCTGCCCCTGATGCAGAAGCCCGGAGTTGAAGTTCGCATCCGCGAAGGTGACGGTAAAAGTGATGGGACCGCTGCTGGTGACGGCGGCAGATGGCCCGCTGATTGTCACCGTCGGCAACGTGGTGTCCACCAGCCTCCCCGCAGTGTTTGGCGGAGTGAACGTCAGCGCGGCATTCGCCCCGGTCAGCTTGTCTTTGATGGTCCCGCCGTTGAGCAGCAGCGGCGAACTGACCGTGATCCCGTCGTCATCATTGTCGCCCGGCTGAACGACATAGGTGAAAGCGAGGTCGGTGCTGGTGCCGCCCACGCCGTAGCTCGCCTGGCGGGTGACGCCGCCAATCACCAGGCTCAATTGCGGGGTCCCAGTGACATTTACGGGCGCGCTCAGGCTGACGATGAAGGTGTAAGTATCCCCCGCCTTCACGAAACCAGGCACGCCAAACAAGGTCACGCGCGTGATCGAGGGCGCCCCCACCGACACGGCCGCACTGGGACCAGCGGCACCGGCCAGGTTCCCGATCGTATCGCTGGCCGTCCCGGCCGGCAGCGAGATGCTCAGCGTGCCATCCCCCGTGATGCCGCTCAAGGTCACCGTGCGGGTCGGCCCGCTGCCGGTGACCGCCACCGTGCCGTCAGCGGTGCCCGTCCGGTTCAAGATGATCTGGCCCGCGACCAGCGTGCTGGCACTGAACACCGGGTCCGCATACGTGACGGTGTAGGTCACCGGACCGCTCACGGTGCTGGCCACCGAGGGGCTGCTGATAGTGATCGTCGGCCCGGCGGCATCCACCAGCACGTTCCGCAAATCCGGGGGAACGAAGGCCCGGAGGCCGGGATTAAAGCTGCCGTCGGTGATGGTGCCCCCATTGAGCTGCAACGGGGAGGCGACGCTGATGCCATCCGCATCATTTTCAAGGCTCTGCACCGTGTAGCTGAACTGCAACGCCGTGGTGCCGCTGCCCGACACATACGTTGCAAACCGAGTGGTAGTTCCGATTGTCACGGCCAGCCGGGGCACGCCGGTCACCGTGGCGGGGGACACGAAATTGGCCGTGAAGTTGAGCACCTGGCCCGCCCCATAGGAGCCGTTTGGCGGGCCGGTCACATTCATGAGGCCGATGGTATCCACCAGCACGTTGCGCGTGTTCGGCGCAGTGAAGCCCAGTTGGGCGGCCGCGTTGTCGGAGCCGGTGATGGTCCCCCCGGCCAACGGCGACTGGAGCGTGATGCCATCCGTGTCGCGCTCGCCCGCCTGCACCACATAGCGGAAGGTCAGGGCGGTGCTGCCGCTGCCGGAGACATACGTGGCGTTGCGGGAGGTGGTGCCGATGACCAACGGCAGCCGGGGAGTTCCCGAAACCGTGACCGTCTTGGAGAAGTTGACGGTGAACGTCAGCGCGTCTCCCGGGAGGTAGATGCGATCCGGGGGCGCGACCACGCTGGTGACGACGGCCGGCAAGGTGCCCACGACGATGGTGACTGTCCAAGGATTGCCGACCGCAAAATTGGCGTTCACCAGGCAGGTGTTGTTTCCGGTCAGGCCGGACGCGCCGAAGGTTTTGCTGCCCGACCCCATCGTGTATTCCAGATTGAACTGGATGAACGCATTCTGCATGGGCAACCGTGGATAGTTCGGGTTCTCATTGAACGTTCGCCGGATCTGGGTGATCTGCATGCCGGCCGGCACGGTGACGGAGAACCGGTCCTGCACTTCGAAAGAGGTGTTGATCGAACCGGAGAACGTGTTGTTCCCCAAGGTCAGGACATAGGGCGTCCCGAAGCTGGTGTTCGAGAAATCAAACTGCGCCGACTCGGCAACATCAATCGCCCGCGCTGCCAGCGGGGCGAGGAGGAGCAGGGAAGCCAGCAGGAATGGGAGGCGTTTGATCATATCAGGAATTTAGGAATTTGGAATAAAGCGGTCATCCGCCAGCCAGCCAGCAGGGCATTTCAAGCCGCGTCACTTCTTTTCGGAAAACACAGACCAGCGATCAACTCGTTCACGCACCCAACCGGACCAAAATGCCCCGGCCGGCCACGCCCAAGCACTTCTCCGCCGGCGGTGGATGCGGTTTCCAGTCCGCTGCCGCAAACCACAGGGCAGCCAGTCCTGAATCCAGTCCTTCCAGACGCCAATGGGTTCGCTTGGCCCGGAAGGCTTTAACAACCAGCATAAAGTGTCAAGCCCATGTGGCTCCATCCGTTCGAGTTGCCCAAAAGGAAGGTGCCCCCCGGCTTTGGAATCAAAGCTGAAGGTTATTTCATTTGCGCCACGCCATTTCAGGCAAGCGGCGAGGATGCGATGCTCCGGGTGGTGACAACGGCCTGCCACAGTGTGATGGAACCCGCAACCAGCCCTGCCCTGCGGCGGATCGTATTGGTCGTGCCCACGGCGGTGCGCGAGAGGCGTGGTCGGGTGGCTGGGGTGCGCTTCCAGCGGTGGTCCCGCAACTCAGTGCCGAGGGCAAGCTCTTGGCCCGGCGTGGTCGTCGGCGGCGGCGGTGCCGGAGCCCGGCGGGACAGGCGGCTGGTGGCGGTCACAGACGGGGCCAATCGCTGTTTGCGAAACGAAGCAATTGAGAACCATGAAAAACGACGGGGGCATCAAGGGCCGGCGGGGGTTCGACATCGGAACGTCGGGCCACGAACGGGCGTTGTTTTACCAAACGAACCCATTGGAAAACTGGGCGATCGGTCGTGCTGTTCGCCGAACTATGCCGGCGGGGGGAGACCAGGCGAGGCGGGGGTGCTGACGGCGATGGGGAGCGGGAGGAGCGGGATCGAATTTTACCAAACGAAGCCATTGGGAAGTCGCTTCGTCACCGTCGCCGTGGTTCTCCCGCTGCACCTTTCCCTCCCCCGCAGTGCGACCTCCGACCTTGGCGCTTGGGACATTGGACCTGGTGCTTCGTTGTTTCCAGTGGAACGGGGAGGCCGGCAGGGAAATTCCAAGCCCCAAGACCCAAGCTCCAAAGCAATCCCAAACGCCAAATTCCAATCGTTCAGCGCGCCTCGCCGCCAGCCCTTCCGCCCTGGTCGGCACCGTGATTTAAGGGCCGGGATGGTCCGCCTTGCCCGGCCAGTGCCGGGCCACGCCTCCCCTTGGAATTTGAAGTTTGGCGTTTTTTTGGAATTGGGAACTTGGGATTGGGAGCTTCTTCCTCACGCCATTGCCCTGAAAGCAGCGGAGAACCTTGAACCTCTTCATGGCCTTTCCCTCCACCCACACTTGCGTCACGCAAATGCGCTCGCGCTCCTCCCCGCCCCTGAAACTTCGTGCCTCTCCTCGTCGCATCGGCTATTCACAGCGCATGAGCGTGCCCCGCGCGATCCGCAACCTCGCCCTGGCCGGCTTCATGGGCGTGGGCAAATCGTCCGTGGGCCGCCTGGTCGCCGCCGAACTCCAGTTCGAGTTCGTGGACACCGACGAGCTGATCGAGACCCGCACGGGGGTGAAGATCACCGAGATCTTCGCCCGGCACGGCGAACCCGCGTTCCGCAAGTTCGAGCGCGAACTGGTCGAGGAAATGACCACCTGGACCAGCCGCGTCATCTCCACCGGCGGCGGCCTCGTCGTGGACCCCGCGAACCTCGCCAGCCTCAAGACCCACGCCCTCGTCGTCTGCCTCTGGGCCACGCCGGACACCATCTACCAGCGCACCAAGCACCAGGTCCACCGTCCCCTCCTGCAAGGCCCCAACCCCCTCGCGAAGATCCGCGAGCTGCTCGCCACGCGCGAGGCGGCCTACAAGCAGTGCGACGTCCTCGTCAGCACCGAGCAGCGCTCCCTCAAGGAAATCGCCGCGCACGTCCTGCACCCCTTCCGGGCCGCGCAGTTGTCCCCGCCCCGGCTGTGAAGGAGGCCCTCCGTCAGCGTGCCCGCGAGCTGGGCTTCGATGACTGCCGGTTCACCACCGCCGAGGCCCCCGACCATCGCGAATCCTTCCAACGCTGGCTGGCCGACGGTCAGCAGGGCGAGATGGGCTGGCTTGCCCGCAACGCGGACAAACGGGTGAACCCCGGCTTGGTGCTCCCCGAGGCGCGGACTGTCATCTGCGTGGCCGCCAGTTACGCGCAGCCGGAGAGTGAACCAAATCAGCCGCTCAGCACCGGGGTCTTCGCCCGCTACTCCCGCTACGCGGATTACCACGACATCCTCGCCACCCCGTTAAAACAGCTTGCCGACTTCACCGACCAGCTCGGCGGCCCCGGCACCCGCTCCCTCTGGTATGTGGACACCGGCCCCTTCCTGGAGCGCGACCTCGCCCAACGCGCCGGCCTGGGTTTCGCCGGCAAGCACACCAACCTCATCAGTCGCCGCCTTGGCAACTGGATCTTCCTCGCCGAGATCATCACCACGCTGGCGGTCGAACCCGACGCGCCCGAGAAGAACCGCTGCGGCACCTGCACGCGCTGTATCACGGCCTGCCCCACGCAGGCCATCACCGCCCCCTTCGAGCTGGACGCCCGCCGCTGCATCTCCTACCTGACCATCGAACTGAAGGGCTCCATCCCCGAGGAGTTCCGCCCCGCTCTTGGCAACCGCATCTACGGCTGCGACGACTGTCTCGCCGCGTGCCCGTGGAACAAGTTCGCCCAGGCCGGCCGGCTGATGCAGCCCCACGCCCGTGCCGACCTGACCCAGCCGGACCTGCTCGAACTTCTCGCCCTCGACGCCCCCGCCTTCAAGCGCCGCTTCGCCGGCACCCCGGTCCTCCGCACCAAGCGGCGTGGATTGCTGCGCAACGTCTGCGTCGCCCTGGGCAACGTCGGCACCGCCACCGCCATCCCGCCGCTGGAACGCGCCGCCCAGGACCCCGAACCGCTCATCGCCGAGCACGCCCGCTGGGCCGTCAGGCAGATTCGCGCGCGGCTTGGATGAGACTGGGTGGCATCTACGTTAACCCGAATTCCGAAGTAAAACGGGTGTGGGATGGACAGACTGGGTGCGGAGCGCGGCGTTCACGCCTCATGATGCAAGGGCTGCAAGCAGGCGCCCGAACCATCCGTGACTGGCCCACGTTTCTGCGGCGTGAAGGCCGCACAGACGGGGGCATGGGGCTGTTCGGGCCGCGCACGCTGCGCCAGATGATTTCGTTCACATCCACGTTCGCAGGCCGCGCGGGATAGGATGCAGGTCGGCTTGCGGCTGGAACGAGGTGAACAGGTTCTCCGCTGTTTCCGGTGGAATGGCCTTGGATTCAGCCCGGAGGGCGAAAGCGAATAGCCCAGCGATTCATCGCTGGGGCTTGTGGCTGGCAAGCCAGTGAGTCCCGGCAGGGACGGCAGAATGACGCCACATGGCCGCGCCTGCTGGTGAGAGTTCTTCCGTCCCTGCGGGACTACCCAACAGATGCGGCCCAACCCAGCGATGAATCGCTGGGCTATTATCGGGCGTCCCTCCGGGACCAATGCACGCTCGACGCGCGACTCCGGGGGCTAGGAGCAGCCAATTGCCCCGAGCTACATTCCACCGAAAACGGCGAGGAACCGGTAAACACCGGCGTGAGGCGGTCATGCCATACACTTGCGAATGGATAAACAGCGAAGGCAGGGAACTCCTAAACTTAGAAACCGCTGGCCGAACCGGAAGTCATGCGAATGAAAATCTTGGCAGGAACAGGCGGGTTCCAATTGGGCGTGCCGATCTTACAGTCCCCGATGGGGCCGTAATCTGCCAGTGTGGCACTGGAGCCGTCGCGGGACGGCATCTTGAAATACTCGGCGTGGCCATCCGCCAAGCCCGCCTGCGCCCCGGCGTTGTGACGGGTGAGACCGATGCCATAAAGCGCAGCGTTTCCCTGATTCCAACTGTTCACGCGGATCCAGTCCCAGTCACCCACATACCAGTCGAAGTTGTTCATGCGCCGCGAGTCCTCGGTCTGGGTGAGATACACACTCGGCGTGTCGAGCTGGGAAGTCCGCAACGCCGGACGGTTGGTCACTTGCATGATGTAGTTGTTCGCCACGTAATCCACCGGGTATGGCAGGTTCCCGTGCATCTGTGCGGTGTCGAAGTGGCCGGGGCATAGGTAGATTGTTGAGTTGCTGCCCAGATACTGGATGAGCATCTTGAACCAGACGTTTGGATACAGGAGTTCCGCGTTTTCCGCCTGTGATCCTGAGACATAGCGGTCGTCGTAATCACTGGCATACACCGCCAGGCCCAGCGCCATCTGCTTGTGATTGTTCAGACACTTGATGGCGTGCGCCTTCGCCTTCGCCTTCGCCAACGCCGGCAGCAGCATCCCCGCCAGGATCGCGATGATGGCGATGACCACGAGCAGTTCGATGAGCGTAAACGCAGCGCGTGGCAAACGGCGGTCCCGGGGCTTCATGCTCCAAACCTGCGTTCCGGCGGCCAAAGCCGTCAAGCCTGCAATTGCGGCAGCGCGCCCGGAGCGCGCAAATCAGGATTTGGGCACGCCGCAAAATCTCATTGGCACCCGGCTTCAGCCGGGTGAAGGCGGGTGGTGCGAGGGCGAACCGTTTCAACGGTTTGTTCCAGCAGGCGGTCGGTGCGGCTGGCACCAGCCGTTGAAACGGCTGGCCATCGTGCGGTTGCCCCAACCCCCGGCTGAAGCCGGGTGCTAATGAGAGGAACCCAAAACCTGATTTGCGCCTGCGCCCGGAGCGCGGCTGGTCGCGGAAACCAGCCGCAGCAAGCTTCGCCGGTGGAAAGCCCGATAGCGGCAAGCAGCGAGCGCGAGACAGAAAGCTTTGTCTGTCCCAAATCTTGGGGTTCCGCCTCCGGTGCCGTCCCGCTACCGCTCTCCAATCCCCACCTGTGGCCAGCCTGAATCTGCGGGAAATCCGCTTCGGTTCAGGCCTCCTCCGAACGGTCTAAAAACCGAGCAACACATTGCCCCCCACGGCGTCGCCGACGGAGGTGTAGCGCACGAACAGTTTCGGCTGCGTGCCGTAGGTCCACAGGGGCGTGCCGTCCTTGCAGTCACCGATGGTGCCCAAGTCGGGCAGGGCCAGGGGCGTGCCACCGGGCTGCGGTCGGGTCATCTTCACGTATTCAGCGTGCCCGTCCGCGAGACCAAAGTTCGCGCCGAGGTTGTGCCGGGTCATGCTCTTGGCATAGCCGGACTCGATGGTTTGGGTGAGCGGGGCATTGTAGTTCGCACGCACGAAGTCGAAATCGCGGGCGCGCCAGTTGAAGTTGTTGGCCCGGCGGGAATCCTCGGTCGTGACGATGAAGTCGGCCGCCGTGGGAATCTGGCTGGTTCGCAGCGCGGGCTGCTGGTAGCGGATGATGTGCGCGTTCACGACATAGTCGAGGTTGTAGGGCAGATTCGCATCGCGCTGTCCGTCATCGAAATGGCCGGCGCATTTGTAGAGATTGGTGTTGTTGCCCAAGTAGGGCAGCAGCATCTTGAACCACATCAGCGGGTCCGTGCCCAAGGCCGTGTTGGCGGCGAAATTGCCCGCCGTGTAGCGGTCATCAAAGTCCGCCGCATAAACCAAGAAGGCGAGGCCCATCTGCTTCTGATTGTTCAGGCAGGCGATGGCGTGCGCCTTCGCCTTGGCCTTGGACAATGCGGGTAGCAGCATCCCCGCCAGGATGGCGATGATGGCGATGACCACGAGCAGCTCGATGAGCGTGAACGCAGCCTTGGATGAACGTTTTTCCCGAAGGAGCATTCGTTCAGCCTGCGTTCCGTCTTCCCGCCGGGTCAAGCTTTTCAATGGGCGCAAGGCACTGTTGGGCGCATCTGGACACTGCCCCCGAGAGCCGACGGAGCGCGGGTCTGTGACCCGCAGCAACGTCCGATCCCCCGTCCCGCTGGCCTACACGAACCGCAAGGGACAAGCGTGGCCGCTGCGGGTCGCAGACCCGCGCTCCGGGGGCAGTGTCGGCTGCGCCCTTCACGGTTTCACAGCGTCACCACGTCCCAATATACCCCGCCGGCGCATTGCCCGAACTCCACGCATTGGTGTGGTCCGTCATGTCGCTGATATTCTTCCAGTTCACCGAACCGTCCAGCAGGCCCACGTTGCCGCCCGTGGCGCCGAGTTGCGCCGAACTTTGGCCGGCGTTGGGCATGATCCAGCCACCCGCCGCGCTGGCGCGCGTGCCTGCCCGGGAGTGCGGGACCACCGCCCAGTTGTTCGCCGAGGGATAGGTCCAGTCGTTCAAGTCGTAGATCAGCACCAAGTTGGGATTGTCACTCGAGCGGAAGGGCGCAACCCAGTTCGTGATCGCCGGCGGCACCACGAACCCGCCGAGATAACCATACCCTCCGAGATAGCAGAGGAGACCGGCGTTGTAGGCCAGTTGTCCGGGCGCCACAGGCGTGGCACTGAAGGTTCCAGACCCGAACGGATAGGGCAGGTTGGGGCAGACCGCCATCTTGTGCGAACTGCCGTAGTCGAGCAGCCCCTTTCCGGCATTCGCCGACAACCAGATGGTATGCGAGTAACCATCACCGCGCGGTCCGCCAAAGAGCTTGTCCGTGTAGTCCGATGCATAGAGGTGGGCCGTCAACGCAAACTGCCGGATGTTGTTCTTGCACGCGGCCCGCTTGGCCTTCTCCTTCGCGCTCGAGAGCGCGGGCAGCAGCATCCCCGCCAGAATGGCGATGATGGCGATGACCACGAGCAATTCGATCAAGGTAAAAGCTGCGCGGCGGTGGCGGGTGGTTGGTGTGTTCATTCCCAGGTGCGGGTTCGACGGGACCGAACGTAGCACTGTTCAGCGCCTTGCACAGGCCGAATCTAGGCCCGGGCGAGGGCCGCTCGATGCCCCATGCGCGAAACCACCCTCGGGCTTTCCGTTGCAGCCCATGGGACGGCCACGTCGCGCCGACGCCGTGAAGGGGACACTCCTGTCCCCGGTGAGCAGGTTGCTGCGGGTTGAGCGCATGGGGGACAAGCGTGTCCCCTCACGCGGCCCGCCCGCGCCTACATGTTCGCGATCATGTTGTCGCCGAACGCCGAGCACTTGATCTCCGTCGCGCCGTCCATGAGACGGGCGAAGTCGTAGGTCACGCGCTTGCTGGCGATGGCGCCATTCAGGCCCTTGAGGATGAGGTCCGCCGCCTCGACCCAGCCCAGGTGGCGCAGCATCATTTCACCGGAGAGCACCACGGAGCCGGGGTTCACCTGGTCCTTGCCCGCATACTTGGGCGCGGTGCCGTGCGTGGCCTCGAAGATCGCGTGGCCGGTCACGTAGTTGATGTTGCCGCCCGGCGCGATGCCGATGCCGCCAACCTGCGCGGCCAGGGCGTCGCTGAGATAGTCGCCGTTCAGGTTCAGCGTGGCGATCACGTCGAAGTCCGTCGGGCGCGTGAGCACCTGCTGGAGGGCGATGTCCGCGATGGCGTCCTTGATGAGCAGCGCACCTCCGGCGAGCGCGGCCTTCTGCTCGGCGTTCGCGGCTTCCTCGCCCTTTTCCTTCTTCGTGCGTTCCCACTTCGCCCAGGTGTAAACCTTGTCCCCGTAGATGCGCTCGGCGGCACTGTAGGCCCAGTCGCGGAAGGCGCCCTCGGTGAACTTCATGATGTTGCCCTTGTGGACAATCGTCAGGTTGCGGCGCTTGAAACGCAGCGCGTAATCCACGGCCGCCTTCATCAGGCGGATGGTGCCCATGGCCGAGACCGGTTTGATGCCGATGCCCACGCATACTTCCGCGCTCTTCGGCGTGTGGTCCGGCGCGGCGAGCTTCATGTAGTCAATGCCCGCCTGCTGCGTGCCGAAGCGGATCTTCTTGAAGTCCTTCGGGAATTCTTTCGCGATGAAGTCCAGCACCTTCTGCGCCTCGGGCGTGCCGCCGGCGAACTCGATGCCCGCGTAGATGTCCTCGGTGTTCTCGCGGAAGATGACCATGTCCACGGCCTCGGGGCGCTTCACGGGAGAGGGGACGCCGGTGAAATACTGCACGGGGCGCAGGCACACGTAGAGGTCGAGCATCTGGCGCAGCGCGACATTCAGCGAGCGGATGCCGCCGCCGATGGGCGTGGTCAGCGGGCCTTTGATGCCCACGAGGAATTCGCGGAAGGCGTCCACGGTGTCATCCGGCAGCCAGTTGTTGAACTTCTTGAAGGATTCTTCGCCGGCGAAGACTTCCATCCACGCGATCTTGCGCTGGCCGCCATAGGCCTTCTCCACGGCGGCTTCCATCACGCGCACGGAGGCGGCCCAGATGTCCGGCCCCGTGCCATCCCCGCGGATGAAGGGGATGATGGGATTGTTGGGGACCTGGAGTTTGCCGTCGGCGATGGTGATCTTGCCGCCGGCAGGGACGGTGCACGTGGTGTAGGCCATAAAGCAGTTTTGAGTTGCGAGTGTTAGGTTGTGAATTGCGGGCCGCGCAAAGAGGAGGTGTTTGTAACGGACGGCCAATCCTGCCGCAAGCCGTTTGGTGGCGGCGTGAGCTGACCGGGCGCATCTGCGCCCTGCCCCCGGAGCGCGGCACTCCGGGCCGCAGCGGCAACCCTGCAGAACGGGCTGCGGAGCTTCCCAAGCCTTTCCCTGCTGCCAGCCGCTGCGGCCCAGCGGGCCGCGCTCCGCCGTCGTGCGGGGGCAGTGTCCAGATGCGCCCGAGCTGACCGGGCGCATCTCGATACTGCCCCCGAGAAACGAAATCCCTCCGGAGCGCGGCTGTGTCGCGGAGACCAGCCGCAGCGGCTGCGCTTGGCTGGAGGCGCGGAAGCGTTCCGACCCCGCTCGGCCCTCCGACCTTGCTGCGGCTGATCCCGCGCCGAGCGGGACACAGCCGCGCTCCGGGGGCAGGGTCAAGCTGCGCCCGAGCTGGCCAGTGCCGTTCTCCGGCCCGGCGAGATGATTCAAAGCCGTGAAGCAGGCCCCCAACGATTCGGGAAAGACAAAGCTGGCTGGAACAGAACCCCCATCTGCGGCCAGCCTGAACCGGCGGGATATGCGCTGAGCCCTCCCGCGCTCTCCAGCTTTGTCTTCCCTGAAGCTTTGGGGGTTTTCTGATTCACGGTCCGTGAATCGAAACCGTCCGCCGACTCCATTCCCCATCTGTGGTCGCCTTGAATCTGCGGGGAATACTTCCGGTTTCCTCACTCCATCTTTGTCTTGCCCCAATCTTTGGGGGCTTGGCCTTCACCTACTCCCGCGCTTTCGTGTCCATCACGATGGTCACCGGCCCGTCGTTCACCAGTGCCACCTGCATGTCCGCGCCAAACTCGCCGGTCTGGACGGCCTTGCCCAGTTCCGCCGCCAGCCGGGCGACGAACGCCTCATACTGCGGGATGGCCAACTCTGGCCGGGCCGAGCGCAGGTAGGACGGCCGGTTGCCCTTCTTGGTGCTGGCGAAGAGCGTGAACTGGCTCACCACAAGGATGTCCCCGCCCAGGTCCTGCACCGAGCGGTTCATCAACCCCGCCTCATCCGCGAAGATGCGCAGGCGGACGATCTTTCCGGCGAGCCACTCAACGTCCTCTGACGTGTCGGCGTCCTCTACTGCCACCAGCACGAGCAGCCCGCGCCCAATGGCTCCCCGCACTTGTGCGGCGATGGTGACGCTGGCCTGGGAAACTCGCTGAATGACGGCGCGCATGATGCGCCTGAGATTGCGAAGCCAACACCTATCAGCGTCAAGCCTTGAACATGAACGCTCATCCTGCCGGCAAACGGACGGGCATTGCTTTCATAGGTGCGTCAGTTGACTTGGTGCCCCCGACGAGTCCGTCACCTTTGACGGCACGCCCTCCGGCACGGCCAACGATAGCAGTTGGATTTTGAATTGAGCCGGCCAGGTGACGAACGCGCGCGCGCTGCGCCTGGCCGGAGCCTTGCTGGACGTGCGATGGTCGCTCGTAAGCGGTGGCTTGCACCGGGTTCCCTCTTTTGTTTCAGTTCGCGCCGCGTCTTCTAGTTCCGCCGCCCAAACCTGCTCACTCATGGACAAGAAAACCCTCTCCATCGCCGTCATCGCCGTCCTTGCCATCATCGGTGCCACCATTCGGCTGGTTACCTCCCAATCCGATGGTTCTTCGAAGGTGAATCTGAAGCCCTTCGAGTATCTAGGTTCGGTGGCAGCGGAGGAGACCGTCAAGCTGCTGAACAGTCAGGGGAGCGTCGTCGCAGTCGTGGAGGTCATCGAAGGGATGCAGAATCCCGGGAATGAGGCTCAGGTCAAAGGACTCAAAGCGGGTCTGGCCAAGGCCAAGGGCGTGACTCTCAAGGAAGTCAAGGAACTCAAGCGTGAAATGTCAGGTGATCCCCGGTTCTGGCCCGAGGGGCGAGCAGCACAAATCGCCAGCCTTGGGTCAGGAGCCAGCGCGGTGGTGCTGTTCGTTAATTTTCCCCAGACACTGCCGCCGCCCGATGTCGCTGCACTCAAGGGGAGTGGTGCCAAACTCCTCGTAGTTTCCGGGGCGTCCCCAACGGTGGATTTGTTGGTAGCCCAAGGCGTGATCCAGGTGGCGATAATGAACCGCGTGCCGTCCAAGTCCGCCTCGAGCACGTCGGAAAAGCCAGCCCAGTGGTTCGAGCGAGCTTACACTGTGGTGCGGGCACAGTGAGGGACGATCTGGTCATGGGAATCGAGTGGCGCGTCGGCATCGAACCCAGCGCGGCCTACTGGCTCAACATCCAGTGGGTGTCGTTGGTGTCGTTGAAGAGGTAGGGGCTGTCCAGCCCGCAGGCTTCAGCCCGGCCATCGAAGAACGCGACGCCCGCGCGTTTCAGGTGGTTCAGCCCGATATTGGGAAATTCCCATCCATTCGCGCCGTATTTAGTGGGGTCGTTGCGATCTCCCGAGCTACCCGCGGCGACGTAAGCAGGGTTGGCTCCGCCAGGCGTGTTCCCATAGGGGCGCGAATCGGAGCAGTCGTAAGCGAAGACCAGCTCAGAGGGATGCTGCAGCTTTGCGGTTCTCCAAGCGATGTGCATTCCATTGTTAAAGGTGCCACCTTGATCAGCCGTCGGACCGTTGCCGCCGTTGCCGAGTGTTCCAGGCCCAACGCCAACTTTTCCAAGATACGGATTCACTCGAAAATGTGGCGTCGTGATCCAGGTGATTCCGAAACTGGTCGAATCGACTGCCGGGGCCAGTTTTCCTCGCTGCACGTTCCCAAGCCCGGGGACAAACAGATCCTCCTTCGGAAAGCTTACACAAGTGTAGCTCTTAATCCCGCCGAGGTAAGTCCCCAACATCGAAATACCGCTGCAGCCGCCGTAGCCGATCGCGTTTACATTGTAGGGGTAGGGGGCATAAGTTTGCGAAATCCAGGCAAAAGGAAGCCGGTCATCTTGGTCTCCAGGGTAAAGGGCGCCGGCCATGGCGATCTGCTTCACTTGGTTGAAACAAGCGGTGCCCTGCGCCTTGGCCTTCGCCTTGGCCAGCGCGGGCAACAGCATCCCGGCGAGAATTGCGATGATGGCGATGACGACCAGCAGTTCAATCAACGTAAAGGCGGCCGTCTTGCGGAAGTGTTTGCTTGTCATATTCGATTCAGTGCGTTCGACGCGCTGCCTGCGGAGTTGTTCAGTTGAGGCTGATGGCCACCGCCGGTTCCAAAAGTCACCGCGTTTACTGGAGGATGAACCGGTGGGTTCGTGGTGGCTTCCGGACACGGGCGAGGAAGCATGCCCGGGTGCCCGGGTTGCATCACACCGGGGTCGATGGCGACTCACTGCGGTCGCCTGCGGAGGCGGTCACATCTCGCGCCATTTCTCCGTTTTCCGTCACTGGTGAACGTTGGCTGAAACCCGCTGAATGCCAGTGCGCCCAGTGCGTCAGAGCTTGCGAAGCCGCAACCATTTTCAGATTTGCAAGCGGCGTATTGACAATGTCTAGCCGTCCTGCGACACCCTGCAACAGATTTGGAAGACTATGAAGTCCACTTCAGCCACTGCTCCACAGCGCCAGCGTGCGCATGGGTTCACCCTCATCGAACTGCTCGTCGTCATCGCCATCATCGCGATCTTGGCGGGGCTGCTTTTGCCCGCGCTGGCCAGTGCGAAGAAAAAGGGCCAGGGATCAGTCTGCATCAACAACCAGAAACAGTGGGGCTTGGCTTTGCAGTTCTACACGAGTGAAGGCGACGAGAAGCTGCCCTACGCGTGGTGGGGCCCCGACCCCGGCTTGCCCAACAGTGCTCCGCCTTACTACAACGCCACCAGTGGCGGGTCGTTGCTGTCCATTTACCTGGCTGTGCCGAAGCCCGCAGTCGCTGTGGTTCCCGGAGTCATGTCTGTCGGGCAGGGCGGCAACAACAACTACGACTGCCCGGCTCAGGATCACAGCAATCCCAATTACATTCCGAGCGTCGTCCATACGGCCGGCAAGATCAGTTATGTGGCCAGTCAGCGTTATCGGCTCAATCCGCATCTGGGTGGGCAGGGGCTGGGGTGGAGCCCGCCCGGCAATCCCTTTCCCTCGAAGAAAATGACGGCGGTCAGCCGCCCGTCTGACAAGGTGTTTGCCTACGACACGTGCTCCATGACGACAGCCAATGCCGGTTGCATGGTCCACTATGCCTACAGCCTGACTCCGGGGAACTTCACCGACACCGGCTCGACAGGCCCGGGATCATCCTATACCGGCGGTCCTGGCGGCGATCCGACCGACCCCATGAACTACTCGGTCGGCGGGTATTGCATGCCGAACATCGGCGTCCCGCACGGCAAGCGGACGGGCGTTGTCTTCCTGGACGGCTCGGTGGACTTGGTGCCGCCCACCAGCCCGGTCACCTTCGGCGGTATCCGTGCCGGCGTCGTCGGCGCGGCCAACGACGCGGTGCATTGGACTTTGAATTGAGCCTGTGCCTGCCTTGCGGGTGCTCCCCGCCTCGCGTCTTCAGTTTTGTTTTTGGTTCGCCCCGCTTATCCGCCCACTCATGGACAAGAAAACCATCATCATCGCCGTTATCGCCGTCCTAGCCATCGCCGGGGCCACCGTGCGCATGGTCACCGCCAACTCTGAGGGCAGCTCACGCGTGAACCTCAAGCCCTTCGAGCAGCTCGGTGCAGCGGCGGCGGAAGAGACGGCCAAAGCGCTCGGCAACCAAGGCTCCCTCATCGTGGTCATGGAAGTGATTGACGGCGTCAAGAACCCGGTCAACGACTCCCAGGTCAAAGGCGTGAAGGCCGGCCTGTCCCGGTCCAAAGGCGTCACGCTCAAAGAGGTCAAGGAACTGAAGCGCGATATGTCCGGCGATCCGCGCGAGTGGCCCGCCGGCCGGGCGGCGGAGATAGCCAGGCTTGGGTCCGGAGGCGGGGCGGTGTTGCTCTTCGTCAACTTCCCGCAAACCCTCTCACCCGCAGATCTCGCCGCGCTCAAGGGCGCCAGCGCCAAGCTCGTGGCTGTCTCCGGGGCCACGCCGGTGCTGGAATCCCTCGTGACCCAGGGGGTTGTCCGCACCGCCATCGTCAGCCGCACGCCCCCCAAGCCTGCTCCGGCTGGCGCGGAAAACGCGGCGCAGTGGTTCGACCGGGTTTACACGGTGCTGCGCGCACCCTGAACTGCGCGGTATCCAACTGGCACGGTCCCCTTCCGCGTGTTCCGCAGTCTCAATCCGAACTCTGAAGTTGGAGCGCGTATGGCCACGGATTAGGAAGAACCAGATGGAAGCGCGTCGTGCTTCTCAGAGTGAGTGCCCCCCGGGTCGATGAGGTTTTAACCTGAACTGCGGAGTCGGAATGGGTAACAGGCTACCAGCCTGTGCCGTCCGACCACTGGCCGGACGGAACGGCGGGTGCCCCGCTGCCACTTGAGGCACCAAACCAGTCCGCACGTCATCGTCATTCCAAGCGGCTGATAGCCTGTGCTACCCGGTGCGCCGGCGCCACTTCGGCGCTCGGGTTTAATCCGTGTGCATCCGTGGTCGCTGAATCCCTGTTTAGGAATTCGGGTTCAACCGCGACGTTCAGGGTTCCCTGCTGCCCCGCTCACTTCTCCGCCTTCTCCTTGTGCCCCAGCCCGAGGAAGAAAATGATCCCGGCCGAGATGATCATGGAGGCGCAGAGGAAGTAGAGGCCGCCGGCGTAGGAGCCGGTGCTCTTTTCCACCGCGCCCAGCACGGTGGGGCCGAGGAAGCCGCCGAGGTTGCCGATGGAGTTGATGAGGCCGATGCTGCCCGCCGCCGCCGCCGAGGTGAGGAAGAGGCTCGGCAGGGACCAGAAGGCGGGCATGTAGGACTTGAAGCCCGCAAAGGCCACCATGAAGCAGATCACGGTGAGCGGGAGGTTGCCGCGCGTGAGCGGGGCCAGCCCGATGGCGCACGCCCCGATGACGATGGGCACGACGGCGTGGTAGCGCCGTTCCTTGTGCCGGTCGGAGCTCCACCCAACAAAGAGCTGGCCCGCCAGGGCGACCACCGGGGGGAGCATCACCAGCCAGGTGAGCTGGTTGTAACTCATGCCATACCAGTCCTTCAAAATGCTCGGCAGGAAGAACTCGATGCCATAGCTGCCGGTGACAGTGCAGAAGTAGGCCAACGAGAGCAGGAGCACCTTCGGGTGGCGCAGGGCTTCGAGCACGGTCATGCGCTTGCCTTGGGAGCGCGAGGCGCGTTCGCGTTCCAGTTCCGCCTCCAAGGCATCGCGTTCCTCGGTGGTCAGCCACTTGGCGTCGCGCGGGCGATCGGTCATCGCGAACAGCACGATGACGCCCAGCACCACGGCGGGGATGCCCCAGAAGATGTAAACCCACTGCCAGCCTTCGAGGCCCATCAGCTCGGGGTGATGCACCGCCACGCCGTTGACGGTTTCGTCGGTGCCGATCTTGAGCAGGGCGTTGGAAATCTTCGGGCTCATGATCTGCGCGAAGGGCGTGGCCACGAGGAAGTAGGCCAGGGCCTTGGCGCGGTCACGGCTGGGGAACCAGTGGGTGAGATAGACAATGATGCCCGGGAAGAACCCGGCTTCCATCAGGCCTAGGAAAAAGCGGACGGAATAGAACTGAAACTCGCCCACGCCAACTTTCCGGTCGAAGGTGCGGTTCAGCCAGCCGACGAACTCCACGGAGATGCCGAGTTCGTGCCCGACAAACGCCGTGAGCGCCGCCACGATGCCCCAGGAAATCATGATGCGGCTGATCCACTTCCGCGCGCTCCAGCGCTCCACGATGAGCGTGCCGGGAATCTCCAGCAGGAAGTAGCCGAGGAAGAACATCCCCGCGCCGAGGCCGATGACTGCGTTGTCAAAGCCCGGCAGGTCCTTCGTCATTGTCAGCTTGGCGATGGACACGTTCGCGCGGTCCACGTAGGCGATGACGTAGCAGACGAAGAGCAGCGGCAGCAGCCGCCAGTAAGCCTTGCGACGGGCACGGTCCAGAGGAGAGGCGGAAGAATCGGTGGCCATGGGATACGTTGTGGCGGGCACGATGAGCGGATGCCGCCCGCGACTCAAGGCATGAATCGTCTCTTGCAGAAAATGACAAGGGAGGAACAAAAGCAGCGAACCGCCTTCCCCTCGTGCTCGTAATCTTGATCCTAATCCTGCTCCCGTCCCTTCGCTGGTCCCTCTCTGTGTCCATCGCGTCTCTGCGGTCAACTTTGAGTGAGCGGACGGCGATGCGAAGGCGCGCGGCCTTCAGGCCGCAGAAACGGGAGCACTGCCAGGGTGGTTCGAGCGTGCTATTCCCACCGCAGCCTTCTGCGGCGTAAACGCCGCGCTCCGCCAATGACATCGCCCCGCCTCAGTTCGTCAGCAGCCCCGCAATCGTCGCCATCATGTAGCACGCCAGCAGGCCGCCCACCATCGCGCGCATCCCAAACTTGGCCAGTTCCGCCCGCCGGTTGGGAGCCAGCGCGCCGATGCCGCCGATCTGGATGGCGATGCTCGCGAAGTTCGCAAACCCGCACAGCGCGTAAGTGGCGATGGTGACGCTGCGCGGGTCGAGCGTGTCCTTCACCTTCCCAAGCGAGAGATAGCCGATGAACTCGTTCAGCACCACGCGCTCCCCAAGCACCTGCCCTACGGCGACACAGTCCTTCCCCGGCACGCCCATCAGCCACGCGAAGGGCGCGTTCACCCAGCCGAAGAGGTTCTGCAGTGTTACCGGATTCTTGGCACCAAACAGTTCCGTCTGGGGCAGTGAAATCAGATAGTTGGCCATTGCCACCACCGCCACGAACGCGATCAACATGCCCATCACATTCAGCGAAAGAGCCATGCCTTCGCTGGCGCCGCGGCAGATGGCGTCAATGCCGTTCGTGGATTCCAGTTCCAGCTTCGCCGTCGCGCCCTCGGCGGTTTCGCTCTTCTCCGTCTCCGGCAGCATGATCTTGGAAATCAACAAGGCCGCCGGTGCGCTCATCACCGAGGCTGTGAGCAGGTGCCCGGCCGAAACGCCAAACGACACGTAAGCCGCCATCACCCCGCCCGCAATGCTCGCCATGCCCGGGATCATGACCGCCAGCAGTTCGCTCTTGGTCATGTGGGCCAGATACGGCTTGATGACCAGCGGGGCCTCGGTCTGGCCCATGAAGATGTTCGCCGCCGCCGCGAGGCTCTCGCTGCCGCTGGTGCGCATGACCCGTTCCATCACCCAGGACATCCCGCGCACGACGCGTTGCAGAATGCCATAGTGATAGAGCAGCGAGGACACCGCCGACACCAGGATGATGGTGGAGGTGACGGTGATGACGAAGATGAAGCTGTTCTCCGGCCCCCACTTGTCCGCGAGCAGCTTGCCGTTGGCCAGCGGGCCGAAGACCATCTTGGAACCTTCCTCTGCGAAGCCGAGCAGGCGGTCCACCGCGCGGTTGGTGTAATCAAAGACGGCCTTGCCAAAGTTCGTGCGCAGGATGAGCCAGGCGAAGACGAACTGGAGTGCCAGCCCGGACAGCACGGTGCGCCAGGGAAAGTGCTTGCGGTCGAGTGAGAAGGCCCAGGCGAGAGCGATGAAGGCCGCCAGTCCGAGGAGGCTGGTGAGCGTGTCGAGCATGGCGGCGAGCCTAGGCAGGCCCGCAGGCGCGGGCAAGCCCGCGTAGTCGCGTCGTCGCAGGCTGGAAGCCTGCGCAGTAGTGGGGCAGGCTTCCAGCCTGCCTCACCGGGCGTCTCGCCCGCGTTTCTGGTTGGTCGGCTGAACTCGAACTCCGAAGTGGGAATGGGTAGCACAGGCTACCAGCCTGTGCCGTCCGGCCACTGGCCGGACGGAACGGCGAGACGGCCACCTATCAATTTGATGCTCCAAACCAGTTTGCGCTGCGCCGTCGTTCGGGCGCATCTTGGCACTGCCCCCGCACGACGGCGGAGCGCGGCCCTCTGGGCCGCAGCGGCTGGCAGCAGGGAAAGGCTTGGGAAGCTCCGCAGCCCGTTCTGCAGGGTGGCCGCTGCGGCCCGGAGGGCCGCGCTCCGGGGGCAGTGCGCGGATGCGCCCCCGTCGTTCCGAGCGGCTGGTAGCCGCTCGGCACAGGCCGGTGGCCTGTGCTACCCATCGAATTCGCAACCGCATAACCACGCGGGCAGGATGCCCGCTGCGGCAGGCTGGAAGCCTGCCCCACTGCTTCACGCTGCGAACAGTTCCCGCAGCCGCTTCAGCACCGGCGGCACCGCCGTATAGGGATTGCCCTTCGCCTCAAACTCCAGCGCCACAAAACCCTGGTAGTGCGCCTCGCGGAGGATCTTCACCTTGCGCGCCAGGTCCGCAGGTTCGGCCTCCTTCGCGTCCTTGCGTTTGAGTTCCGTCTTGAGCTGCACGTTCACCGCGTAAGGGGCGCACTCGGCGAAGTCCGCATAGGGATCAGCCGTGTGAAAGTTGCCGGAGTCGAGATTGATTCCCAGCCAGCGGCTCTTGACCTGCTTGACGAGCTTGAGCAGATGCTCGGCGCTGCCGATGGCGTCGTGGTTTTCGATGCCCAGGAAAACACCCTTCTGCCCCGCGTAATCGCTGCATTCCTCCAGCGCGGAGATCACCAGTTTGTCCGCCTCCTCGCGCGACAGCTCTTTCGTCTGCCCCGCGAACACACGCACATGCGACGTGCCCAGCACCGCCGCGCGGTCAACCCACTGCTTCGTCAGCGCGATCTCCGCCTCGCGCTTCTCGCCCTTGGGATGCGAGAAGTTGTTGCCGATGGCCGTGCCGCTGATCGCCACGCCCTTGATGAACGCGTGTCGGCGCACCTGCACCAGATAGTCGGCGGAGAGCGCCTTGGGGAAGAAGTAGCTCGTCAGTTCCGCGCCCTCGCAGTCGTGCTCGGCGCAGAAATCAATAAACTTGAACATGTCCACCTCTTGACCGGCAGGCACAGCTTTGCCCGTGCCGCGCTGCAACTCGCCGATGAAAAACTCGCGGAACGAGTAGGCCGCGAGGCTGAGCTGCAGGCGGGCCTTGCCGGTGCGGCCCAGCGGTTCAATGGCCCGCGCGAGCGGGGTGGCGAGCACGGTGGCCGCCCCGGCGGCCTGGAGAAAATGACGGCGTGAACTGGTTTTCATGGTCTGGGTGAAAAGCGAAGCACAAGCCCGCCTCGGCGGAAATCAAATTGTGGTGTGGCGGCAGGCGTCCCGCCTGCCGTA
>CAZCBE010000089.1:28330-31010 GCA_964496695.1 uncultured Klebsiella sp.
CACCCGGGGGCCCGGGGCGGGGGGGGGGGCCCCCCCCCCCCCCCCGGGGGGGGGGCCCCCGCCCCGCCACCCCGCCTCACGGCGGCGGCAGATCACTCGGCGTAAATGTCGTCACCGGGGATTCCGCCGCGTGCTTCACGTATTTGTCGAACCAGTGCAGCGTCTCCCAGAGCACATGCTCCACGCTCTCCCGGGCCTCGTAGCTGTGGCTTTCATGCGGGAGCAGGACCAGCCGGGAGGTGCCGCCATTGCCCTTCACCGCCTGATAGAGCCGCTCACTCTGCATGGGGAACGTGCCGGGATTGTTGTCCGCTTCGCCGTGGATGAGCAGCAGCGGCTCGTTGATCCGGTGCGCGAACATGAAGGGGGACATGCGCGAGTAGATGTCCGGGGCTTCCCAGAGCGTGCGGCGCTCGTTTTGGAAGCCAAACGGCGTGAGCGTGCGGTTGTAGGCCCCGCTCCGCGCCACGCCGGCCTTGAAGATGTCCGTGTGCGCCATGAGGTTCGCCACCATGAACGCCCCGTAGCTGTGCCCGCCCACGCCCACGCGATTTGGGTCGGTGATGCCCATCTCCACGGCCTTGTCCACGGCGGCCTTGGCGCTGGTGATGATCTGTTCGAGAAAGGTGTCGTTGGCTTTTTTGTTGTCGCCGATCACCGGCATGGTCGCATTGTCGAGCACCGCGTAGCCCTGGGTGACGAGGAAGAGATGGCTCGCGCCGCTGAAGATCGTGTAGCGGTTCGCGGTGGTCGAAACCTGGCCGGCGGTGTCGCTGTCGTTGAACTCGCGCGGGTAGGCCCAGAGGATCGTCGGCAGGCGTTGTCCCGCGTGATAGTCGGCCGGCAGATAGAGCGTGAAGGAGAGCGGCACTCCGTCCGGCCGCTGGTAGGTCACGAGCTGCTTGCGGATGCCCCGGAGCTGCGGCATGAGATCGGGGAAGTCCGTGATCGGCTGGCGCGCGCCATCGGCCAGCGTGCGGATGAAGTAGTTCGCCGGCCGGGACGGAGACTCACGCCGGGTGATGAACTGCGACGCGTCCGGCTTGAGCATGGCCACGACGGACTCGTGGTTGCCCTCATCGCTCTGGAACAGGCGTTCCGAGCGGAGCGTGGTGAGGTTCAGCGTGTCGAGGAACGGCCGGTCGCCCTCCGGCGAAGCCCCCGCTCCCACCAGAAAGAGGCTGCCTTCATGCACCCGCGCGACCCGGAAGCCATTGGTCAGCGGGCGGACCAGCGGTGAGCCGGGGTCGCTGTAGCGGTCCTGTGAGGACACATCCCACAGCAGGCGGGACGGCTCGGCGGGCGCGTTCGGATTGACGAGCCAGGTGCGGTTCCACCGGCGGCTGGCTTGGTATTCGCGCACCAGTGCCACGTCCGGGCGCTCCGTCCAGGTCAGCCCTTGGAAGCGATGCTCGGTCTTTTCCAGTTCGGTCGGGTTGCCCGTGAACGGCGCGTCGAGCATGAGAATGCGGTCCCGGTGGGGAACCCGCTTGCGGGGGTCGCCGCCATCCAGCGCCTCGACCCAGGCCAGCGTGGCCGGGCTCGTGGCCCGCCATTGGTAGTTACGCGGTCCGGTGCGGACGCCGCCCACCGGCACTTCCTCCGCGAGCGGCAGGCTGGCCAGGCGGAACGCCACTTTCCCATCCAGCCCCAGGACTTCGACCGTGCGCGGAAACATGCTGGCCGGGAGCTGATACGAATAGGGGCGCTGGATGCGGGAGATGAGAATAAGCTGGCCGTTGGGGGAAGGCTCAATGGTGGAGAAAATCGCCGGCGCGCCGACCAGCCTGCTCTCGCCGCTTTTCGTGCTGACCAGGGCGAGCTGCGATGTGGCGTAGTAGTCGAACAACGTCTCGTCGTGCGGCGACTCCAGCAGGTCCTGAAACGTGCGCGCGGGAGAGGCCTTCCCGGCGGTTTCCTGCACCACGGGGCCTTCCGGCACGCGTGGTTCGACCGGCGGCTTGGCGCGGTTGGTGACCACCGTCTGGCAGACAATCGTCTGGCTGTCGGGCATCCACTGAAACGCCTCCCCCAGGGCCGCGTTCAACCCGCCGCGCAGCCGCCGGACGTTGCCGCGCTTGCCATCCCCGACCCAAAGCTCCACCTCGCGCGAGCCAAAGCGCAGGAAGGCGAACTGCTTCCCGTCGGGCGACCACGCGGGCGGCGTGATGCGGGAGCCCGGCGGGATCGGAATGGGCCGGTCCTTGCCCTCCGGCAGGGGATGCAACGTCAGTTCGACGCAGCGCGCGGTCCGGTGCGGTCCGTTGTTGGCGGGGTTGATCCGCAACCCGGCGAGCCGGAGCAGGGGCTCCGCCAAGTCCGTGATCGGCGGATGCCGTTCGGCCCGGTGGATGATCATCGCATCGCGCTGCGGGTTGAAATGCACCGTCGGCGTCGCGGGCTTGGAGAGCAGGTCCGGGATGGGGGCGGGGGCCTTCTGATAACCCTCTTCTGCGGCGAGCCCCGACGGCGCGCAAATCCCCCCGGCTAGCAGCAGTCCGAGGAAAGCTGCCGGCCACTGAAGCCATTTACCAGGAGGGCGGGGCATCGGGTCTAGGCTGAACGTAACGCAAGAATGACAAAGCGCCAGAGCCAGAGCAAGCGGAACCATCCGCCCGACCCTCGGTTGGGCGCATCCGCGCACTGCCCCCGGAGCGCGGCACTCCGGGCCGCAGCGGCA
>CAZCBE010000090.1:0-30392 GCA_964496695.1 uncultured Klebsiella sp.
CGTGGCCGCTGCGGGTCGCAGACCCGCGCTCCGGGGGCAGTGCCGAGATGCGCCCCTTCCTCCCAGCGTTCCAAGTTGAACGCGTGCTGGTCGGCAACCACCGGCAAGTCGAGCGTGGTTTCCATGCTGTCGGCGAACTTAGGCGGCCCGTGGCCCGGTTTCAAGGCCGGGCTTCAACGGATCAAGAACCGCCCACCGGTCCTACCGATTAAACGACTTCGTAAAATCCTCCGCCGTGTTCGCCACGACTTTCTTCTCGTGGCGCGAGTTGGCGATGAGCTCGTTGAGCTTCGCTTCCCAGGCCTTGCTGTCCATCGGCAGCTCGACCGTCTGGTTGATGAGCGAGGAGTAGAGGAGGACGTTCGCCAGTTCCACGGAGCCCATGCCCTCGGCACCGGGCGCGATGAGCGGCGTGCCGTCGAGGATGGCGTCCACGAAGTTCTGGATGAGGATGCCGTGCGGGTTGGGGGCGTTCTCGAACGGGATCTCGACGTTCCACACCTCGGGCTTGGCGAAGCCGCTCTTCGAGGTCTGGCTGAACTCGATCATGTCGGAGTCGTTGCGGGTGAAGTTCAGCTTGTTGTTCTCGACGACGAGCTTGCCGCGCGTGCCGCAGAGCTCGAGGCGGTTCGTGCCAGGGGCCTCGCCGGTCGAGGAGATGAAGACGCCGGTCGCGCCGTTGGCCCACTCCATGAAGGTGGTGATGTTGTCCTCCACCTCGATGTTGTGGAAGCGCCCGAGCTGGCAGAAGCCGCGCACGGACTTGGGCATGCCGCACATCCACTGGAGCACGTCGAGTTGGTGCAGGCACTGGTTGAGGAGCACGCCGCCACCCTCGCCCTTCCAAGTCGCGCGCCAGCCGCCGCTCGCGTAGTAGGCCTCGGTGCGGAACCAATCGGTGATGATCCAGTTCACGCGCACAAGCTGGCCGAAGTCCGCGCTGTTGAGGAGCTGCTTGATCTTCTTGTAGCGCGGCTCCACGCGCATCTGGAACATGCCGGCAAAGACCTGCTTGGGCCGCTCGTTCGCGCAGGCGATGAGCCGCTCGGCGTCGGCCTTGTGGGCTGAAATGGGCTTCTCGACCATGACGTGCAGGCCGTTCTGGAGCGCGTCAATGCCCAAGGTGGTGTGCAGAAAGTGCGGCGTGGCGATGACCAGCGCGTCAATCTCGCCGGAGCGGATCATCTCCTCGGCGCTGGAGAACGTCTTGAGGCCGGGCTTGTTCTTGAACGGCTCCAGGCCGGGCGCAAAGGCGTCGCTGACGGCGGTCAGCTCGCAGCGGGAGATCTTCTTGTCGAGGAGGTAGCCGGCGTGGAACTTGCCAATGTTGCCCAGGCCGACGATGCCGAGACGGACGTGTTTCATGGGGGCGAGTATCGCTGGCCGGGAAAATGGCGGGCAAGTCCTTTCCGTGGGCAGGCGCAGATCAGGTTTGTGAACCTCTCAGTAGCACCCGGCTTCAGCCGGGTGTGGGCGGCTTACAGGAAGCCAAGCCGTTTCAACGGCTTTCTGGTTCTGCACCCCAAACCCACATGGGCAAACCGTTAAAACGGTTTGCCTTCGTCGGCGACCAGTTCACCCGGCTAAAGCCGGGTGCTAATGAGAACTGGCTCGCCATTCCAAATCCAGTTTGCACCCTGCCACGCCCGCTCGCTCTGATTTAACCGCGCTTGACCCGCTCCAGAAAACGCCCGAGCCGGTCCGTCGCGATCTGAATCTGGTCCAACGCCGTGGCGAAGCAGCAACGGAGATAACCCTCACCGCTCGGGCCGAACGCACCGCCGGGGACGCAGGCGACCTTCTCCTCTTGTAACAGCCGGAAGGCGAAGTCCTTGGAACTCAGCCCCACGCTCTTGATGCACGGAAAGGCGTAGAAGCTGCCGCGCGGCAGGTGGCACGGGAGGCCAAGGTCGTTGAAGGCCTTCACGATGAAGTTGCGGCGGAGCTTGTATTGCTCACGCATCTCGATGGTGTCGGGCTCGCCGTGCTCGATGGCCTCGATGGCCGCTTCCTGGCTGATGATGCTGGCGCAGAGCATCGAGTATTGGTGGATCTTCATCATCGCCTCGATGAGGTCCGCCGGGCCGCAGGCGTAGCCGATGCGGAAGCCGGTCATCGCGTAGGCCTTGGAGAAGCCGTGCAGAAAGATCGTGCGCTCGATCATGCCCGGCAGGGACGCGATGGAGACGTGTTCGCCCTCGAAGGTGAGTTCACTGTAAATCTCGTCGGTGAGGACGACCAGATTATGGCGCTGCACCACGGCGGCGATGCGCTCCAACTCGGCGCGGGTCATGGTGCCGCCCGTGGGGTTCGTCGGGAAGTTGAGCATCAGCACCTTGGTCTTGGGTGTGATGGCCTGCTCAATGGCCTCGGCGCGGACGGCGAAGTTGTCCTCCGCCCGGCAGCTCACCGCGACGGGCACGCCGTGGGCCATCGCGATGCTCGGCGAATAGCTCACGTAGCACGGCTCGTGGTAGATCACCTCGTCGCCGGGATTGATGAGGGCGCGGAGGGCGATGTCGAGCGCCTCGCTCACGCCCACCGCGATGAGGATCTGCTTCTTGGGATCGTAGCGGACGCCGAAGCGGGGCTCGAGATGGGCGGCGATGGCTTCGCGCAGCCGGAGCAGGCCGAGGTTCGACGTGTAGGTGGTCTTGCCGCGTTCGAGGGCGTAGATGGCGGCCTCGCGGATATGCCAGGGCGTGACGAAGTCGGGTTCGCCGACGCCCAGCGAGATCACGTCCTTCTGGCTCTGGACGATGTCGAAAAACTCACGGATGCCCGAGCGTGGGATGCCGGCCACGCTGCGCGCGATGAAAGATTGCGGTAAAAATGGAGTCGCCATGACGGTCGCAGGCGCGAGACTCAAGCGGAAGGCGCGGGGTTTGGAAACATTAAAAGCGCAATTAATGAAGCGGTTTGCCGGGCATGAACAGGGACCGGGCAGCGCAGGGTCAGCATCCAGATAAAGCGCAGGAGGCCCCGCTCCCGGACTCAACGCAGAGGCCGCGGCGCCTGGCGGGCGGAAAACATGTGGAGCAACTGGTTCACATCGTCGTGCTTCGTGTGATCCGTCGGAACCTGAAACAACGCCACCACCAGGGCAGTCGTCTCCGGGCCGTCGGCGAGCGCCTGCACCGTGTTGAAACGGACCGTGACCAGCGTGTCGCCGATGTCGAACTGGACCGCCGTCGGCTGGGGTATGGCGGTCGTGGTCTGCCAGAGCCGGAAGTCGCGCTTCTCGCCGTTGTAGTAGATCAGCGTGGCCTGATACTTCTCCAGCCCGGAGACGGGGTCCTTGCCCAGCAGCACCCGCTCCATCCGGATGCCGGCTGGCAGGTCCTCATAGTCGAGCGGTCGCCGGACATAAGCTTTCGCGTCGGGGAAAATCTGCTGGGTGATCCGGTAATTCACCGCGCACAGGGTCAGAGTGACGATGCGGTTGATGCCGGCGGTGCGGAACTCGGTGAACGGCCCGGTGGCGTTGATGTTCACCGGCACCCGGCTCAAGTCGAGTTCCGTCCGGGCCCGGTCGGGAAACACATGGAGGGTCAGCGGCAGGACGGTTACCTCCACCTTGCCGGCATTCGTGACGCTTAACTGGAGTTCACCCACGGCCGTCACCGATTTTAAGTCAACGAAGAGGCGGGCGAGTGCGGTGTCGAGGTTGAACGTGCGCGCCTGGGCACGCAGCGCGGAGGGCGCGCCCGCCGGGGGAAAAGCTGACGGGGGCGCGAACTGCTGCGGCGGAGCCAGGGACGGCGGCGGGGCAAAGGGATTGTTGATCGGCGGGGTCTGGGTGCGCGGGGGGACCGTGGTGCGCGGGGGCGCGTCATTGCGCTTCGTAGACGTCTGGGCAAGCCCCGGCAGGGCCGCGAGCCCCAAGGCGCACAGCCAGACGAACGTGATGGACGCGAGCTTCTTCATGCAATCCGTTCCGATGCGAGTCTCCCACAACTTAACGGATTCCCCTGCGGCGGCGAGCAGGATTTTTCTCGTTGAAGTGGCTCCGGCGTCTGCGCCGGCCCGGCCCGCAGCAGGGAAAGACTTGCGACTATCTGAAGCGTGTAGTGCTCAGGCCCGAAACCGGACCAGGATCATGAGCAGGAGGCGGGGCCACGCCCTCGTGCTCCTGATCTTGATCCTAATCCTGCTCCGCTCTCGGTTCCGGGCGCATCTTGACACTGCCCTCGGAGCGCGGCTGTGTCCCGCTCGGCGCGGGATCAGCCGCAGCAACGTGGGAGGGTCGAACGGGGTCGGAATACCGGGGCGCCTCCGGCTGGACGCAGCCGCTGCGGCTGGTCTCCGCGACACAGCCGCGCTCCGGGGGATTTCCTTCTTCGGGGCAGTGTCGAGATGCGCCCCTCGGTTCCCCGCAGGTAAAATCGGCATTGCCTTCGCCCCCGGGTTCGCGTTGGTTTGCGTCCACCATTGCCATGAAATCCGCCATCGCCATCGCCGCCCACCCTGACGACATCGAGTTCCAAATGGCCGGGACGCTCCTGCTCCTCAAGCAGGCCGGCTGGGAGACCCATTACTTCAACCTCTCCACCGGCAACTGTGGCAGCGTGGAGTTCAGTGCCGCAAAGACCCGCGCCGTCCGACGCAAGGAGGCGCAGCACGCCGCCGCCATCCTAGGCGCACACTGGCACGCGCCGATCGCCGACGACCTCGAAATCCTCTATGACGTGAAGTCTCTGCGCCGCGTGGCCTCGGTCATCCGGGAGGCCAAAGCCTCCATCGTCCTGACTCACTCGCCGCAGGATTACATGGAGGACCACATGAACACCTGCCGCCTCGCCGTCACAGCAGCATTCGCCCATGGCATGCCGAACTTCACGGTTACACCACCTCGCGCCCCCTACCCTGCGGACGTCACGGTCTATCACTGCATGCCCCACGGCCTCCGCGACGGGATGCGGCGGCGCGTGGTGCCGGGCTCGTTCGTCAACACGGCCGCCGTCCATGCCACGAAAGTCGAATCCCTCGCCGCGCACCAGAGCCAGCAAGGCTGGCTGGACGTCAGCCAGGGCATGAACTCCTACCTGCAATCCTGCGACGACATGAGCCGTGAACTGGGCCGGCTCTCGAAACGTTTCCAGTTCGCGGAAGGCTTCCGCCGCCACCTGCACCTGGGCTTCAGCGCGCAGGACACCGATGTGCTGACCGAAGTGCTGGGCAAGGATTACCTCATCAACGCGGCCTACGAACGGAGCCTGTAGCCTGACCCCATCGGGCTAGTCCAAAATCACGACCTGCGTGCGGTTGCGGTCCAAGGCAAAGTGCTTGCCGGGCGGGGGCTTGGGCATCGTCTTGAGGTATTTCCCCTTCACCAGCACGTCAAAGCTCGCCGGTAGTTTCTGGTAATCATTCAAGTAAAGATGAACGGCCCCGGTCAACTCCTTGTGCACCGGGTAGCGCAGTGACGCATCATTCGGCGCCGTGGGCAATTCATCCCGTGGCTCGCTCGCTGGCTTGGCGGATGGCGCGGTCACAGCGGGGGGGGAACCGGTCGCCGACGTCGCCGGTGCGGTCACGGAGGCTTCTGCGGCTGGCGGCGCCGGCGGAGCGGCTGATTTGCGCCGACAACCCTGAAGCACCAGCAGCGCCAGCACGAACACCAGCGGAACACTCCTCAGCAACGGCTGGCCCAGGCTCATGATGAAATCAGGGCGCTTCCCAATTAGAACGCAGCGGTGTAAGGGTCCGTGTAGGTCGCCGCGACCGTGTCCGAGCCCAGACCCGCAGCGTTCAAGAGGCCGAAATCCGCGCTGGTCAGTTTGCGGTGATCCTTGAATTCAACATGCCCATCCATGAATATGAGGTTCCCCCCGCCTTGGTGGACCGTGGAATACCACTCCCAGCCATAGGGATAGGGCTGGCCCGGGTAGGTCGCGGGATCGCGCGTCAGGTGCCAGTTGGTGAAGATTCGGGGGTTGGCAGTGTTGCCCGACGGCCGCAACCAAGCCACATGCGTCCGGGCAGAACTCTCCTGCATGGCAATGATCGCACTGGGATTGGGCACATTCGCCGTGCGCCGGGTGAAATTGTTCGCGCCGATCACCACCGCGTTGCCGATGTAAATGGTGTCGTTGGTGGCATCCGCTGCGTTCGCCTGGTTTTGCCACTCCAACCGCGCCGCAATGCAGGTGAAGGTCTTGCTGTTGGTGCCGACCATGGGCTGCAAGACGCCCAGGAAATTAGGGGTTGTCGTGGTGGCAAAATAGTTTTCACTGCCGGAGTTCTGGTAAGGGGTCCGGTCGTCCTGGTCCGAAGTATACATCATGAACGCCAAGGCCACCTGCTTTTGATTCGACAGGCACTGGGTGCGCTTGGCCTTTTCCTTCGCCTTGCTCAGGGCGGGCAGCAGCATCCCGGCCAGAATGGCGATGATGGCGATGACAACGAGCAGTTCGATCAGCGTGAAACCAGCATGGTGCCGGGATTGGTAGCGCATTGCGTTCATGGCCTGTTGCAGGGTCGCGCTAAAGTTGCCTCTCCTTCCGCCACTTGGCAAGGCCCATTGAAGTCACTCGAAGCCAGCGGGCGCAGCTCAGTTTCTTGCCGGGGTGCTGGCGCGGCCTTCAATCACCCCGGAGGGGTGTTACGTGAATAGCCGTGGGTGAAACCCACGGTGAGCGAGGCGTGGGGCACAACCCCGGGAGGGGTTGAACGCAACGCCCTCCGAGGAGCGCGCGCGTTCGACCCTGTCAGGGTCGAACCGGAAAACCGTCCCCCGTGGGTTTCACCCACGGCTATTCACCTTGAAACCCTCCGGGTTTCTCCGCTCGGCCAGAGTCCCTTGCAAGAAACTGAGATGCGCCCGAAGCCAGCGGGCGCAGCTTGACACTGCTTCGCAGCCAAGCCGGCGGGGACGCCAGCACCACGTAGCGCCGGCCTCTGGCCGGCCGTGCCGCAAGCGTCCTCGCTTGCCCGGCGGACGAGGTCGGGGGGACAGCGCACGGATTTGCCCACAGCTACGTCCGGCCTCGCGCAGTGTTAAAACCACTGCACCCATACGGGCAGACCCAGCCGCACTCCGCGTCGGCCTAGTTCCTCGAGCGGCCGCCAAACCGCTTCTCCAACTCAGCCCGCTGGTCCGCCGTCAACAAGGCCGCCATGCGCTCACGAATCTGCTGGTGCAGCTCCCGCAGGCTCTGCTCCACCTCGGCAAGCTGGGTCTTCTCGGCCTCCGTCAGCTTCAAGGCGGCGTCCACGGCGTCGGCGGTGGCCTGGCGGTCCCGGCTGTTCTCGCGGGCGTCCTTGTAGGCGGCCTCCCGCGCGGCACGGCGCTCCTCGGTCATGATGACGGCCTGCTTCTCCGTCAATTCCGCCAGCTTGCCGCCCAGTTCACCGTTCAAAGCCAGGAGACTGGTCTTCTGGTCTTCGGTCAGTTCGATGCCGCCGGGGATGGTGAAACTGCGCGCCACATTGGCCGCGATCGTTTGCTTGCGCAGGAGGCCCCGCTGCTCGTCGGTGAGGACGGCCATTTTCTGCGTGGTGCTTTCCTGGTTGAGCTGCCGGGCCTCCAGGTCCACGGCCTCAACCTGGGACTTCTGCTCGGGGGTCAGCTTGACCGCGTCGGCCATCAGCTTGCCCGCCTCCTCCCGGCTGAGATTGCCCTCCCGGAGCTGCTTCGCGGCTTCGGCTTGGGCCGTCCGCTGCTCCTCGGTCAGGATGCTTTCCCGCTTCTTGGACAGTTCGGTCTGCCGGGTGCCAAAGGCCGCGTTGATCTCCTTCAGCCTGGCCTGCTGCTCCTCGGTGAGCTTCAGCTCAGCCGGAAATTCGGACCGCGCTCCGCCGCGGCCGGGAATGCGTTCAGCCCCCGGCTGGCGCTCGCCGCGCGGCGCATCGGGATTGGCCGACCGCTCGCCACGCGGGACACCGTCGGCTGGCTTCCGTTCGCCCCGCGGCAGGCCGTCCGCCGGGGCTCGCTCCCCGCGCGGCGCGCCATCGGTCGGTTTGCGTTCGCCCCGGGCAGGCCCGTCGGCCGGGCTGCGCTCCGGGCGAGGGACGCCGTCCACCGGCTTGCGTTCCTGAGCACTCAGGGAGGCGGTGAGGAGCAATGTGGCCAGCCAGGCCGGAACCTGGCGGGCCATGCGCTTCATCGGCAGGGACGCCACTCGGAAGGGGGTGAAAAAGTTCATGGTTTGTTTTGGGGCATCGCGCCGTTTGACCGCACGCGGTTGACAGTTCAACGCGCCAGCGAAGAAATAGTTCGCGGCTTTCTGTAGCAGAACAGACGCCCCGGCGGGCGGGGTGTTACAAGGAAGTTGCGGAGTCGTGGTGGAGGGTTGGCAGGAAGGGGCTTCTGGCCCAGCCAGCCGATGCAGTATCAATTGGCGCTCCCTTTCAACTCCCAGGCGCAGCGGAAGCCCGTCGCACAAAGGGGCGCACCGCGCCGGATTTCGTATTGAGCCGTCCGGGTCACGCAGGCTAGGCTGCCGGTCATGAGCGCGTTCCCTGTCAGCCTGGAAAAGGCCGACCAACTCACCCAGCGTATGGCCGCGCTGGAGGTGCGGGAGTGCGATTTGGAGGAATCCTTCGTGCGGTCGGGCGGCCACGGCGGGCAGAACGTGAACAAGACTTCCACCTGCGTGATGCTCGTCCACCGGCCGACGGGCTTGCAGGTCAAGTGTCAGGAGACGCGCCAGCAGGGGCTCAACCGGTTCCTCGCACGCCGCCTGCTGCTCGACAAGATCGAGGCACTGCAGCAGGGGAAGGTGACGGCGGAGCGTGACCGCATTGAGAAACTCCGTCGGCAGAAGCGCAAGCGATCCAAGGGCGCGAAGAACCGCATGTTGGCGGACAAGTCTCACAACGCTGGGAAGAAGGCGGCCCGGCGTTCGGTGGGGATGGAGTAGGAATGCCGTGGGGCGCATGCGCGCACGGACTCCGTGGTTCGCACGTCGGGCAAGCGAGGACGCCTGCGGCACGGCCGGCCAGAGGCCAGCGCTACGTGGCACCGTCGCCCGCACCGGCTCGGTTGCACCGAAACGGCAGTAACCCTCCCCGGACCAGACATTGCTTTCCTGCCCTCGCCCGGTGCATTTTGCTCCCGTTGAGTCGGCCCCGCGCCTAGGCTCTGACCGCATGGCAAATCTCGGCAAACGCAATCTGCTCCCTGTCGTCAGGGACTCCGCTTCCGGCCTCTACCTAGATGGTGGTGAACTGGGCGAAATCCTGCTGCCCCGCCGCTACGCCCCGCATGGCCGGGCGTTTGGCGAGCAGGTGGATGTCTTCGTGTATCGCGATTCCGAGGACCGGCTCGTGGCCACCACGGAGCAGCCGCACGCCATGGTTGGCGAGTTCGCCTGGCTGAAAGTCAAAGAGATCAATCCGCAGATCGGCGCGTTCCTGGACTGGGGCTTGTCCAAGGATTTGCTGCTCCCCTTCCGCGAGCAGGGCATTTCCGTGCGCGTGGGCCAGCGGGTGATCGTCGCCATCTGCATTGATCCGCAGACCAACCGCATCATGGCCAGCGCCCGGCTCAACCGGCATCTCAGTGGCGAGCCCCCGCCCTTCCTCGAAGGCCAGGCGGTCAACCTGCTCATCACCGGCCAGACCCCGCTGGGCTACAACGCCATCGTGGAGAACACGCACAGCGGCCTGCTCTATCACACCAACATCACCACGCCGCTGATGACCGGGCAGCACATCAAGGGCTTCATCCGCACGATGCGTCCGAACGGCAAGATTGACCTGAGTCTCGATGAGTCGGGTTACAAACGGGTCGCGCTGCTCACTGACCAGATCGTCGCGGCCCTGGAAGCGCGCGGGGGGCGGCTCGACTTTGATGATGACACTTCACCCGAGGTGATCCGGGAGAATTTCAGCGTCAGCAAGAAGGCCTTCAAACAGGCGCTGGGCAAACTCTATCGCGACCGCCGCATCGAGTTTCTCAAGCCCGGCATCCAGTTGCTGGACAACACTTCCTGGACGCCCGGTGACTGACGCCTGTTGGTCAAACCGCGCCCCTCTCGCCCTCGCTTTCACCCATGAGCAGTTCCAAACGCATCCCGACCGACGGCGGGCAGTCCTTCGGTCACAATCCCTTCGACACCTTGTCCAGCGCCGGTCTGCCCCCGGCACCGGAAGCCCGGGAGACAACCGCCCGGATGGCCAGCCCGGCAAAGCCCGTGAAGAAGAACCGCGGGCGCGTGGACATTGTCCGGCAGAAGGCCGGACGCGGCGGCAAGACGGTAACGGTGGTGAAGGGCTTTGTCGGCATCGGCCTGCCGGAGAAGGAACAACTGGCCAAGGCCATGCAGAAGGCCTGCGGCACGGGCGGCACGGTGAAGGACGGCCAGATCGAAATCCAAGGCGACAAGCGCGAGGAAGTCGCGCGCATCTTGACCGAGGCGCACTTTCGCCCGGTGTTTGCGGGCGGGTGAGGGAGTGTCCGGCGGTTCATTTTTTGACGCAGAGGCACGCAGGCGCAAAGGGGAGCGGGGTTGCCACTTCAATCCGAACTCCAGAAGGAACCTCGGTCGGAATGGGAAGCAGACCTTTGACGCGAATTGCGCTAATTATCGCGAATAATCCGGCTTAATAATTCGCGCCCATTAGCGCAATTCGAGTCAGATTTTCCTGCCTGCAAAGGCCATGTCGCCGCCATGCATTTCCATCCCTTGGTGTCTTTGCAATTCCTCTACCATCTTCGCGTTGAATCAAACTTCGTTTTCGTTGTGGTTGCGGCACGCCGCTCAAGGCTTCAAAAACTTGCTGAACCACTGGATGGAGTTTTGGAGCATCTGCGGCGTGAACCGGTGCGGCACTTCGGGCTCCAAGTTCACCACGAGACGGTCCGCCTGATCGCCATAGATCGGCTTCAGGGCGGCCACGAACCGCGTGCCGCCGTCCGGCGGCACCTGCTTGTCCACCGCGCCGCTCTGAAAGGCGATGGCGGGCCGGTGCGCGTAGAGCTTCAGATGCGTGAGCGGATTACGGCGGTCGTAGTCCGCCTGCGCGGCGGCATCCGGTTCGCCGGGCGGCTCGAAGGAGCCAGGGCGCATCCAGTCCGGCGTTGCGACGCACGCGGAAACCACCACAATGCGATGATCCACGCTCGCCGCAGCCACCGAGATGTCCCCGCCCATGGAGATGCCGCCGATGCCCACTTCATTGCGCACACCCAGAGTCTTGATGGCCCAGTCGATTACTTGCGGTGTTTCCTCGGCTGACTTGGCGAGGATCGGCCAGAAATGGCGGCGGATGTTCCCCCGCACCCGTTTGACCAGTTCCTCCCGGGTTTCAATGCGCCGCTCGCCGTGCTGGTGTGGATCGAAGCTCAACGCGACAAAACCCTTCTTCGCAAACTCGCGCAGGTTCCCTTCCACTGATTCCTTTTGCCCGCTGAAGCCGGTGAGCCAGATCACCAGCGGCCGGCCCTTCGTCTCCATCGGCGCAATGGCCAGAACGGGAATCTCGCCCACCTTGGCGCGGATCGTCTGCCACTCGGCTGGTTTGTCCTGCGCCGGAGCGGAAAGCGCGATGAGCCCGCTTGCCAATGCCAGCAACAGGAGCGAACGAACGCATCGGAAAACACTCGCGACGGCGGGACATGGATTCATGCGGCGATTCTCCCCATTGGTCGCCGCATCTCAAGCCTTTGCCAATGCCCACCGGAATCGCCGGGGACGGCTCCCTCTCCCTTCCTCAGACGAAGGGAGAGAGTGGGGGATGAGGGGTGCCGTCCGGCGACAAGCTCCCGAATTGCAGAGGAAACCGGCATGCGGCCAGCATGATTGTGTCAGAAATAATTCCCGACCAGGCCCCGCCCATTTTCTGCCGCCCTTCGGTTCTTACTCTTTGCGCTATGCGCCCTTTCGCGGCTATTCCAACTCCCCCTCTCAGTTCTCCTGCTTCTTCTTGCCCTTCTTCCCTTTCGGTTCGGCGGGAGCCTCACCGGGTTTGTTCGGCGTGGGCATCGGCGCCTTCACCTCCGCCCGCCAGGCGACCAGCCTCGCGTGCAGTTCCTTCGCCTTGTCCGGCATTTCCTTCGCGAGATTCTTGGCCTCCCCGATGTCGGCGCGCAGGTTGTAGAGTTCGAGGCGTCCGTCTTCGAGAAACTCCATGAGCTTCCAGTCGCCGGACTGAATGAGGCTCACCGGCGTGGTGCGCCACTGATCCACGCCCGCGCCGAGATAACCGGGAAAGTGCTGGAAGATCGCATCACGCTGGAGCTTCGCCGTCGGATCGCGGAAGAGCTTCACGAGACTCTCGCCATCGAGCACCTGCCGGGGCTTCGGCGCGCCGGTGAGTTCGAGGAACGTCGGGAAGATGTCCACATGGATGCTGGGCACCTCACAGACGGAGCCGGGCTTGGTGACGCCCGGCCAGCGGACGATGAACGGCTCGCGCGTGCCGCCCTCGTAGAGGCTGCCCTTGCCGCTGCGGAGCGGGGCGTTGTCCGTGATGTCGCCGCCGCCCTTCTTGATGCCTTCGCGCACGTAGCCGCCCACACCTCCGTTGTCGCTGGTGAAAATGAGCACGGTGTTCTCAGCGAGCTTCAGGTCATCGAGCGCCTTCATCACCCGGCCTACGCTTTCGTCCACGCTGGCAATCATGGCGGCGTAGGTCGGGTTGTTGTGCCCGCCCACGCCGGGCTTGGGCTTGAACTTCTCGATGAGGTCGGGCTTCGCATCGTGCGGCGAGTGAACGCCAAAGTGCGGGAGGTAGAGGAAGAAGGGCTTGTCCTTGTGCCGGGTGATGAAGTCCACGGCCTTGTCGGTGAGAAAGTCCGCAAGGTATTGGCCCTTGGGATACTCCGTCTTCGGGTTCGTCGCGAAGTCAAAGTGTGCCCCCATGCTGACGACGGCCTCGTCGAAGCCCCGCTGGCCGGGATGATACGCCCCCTGCTGGCCGATGTGCCACTTGCCAAACATGCCGGTCGCATAGCCGGCGGCCTTGATCTGTTTGGCGATGATGTCGCGGTCGAGCGGTAGGTCGGTGACGTTGGCCACGGGCCGCAAGGGACGCTTGCTCCAGTCGAAGCGGTCAATGCCGCCCACCGTGTAAACCCCGGTGCGCGCGCCATACTGGCCGCTCATCAGCGCGGCGCGCGTGGGCGTGCAGTTCTGGCAATGGTGATGGCTCGTGAGCTTCATGCCCTGCGTCGCCAGCCGGTCAAGGTTCGGCGTCTCGTAATACTTGCTCCCGAAGCACGCGACGTCCGTGTAGCCGAGGTCATCGGCCATGATGAAGATGATGTTCGGCGTGCGCGGCGCGGCAAGGGCGAGCTGCGCGGCGAGGGCCAGCAGGAGCAAGGCGGCTTTCATGTGATGACATTGCAGACGCGGCGTGGGGGTGGCGAGGTTTCAACCGTGAAAGTTTTCCCCTCGCGTGCGTCCAAACCCGACCATGTCCAACTCGTTTCTCCCTGATCTCTCCCGCCGCGACGCCGTGCGTGCCGCCGGACTCGGCGCGCTTAGTCTGGCGCTGCCCGTTTCCCTTGGTGCAGCCGATGCACCCAAAGCCGCTGCTGCCGCCACGCTTCCGCTCGCGCCCCTAAACCGCTTCCCGCGCAATGTGCAGGAGTATTACGTGCGCCGCCTGCGCGAGATCGAGACCCGCGCGAACCAGCGCCGCGACGCACTCAACACCAAGGCCGACGCCGAGGCCTACGTGCGCGACGTGCGCGCGAAGATTCAGCAGTGCTTCGGCCCGTGGCCGGAGAAGACACCGCTCAACGCGCGCGTCACCGGCGTAGTCCAGCGCGACACCTACCGCATCGAGAACGTCATCTTCGAGAGCCGGCCAGGTTTCCTCGTCACCGCGAACTTGTATGTGCCCAAGGGCAAGCTCCCCGCGCCCGGCGTGGTCGGCTCGTGCGGTCACTCCGCGACGGGCAAGGCGATTGACGCCTACCAGTCCTTCGCGCAGGGGCTCGCGCGGCAGGGCTACGTGGTGCTGCTCTTTGACCCCATCGGCCAGGGCGAGCGGCTGCAATACGCGGACGAGCGCCTCAAATCCCGCGTCGGCGTGGGCGTGCAGGAGCATTTGCACGCGGGCAACCAGCAGTTCCTCGTCGGCGAGTTCCTCGGCTCGTGGCGCGCGTGGGACGGCATCCGCGCGCTCGACTACCTGCTCACCCGCCCGGAGGTGGACCCGCGCCATGTCGGCATCACCGGCAACTCCGGCGGCGGCACCATGACCACCTGGCTCTGCGGCGTGGAGCCGCGCTGGACCATGGCTGCGCCAAGCTGCTTCGTAACCACCTTCCGCCGGAACCTGGAAAACGAACTGCCCGCCGACACCGAGCAGTGCCCGCCGCGCGCGCTGGCTCTCGGGCTGGACCACTCGGATTTCATCGCCGCCATGGCGCCCAAGCCCGTCGTGCTGCTGGGCAAGGAGAAGGATTACTTCGACGCGCGCGGCATCGAGGAGGCGTTCGCGCGTCTCAAGAAAATTTACCGGCTGCTCGGCGCGGAGGAGAACATCAGCCTCTTCATCGGCCCCACGCCGCACGGCTACAGCCAGGAAAACCGCGAGGCGATGTATCGCTGGTTCAACCGCGTGACCAAGGTCTCCACCGCCCAGGCCGAGCCGGCGCTGACCATCGAGAAGGACGAGACGCTTCAATGCACGCCGAGCGGACAGGTCGCGGGACTCAAGTCGCGCACCGTGTTTTCCTTCACGAGCGACAGCTCCCGGCAGCTCGCGGCGAAGCGCCCCCAGCTCACGGGCGACAAGCTGAAGGAAGCGGTCACCACCACGCTCAGGCTCCCGCCGCGCGAAGGCGTGCCCGAGTATCGCATCCTGCGCGTGATCTCCGGGCGACGGTATCCGAAGCCGAACTTCACCGCCTACGCCGTCGAGACCGAGCCAGGCATTCATGCACTGGTATATCGCCTCCAGAGCGAGGCGCACCACTCGCGTCCGCCGCACGAGACCGGCCGCGCCGTGCTCTACGTTTCGCATCACAGCGCCGACGCCGAACTGCGCGACGAACCGCTCGTGACCGAACTGCTCCAGGCCGAACCGCAGTCCACGCTCTACGCCTGCGACCTGCGGGGCATCGGCGAGTCGCGCCCGAACACCTGCGGCCAGGACACCTTCCTCAGCCCGTATGGCTGCGACTACTTCTACGCCATCCATTCCGTGATGCTCGACGAGCCGTATGTGGGCCGGAAGACCCACGACCTCCTGCGCGTCCTGGACTGGCTCGCCGCGCAAGGTCACGCCGAAGTGCATCTCGCGGGCAAGGGCTGGGGGGCGATCCCCGCCGCCTTCGCCGCGCTCCTCTCGACGCCCGTCAAGCAAGTGACGTTGAAGAACTCCCTGACCGCCTACGCCATCCTCGCCGAGACGGAGCACTACAAGTGGCCGCTCTCCGCCCTGGTGCCCGGCGTGCTCAAGCACTTTGACCTGCCGGACTGCTATCAGGCGCTGGGAGCCAAGCAGCTCCGGCAAATTGAGCCGTGGGGTGCCATGCCGACGAAGGCGTAACCTCCGGAACCGTGGTGGCAGGACGCGCCCGCCCCCAGCGCGCCGGTGCAGGATTCAAGAGCGGCCAGCAGCGGCCAAGGATTTCTCGCGAAGCAAAACGTGAAGCAACCCCCTGAATTGACTGGTGCACCCGCTAGGAGTTGAACCTAGAACCTTCTGATCCGTAGTCAGATGCTCTATCCAATTGAGCTACGGGTGCAGCCGTGGGCGCGAAATGTAGGAAGGGGGGATGGCCGGTGCAAGCGATTATTTGGAATTTGCGCGTTTGCCTGCTGCAGCTTGACGTTTGGCCCGGCTGTTCCGCCGCGGCCCGTTGGGGTTCCAAACGCGTGGTGACGCCGTGGAATGCGCCTCAAACTGGCGCGGGCGGTTCCGCCGCCGCCCGCCCTTCCGGGCTGAGCTTGATCACCGTCTCGCGCATTTCCTTGCCGGCCTTGAACTTCACGATGGCCCGCGGCGGAATCGGCACGTCGGTGGCCGGGGCGTTCGGATTGCGACCGATGCGCGCCTTGCGGACCTTCACCTCGAAGACGCCGAAGTTGCGCAATTCGACCGTCTCGCCCTTGGCCAGCGCCTCGGTGACGTAGTCGAGCGTCTTCTGCACCACGTCCAGCACCTGCTGCTGGACGAGGCCGGTCTCGTTGCTGATGCGGAGGACAAGGTCGCGCTTGGTCATAGGTGGCTCCCGTTTGAACGGTTTAACGAGTTGGTGCGCAAGACATAACGAAGTTTTTCCCGTTGGTCAAGCGGCGTGCGCGCGGCTTTCCGTTCTGACCACCCCGATGGCTTTGGGATTGAGCACCCACGCGCAGTCCCCTACCCTCCGCAGGCATGAACGTCTTTGTCACCGGTGGCGCCGGCTACATCGGGTCCGTTTGCGTCGAGGAACTGCTCAACGCCGGCCATAGTGTGACGGTGTTTGACAATCTCACCGAAGGCCACCGCTCGGCCGTGGATGCGCGCGCCAAGTTCCTGCATGGCGACCTGGCGGACCGCGAACTGGTCGCGCGCTCCCTCACCGACGCCCACGCCGAGGCGATCATCCACTTCGCCGCCAATGCGCTCGTCGGCGAGTCCATGCAAAACCCGGGCAAGTATTTCCGCAACAACGTCGCGCACGGGCTGAACCTGCTCGACGCGGCGGTGACCACCCGGGTGCGCAAGTTTGTCTTCAGTTCGACGTGCGCCACCTATGGCGTGCCGGAAACCATGCCGATGGATGAATCACTGCCCCAGCGGCCCGTGAACCCCTACGGCGAGTCGAAGCTGATGTTTGAGAAGATGCTGCTCTGGTATCAGCAGATCCACGGCCTGGAGTTCGTGGCCTTCCGCTATTTCAACGCCGCCGGCGCGAGCCGCAAATTCGGCGAACATCACCGTATCGAGACGCACCTGATCCCGAACGTGCTCAAGGTCGCGCTCGGCCAGCGCGCCCAGTGCGAGATCTTCGGCACGGACTACCCGACGCCCGACGGCACCTGCATCCGGGACTACATCCACATCGCGGACCTCGCACTGGCGCACATGCTCGCCCTCGCGCCGGGCAAGGCCGGCTTCTTCAACCTCGGCAACGGCTCCGGCTACTCGGTCCGCGAGGTCATCCAGACGTGCGAACGGGTTTCCGGCGTGCCCATCAAGGCCGTCGAGCAGCCCCGCCGCCCCGGTGATCCCCCCCGCCTCGTGGCGGCGGCGGACAAGGCGTTTCAGACCCTGGGCTGGCAGCCGAAGTTCCCGAAGCTTGAGGACATCGTCGCCACCGCCTGGGACTGGCATAAGCGCCACCCGCAAGGGTATCGGGACTGAATAGCGGAGCGCCGGTCTCCGACCCGGCGCGTTGCTGCGAAGTGATTTCACGCCGGGTCGGAGACCGGCGCTCCTCCGCGTTGGTGCGCCTACAGTTTTCACCCGACCCCTGTTTTTGCACAAATCCTTCCTCCGCGTTGTCTATGTGGCGAAGTGAGCGACAGCACAGCATCGGCGGACGAGTGGTGCCGGGAGTTGTTTGAGGCCCAGGCCGCCAAACTGATTCTCTACGGCCGCGCGCTCGGCCTCTCGCACAGCGAGGCCGAGGACGTGGTGCAGGAGGTCTTCCTGGAACTGCTCCGCCGCCCGGAACCGCCGGAGCAGCCGGAGCGCTTCCTGGTCCGCGCCTTCCGCAACCGCGCCTTCAACCACCGCCGGAGCCTGTGGCGGCGGATCGCGCGCGAATTCGAGTCCGTAAGCTGGTTCGACGCCCGGGCCAGCACCGCGCCCGCCGAACGCGCGGCCATGCAGGCCCTCGCCCGCCTGCCCGCCGAGCAGCGCGAGGTCATCGTGCTCAAGCTCTGGCACGGGCACACGTTCGAGGAGATTGCCGCCCTCGTGGCGTTGTCGCCGAACACCGTCGCGGCCCGCTACCGCTACGGCCTGGTAAAACTGCGGACCGCTTTGGCAGGACACGATCATGAAGACCTCGAACGATTGGGAACCGCGGACGGATCAATGGACCCCACGCCCACCCTCGGCCCGGCTGACCCGCGCCATTTTCGGGCCGTCCGGCTCTGAAGTCCCGGCCCGGCCTAAGCCGCCCGTCCGCATGGGCTGGGCGGAGCTGGCCGTGCGCCAGTGGGCGGTCGGCCTGGCCGGCTGCCTGGCCGTGCTGGTGGCCGTGCAGCCGGGTGAAAGCGGCTCCGCCCGCGCCCGGCTGGCGGACCCCGCCGTCTTCCCCCTGCTCTCCGTGCTGAGCAACCAGCAGTCCGCCGCCTACCATTCCACGCAGGCGCACAGCGAATGGAATCACTGTGCACGCCCGCTTTTGGAATGGACAAACACCAGTGGTTCGCCTTCAAGTATGGCCTCTTTTTCGGCCCGTAAGGCCAACTGAATTCCAACGAATGAGCGCCGACAAATCCAAGCCCAACGGGCCCCCAAAAAACGAGCCGAAGCCCAAGGCTTCCTCCGCGGCCCCCGCGAAGGCACCCGCCGTGGCCGCCGCTCCGCCCCCCGGCCCGGTGCCGCCGCTCTTCCAGCGGGTGGACTGGCTGGCCTTCGCCATCACCACGCTGGTTGTGTTCATCGGCTATTACTTCTCCCTCGCCCCTGACCTGACGCTGGAGGACTCCGGCGAACTCGCCGTCGGCTCCTTCTACGCCGGCGTGCCGCATCCGCCCGGCTATCCCGTGTGGACGCTGTTCACCTGGCTGGTCTGCAAGCTGGTGCCCTTTTTCAACATCGCCTGGCGCGTCGCCCTCGCCTCCGCCATCTGCGGTGCGCTGGCGTGCGGCGTGATCGGCATGATGGTCTCGCGCGGCAGTGCGATGATCATCGAGGGCTTTGACAGCCTCAAGAACATCGAAGCCAAGACCCGCGATGCCATCTGCGTGATCTCCGGCTACGTGGGCGGCATGGTGATGGCCTTCACCGGCTATCTCTGGAGCCAGGCCGTGATCGTGGAGGTGTATGCCATCAGCGCGCTCTCGCTGGTGCTCATGCTCGTGTCGCTCATGCGCTGGATGCACGCGCCCCACCAGTCCCGCTTCATCTGGTGGGCGTCGTTCTGGCTGGGCATCTGTTTCACGAACCACCAGACCCTGCTCGTCGCCGCGCTCGGCCTCCAGGTCGCCGTGCTGGCGCGGGATGCCAAACTGGGCCGGGACGTGTTCTTCGGCAACGTGGTGATCTTCGTCCTCGTGGGCCTGGGCATCCTGATGAGCTTTGGCTCGCGGGGCATGGCCGAGTCCGGGTTCAACATGGCCTACGTGAAGGCCTTCGTGGTCATCGGTCTGGCCTCCATTGTCATCTCCAGTTGGATGGTGATCCACACCGGCGGGAAGCTCGGCACGGAATGGCTGCCGGCGCTGGGCATGCTCGTCGCCTTCGTTCTGGGCGCGGGCTTCTACCTCTACATGCCGCTGGCGGGCATGACCGACCCGCCGATGCAATGGGGCTATCCGCGCACCATCGAGGGCTTCAAGCACGCGCTCACCCGCGGCCAATACGAGAAGGGCAACCCCACCTCCGGCCTGGACCGCTTCTTCGGCCAGCTCCAGAACTACGTGGAAGGCTCCATCGAAGAGGTGAACATGGTCTATCTGGTGATCGGCCTCATCCCGCTGGCCATCATCTTCTACCGCCGCATCGAGCAGGAGGAGAAGGTCTGGCTCGGCGGCATCTCCGGCATCTACGCCTTCTTCTGCCTGCTCAAGCTGGCCATGAACGCCCGCGATTACGGCCCGGTCGTGCCCGGCATGATCTACGGCTACCTCTTCCTGCTTATCGGCATCATCCCCTTCCTCTTCCTGCGCCATGCCGGCGGCCGGCCGGAGCGTGCGTGGCTGGCGGGTCTGACCACGATCTTCCTCTTCCTCTCGCTCATGCTGATCTACCTGCTGAACCCGCCGCCCGACCGGCAGAGCCAGCAGTTGAACAAGGTGTTCTTCACCGCCTCCTATGTCCCGGTTTCGATGCTGATCGGCTACGGCCTGGCCATGATCGCGGCGGCGGCGGCGGCGAACTACGCCCGCTTCCGCCTCTTCTTGCTGGCCGGCAGCACCGTCGCCGGCGGGCTTGCCTGGTATGCGGCCTCCAATAACACCTTGGAATACCCGCTGGTCCTCTTCACCACCAAGTTTGGCATCGCACTGGCCGGGGCCTTCATCCTGCTCTTCGCCGTCGCCCGCACGCGCCTCCCGATGGCCCTGATGCTCGCGCTCTATTGCGTCCTCCCCGCCCACACCATCCTCTCCCACTGGGCGGAGAACGAGCAGCGCGGCCATCGCTTCGGCTACTGGTTTGGCCATGACATGTTCACGCCGCCCTTCGAGGACAGCAAAGGCAACCTGAGCTACGACCGCAAGGAACGCGAGGCCGCCCTCAAGGACCCCGCGCGCGCCAAGTTCACCTACCCGGAGATGACGCCCCACACCGTCCTCTACGGCGGCACGGACCCGGGCCGCTTCTGCCCCACCTACATGATCTTCTGCGAAAGCTTCATCAAGCCGGAGCAGCGCTTCAACCCGGACTTCGACCGGCGCGACGTTTACATCATCACCCAGAACGCCCTCGCGGACGCCACCTACCTGATGTATATCCGCGCCCACTACAACCGCAGCAACCAGAAGGATCCTCCGTTCTTCGCCGGCACGGTGGACTACCTGCAAAACATCGCCCTGGGCAAGGAAGCCCGCGAGAGCAAGACCCGCGGCCAGCCCTACAACACCGGCGGGCTCGCCAAGCTGGTCGGCAGCCTGGACGTGCTCGCCAAGCCGCTCGACCGCCTGTTCGGCGACAACATCGGCGCGTCCATCGAGCGCGAGCGCCGCGCCGGCACCTCGATTTTCGAGCCGTCGCACTTCACCAACGTCAAGGCCCTCGCCGCGAAGCTCCAACCCGGGCCCCAGCAGGACCCGCTCGCCAAGTGGCTGGTCGAGCAGTTCAGCGACGACACCCGCAAGCTCCTCGCCGGCGGCGACGAGTCGGCGCTGAAGAAGGCGTTGGCCAAGGAATTCAACGTCCTCATCGAGCGTGAGATGCCGGAGCGCTGGAAGCTCTTCGATGACCTCCACCGCATCCACGCGGAACACACCGACGCCGAGGCCAAGGCCCAGCAGCAGGGGTCCGAGCTGCAATACGCCCTCCAGCAGCAGGCCAACGCCCAGGCCCAGAAAGGCGACCGGAGCGCCGTGCAACTGGCCCAGCAGACCATGGCCCGCGTGATGGCGGAAACCAGCGCGAAGATCCTGTCCGTGCAGGCCGCCCGCGAGCAGGCCAAGCGGGCGCGCCGGGAGCAGTTCTTCAGCTCCCCCGCCCCGTTCTACAGCTCGAACCGCTTCGCCCATGTGACGCTTGATTCCCGCATGACGCGCTTCACCCGCCAGGACCTCACCTGGGCCGCCATCCGCCTCAACCGCCTCCTCCTCGAGGCCGCCTATCCCGACGCCATCGCCAAGAGCGAAGGCGGTGTCTATCCCGACCTCGAAATCCACACCGCCACCGTCGAGGACTCCTCGAAGGCCTTCTCCGAATACGTTGAAGATGCCCGCCGCCGCCTCCAGCACGACCGCGACTTCCCGAACGAGCCGCGCCAGATCCGCCCGGGCGAGGACGTGCATTCGGACGAAGCCTCCGGCCGCATCCAGGTCAGCGGCCAGGTCGCCGTCATGTCCATCAACGGCCTCCTCACCAAGGTCATCTTCGACAAAAACCCCGACCACGACTTCTACGTCGAGGAAAGCTTCCCGCTGGACTGGATGTATCCCCACCTCACCCCGTCCGGCATCATCATGAAGATCAACCGCCAGCCGCTGCTGGAGATGACGCAGGAAGTCGTGGACCGCGACCACCGCTTCTGGAGCAAGTATTCCGAGCGCCTCATCGGCAACTGGATCAACTACGACACCTCCGTCTCCAACATCTGCCGTGTGGCCGAGCAGGTCTATGTGAAGCGCAATTACAAGGACCTCAAGGTGGACGGCAAGGACGTGCTGCCCGACTCCCGCTTCGTCCGCGACGACGACGCGCAGAAGGCCTTCTCCAAGCTCCGCAGCGCCATCGCCGGCGTCTATTTCTGGCGCATCAACGAGGCGGGCCGGCGCGGCAACCTCGCCGAGCAGCAGCGCATGATCAAGGAATGCGACTTCGCCTTCCGCCAGGCCTTTGCCTTCTGCCCGTTCAGCCCCGAGGCCGTCTTCCGCTACACCAACCTCCTCATCAGCCTCGGGCGCGTGGACGACGCGCTCATGATTGCGCGCACCTTCCAGAAGCTCGATCCGAACAACCGCTCCGCGAAGGACCTCATTGACCAGCTTAATGACATGCGGCAGCGCATGGGCGGCACCGGCCAGATGCAGACCCAGCTTGCCCAGGCGCAAAATCAGTTCGCCCAGTTGGAGAACAGCTATCGCGCCAACCCCGCCAACGCCCAGGCCGCCCTCTCGCTTGTCGCCGCCTATGCGCAGATGCGCCGGACCAACGAGGCCGTCGCCGTCCTCGACGGGCTCGCCCAGACCGCCAGCACCGATGCCCCCGTGCTCGTGCCCGTCGTGCAGGCCTACCAGCAGTTGGGCCAGCCCGCGAAAGCCCAGTTGACCCTCACGCGCCTCCTCCCGCTGAGCGAGAACATCCTCACGAACGCGGATGCGAACCCCACCAACCTCCAGGCCGCCCTCCAGACCTACCAGCTCGCCGGCAACGTGCCCAAGATGGAAGCCGCCCTCCAGCGGCTGGTGAAGGGCAACCCCACCAGCCCGGAACTCTGGTATGACCTTGGCGCCCTTCTGGCCTTCCAGGCCAAGACCAACGCCGCCCTCTCCGCCGTGAGCAACGCCATCCTGCACAGCAACGCGCGCCTCAAACAGTCGCCCACCGCGCAGGACCTCCGCACCATGGCCGCCACCGACGGCCGCTTCAACGCCATCCGCACCCACCCCGACTTCGCCAAGCTGACCAAACCGCAATAAGCGCACCGGCTCCCCGTAGCTCGACATTCCAATGTCGAGTTCCGGAGCACCAGTCTCCGGCTCCAAGTCTGAAATTTGGGATCTGTGCTCTGCGATTCCCAATTGGCTTCGTTTGGTAAAATCTGCACGTCCACCCCCTCTGCGCCCGTCCCGCCTCTGCGGTGCAAATGACACCGATTCCCAATGACTATCGGTGGAATCGCTGAGGCGGACCGTGACGCCCATCTTCTCCCTCTCCCTTCCTCGGAGGAGGGGAGAGGGTTGGGGTGAGGGGTATCGGACGACTTCGAGATGGCTTCGTTCGGTAAAATCAGCACGTCCTCCCCCCCTCTGCGCCCGTCCCGCCTCTGCGGTGTAAATGACACCGATTCCCAACGACTATCGGTGGAATCGCTGAGGCGGACCGTGACGCCCATCTTCTCCCTCTCCCTTCCTCGGAGGAGGGGAGAGGGTTGGGGTGAAGGGTGTCGGACGACTTCGAGATGGCTTCGTTCGGTAAAAACCCGCACGTCCTCCCTCCTCTGCTTCTGTCCCGCCTCTGCGGTGTAAATGACACCGATGCCCAATGACTATCGGTGGAATCGCTGAGGCGGACCGTGACGCCCATCTTCTCCCTCTCCCTTCCTCGGAGGAGGGGAGAGGGTTGGGGTGAGGGGTATCGGACGACTTCGAGATGGCTTCGTTCGGTAAAATCAGCACGTCCTCCCCCTCTGCGCCCGTCCCGCCTCTGCGGTGCAAATGAGTTCTCCCCTGAAGCGCCAGTCTCCGCCCCGGCACGTTCCAAGCCCTCCCCTCCCATAGTTGTGTGCGTCAAGTTCTGCAAACTGGTTTGGGGCATAGCGTGGGTGGGGAAATCGGTTGGTGGTCAGCTGGCCATCATGCTTGGGGAACCCAGCTAAGAAATGTGCGCCATGGGAGGTGGGGGTGGGTTTTAGGCCGCCAACGCCAGCGGCGACTTCTCGGCCTCCCGCAACGGCCGCAGGTCCAGATACGCCGCCCCGTCCAGCCATTCCTCGTCCTGCTCGCACGCCAGGGCGCGCACCAGCCGCAGGCAGCTCGCCTCGTTGGGGAAGATCCGCACCACCAGCGTCCGCCGTTTGAACTCCTGGTTGAGCCGCTCCAGCACGTTGGTGCTCTTGAGGTGTTTGTGGTGCGCCACGGGCTGCCGGTAATACGTCCAGGTCTCCTCGATGTTTGCCTCCACCCAGTCGCACAGCTTCCCATACTTCCCGGCCCACTTGGCCAGCCAGCGTTGCAGGTGCAGCCGCGCCTCCCCCACGTCCCGCAGATCATACAGCCACCGCAGCTCCGTCAGACAGTCGTCGTCCGCCTTGCGCGGCAGGTAGTCCAGGGCGTTCCGCAGGAAGTGCACGTAGCACCGCTGCCACGCCGCCTCCGGCAGCAGCTGCCCGATCGCCTGCTTCAACCCCGCGTGCGGGTCGCTGATCGCCAGCCGCACCCCGCGCAGGCCCCGTTCCTTCAGGCCCACCAGGAAGTCCCGCCAGGTGCTGGCGCTCTCCCGCCCGGCCAGTTCCACCCCCAGCACCCGCCGCCGCCCGTCCCAGTTGATCCCGATGGCCACCAAGACCGCCCGGCTCTGGATGACCCCGCTTTCCCGCACCTTCTCGTAGCGCGCGTCCAGAAACACGTAGGGGTATTCCTCGCTCAGGGGCTGGTGGGCGAAGCGCTCCAGCTCGGCGTCCAGCTTGGTGTTGAGTTCGCTCACCGTGCTGGCGCTGAACTCGTGCCCGCACAGTTCCTCGCTGATGGCCTTGACCTTCCGCGTCGAGCCGCCCTGCACCTACATCTCCACCAGCGCCGTCACCAGCGCCTGCTCGCTGCGCTGGTAGCGCTCGAAGAGCGCCGTGCTGAAGCGGCCCTGCCGGTCCTGCGGCACGCGCAGTTCCAAAGTGCCCACGCGGGTGATGAGCTTGCGCGGGTAATAGCCGCTGCGGTAGCCCAGCCGCTGGCCGGTGCGCTCGCTCTTGGCCGCGCCGAGCGTCTCGTTCATCTCGGCTTCCAGGAACTCCTGCACCGCCAGCTGCACCAGCGGGCGCAGCAGGTCCTCCTGCTCGCTCAACAGCGCTTGGAAGGCGGTCACGTTAGGGGTAGTTTGCTTGCGGGTCATGGTCTTGCCTTTCGAGGTTTAGGGTCGGGTTGCTTGAACTCTCCCACCCTGCCATGACCCTTTCCCTTTTTGCAGAACCTTCAGGACACTACCCCTCCCATTCGTGTTCCTTCGCCTCCATTCGTGGTTTTCTCTCCCATCTGTGGTCGCCTTGAATCTGCGGGAAACACTCCGCGCTTCAACCTCGATTCAGGTGTCCCCGCCCTTTGAAATCTGAAATCTTGGATCTGAAATTCCTCATCCATCACCCCGCCACCCTGCCATCCCCTCCCTCCTCCCGCACGTGCGTGACGCCAATGAAATCCAGTTGCGGATCTCGCGGATGACACGGATGGGAAGGCCCTTCCAGTTCTCGCGTCGGGAACCCATCCAACCGGTGGCAAGCTGGCGCAACCAGTTCTTCATCCGCGTTATCCGCGTGATCTGCGGGCTCTTCGCTGTTTTCGGTGGCACCGGGAGGTGGGCCAGGAAATTCCAAGCTCCAAGTCCCAAGCTCCAAAGAAACACCAAAGCCCAAATTCCAATGGTTCCGCGTGCCACGCCACCAGCGCTTCCGCCCGGATTCGGCCCTTGGCCCAAGGACTGGCCCCAGTGCCGGGCGACGCCTCCCTTTGAAGCTTGGAGTTTCTTTGGAACTTGGGAGTTGGAGCTTCTCCCGGTCAGTGGTCTCCAGCACCCGCCCGTTCGCCAACTGCTGGATTTAGGCCCAAAGCTTCAGGGAAGCCAAAACCCCCGGCTCCCCCATCCTTGTCCGTCCCAAATCTTTGGGGATTCCCGCCCCTTCTTCCCGTTCAGCGAGCGGAGCGCCGGTCTCCGACCCGGCGTGCCCCCCCGGGGCCGGAGACCAGCGTCCAGATTCAGTGGCAACACCGATGGAGAATCTGACAGCCCATCCGTCCCATCCACGCTTCTCGCCGGAAGTGCCACGAGCACACCGTCACGCAGCGAGTGCACCGAAACCCCTACTTCTTCTTGAAGAAATCAAACGGGTTCACCGGCTTGGCCGCCGGCGCATTGGTCGTCGTGGTATTGGTGCCAGTCGCAGGCTTTTGCCCGCCCAGCGCGTTGTTCAGGAATCCGCCCACCCCTTTGAGTGTTTCACCCGTCTTGCCCCCGATGGCTCCGCCCAGCGCACCAACATTGCCAATAACCGCGCTGCCGATCAGCTTCGATTCCTTGATGTCCGGGCTCGGGCTGCCCAGCGTCCCGTGGATGTCCACGAAGTGCGGCAGACGCCCGTAACCGGAGGCATCCGGAAACTGGCTGCCGGTGAACTTCTTCGCGAACTGGCTCGGCAGCCAGATTTCGACCGGGACATTGATCGGGGAGTTGGTGAGCACAGCGACCAGTTGAATGATGCCGCGCGCATCCACCATGACGACCGGACTGTGCGCGACCACTTTGTTGAGGTTAACTGTCCCGTTTCCGACGCTCGTGTCCACCACCACATAGTCCACCGGCGCGCGCATGATGTCGGGTATCCCTACCATCGGCCCGATATACGCCAGCACTCCCGAGGTGATCGACTTGCCGAGTCTGCCCAGCGCGGTTTTCGGCTCCCCGGTCAACTGGCTGAGCTGGATGATGGCATTCGTGACGCTGAAGTTCACATTCCCCTGCAAATTCTTCTGCAAGCTCTCGCCCGTGATGCCCGCCCCACGAATCGCGATGTTCGCCAGCGCCTCGCCCTTGATGGCCCCCTGCGGGATCGCGGCGGCAAACGTCGTGATCAGCGGCTCCAACTGGATGCGATCCGTTTTCAAAGCCACATCATACTGATACCCCTTCACCCCCAGGTTCGCATCCACGCTGGCACTCAGGCCCGCCCCGTTCATCACCAGCGACAGCGGCTTCACCGTCACCCGGTTGTTGTCCACCTTCGCCGCCATCACGATGTTCGAGATCGCGACGTCCCGCAGGAAGAACTTCCCGATGTTCACGTCCAGCGACGTCTGCCGGAGCGGCAGCTTCATCGCCTCCGGCTCCACATTGGACGCCGGCGGCGGCGGCGTCACCGGCTGCGCGGCCGCGGCCTTCTTCTGCGCGCTGTCGAACAGGTCGTAGAACGGTGTCACGTCCAGCGACTCGGCGCTCACCTTGAAGGCCGCTTGATAGGCGTTCGTGTTCGCGAGGTCCGCCCGGCCCGTGAGGAGCAACTGGTTCTTGCCGCGCGGCGTGGGCGAAAGCGCGAGCAGGAGCTGCTTCACGTCCACGATCTTCTTGCTCATCCCGCCGTCGAGCGACACCTGGAGAAACAGCGGCGAGTCCGGCAGCGCGCCTTTCGGGTCCCGGACCACCAGCTTGTCCACGGTCACGTCCGCCTTCACCGAGGATTCGCCCACCACGTCGAAACGCCCGCTGGCATTCGCATTGATGGAGACGGTCTGGAGCTGCTTGTCGCCCAGCGCCGTGCCCACGAAGGGCTTCAGCGCATTCTGGTTCAAGTCCACGAGCTTGAGCGTGAACTGCCCGCCCTTGCGCGTGTCGAAGTTGCCCGTGACATCAAAGTTGCCGCCGCTGGCCGCGCCCTGCGCGATGTTCCCCGTGAGCTTGCGCACGGTGATCTGCGTCTGGTTCGTCGCGGGCTGCGCGAACGAGCCGTCCACCGCCACCCGCACGTCCATCGGCACCGTGGGCAGCGTGTTCTGCGGATCGGTCATCAGGAAGCGCGCGACCGACAGGTCCGCCGTCAACGCGCTCTCGCCCTTCACCGCGAACTTCGCGTTCGCATTCGCATTGATGGTCACCGACACCAGCTTTTTGTCGCCCAGCGACGTGGCGAGCACGGGACCCAGCAGGGACTCGTTGAAGTCCGTGAGTTTCACCACCGCCGCGCCGGCCTGCGCCTTCGTGTCAAAGCTGGCCGTGACGTCAAAGGAGCCCCCGGATTTCCCGTTCGCGTTCACCGCGCCGGCCAGTTGCTTGAGTGTGATGAGCATCTGGTTGGTCGCCGGCTGGCGGATCACCGCGTCGGTCACGATGCGCAGATCCAGCGGCACGGTGGGCACGCTGCCCTTTGGGTCCGAAAGGAGGAACCGCGCGACCTGCACCTCCCCCTTCACCAGCGACTCGGCGGCGGCCGGGTTGTAACTGGCGTCGAGCGAGAGGCCGATATTGCCGGAGACCAGCTTCATGTCCCCAAGCGACGGCGCGAGCACCGGGCGGAGCAGGTTTTCGTTCAGGTTCGCCACCTTCACCGAGGCGGTGCCGGCGGTCTTCTTCAAGTCATAGTTCGTCACCACATCCACCGTGCCCGCCGGCTGCCCCGCGTGTGTCAGCACCACCGCCAGCTTGCGCACCACGGCCTGCACGCCGTTCAGCAAATCCGCGTCCACGTCCACCGTCGTGGTGAGCCGGTCAAAGGCATACTTCTCATACCCGCCGGTGAAGTCCGTGACGCTCAGCTTGCCCGCCACCGTCTGCGTGGTGTTCGTCTGCTTGTTGGCAATCACCGCCTGCTGGGCCACCCGGCCCGCGAAGCTGACCTGACCGCCCGCCACCTTCACGCCCGGCACCGGCACCAGCATGGCACCCCGGGTGAGCGAAGCCGCGAGCGACACGCCCAGGCTCGCCTCCTGCGTGCCCGCATCAAACTTCCCGGCCGCCATCACGCTCGCCAGCGGCTGCCCCTGCTGCGTGGTCTTGGCATCGAGCAGTTCCAGGTTCACCCGCTTGAAATCATCCACCGCCGCCTTCAGCGTCACGCTCGCGCCGAGCTGGCTGAACTGGTTCGTCCCGGCGATGGCCGTGAGCCCCGCCACGTTCGCCGTCAGATTCACCCCGAGCTTCTTGCCCATGTTCGCCGCCGCCACCTGCAAGGCCACGTCCACCCGGCCATCCGGGGCGACCTTGCCAATGAACGGCCGCCAGTCCGCGAGGTTCAGGCCCGTCACGTTCAGCGCGAACTCGGAGTCGCCGAGGTTGCTCGCGGCATTCGTGCTCCACGAGACGGCGAGCGGCTTGGAGAGCGTCGCCGAGAGCAGCGGCTGCTGCTGGCGCGTGCCGGTGAAGTTGAAGGTGCTGACCGTCGCAATCTGCGCCGGGAGGTCCACCGCCACCTGATAGGCGAGCTTCAAGTCCAGCGGCGGCGTGGTGGTGCCCTGCTGGGTGACGCCAAAATTGTTCGCGGCAAACTGCCCGGTGGCCGCGATGGCCTTGCCCGCCTTCGCCACGGTGATCTCGTTGCCGAGGCTGATGCTCGTGTTCCCAAAGTCCAGGCCCAGCTTTGCACCCACGAGGTTCAGCACGTTCTTGTCGAGCCCGGCGATGTCCACCCGCACCTTGCCCTCCACCTTCTGCGCGTCAAACGGCCCGCTGACCGACACCGTCGCGAGCTGCTGCTGCCCGCGCGCGACCTTGAGCGCGAACTGCTTGATCTCGGTCATGGTCAGGTCGAGATCCAGCGAGGTGGCCAGACCGTTGGCATCCGCGAACCCGCCCCGCGCCTGCGCGACATCAATCTTAAGCCCGCCCTTGAAGCCCTGCGGCTGGAGGTCGGGCTTGAGCGTGAAGTCGAAGCTGGAACTGTATTTGGCGAGGAGCGCGTCCACCGTGTTCGTGCCCCCGGCGGTCTGCTCGAACTTCAAATCCGTGCCGATGGTGAGCTTGCCCGTCTGCCCGTTCTGGATGTTCGAGGCGGTGACATTCACCCCGGTGAGTTCAGCCAGCAGCCGCGCCCCGGACTTCTCCGACTTGGCGAACCGGATGGCGGAATCCGTCACGCTGATGGACTTGATCTGGAGGTTCGGCGGCACGGAAGGGGCTGAGGGAGCCGGCTTGGCCGCCTTGGGCTCCTTCGACTCGGTGGCCTTGACGATGGGGGTGAAATTGAACGTGCCGTCCGGGTTCTGCACCACGTTGATGACCGCCCCGCTGACCGCAGCCTCCTCGACCGCGATGTTGCCGCGGATGATGGCCATCAAGCTGTAGCGCGCCCGGATCTCCTTGGCCGTGAAAATGGGCTCGCTGCCCGGGACCTGTAGCTTCACCCCGCGCAGCACAACGCTGGAGAACGGGCTGACGCTCGTGTCCTCCACCGTCAGGTCCGCGCCAATGGCCTTGGCGACGCGCGGCAGCACGACGCCCTTGTGAAACATCGCGCTGGTGACCACAAAGTAGCCCACCACCACCAGCACGAATACGGCTGCGGCCGCCACGCCCAGCTTCTTGGCCAGGCTCGTTTTCTTCGGAGCGACAGATGTGGACGGCGAAACGGAGTTGTCTTCAGTCATAAATCGGAAACGGCGGGATTTGCCGCAAGGGAAACATACGATGACTTTGCCCGGGCGAAAGTTCAATCTCCAGTTTCCCCCTGTCCAACAGGCGGGCGCATCTGGACACTGCCCCCGAAAGCCGACGGAGCGCGGGTCTGTGACCCG
>CAZCBE010000091.1:0-30348 GCA_964496695.1 uncultured Klebsiella sp.
AAGAACCGCGACCCTATGGAGTGCGGTGACTTGTCACCGCTTTCCGCAGGCGACTCGTCGCCGTCGGAGCTAATCACGCCTACGAATCCAAGACTGTGCTCCGGCTTGCGCAAGCACGTAGCGCCGGCCTCTGGCCGGCCGTGTCGCAAGCGTCCTCGCTTGCCCGGCGGACCCGTTGCGTTCGCGCTCATGGAGATGCCCCTTGCCGCCCAAAATCCCTCGCGACACTCTGCCCTCCCCATGCCGGACCTCAACCCCGTCATCCACACCACGCGGCTCGACCTGATCCCCTTCGCCCCCGAGTTCCTCCGCGCCTCGCTCGCCGGTAATCGGTCCGAAGCGGAGCGGTTGCTCGGCGCAACCTTGCCCGCCGTTTGGCCGGACTCCGCCAGCACGCTCCTCCTGCGTCTGCGCCAGCTTGAAGCAGACCCCGCCCTCCAGCCGTGGCTGCTCCGCGGCATCGTGCTGCGCACAACGAACCGCGTGATCGGCCGGATCGGCTTTCACGACCGGCCGGGCGCGGAATCGCTGCGCGAGCTGGCCCCCGGCGGCGTGGAACTCGGCTACACCGTGGACCCCGACTACCGCCGCCAAGGCTTCGCCACCGAGGCCGCCGGGGCGCTCATGCAGTGGGCGCAGGACGAGCATGGCATCACCCGTTTTGTCGTCTCGATTTCACCGGACAACGCCCCTTCGCTGGGCCTCGCCGCCAAGTTTGGCTTCCGCAAAATCGGTTCGCACCTGGACGAGGAAGACGGACCGGAAGACATCTTCGAGCGCGTCCTCACCGGCGCTGTGTAGCGCCGGCCTCTGGCCGGCCGTGCCGCAAGCGTCCTCGCTTGCCCCGGAGCGCGGGACTCCGGCCCGCAGCGGCCACCTCCGCCGAGCGAGCCACCCACCATCCGCACACCCCCATTCCTCCCGCGCTTCCTGACGCCACAAATCGCCTTGCTGGCCGGGAAATGCCCCGCCTACACTTCCGCCCGCGTCTCACATGGCTGGAATCACTGGAACACTTAAAGCCGTCAAGCGGGCCATCAAGGCCGCCGCCGGAACCGTCAACCCCGGCGAATACCAGGCCGCGGGGACGCACGTCCAGTGCCCGCATTGCCGGAACCGCGCCTTCAACGAGTCGCCGAACCTCGGCGGCGGCGTGAACCTCGTCTGCCGCAAGTGCCACTACGTGCTGTGGTTCGCGAAGAAGCCGGATGCCGTTTGAAGTCGTCCTGCCTAGTGTGATCTTGTCCGCTCCAACCATTTAACCGTCAGTCAACTCTCCCATGAACACCGTCAACCAGCTCAAGACCATCAAGAAGAACACCGCCGCGAAAGTCGGCGCGGAACTCTCCCGCACCGGCGGCCTGCTCCGCCTCGCGCCCGCCTGGGTGCCGCGCTCCTTCCTCCAGCCCGGCCTGCGCATCAAGCTTCACCCCGACGATACCTACGCCTACGGCCTGAACCGCGGCGGCATTGACGAGCGCTGGTTCGCCAGCACCACCGTCACCGCCAACGAAGGCCGCGCCGCGGACGAGGGCCTGAACTACTGCGTCGTCGGTGGCGAGCGCTTCACCCTCAAGCAGGCCGTGGACGACTGCGGCGCGACCATCGTCGGCCAGAGCATCTGGAAGAAGTATGGCAAGTGGCCCGTTTACTCGAAGTTCTTCGACAACATGGGGCCGATTCCTCACCATATGCACCAGTCCGCCAAGCAGGCCAAGCTCGTCGGCCAGGAAGGCAAGCCCGAGAGCTACTACTTCCCGCCCCAGCACAACAACGTGGGCAACAACTTCCCCTACACCTTCATGGGCTTCGAGCCCGGCACCACGAAGGCGCAGGTCCGCAAGTGCATCGAGAATTGGAACAAAGGCGACAACGGCATCCTCGACCTCTCCAAGGCCTACCGCCTCAAGGTCGGCTCCGGCTGGCTCATTGATCCCTGCATCCTCCACGCGCCCGGCAGCCTCTGCACCTACGAGCCGCAGTGGGGCAGCGACGTCTTCGGCATGTATCAAAACCTCGTCGAAGGCCGAGAAGTTCCCTGGAGCCTGCTCGTGAAGGACATGCCCAAGAACAAGCACAAGGACCTCGACTTCATCGTGGACCAGCTCGATTGGGACAAGAACGTGGACCCGAACTTCAAGGACAACCACTACCTCGAACCCGTCCCCGTCGCCGACACCCGCAGTGAAGGCTTCGTGGACCGCTGGATCGTCTATGGCAAGGTGGACGGCGAGCAGCTCTTCACCGCCAAGGAACTCACCGTGGACCCCGGCGCGAAATGCACGATCAAGGACACCGGCGCCTACGGCCTCATCTGCGTGCAAGGCACCGGCAAGATCAACGGCCAGCCCCTCATCAGCCCCAAGCTCATCCGCTTCCACGAGCTGACCGAGGACGAATACTTCTGCACCGAAGACGGCGCGAAGAACGGCGTGACCTTTGAGAACACCAGCGAGACCGAACCGCTCGTCACCCTCCGCTACTTCGGCCCCGAGGTGAACCCGGATGCCCCCGCGATGGGGGCTTACAGGAGGAACAAGTTCAATTGAGCAGAAGCAGGCCATCCGTTAGCGAGCGACGGCCGCTAGAGACGATCTCGTTGAGCGGTTACAAGTCCATCCGCGAGTTGAAGAACTTTGGGTTGACGAGTGGTCTCAATGTCTTGATCGGTGCCAACGGCTCTGGGAAGACAAACTTCATCCGTTTCTTTGAACTCTTGGGACACTTGATGGATCCGCCGCCCAAGGGAAACAAGGGGCTTCAGAACTACGTCGGTGGCCGTGGCCGTGCGGATGCCTTTCTGTTCCGCGGGATGAAGGTCACACCCGAGATGCAGGCGCATCTGAAGTTTGGCCGGAACAAATACAAGTTCGCCCTCAAAGCGGCGGATGATCGGTCGCTGTTCTTTGCTCAAGAGTCCGCTCCGTTCGATGGCCCACTTCACGGTCCAATCGAGAACGACCAGGGCAGCGGCCACAAGGAGAGCGGCGTTGCGCGCTCGCATGGAACCAAGTCCCTGCAATGGGTATTCGACACCATTCGCGACTGGCGGGTCTATCATTTCCACGATACGTCGCCCTCCGCACTCGTCATGGGACTGTGCAATATCGTGGACAACGACGTTCTGCACAGCAACGCCGCCAATCTAGCAGCTTTCCTGATGCGAATGGCGCAATCCCATCCCACGCACTACGCCCAAGTTGAAGAGACAGTGAGGCAGGTCGCCCCGTTCTTCGGCGCATTCGTCCTCAAGGAAGTTGCCGCCGGGCAAACCCAGTTGCTTTGGAAGGACCGCTACTCGGACCTCCTGTATTATCCGCATCAGCTTTCGGACGGCACCTTGCGCTACATCTGCTTGGCAACTTTGCTCCTTCAACCGAATCCTCCATCCACCATTGTCATCGACGAGCCGGAACTCGGGCTGCATCCGTATGCGATCAAACTGCTCGCCAGCCTGCTCCACGAAGCGGGGCGGCGCGGTCAGTTGATTGTTTCCACCCAGGCGTCGCTGCTCCTCGATGAACTCACTCCCGAGCAGGTCATCGTGGTGAATCATCATGATGGCGAATCGGTTCTAGAACGGCTTAGTTCTGGCAAACTGAACGAGTGGCTTAAGGAATACACGCTCGGTCAGCTCTGGGAGAAGAACGAGCTGGGAGGTCTCCCATGACAAAGTGGGTCCGGCTTTACGTAACAGTCGAGGGGCAGGCCGAGAAGGAATTTGCAGACAAAACGCTCAAGCCGCACCTCGCTAGTTTTACCATTGATGTCCGGCCTCGCGTGGTGATGACCAATCGAAAACTGGGCAAACGCGGCGGCATTCTGGATTTTGACAAGATTCGCGGAGACATCGGCCGGCTGATGAAGCAAGACACACATGCCGAGGCGCGTTTTACTACCATGGTGGATTTTTACGCCCTTCCCTCCGAGTTTCCTGGCTGGAATGAGGCGAGGAAAAAAGCGATTCCAAGAGACAGAGTCAAGGTGCTTGAGCGAGCGCTCGCGGATGAGTTCGGCGAGTCGCGGTTTCTCCCATTCATCCAGCTTCATGAGTTTGAAGCACTGCTCTATTGCGACCTGGGTGAATTACAGCGTCGGATAGCCGGTTCTGAGGCCGGGATCAAAGCGTTGCGGGCTGAAGTCGGAGCGGCAGCTCCCGAAGACATCAACGAAGGAGCAACGACCGCACCCAGCAAGCGGATCATTCGCCATATCCCGGTCTACGCACGGAACAAAGTTCGAGTCGGGGCACCAGCAGCCGCTGCAATTGGATTGAGCACGCTTCGCAGCCGGTGCCCCCACTTCGGAGAGTGGGTGTCGCAGTTGGAGGCGCTTGGCAAGCCTTCGTTTGAGACCTGAAATCGCAGGCATCTTGTCGTCACGGCGGGAAGCCTGGACGCAACAGCCGATCAGCAGGGAACAGTTGGCGAGTGGGGAACAGCCGAAGGCAGCATTATGCGAGTTGGAAGCTTTCCGCCCATCGTTTCGTGCAAAGGGAGATTCAGCAACCATTCCCCACCATTCCCCGTGGACTTCGCCTGCCGTCTTTACTAGCTTGCCTGCCATGTGCCCCGGCTTCCAGACATCCATCGTGATGGGCCAACACCCGGCCGGCCATCGTTGAAGCTTTATGACGCAACCTCAGACTGACGGACACGCAGGCGAGCACGTCGGAGCCGTCCCCTCCACCTTCAAATACCTGCTGGTCGCCTCCGCCCTCTTCATCGCCGGCGTCTCGGCATTCTTCTCCGTGCAGGGCCTGGGCTTTCTCTTCGCCGGCTCTGCCGTGGCGGTGATGGTCATGGCGGCGAGCCTCGAAGTGGGCAAGCTCGTCGCCGCGTCGTTCCTGTCGCGCTACTGGAACGTCACCAACCGCGTGCTGAAGATCTACCTCGTCCTCGCGGTGCTGGCCCTCATCGCGATCACCTCGCTGGGCAACTATGGCTACCTCGCACGCGCCTATGAGCGCACGCACACGCAGATCGGCCTCTTCGAGAGCCAGATCGCCAGCATCGAGAAGGAGATCGTGGACACGCAGCGCCAGATTGACGGCGCGCGCGGCTCGCTCGCCAAGAGCAGCGAGGCCACCCGCGAGGACATCGGCAAGCTCCAGCAGCGCATCACGACCGGCAACGAGTCACTGAACCAGTCTTTGGCCCGGCTTCAGGAGCGCCGCAAGACAGCGCAGGACCGGCGTGACCGCGACCTGCAGGTGCCCGCCCAGCGCATTGCAGAGCAAGGCGAAGTCTTGAAGAAAGCCATCGCCCTCGAGGAGGCCGCGATTGCCAGCCTCAACGAACGCGTGGTGGTGCTGGACAAGGCGGGCGCGCCGCGCTTCGCCGTGGAGGAGGCCGCGATCACGAGCCTTAACGACCGGCTCGCCGCGCTCGACCGGCTTCCGGCCCCCAAGTTCACCGTGGAGGAAGCGGCCATTGCCACGCTCAACGAGCGCCTCGCCACGCTGGACAAGGCGGAGGGGCCGAAGTTCGTTGCCGAGGAATCCGCCATCGCCACGCTGAATGAACGTCTCGCCGTGCTGGACCGCGCGGTGGACGCCTACACAAAGCTGGGGGCGGGCGGGTTTTTCAAGTTCGACAAGATCAAGAAGGGGCAGGAACTCCAGGAGCAGCAGCGTCCCGCACGCGAGGCCATTGCCGCGGAACTGGCCGTGCAGCGGGCGCGCATCGAGGAGCTGCGCGTCGAGCACCTCAAGCAGCAGGCGAAGGCGCGCGAAGTCATCACGGCGGACATCACCGCGCAGCGCACGCACATCGAGCAACTGCGCGCCGACCACGCGAAACAGCAGGTGAAGGCCCGCGCGGACATCGCGGCGGAACTTGCCACGCTGCGGGCGCGCATCGAGCAGTTGCGCACCGAGCACGCCAAGCAGCAGGTCAAGGCGCGCGAAACCATCACGACCGAACTCGCGGAGCGCCGGGCGAACATTGACCGTCTGCGCAGCGGCTACGCGAAGCAGGTGGAGGCGGCGGATCGCGAGGTGGCCGCCGTGCGCGATCGCTTTACGCAGGAGTCGGCCCGGCTGGACACGGAGGAGCAGGACACGCGCAAGTCCGGCATGGCGGAGATTGGCGAAGTGGAGAAGCAGTTGAAGGCCATGCAGTCGCAGGGGCTGGCGACGACTTCGACCGGTGACTCGCAGTCCGAGTCGCTCTATCAGCGCATCCGCACCCGCAACGAGGACATCCATCGCTTGCGCGGTCAGATCGCGGCGGTGGACATCGGCTCGTATCGCTTCGTGGCCCGGGCGTTCGATGCGACCGCCGATGGCGTGGTGAAGTGGCTGATGCTCGCGCTCGTGCTGGTCTTCGACCCGCTCGCGGTGTCGCTGGTCGTCGGGTTCAACGTGAGCTTGCTGACGGAGCGTCCGCGTCAACGTGGGCTGTCGGCCTCGGGAGCGGCGGAGGGTGAGGCTGAAGGCAGTGCGCCCGCTGCGGCTCCGCGTTCCAAGTGGCTGGCCTGGGGGCTGAGCTTGTTTCTCCTGGCAGCGACCGTGGGCGCGGTGGGATTCGTGGGCTTCTGGGGCACGCATGCCTGGCGCGACAAAGCGCGGGCAGGGCATGGCAATCTCATCCCCGGCGGAAGTTTTGCCGTGATGACCTTCCGGCCCGATGACTTGAGCGAGTCGGCGCAAGGGCAGACTCTTGCAGACTGGCTGGGTGCCTCGGGCGGCAAGGTGGTTTCCGACACGGTGGCCGGGCTGATGACCAATGGCTTCGATCCCCGGGCCGATGTCTATGCGTTCGCCAAGTTCCCTTCGCAGGAAGCGGCGGCGAAGAGCGATCGGCCCGTGATGCTGTGCGGGTTCGTGGCGCGCGTGACTGATCCGGTGGCGGTCGAGGCGGCGCTCTCCCGCCTCGCCGACCAGGTCAGCAGCAGCCTGCGCACGTCGTCGAATGCCGCGCCCTCGCGGGCGCGCAGCCGGGCGATGATCCGCCACGAGACGGGCCGCTACATGGACCCCGAAGGCGGCTACTTCACCTTCGGTCTGACCGGCCAGGCGGTCATCCTGCTGATCGAGTTCGAGGGCAACCCGCAGGCTCCGTGTGTCGAGGACGAGATCCGCCGCTGCCTCGCTCCTATGGTCGCTGCGGGAACCAGCACCGAAGCCCGCGAGCAACTGCCGCCGCGCGCCCGCAGCCGCGACGGCGCGATTTCCCTGTGGTTCGATGCGGGCCGGTTCTGCAAACACCTCCCCAAGAACCCCGCTGCGCAGACGCGTTATCAGCAGCTTGAGAAACACCTTGGCTTCGACCTGCTGCTGTCGGTGAAGCCCACCTTGAGCGGGCAGTTGAACCTCATCGCCGATTACGCCTATCAGGCCGAGCGCTTCAAGGACCGCCAGCAGCCGACGCCCCTCGAGGTGCTCACGAAAATCGGCGCAGTGGAGCCGGCCGGGATCGGCGGGCGGCTCATGGACCGGTGCATGGACACGCTCGACTACGACTCGCTCATCGAGCGGCTGCGCACGGCGCTGGGCGGCACGAACGGTGCGAGCGCGCAGCAGGTGCTGATCGAGAAGACCTTCACCTCGGAGCGCGACGCGCGCTTTGTGTTGAGTGCCCGCTACGGCGAGCAGGCCGGGCCGCCGCTCGTCGCGGCGATGCAGACGCTCTTTCAATGAGCGGAACCCCATGCGCGCACACCTGACCCTGCTGCTGATCGGATGCGTCGCGCTGTCGGCGTGCCGTTCCAAGCCGAAGAAGAAGGTGGCGGAACTGCCCGTCGCGCCACCTGACGTGGAGTTGTCGGCCAAGCCACCATCACAACGGAGTGGTGCGGGAGGAGCGCCGAAGGTGAAATTGGAAGGCACCAAGCCCACGGCGACTGAACCAGCTCCCACCGCGTCGCGGCCGAAGCCTGAGCCAGCACCCATTGCGGCAAAGCCTGTGGCCCCTCTTGTCCCGCCGCCTGCCCCTGAACCCAAGCCGAAGGAAGCGCCGAAGGCCGTGGCTCCACCAAGCGCGCCGGTCAAAGCGGCTGCGACGCCGCTAGCTCCTCAGCCCACGGTTCAACGCAGCGTTCCGACGCCGCCTGCCGATGCGGGGAAGGGGAGTCCAACGGGCGCATTGCCTCCGGGTAATCTCCCGAAGCCAGAACCACAGCCCGCCGCTTTGGTTCCCGCCAGCGCGGCACGCCCCACGAAGCCCGCCGACGGGCGCGGGCTCGAACTCAACGTGCCTCCCAAGCCGCCGGCGACCGCTCCTGTTGCGGAGCCGTTGCGCGCGACGCTTCCGACCTCCGGGGCAGTTCAGACGAAGCCCGCCACCATCGGACCGATGCTCGGCGTGCTTGGTGCCGAGTCGCGCCCGCGCACAGGGGATTCACGAACTCTGACGTTGCCAGGTGGAAGTGGCGGGCCCACGAACCGTCCGGCTCCTCCGCCGTTGGGGCTGCAGCTCGGTTCCGGTGCAAACTCGCCGTCAGCCACCAACGACATTCTCAAGCCGATCACCGTCAATCCCTTGCTGGACGATGGCAAGGGCGGTGCGGCGTGGCGCGAGCAGCAACTGGCCAAGCAGGCCGCCGAACAGAAGGCGCGCGAGGAAGAGCAGCAGAAGCTGAAGGGCGCGTTGTATCGGTTCCTGCTAAAAGGCGGCACGAACCGGTGAGGGCGCGGAGCGCAGCCGGTCACGCGCCGAGTGGACGCATCTGCGCACCGCTCCGGTCTCGATCTGCCGGGCAAGCGAGGACGCTTGCGGCACGGCCGGCCGGAGGCCGGCGCTACGTAGCGCCCGCGTCCCGCGGGCCGTTTCGCCGGCGTCCGCGCCGGCTCGGCTTCGGGCTGCGTCGGCACACTGGCACAAGCGTTGGGCGTCAGCTATCCTCCCCGCGCACGATGTCATCTGAAACTACGGCGGCCACCGGCGGCGCAAACAATTTAGCAGGCGAAAACCTCAGCGTGGCCGCGCGCCTGAATGCTGCCGCGGAGCTGCTGGAGCAGGTGGCCGGCAACCGCGCCCTGCTGGCGCAGCTCACGTTGGAGGAGCGCACGCGGCTGCTCACGGCGGCGGGGGACATCTACTGCCCGGACCTGAAGGAGCGGCGTCGGCTCGTGAAGGCGCGGGTCAAGCAGCGCAAGGCGGAGAAGCTCCAGCAGGACCAGGCGAAGCTCAACGAAACCGGCATCCGCAAGCTGCGCCGGGAAAAGGTGTTCACCACGCCGAATGTCTTTCCGCCGGAGAATTTTGAGCAGCAGGAGGTCAAGGAAGACCCGGAGTTTCGCGAAGTGGTCGAGCCGCAGAACTGCTACATCTGCAAGCAGGACTACTCGACGATCCACCACTTCTACGACCAGCTCTGCCCCGCGTGCGCGGAGCTGAACTTCCGCAAGCGCACCGAGTCGGCGGATCTGCGCGGGCGCGTGGCGTTGCTGACCGGCGGGCGCGTGAAGATCGGGTATCAGGCGGGCATCAAGCTGCTGCGGGCCGGGGCGCATGTGATCGTGAGCACGCGGTTCCCGCGCGACTCGGCGCTGCGCTACGCGGCGGAGCCGGACTTCAAGGAGTGGGGGCATCGCCTGGAGATTTTCGGCCTGGACCTGCGCCACACGCCGAGCGTCGAGGCGTTCTGCCGGCATCTGCTGGCCACGCGCACGCGGCTGGACTTCATCATCAACAACGCCTGCCAGACCGTGCGCCGCCCGCCGGATTTCTATGAGCACATGATGGCGGCGGAGACGGCATCGCTGGACACGATGCCCGAGGCCGCGCGGCACCTGCTCGGAGCTTACGAGGGCTTGCGCGGGTATCACATGCTGCCGGAGGGAGGAGCGCCGGTCTCCGACCCGGCGCGTTTCAAAAACGAGCTGCTTAACGCCGGGTCGGAGACCGGCGCTCCAAGTTCCCCGCTCCTCGGCCTCACCCACGCGGCGGAACTTTCCCAAGTGCCCCTGTTGCCGGACGAACTCGCCGCGCAACAGGCGTTGTTCCCCGCCGGCAAACTCGATCAGGACTTGCAGCAGGTGGACTTGCGCGAGCGGAACTCGTGGCGGCTGATGCTGGCCGAAGTTTCCTCGGTGGAACTGCTGGAGGTGCAACTGGTCAATGCCATCGCGCCCTTCGTGCTGAACGCGCGGCTCAAGCCGCTGATGCTCCGCTCGCCGGAACGGGACAAGCACATCGTCAACGTCTCGGCGGTGGAAGGTCAGTTCTACCGGAAGTTCAAGACCACGCGGCATCCGCACACGAACATGGCCAAGGCCGCGCTCAACATGATGACGCGCACGGCGGCGGCGGACTACCACGCCGACGGCATCCACATGAACGCCGTGGACACGGGCTGGGTGACGGACGAGGATCCGGTGCAGATCGCGGCGCGGAAGCAGCAGATGCACCGCTTCCACCCGCCGCTGGACATCGTGGACGGCGCAGCACGGATCGTGGACCCGATCATCGCAGGGTTTAACACCGGCGAGCATGTGTGGGGAAAGTTCTTGAAGGACTACCTGCCGACGGATTGGTGAGGAGAAATGCCCCGGACAAAAGTAATGCCTCGCGGGAATTCTCGAACCGAATCCAAAACGGATTCATAACGCACGGCAACGAACGCCGCCAGTTCAAGGGCTGAAAGCCCGTCCGGTGACAGCCCGGGCTGGAGCCGAGCCCGCGAGGCGGAGGCCCGGGTTGGTGGTTCATTTTATCACCGCCCTGAAAGGGCGGGACATGGCACGGGGCCGGAAGGCGTCCCGCCCTTACAGGGCGGGCGGGCTGCGCTGGCCAGGCAGCCCGGGGCTTCACCCCGGGCTTTCACCGGACGGGCTTTCAGCCCGTATTGGCAGTCTCGCTGCGGAACTCAAGTCACTCCCGAGGAAGCGGGTGCTGCCGATGGCCACCGCAATTGCGTTCCATTGTGCTCCGTGCTCTTTCGTGGTCGCCTCAACTGCATTCATGACCCCTCCAGTCGGCAAACGCCTGCGTGAAGTTTTTCCAGAAACCATTCGCCAAGTCGCCGGAAGCCAGCGATGGTGTCAGGCCGATGACGTCGCCCGAGACCACTGAAGCAGAGAACGCACCCCCACCTCCCGCCTCGACGCCGAAGGTGATCACCGCCCCGGACTTCTCCGGTGAACCCGTGCCCATCGGCCAGTGGACCGAGCGCCCTGACTTTCCCCAATGCACGCTGGGCCACCATGTGAGCATCCATGGCTTCGCCGGGGTGGTGGTGGAAATCGTGAACCAGTCGCTCAAGGTTCGCTCGGCGGATGGCATCTCGCAGCGGTTCAACGCCTACCGGCTCAAGACGCTCTTCGCCCCCCCGGACCGCACCAAGCCCTCCCCGCAGGTGTTGTCCATGGACCGGCCCAAGCCGGTGGAGCGCAAGCCGGAGGAGCCGGAAGCGGAACCCTTGCCGCGCATTCACATCCTGAACCCGGACTTCAACCAGCCCGTGCGCGCGATCCGGTCCTACGCCAGCCTGGCCGACTTCCCGCAGTGCGTTTACGGCAAGCACGTGGACATCCCGGGCTACTCGGGCGTGGTGGTGGAGATTGTCAAAGGCTCCCTCCGGGTGCAGTCGCCCACCGGCACCGTGCGCAGCTACAACGTGGATGCGCTGAAGAAGCTCTACGGGCGGGGCTGAGGCGCCTTCGGCGCGCGGCATTGATGCCGCTTCAGCGTCCGAATGCCGTCAGACATACGATCACCAAAGCCGCCGCACGTTGAAGCGGCATGAGTGCCGCGCTCTGGGGATGGCCCTCGGAGCCGTGCTCACTTCTTCTTCTCCGCCTTCTTCGCGGCCTTTGACTTCGCCTGTTCCTCCGCACTGGGCGGAGTCCACTTTGCGGGCTTGGGATTCGCCACCGTGAGCGGGAGCGCATCAGAGTAATTCGCCTGCTGCGCCTTGAGTCTGGCGAGCATCTGGATGACCCGCTCCTGATGAGCCGGGTCTCCGGCGAGGTTCTTCATCTCGTCAGGATCGGTCTGCAGGTCGAAGAGCTGGGTCATGTCCACCTGCGGGTAGCGGAGGAGCTTCCAACGTTCATCACGCCAGCCGCGCTGCACATCCCGATAGGCAAAGAACAGTTCGCTGCGCACGGTTTTCACCGAGCCGGTCAGCACGGAGCGGAAGCTCTGGCCGTCAATGCCCTTGGGCTTCGCAGCCCCCACCAGGTCGAGGACCGTCGGGTAGATGTCCAGCAGGTAAACGAGTGCATCACTGGCGGCGTGCGGGATGCCGGGACCGGCGAAGATGAGCGGGGACTTCATCCCGGCGTCGTAGAGGTTCTGCTTGCCCAGCAGGCCATGGCTGCCGATGGCGATGCCCTGGTCGGCGGAAAAGAGGATGAGCGTGTTGTCGAGCTGCCCGAGTTCCTTGAGCGTCGCGATGATGCGGCCCATGTGGAAGTCCATCGCGGTGATGGTGGCGTAGTATTCGTGCAGTTCCTTGCGCACGGCGGCCTCGGTGCGCGGCCAGGGCAGGAGTGCTTCATCGCGCACGGTCATCTCGCCGTTGTCGAACGGATGCTGCGGCAGGAAGTTCTTCGGGAGGGGGATTTTATCACGGTCGTAGAGGTCCAGGTATTTCTTGTCGGCCATACGCGGGTCGTGTGGGTTGCCGAAAGCGAGATACATGAAGAACGGGCGCGGGTCCTTGCGCTCCTTGAGGAACTTCGTCACGTCATCCGCGATCTGCTTCCCCGGCTCGCCTCCGGTGCGGTCGGCGTCTTCCTTGATGTAGAGGTTGTGCTCGAACTTCGCCTGGATGAGCAGCGCGGTGTTGCCGTGTTTGCCCTCGTGGTAGGTCTCGTAGCCGGCGTCCTTCATCGCAAGCGGCCAGTTCGGGCCGTCGCCGGGCGAGAGCATGCCCTTCGCGCCTTGCGGCGGCTGGAAGTCCTTCCAGCGGAAGTAAGCGTTGCCGCTCAGGAGCATGTTGCGGCTGGGCGTGCAGACCGCGCCGGAGTTGCCGCCCAGGCAATATGCGTTGCGCAGGATGAAGCCTCGGTTGGCCAGCGCGTCGAGCGTGGGCGTCTTCACCGTTGGGTTGCCCAGCGCCGCGACCGAGTCCGCCCGCATGTCATCCGCGAAGAGGAAGAGGACGTTGGGCTTGGGGGCGGCGGAGGCGGTGACAGCGAGCAAGCCAAGCAAGGCCACGAGGCTGTAGAGGTGACGGAGTTGCATGGGCGGAGTTTAGGCCAGCAATCGGGCCAAGACACAAGCCGTTCCGGCAGGTGGGAGCGGCACTGACCAACTGCGCGCTTCGCCGCAGTTGCACCCGTCGTTCAAATCCCTAACCTCCGGTCATGCCGCTCTCGGGGAACGAGATCAGTGTCATGCACCGTCTTGTTCGACGGAGTGGCTCTCCGTGGAAGGGTGAAACATGAAAGCCAGCTTCATTGCCTATGTGGATGAATCCGGGGACGAAGGCTTTGTGTTCAACGCCGACGGCAGCGGGAGTTCGCGCTGGTTTGTCCTGTCAGCGGCAGTGATCCGGCAGACCAACGACCTGCAAATGGTGTCATGCTTGGAGGAGGTGCGCGGCGTGCTGCAAAAGCCGCCCAAGACCCCGCTGCACTTTGTGGATTTGAAGCATGAGCAGCGCGTGCCCTACATCCGACGTGTCGGTGCGCTGCCCATCCGCACGGTGAGCGTGCTGGTTTACAAGCCGCTGATCACGGAGCCGGAGAAGTTCCGGAGCACCAAGTATCTGCTCTACCGCTACGCCACCCGGCTGCTGGTGGAGCGGGTATCATGGTTGTGCCGGGATCATCGCCGGGCTGGCGAAGGCGATGGATTCACTGAGTTCATCTTCTCCAACCGCAGCAACATGTCCTACGAGGACATTCGGGTTTATCTACGGCGGTTGCTCCAGCAGTCCGAAGCCGATCCGCAACAAGTTCAGATTGATCGGACCGCGATTGACCCGGAACGCATCCGTTCAGTGGAGCATTCGAAGCTGGCGGGTTTGCAGGTGGCGGATGCCGTGGCATCGGGCTTTCATTTCGCCCTGAAGCGAAACCGTTACGGAGAAACCGAAACCGGCTATCTGCCGCATTTGAAAACAACCATTTACCGGCGCAAGGGAGAGGCAATCGGCTATGGGCTGAAGCTCTGGCCGGAAGATTTCGCCGCCATGAAATCACAAGCCCCCGAGGCCGAAAACCTCGGGGGCTTGTGAAGCTTTAGGGTCCCAGGAACCGAGGATCCCACCCATGCGGGCTGCCACTTGCGAGAAGCGGCCTCTACAAACTCCTGCGCTTACCCGGACGTAAGGTTGGTATGATGGGGAGGAATGTCAAGTAATCCGCTCTGATTCGCTGCCACCAAGCGCCCGCAAAGCCAGTTGCCAAGCGCGGGCGGTTTTGCCAACACTTCCGGCCTCGATTGGCTGCTTCCTCACGGCACTGATGCCGCCGGGCGCCGCCGTCCCCCAACAACATGAGCAATGGTTTGAACATCAAAAAAGACGGCGCCCTCGACTTCCTGTCCCTCGGCGCGCTGGTCCACCGCCTCGATCCCGGCATCATCCCCTTCCGCAAGGCGTCGCACTGCGACATCCATGTGAGCGGCGGTGAGTTTAACGTGTCCGCGAATCTCTCCGACTGCTTCCGCCTGAACACCGGCGTGGCGAGCGCGATGGTGGACTACCCCATCGGCGACCTCATCGCCGAGCGGGTGCGCGCGATGGGCGTGAAGCCCTTCTACAAGCGCTTCAAGCACGACGGCGTGCGCGGGCCGAACATGGCCACGGTGTATTCTGATCGCGGCCAGGGCGTGCGCGCCCCGGTGGTCTTCTACAACCGCTCGAACGAGGCGGCCAGCCAGCTCAAGTCCGGTGACTTCAACTGGAACGAAATCTTCGGCGCGGGCGTCCGCTGGTTCCACAGCGGCGGCATCTTTGCCGCGCTGTCGGAGACGACCGGCGAACTCATCATCGAGGCCATGAAGACCGCGAAGGCGCACGGCGCGATCACCTCCTTCGACCTGAACTACCGCCAGAAGCTCTGGGACATCTGGGGCGGCCAGAGCAAGGCCGTAGACGTGCTCGCGCGCATCGTCGAGCATGTGGACGTGCTCGTGGGCAACGAGGAAGACCTCCAGAAGGGCCTCGGCGTCGAGGGGCAGGACGTGGAGAGCGCGTCGAAGCTCGATCCATCGGCCTTCTACGCGGTAATCGAGAAGGCCACCAAGAAGTTCCCCAACGTGAAGGCGGTTGCCACCACGCTCCGGGAAGTTCACTCCACCAACCGCCACACCTGGGGCGCGGTGGCGTGGGTCAACGGGAAGACTTACCAGTCGCCGATGTGCGAACTCGACGTCGTGGACCGCGTGGGCGGCGGCGACGGCTACGCGGCGGGCTTCTTCTACGGCCTGCTCAGCGGCGAGTCCGAGCAGACGGCGGTGAACTACGGCTGGGCGCACGGCGCGCTGCTGACCACGTTCCCCGGCGACACGACGATGGCGACCGTGGAACAGGTGAAGTCGCTCTCGAAGGGCGGCTCCGCGCGCATCCAGCGCTGAGGCTGGCGTCAGATCAATTCAGCAGGCCCGGCAGCGATGCCGGGCCTTTTTCATTTCATGGCGAGCTTCGCCGAAGCGAGGACGCCGCCCAGCAGCCAGAGCAGGCCGATCATGCCGAAGGCCTCATCCCAGGCCTCCTCCAGGGGATACCCGGCGCGATAGCGCTTTCGTTCTCCTGATTCGAATTTGGCGCGGTAGTCCTTGTCGTTCAGTTGCGCCTGGGCTTTCGGAACTTCGGTGGCGCGGAAGGCCTTGATCTGATCTTCCGTCACCTGGGAACCGCTCATGTCGGCCATGGGGATGGTCTGGATGACGAAGGGTTTGAGTTCCGCATCGGTCTGCGCGTTGACGAGGGCCTGGGCGCGGTCCATGGCTGCCTTGAACTGGAGGGCCAGTTGGGGTGCCTGTTTTTCCTCGATGGTGCGGACGATCGCCAGCCGGACCATGATGCCCAGGACGATCAGCGTCGCCACGCACGCCACGCCGCCGAGCGTCGAGGATGTGGTGCGGCCCAAGGTGCGGGCGCCCAAGCCCGCCAGCGCGCCAACGACCAAGGCCATGAAGCCGCCGCTGCGCCCGGTAAATTTGATGACTGCGAACCACAGCGCGGCTCCGATCAGCGCGCCGACCACCGCGCCGGCCATGCCCAGGCCCTGGTTCGGTTCACGGCCAGCCTTGGCTGGCGCGGCCTCCACCTTGACGGCGGGCTTGCCCGGTTCGGATTTGGCCGGTTTGGCAGCGGACGGCGCTCCGGGGGAGCTGGGTTTGGGCGGCGGGGCGGCGGGCTTGCTGCCGGGCGGTGGTCGGACAGGTTTCGGGACTTCCAACGGCTTCAGGTTGGGGCCGCCGGTTTTGCCGGCCGGTGGCGGGCCAAAGGGATCGCTCACCGGCGTGGCGTCGGGCTTGGCCGGCGCCGGGGGAACGACCGGAGCGGCGGCGGCGGGCGGAGCGGCAGGCGCGGCTGGGGCCGGTGCGGGGACGGGTTCCGCAGTAACGGATGGCGACTTGCTGGGAAGCACCGACGTAGGAGCAGGGGATGGTGCGGCTGCGGGCGGGGCGACCGGTGCGCTGGCTGGCGCGGAGACGTCCGCGGCGTGCTTCGTGACGTAGTTGCGGATTTCCTCATTCGCCACCGACGTGAGGTCGGCCTGGCAGCCGGGGCAGACCACCGCCGACGGCATCTCCTGCTCGGCCAGTTCCAGGTCGAACTTGTAGCGCGCGCCGCAGCCACAGGTGACTTTGATTTCCTTGACCGGGCGCGATCCCGTGGACGGCGCGGTGGAGGGCTGGCCGGAAAGGAAGTCCACCAAGGCGTTGCAGGCGGCGGTGGCGGGCGCGCCACAAGTGGGACAGACCAAGCCCTCCGGCGCGCGACCATTGACCAGGTCCATGCCGAACTTGAAGCGATTGCCGCATTGGCATGCGATTTTGGTGTCAATCATGGGTCGCGATTGGCGGGCTTTGCCCAGTGCTGTGAAATCAGGTCGCGGTGACGGGCGGGTTCGTAACCCGAATCGTCCCGGCGGCAAAGGAAAAACCCCGCACCCGGCCGCTTTGCGGCAAGGCCGTCAGCCGCATCATTTGAACCACCGTTCCGCTTCCGACGCTCCCTTCACGGCCCGTCAGCGGCGGAGTTTCTTCTCCAGCAGCATCACGGTCTGGCGCACGCCGGAATCTACTTCCATGCGGTCCTTCACCAGCCGGCACGCGTGCAGCACGGTCCCGTGGTCACGGCCGCCAAAGGCCTCCCCGATCGTGTTCAGGCTGCTCTCCGTCATCTGCCGCGAGAGGAACATGGCGATCTGCCGCGGGAAGGCGATGTTCTCCGGCCGGCGCTTGCTGGTCATGTCGGCGATGCGCAGGTCGAAATGCTCGGCCACGCGCTTCTGGATCACCTCGATGGTGAGAGTGAAACGGCTTTCCTCATGCAGCACGTCGCGCAGCAGGTTCTCCACCGTCTCGATGCTCATCGGCTTGCCCGTGAGCGAGGCGTAGGAGACCACGCGGATCAGCGCGCCTTCGAGGCGGCGGATGTTCGTGCGGATGCGGTTGGCGAGGAAGTCCGCGATGTCGTCCGGCAGGGTGCTGCCCATGGCGGCCGCGCGCTTGCGGAGGATCGCCACGCGGGTCTCGACATCGGGCGGCTGCAGGTCCGTCACCAGCCCCCACTCGAACCGCGACACGAGCCGCTGCTCGAGTCCCTGAATCTCGCTGGCCGGCCGGTCGCAGGTCAGGACGATCTGCTTGTGCCCTTCGTGCAGGGCGTTGAACGTGTGGAAGAACTCTTCCTGAATGCGCTCCTTGCCCGAGAGGAACTGCACGTCGTCTATCAGCAGCAGGTCGGTCTGGCGATACTTCTTGCGGAAGCGGGCGAGGGAATTGTCCTGCAGGCCGGAGATGAACTCGTTGGTGAACTTCTCGGTGGTGACGTAGGCCACACGCGCGCCCTTCTTGTGCGCGGCCACATGGTGGCCGATGGCGTGGAGCAGGTGCGTCTTGCCCAGACCGACGCCGCCATAGAGGAAGAGCGGGTTGTAGGACTTGCCCGGGGCCTGTGCGACGGCCAGCGCCGCCGAGTGCGCAAACTGGTTGTTGCCCACGACGAACGTGTCGAAGGTGTTGCGCGGGTTGAACACCGGATCGGGCTCCTGCGCCGGGTGGTGGCTGCGCGAGGGGGCGGCGTGGGCGGCGGGTTCCGCCGACTTGGCCTTGGCCGGAGGATGGCTCGGCGCGGCGACATGCAGAGCGACCTGGAAACGCACGTCCAACTGCTTGCCCGTGGCGCTTGCGATCACGTCGCGCAGGAGGCCAAAGTAATTGTCCTTGAGCCACATTTCGCAGAAGTCATCGGCGACCTGAAGCGTGAAGGTTCCGTTGTCCATTCCGACCGCGCGCACCGGCGCAAACCAGAGGTTGTAAATCTCGGGATTGAGGAGCGAGCGGAGGTTTTCCTGGGCGGTGGACCAGATTTTTTCGGCGTTGGGCTGCATTTACGCGGGGTTTCGCAAAAACTCGTTTCTGTCCACTTTATTCACGCCGCTTCGTTACAGCCCGGTGACACCGATAAAGGCGCGGAAATCCGCGCACTTTTCGGTCGTTCCAGCGGATGCAATAAAGGAATTCATGGCCGTGTCTTGATGGGGTGAATCAAGCTTAACTTGTTCAACTGCAAATACTTGTGATTCAGAACCTCTGGTTTTCGAGGGAAAACCATCCCCGCTGTTATGACGCTCAGAGTTCATTGACTGCGAAAGCTTGTAAGGTAGGGAACCCGTGCTTGGAAGGACAATATATTGGCTCTTGTTCGCAGGTTATTCACAAGCTGGTTTTCGCCAATAAAATCGGGGTTTTTCCGTATTTTGGACCGCCAGGCTCCCGCTTCCTCGACCGATCCGTGGTGCAGAACTCTTCCGCTCAGACCGCCGCGTCCCCGGTCTCCTCGGTGCGGATGCGGATGACGCTCTCGATGGTGCTGATGAATACCTTTCCATCGCCGATCTTGCCGGTTTTGGCCGCGGTCACAATGGCCTTGACGGCGTTCTGCGCGTTCGCGTCGGTCACGACGATTTCGAGCTTCAGCTTGGGGAGGAAATCCACGGTGTATTCGCTGCCACGGTAGATTTCCGTGTGCCCCTTTTGTCGGCCAAAACCCTTCACCTCGACCACCGTCATGCCTTCGACGCCCACTGCGGTCAGGGCTTCTTTCACGTCGTCCAATTTGAAGGGTTTGATGATGGCCTCGATTTTTTTCATATAGTGTAGCGGGGGGTGATACTACCCCGGAAAGCGGGCCTGTAAATCGGAAACTCGACGCGCCTGTTGATTGGGGCGCCAATCGGCTTCTGAACAATGCTGCCGGCGTGGTGCATTTTTCCAGCAATGGGTGGCCGCTCCCCCCTTGGCATGAACCGAAGCGGGTCAGAAACAAGGGGTCAAAAATGGGAGGAACCGGATTGGCCACTTTTCTGACCCCATCTTTCTGATCTCCATTCTCGTTTGAAATTGGTTGGATAGTGCGCCAGCGAGAGGCCCAGCCCCATGAACTTCCCGCGGATTCAAGACGACCGCAGATTGAAATCCCCATCTGTGGTCGTCTTGAATCTGCGGGAAAACTCCTGCATTCCACGCGCCCCCGGGCGCAAATGCTGGCGCCCAGAAAATCTCATTCAGCGGAAAAGTGTCCCTCGCTGCTGCGCGATGCCAAGCACAGGGCCGCATCGCACAGGATAAGGTTCGCGCCCGCCAGCTACTTCCGCCGCCATTCAATCCTGGGCGGTTCCGGCAGGCCCTGCGCCCGCAGCGCCGTGCGGAAGTGCATCTTCGCCACGCGCGCGAGCACGGCCACGCCCTGCTGCTCGAAGATTCTTTTGGCCACGGCATCCACGGCGGCGGAAGCCCCCTTGGGCAGCTCCACGCCGATTTCCCGGCCCATCCGGGCGAGCCCCGTGACAAATTCATGCCGCGCCAGAATGGAAGCCGCCGCCACCGCCAGGTCTGCCTCGGCCTTGTGCCGCTGGACGATCTTGAGCTTCAGTCCGCGCGCCTTGGCCTCGCGTGCCACCGTCGCCTCCGTGGCCGCGAACTGGTCAATGATCGCGTGCTCCGGCGGCGGGTTCAGATGATGCGCCGGTTCGAGCACGGCCAGGATGGAATTGACGTGGCCCTTGGCGAGCAGCGGATTCAGGCTGCCGATGTCCCGGTAACGCTGGTTGTAATTGTTGCCGCCCAGCGAGAGCACCTCGCTGTGGCAGCCCGGGGTGCTGCGGATCACTTCCGCCAGGTCCGCAATACGCCGGTCGCTGCCGATGTTCTTCGAGTCCTGGATGCCGGCATCCTGCCACGCGCGCACCACCGCCTCGTTCACATACACCGCCGCCACGCACAGCGGCCCGAAGAAATCGCCCTTGCCTGATTCATCCACGCCGATGCGTGCCACGAACATCTCGGGGTGCAGCACCGCCTCATAGCCCACCTCGGCCCGCTTGAGAATCTCCGGCTCCAGCACAAACTCGACGAATTCCTGCGTGCCCTTGCCCTGCACGACGAGCTTGCCGCTCTCGTAGAAGACCACGTTGAGCTTGTCCTTCTCGCCCGCGAACCGCGCGTAAGGCACCGTGCGCGGCTTGAAACCGTGCTCGCGCAGGTGCGCGTCCAGCGCGGTGGCCTGCTCGTCCGTCAGCTTGCACGTGTGCATCGTCAGCGGTTTCACGCGGCGAGTTTCGAGTTTCGAGTTCCGGGTTTCGAGTGCAATCTTCGCCCGCGTGAATGAGATTTTGCACAGCGAAGGAAATGGACGGTGGACACTCAGGCACGATGGCGCATCCATCGCCGTCGGAGCCGTTCTCCCTCACCCCTGCCCTCTCCCGCTGGGAGAGGGAGAATCTCCGCCACCGTCCCGCCTGATGGTTGCGCTCTCTTGATAACCGACGCAGACTGCGTCGCCCCCTCTCCCAGCGGGAGAGGGCGGGGTGAGGGAGAGTGGCCACCCACTGCTATGAAGCTGCAAAACGCCGGAGCATTGCTCCCAAGCTGATTTGCGCCCAAGCTTCGCCCGCGTGCCGACCGTCCGTTCAAAGTCCAAAGCTCCAAGTCCAAAGTCACGTCGTGCTGCCGCCGCTTCCCTCATTCCGCCTTCCGCACTCCGCCTTCCGCATTCGCTCGTCCCGTCCCTGCTCGCCTGGTTCGCCACCGCCGCCCGTGACCTGCCCTGGCGGCGCACGCTCGATCCCTACGCGGTCTGGGTGAGCGAAATCATGCTCCAGCAGACGCAGGTCAAAACCGTCATCCCCTACTGGGAGCGCTGGATGCGTGAACTTCCTGACCTCGCCGCGCTCGCCGCCGCGCCCGAGCAGCGCCTGCTCAAGCTGTGGGAGGGCCTCGGCTACTACACCCGCGTGCGCAACCTGCAGAAGGCCGCGCAGCACATCGTCGCCACGCATGACGGCCGTTTCCCTCGTGACTTCGACGCCGTGCTCGCCCTGTCCGGCATCGGCCGCTACACCGCCGGCGCGATCACCAGCATCGCCTTCAACGCATCGGTGCCCATCCTCGATGGCAACGTCATCCGCGTCCTCACCCGCCTCTTCGCCATCGGCGAAAACCCCCGCGACAAGGCAACGAACGAACTCCTCTGGCACCTTGCCACCCAGCTCGTCGAAGCCGCCACCTCCTCTCAACTCTCAACCCTCAACTCTCAACTCCGCTTCTCCGGCCCCTGCTCCGCGCTGAACCAGTCCCTCATGGAACTCGGCGCGACCGTCTGCACGCCGCAGAATCCGCAGTGCCTGCTCTGCCCCGTGCACGACCATTGCGCCGCCTACCGCGAGGGCCGCGTGGCTGAACTGCCCAACCTCGGCCCGCGCGCCGCCGCCACGAGCCGGGAGTTTCACACCTTCGTGGTCGGGCACGCTGGGAAGTTCCTCGTGACCCAGCGGCCCCCGGGCGTCGTCAACGCGGGCCTGTGGGAGTTCCCAAACTTGGAAGTGACCGGCCAGGCGGCCACCCCCGCCGCCGCGTTGCAGCAGTTGCTGCAGTTCACCGCCCGTTGCGAACCGCTGTGCGAGATCAAGCACTCCATCACCCGCTATCGCATCACGCAGCGCGTGTTCCGCGTCCAGGTGGCGAAGCGCGTGGTGACTGGGCTGGAGGTTGCGCGCTGGCTCGCCCCGGCGATGCTGCACGCGCTCCCCTTCACTAGCGCCCACAAGCGGATTTTAGGACGAGTGACGGCCGTTGGCTGACTACTCCCCACGCGCGGGGGCCAGGTCACGGAAGTTCGCGTCGTAAAGGTGAGCATACATCCCATAGAAGACCGGCACCGTAATCAGCATTCCAATCCCGCAGGCGAATGCTCCGAGAATGGAAATGAGTCCGCCTACGAAGAGAAAGAGGAACGTCATCCACCAGCGTCGGCTCACCATCCGGCGGCTGAGCTGCATGGCGGGCCAGAAGTCGTAGCCTTTGTCAATGACCAGCATGAGAGAGAAGGTCCAGAGCACGCTTACATAAGTCACCACGATGACCGTGACGGCGGCGATCATGGCGATCAGCCCCATCGCACCCACCGATAGCTCCGGAAATTTCCCCGCCTTGAGGCTGGCGAGGGATATTCCTCCCAGGACGACCGCTGCAATCACCCCTGGAACCATCAGCGCGATGTTGAGCAGGCCCTGCACCAGCGACCCCAGCCCCAAATGCAGGAACCGCGGCCCGAAGCCGGCGAATGCGTCGCCGAACTGGCCCGCTTGTCCGCGCACCATGCGCAGGAAGAAACACATCATGCCGCCGATGACCAAGCCATTGACGAACATGTTGATGAACACGTTGACAAACGGGAGGAGCAGGCCCAGCAGTCCGCCCATGAGGGCGAGCCCCATCGTGATGCAGAAGAGGACGACGCACACCCCGATGATGACACCCGCGTTGGCGGTGAACACCTTCCAGCCGCAGTCCAGCCCCTCGCCGATCTCCACCCGGTATTCGCGGTCCAGCACCTGCTGCTCGGTCAGCCCGCCACTCCCGCTGGTGGCTGGCTGAAACGCTGCGCTCACGGGTGCGGCAGCGGGTGTGCTCGCGGTTGCGGCGGGCAGGGACACACCGGCGGGCGCGACCGTGCGATAGGGCTGCCAGTTCGCCATGCCATCGCGCCAGACGAGCGTGTCGCCGGTGACGACCCCGTCCTTGGCCAGCGCTTGCAACTGGTCATCGGTGACCGGCCCTTGTTGTTGTGAACCAACGGCGTAATACCAGGTCATAAGCAGGCAGGAGTTGAAGGCGGAACCAAATTCACACCGGCACGTTGAGTTCTTCCGCGGCTTTGGTCAACGCTTCCATCCGGCAGAGCATGGCCGGGTGCGTGGAGTAGAGCGTGCGATACTTCACGAAGAACTCGCCCGAATGCGCGGCCCACTGCCGCTGCGCCTCGGCCAGGTCAATCTGCGAGGCGAGCTGTGCGCCGACCGTCGCGCTGGCCAGCGCCAACTGGCTGGCCCGCAGGCTGCCCGCGCAATAGAGGCCGATGCGGTCGCAGGTGAACTCCGCGCGGCGGGAATGCCACAGCGCCGCCCACACAAACCAGCCGCCCAGCGACGCCAGCCGGTGCGACCAGTCCAGGTGCCCCGCCGCGTGGTGGCCGATCTCGTGGCCCACCACCCACGTCAGTTGCTGGTAGTCGCCCTTGAGCAGGATGGCGTCCACCGCGCCGGAGAGCAGCACCACCGTGCGCCGCCCGCGCAGCTTCATGGCGAAGGCGTTCCACACCGTCTCCTGCATCACATAGACCTCGACCGGTTCCATGCCCAGCTTCGCGCAGCACTCCTGTGCTGCCCGGTGCAGCTCCGGCAACTGCCGTTCCGACACCCGCACCGCGCTCGTGCGCAGATATGCCGCAAACCAGCACTCCCCGATGAACCGCGCAAACCAGATCAGGCCGATGATGAACAGGATGCCGCCGTAGCTGCCGACAATGAAAAGCAGCAGCACCAGCCAGGCGGGAACCGAGGCAATGTAGAGCAGCGTCAACGCGCTGGACTCACTGCGGTCGCGCAGTTCCTTCAGCGTCAATCGCCCAGTTCCGGCGACGGGTGTAGTCGGTGCGGTTGGCGAGGCCGTGGTCAGGGGCGGCGGCGCGCCCGGCACCGGTGGCAGCACGCCGCCCTTGACGGATGCGAACGGCAGCCAGTCCGTCATGCCCTCCCGCCAGACCAGGGTGTCATCGGCCACCACTCCGTCTTTGACCAGGGCGATCAATTGCTCCGTGGAGACCGGTCCCTGCCGTTGCGGGCCTTGCGCGTAGAACCATTTCATGGGGGATTGGGTTGGCCACCGCGCCGGAAAGCTTCGCGCGTGACGGTGATACAGTTCGTGTGCCAGACGCGCCGCCCAAAGCCAAGCTTTTCTTCCCGCTTGCGTCTGCGCGCCGCTTGGCGGAAACCACTGCCATGCACCGCCGCCGCTTCCTGGCCGCCACTGGGCTGGCCATCGCTTCCACCCGCGTCTCCACCCCGGCCGCCGCGGCTGACCACGCGCTGGCGAGCTTTGATCGCGAGGTCGAGGTGTTCATGACCGCGCGCAAAATCCCCGGCGGTGCGCTGGCAGTGGTGAAGGATGGCCGTCTGGTCCACGCGCGCGGATACGGCTGGGCGGACGTGGAGAAAAAGGTTCCCGTCGAGGCCGCTTCGCTCTTCCGCATCGCGAGCATCTCCAAACCCGTCACCGGCGTTGCCGTCCTTCAGCTCGTCGAGCAGGGGAAGCTCACGCTGGACACGCGCGTGGCGGATCTGCTGCCGCATCAGGCGGTGGTTCTGGCGGGCGGGAAGGCCGACCCGCGCTGGAAGCAGATCACCGTCCGGCACTGCCTCCAGCACACCGGCGGCTGGGACCGCGACAAAAGCTTTGACCCGATGTTCCGCGCGCGCCAGATCGCCGCCGCCACCGGCACGCCGGTGCCGCCGGGCCCGGACGCCGTCATCAAGTTCATGCTCGGTCAGCCGCTCGATTTCGACCCGGGCACGCGCTACGCCTACTCCAACTTCGGCTACTGCCTCCTGGGGCGGGTGATTGAACTGCTCACGCGGAAGTCCTACGAGCAGGCGGTGAGAGATGCCGTCCTGACCCCCAGCGGCATCAAGGCCATGCGCCTGGGCCGCACGTTGGCGGCGCACCGCGCCGAGCGGGAGGTGCGCTACTACACGCCGGACAACGCCAGCGCTGACAGCTTGTTCCCGGATACGCCCAAACAGGTGCCGTGGCCTTACGGCGGTTTCAATTTGGAGGCGATGGACGCCCATGGCGGCTGGCTGGCCAGCGCGGTGGATCTGGCGCGCTTCGCCGCCGCCCTGCGCGACCCGGCGAAATGCCCGCTGCTCAAGCCTGCGACGTGGAACGAACTCCACGCCGCCCCGCCGCCGCCCGTGTCCCGCAACGAAGACGGCTCGCTGAAAGACACTTTCTACAACTGCGGCTGGAGCGCCCGGCCCGTCGGACGTCCAGCGCAGGGTGCGAACTACTGGCACACCGGCAGCCTGCCCGGCACGCGCACGCTGCTCGTGCGCCGCTGGGACGGGCTGGCCTGGGCGGTGCTCTTCAATACGCGGCAGGAAATCCCCGGCCTGCCGGACAGCGCCATAGACCCGGCCATGCACCAGGCCGCCGCCGCCGTGAAGGAATGGCCGAAGGAGGATTTGTTCGCGAAGTTCACCCTCTGAACCGGAGCGCCGGTCTCCGACCCGGCGTGAAGTTCATGATTGAGACGCTTGTAATTGAGTGACGCCGCCAGGTGGACTCGCCGCCATTCGCCGGAGCGCCGAGTGTGGCTCGGCTTCAACCAATGAAACGATAGCACCGCCAAGGGACTGGGCTTCAAACGCCACGTCGCTGACGCACAAAACCATCCGGCGCACCGCTATGGAGTGCGGCGAGTTCTCGCCGCTTTCCGCAGGCGACTTGTCGCCGTCCAGGGGGTTGCGGGTGTATGCAGGGCAGCGCACCCGCTCGCGCGAGCGCTGTGGGCTGCTTGGCGCAAGTGAGCTCCAGGTTGCCGACGACGACAAGTCGCCTGCGGAAAGCAGTGACAAGTCACCGCACTCCATAGGCGTCGCTGGCGCTCCGGGACCGTGAGCGATGCACCCGCCTACGGCTTCGGCTTCTCGATCAGCACCACGGGCCGGAGGATGCCGCCGAGGGCGAGGTCGGTGATGCGGGTGTGGTCCACGCGGAGGGCGAGGACGTTCTCACCCGGCTTCACGGCGGCGGTCACGTCCACCTCGAAGGGCGTGCGAGACTTGCCCAGACCTTCGCGCGCGGGCTTGGCCGGCGGCGTGGCGGCCACGACGGGAGCGGCGGGAGCCACGGGGGCAGGGGCCGCCGCCACCGGAGCGGCGGGGGCTTTGGCGGGGGCGCCCTTCTTCGGGGCCTTGGGTGCCACGACCGGCGCGGCAACCTCCACCTTCTTGCCGTTCACATAGACCTCGGTGGCCCCGTCCACCTCGCCGAAGAAAAGCGCGAGGTCGGCGTGCTTGGGCGGGACGGTGAAGCGCGTGCGATACCACATCACGGTGTTCTGGTCGTAGCCCTGCGCGTCTATGGTGACGTTGCGCGTGGCGACGAGCGGCCAGGCGGTGTCCGCGAAGTCGGCGCGGTGAAAGCCGCGCTCGTTGCCGGTGTCCGGCGCGTCGAAGCTGAAACGCCATTGGTCGGGCATGACCTGCACCACGCGGTTCGGCGCAGCGGTGGCGGCGGCCCCCTGGCGCACGGCCTTGCTCAGGAAGCGCTCGAGATAGGCGGTGCCATACTCGGGATTGGCCCAGCCCTTCGCGATGGCCGCCTTCATGCGCGCAAACGTCTCGTCGTAATTGCGGAGGGCGGCGGCGAAGTCACCACGGTTCATGTCGTCGCTGATGGTGCGGTAGGCGCGGGCGCTGCGCAGGCCTTCGGCGTGCATGGCCACGCGCTGCTCATAGGCGGCATCACCCTTCGCGGCGGCGGCGGCCTTGGCCAGCAGGTCTTCGCACTGCTTCAGGAACTCCGGGGTGTAAACCTGTGCGAGGCCGAAGAAGCTGCCGGCGTGCGTCTTGAGCCGCTGCTGCGCGGCGTCAATGCCCATCCAGTAGGCCTTCATGTGCGGCCCGGCCTTCGGCCCGTAGAACTTCACCCAGTAGTCTTCCATGATGGCATTGGCGTCCGCCTTCGGGTCATAGGCGAGACGTAGGCTGAGGTAAATCTGTGGGCCGTAGATGTGCCAGTTGGAGAGCACCTCGATGGTCATGTAGGTCAGGCCCTTGTCCGCGAGGTAGGGAAATTCCTTCTGGCAGGCGCTGAACTTGAACATCGGGAGCGTGCCGTCCGCGAGGTTATACATGTAGTTGTAATAGCCGATGCGCTTGGCCACGTCCGCCCAGCCGTCGGTCATGCTCACCTGCTGTTCGCGCGAGGTGCAGCCGGGGTGGCCAACGGGATGGAGGCGGCAGTAGCGGATGGGAGCGATCATCGCGCAGAGGTTGGTGGCAAGCTGGCGCTTCACCGTCGGCGGCTGGGTATAGTCCGCGTAGCAGTAGAAGCTCAGCACGGCCTCGGGGTGCGTCTGGGCTACCCGGCGCGCGACGTTGTCAAAGAAGTCCACATAGCGGTTGGAAACGGACGGCGTGCCGCTGGACGGCTCGATGGCCTTCGGGTCGTCCTGCGCCTTGCACACCGGGCACTGGCAGTAACCGCGTCCGTCCGTGGGCGAGAGCGAGGGATGCCGCGTGCCGCGGTCAATCGCGGCCACGACGTTCGAGGCGAAGTGCGCCCGCAGGCCGGGGTTCGACGTGCAGATCCAGCCGCCCGCCTTGCGCTGCCCGTCCGCGCCCATGGAGAAGTATTCCGGGTGGGCATCGAAGACGGCGGGCGAGACGTAACTGCCCCAGGAGTGCGAGTGGCCAAACGCCTCGCCACCCGCGCCGTTCCAGGCCTTCCAGAGCCGTGCATTCCACGACGGGCCCTTGGGATTGCGCCACTGCAGGCCGGGCTTCTCGGTGAGGTTCAACGCCCCGACCGCCAGCGTGGGCGAGCGCGGGAAGACTTCGCCGAGCGGGCCGTCCATCAGATAGCGGCAGCCCAGTGCTTCCAGGAAGCGGCACACGGCCTTCAGCGTCGCGGCCTCGCTCTGGCCGGCGATGAGCACGCGCTTGCCGTCGGCCACGATGCGCACGCCCTCGTGGCTGGGGCTGACGATGTCATCGAGCTTGAGCCCGGCGGCCAGCGCGGCCTTGCCGACATAGATGGCGGGCATGCCGTCCGGTGCCTTGTCCGCGATGGGCAGGTCGGCATCGGTGATTTTCTTCACCCATTCGGCGAGCACGCGCACGGCATAGGCCTCGTCGCCCTCGGCGGTCGGAGCCTTGCGCTTGGGGGCCGGCTGGCCTTTGACCGGCGCGGGCTCGGCGGCGGCGCGCGGGACGGCGGCGACGATGGTGGCGACGGGCTTGCCGTCGCGGACCAAATCCAGCGCCTGGGCGGAGCCGGGCGCAACCAGCGCGGCGGTGAGGAGGAGCAACGTCGAGGAGAGAAGCTGGCGGAACGAACGAGAGTGTTTCATGGCAACGGAAGACTCGACGCGCGGCGGGGCCGCGGCGTTCAGGGGAAACGGAGGGGAGCGCGGCACTCCGGGCCGCAGCGGATGGAAGCAGGGAATCGCTTGCGAATGCCGAAGCACGCTCTGCAAGGTTGCCGCTGCAGCCTGGAAGGCCGCGCTCCAAGGGGGGCGCATCTTGACACTGCCCCCGAAACCGAGCCGGCGCGGACGCCGGCGACACGGCCCGCGGGACGCGGGCGCTACGTAGCGCCGGCCTCCGGCCGGCCGTGCCGCAAGCGTCCTCGCTTGCCCGGCGTGGCGAGGGCGGGGGCAGTGTCGAGATGCGCCCCTCCAAGGGCATCTCAGGAAAATCCGCTGGGCAGTGCCGCGCCGGGTTTGTAGGGTCGCGCCTGTTTTCGCCGTGAGCCACCGACGCATCATCTCCCTCCTGCCCAGCGCGACCGAGATGGTCTGTGCCCTGGGCTGCGGCAGCCAGTTGGTCGGGCGCTCCCACGAATGTGATTTTCCCATCGAGGTGACCAGCCTGCCGGTCTGCACCGAATCCAAGCTCCTGCCCAATTCTTCCAGCCGGCAGATTGACGAGCAGATCAACAACCTGCTCGGCGCATCGCTCTCGATCTACCGGCTCAACACGCGGCTGATGCAGGATCTGAGGCCCAACCTCATCCTCACCCAGTCGCAATGCGACGTCTGCGCGGCCAGCGAGGCCGATGTGGCCAAGGCGCTGGGCAACTGGACTGGCCCGCTGCCGCAAATCCTTTCCCTCACGCCCCACCGCCTCGCGGATGTGTGGGAGGACATCCGGCGCGTCGCGGCCGTGCTGGGCATCACCGACCACGGGAAGGAAGTGCTGCGTGCGCTCAAGGTCCGCTGCGTGGACGTGATCGAAAAGGCGTGCCTGCTCCAGCGCCCGTCCGTCGCCTGCCTCGAATGGCTGGACCCGCTCATGGGCGCGGGCAACTGGGTGCCGGAGTTGGTGGAACTCGCCGGCGGGCGCAATCTCTTTGGTGAGGCGGGCAAGCACACCGGCCGCATCCGGTGGGAGGAACTCACGGCGGCGAATCCGGAGGTCATCATCGCGTTGCCTTGCGGCTTCGACCTGCGGCGCACCCGGGAGGAGCTGCGCGTGCTCACGGCGAAGCCCGGCTGGTCGGCGCTGAAGGCGGTCCGTGCCGGGCGGGTTTTCATCTGTGACGGCAGCGCCTACTTCAACCGCCCCGGCCCGCGGCTCGTGGAATCGCTCGAAATCCTCGCGGAGATCCTGCACCCGGCGAAGTTCAAGTTCGGACACGAAAGCCTCGGCTGGGTGAAGTTCATCGGCTGACGGTCGGATTGTGAACAACTTTGCGTTGCGCTGACCGGAGGCCGTCCACAGCCTTGGCGTGTGGCAAAACCCGCGTTGGGAAAAGGTCTGGGCGAACTGCTCAGTGGCAATGGCGCAGCCCGCGCCACGACGGAGACCCGCACCGTCTCCGCCACCCCGGCCCTGAGCGCCGGCATGAGCACCCTGGTGCGCAACCCCGGCGAGGCCCAGCCCCAGCCGGCGGCTTCGGTCTCCCCCAAGGTCCTGCGAATCTCCCTGCTGGCCGCGGATGCCGTGCTGCTGGGTGGGGCGGTGCTCCTGGTGGTCAACCGCACTCCCGGCGACTGGAAGTCAGTGGCCATCGCGCTGCTGGCCGTGGGCTTCGGCGCGTGGCTGGGGTGGCTTGCCCTGAAGCTGGGGCGAGAGCAGCCGCTTTAGCCCTAACTCCGAAGCAGCGGCGGCGCAGCCGCCGGGTAGCACAGGCTACCAGCCTGTGC
>CAZCBE010000092.1:0-30130 GCA_964496695.1 uncultured Klebsiella sp.
AGGGTTGAAGGGTTGAAGGGTTGAAGGGTTGAAGGGTTGAAGGGTTGAAGGGTTACTTACGCTCGACTCTTAAACTCTTCAACTTTTCAACCCTTCATCTTTTCACCCCCTCACTTCACCATCTCCGCCACCGTCACCGTCGCCCCTGCCTTGGCCTTGCTCAGTTCGGCCGCTGCCAGCACGGCGAAGAGTTCGCGGGTCTCGCTGATGGCCACCGGCGGCGGACCGCCCTTGAAGAAGGTGCCCATCTCCCGTGCGATGCCTTCGTAGCCCATGTATTTGTCCTTGGTCGGCACGACGCCCTGCACGGGGACGCCGTGGCCGTAGATGCCGGCGGTCGAGACGCCGAGTTCGCCAAAGACCGTTGCGCTGTATTTCACCTTGCCCTCCTTGATGCCGCGATAGGTCCCCACGCGGCCGTCCTTCCAGACCAGCGTGAACGACTCGGCCAACGGCGTGGAGACACATCGCACGCTTTCGACGCCCGGGCCCATGATCGAGTAGAGCGTCTCCAAGCTGTGCAGCGGACGGATGAACTCGTCGGCCTTGGCACCTTTCAATTCGTAGCCGCCATAGACATCGCAGCCGAGCACTTTGCCCACTTCGGGGTGGTTTCTCATGCCGCTGAACCCGGGGCTGAACCGGTGCTGCGAGCTGCTGAAGAACGGCGTCCGGGTGGTTTCGGCCAGCTTGAGGATCGCCACGGCATCCGCCCAGGACGCCGCCAGCGGACGCGCAATGAAGAGCCGCTTGCCGGCCTTCAGCACCGGCTCCGCCTGCCGGAGATGCAGGCGGCCATCCAGGCTCGCGATCATCACCGCGTCGCAGCTCGCCAGCAGGGCCGGGATGGAATCCACCATCGTGACGGGGTGATAATCCTTCAGCGCGCCCTTTTCCGTCGCGGCACCGAACCGCGCGAAGGTGTCCTTCCACCGGGCCATGAGCGCGGCGCTTTCGGGGTAGTCATCGCTGCCGATGGGATACGCTGCCACCACCTTGACTCCGGCCAGTTCGCCCTCGGCCTTGGGATGGTTGAACAGCTCGGCATAGGCCAGCCCCTGGTAGTTGTCCAGGCCCAGGATGCCGACGCGCACCGGTTTGGCCGGTTCGGCAGCGCGGGCCAGCGGCGGGAGAGCGAGGCCGGCGAGCAGGGCCAGCAGCCAGAGTGGACGAAGTGAAGTCATGAGCAGGGCAGGCGTAGGTGAGGGCGGCGGCAGCACGGATAGTGCGACGCAGAATCCATGGCCGGTTTTCAGACCGAACGGTGAGGACGACTTCCCAGCCGGCTTGGTTTTGCCCCGGAGCGCGGGTCGGTGACCCGGAGCGACATGCGTCCGTCAATGTCGCCAGCAGGAGCTTGCTGCGGGTCGCAGACCCGCGCTTCAGGGCCAACCGGCCCCATTCTCATGGGTCGCGCGGACTCTTTGCGAATGGATTGCACACTGGATCACACTGGATGCTTGCGTGCGCCGAGAACCCTTTGGTAGCTTCTTCCCAGATGCGGGCGGTTGCGTAAGAGCGGCTGGGGAATTACGCGGATTGGCTCTCGTCCAGTGTGCGCACGTGGCGGAATTGGCAGACGCGCTAGATTCAGGTTCTAGTGAGTAACATCATGCAGGTTCAAGTCCTGCCGTGCGCACCAACAAAACTTTTCCACACGACCGTTCAAAGTCTCCAGCGCCCGGCAACCGTTATGGCAGTGAATCTCCGCAAAGCAGTCTCCGAGGACGCGGCAGCATGGATTCAGCTCGTCAAGGCGGCGCTGGGGGATGACCACCCGAACAAGCAGGTTTATGACCCGGCCTGGGTGGCGGCCGAACTGGCCTCGGGCCTCCCCGGCAATGAGACCTGGGTGGCAGAGGAGGATGGCTCTATCAAGGCCAGCCTCTCCGTGCTCGGCGCGGTGACGGCCAACGAAAACCCCGTCTGCAACCTGGGCCGTAATCTCTTCCACCCCTCAAGCTATGGCGACGGCACAGCCGAGGCGCTCCTGCACAAAGTCACTGAGCTGGCGGTGCTGCGCCGGCAGATGTGCGTGACCCGGGTGCTGGCTTCGGACAATGTGCAGCAGGTGCTCGTCGAGAAGACGGGTTTCGTGTGCGTGGGCTTCCAGCCGCTCAAACACATCACCAAGACCCGCGAGGAAGTGCTCTTCTACGTGAAGCGCGCCCGCTCGATGGTTTCCAACCGGCTCCCGCTTTCCGAGTCCTTGCCCCAGATTGGTGAACTGGCGGCGGCGGTGCTGCAGCACCTGACGATCCCCGGAACACCGGCGATCCGCGACGGCGGCACGGGCTATCCGCTCCAGACCGATGTCGTGTTGAGCCCCGCGGCCGACGACGACTACAAGGCCGCCCGCGACGCGGCCATCGCCCAGAACCCGCCGCAGGAGATCTCCAGCAACTTCAACTGGGGCACCGGCTTCATGCGTGTGTCTGCCGCGATGTCGCTGCGCACGGTGCTCAGCCGCCGTGAAGACAAGGTCGTGGCCGGCATCCGCTACCTTTACGATGAGCAGGACCGCTGCGTCCGCATCATGGACGGCTTCTGCACGGACAACCTTTCGATGGGCGCGGTGCTGCAGCATATCGCCAAGGCGGCCCAGGCGGAACTGAGCGCGGCCTACGTCGAGATGGATGTGCTGACCAGCGCGGTGAAGCTCCTCATCAGCGCCGAGCAGCTCGGCTTCATCCCGGTTGCCTATCTGCCTGGCTTCCACAAGGTCCACGACGGCACCATGGACTTGGTCAAGATGGTGAAGCTCAACCAGACCTACAGCGTTGAGCATGACAAGCTCACCGCGCAGGCGTTGGTGATCGTCAATGTCATCAAGCACTGCCTGCAGGACCAGAGCATCGGCGTCGCCATCATCAACCTGCTGCGCGATCTGGAAATCTTCAAAGGGCTGGGCGATGGCGAACTCCGCAAGGTCGCGCGGCTCTTCACCCAGAAGCTGTTCCGGCCCGGTGAAAAAGTCTTCGGCAAGGACGATTCCGGCCATGAGGCCTACGTCGTGATGCGCGGCCAGATCGAAATCGTGCTGGAAGAGAACACCGCGCCGATTGCCACGCTGGGGCAGGGCCAGGTCTTTGGCGAACTGTCCTTCCTGGATGGCGGCAAGCGCGGCGCGCTGGCCATCGCCAAGCAGGCGAGCATCGTCCTGGTCATGCAGCGTTCGCAGTTCTTCGAGCTGACGCAGCGCGAGCCGAACCTCGGCCTCGCGGTCATGCGTAACATCGCCCTGGAACTCACCGTCCGCCTCCGCCGCACCAACGCGGCGCTGTCCACCAAGCGCTGAAGCGGTGGGCTTGCGGAGCGCGGCCTTCAGGCCGCAGAAACGTGAGCAAGTCGGTGATGGTTTGAAGGCCCTTGATCGCTTCTTTCCTGCTGCGGCCTTCTGCGGCATGAATGCCGCGCTCCGCTGGCATCGCCGCACCCGCTTCGCCTACTTCCCGACAAACAGCGCCAGCGACGCCGTGTAGCCGTGGAGGAAGTTCTTCGTGCCCACGGGTCCAATCTCCCCGTTGCAGAAAAATCCCGTCAGCCCCAATGGCCCCAGCCGGTTCTGCACCATGCGCGCGTCGTGGCTGGGCTCCCCGAAGAGCTGGCGTCCCCGCCCGTTGCAGCAGCACAGCACCCCGCCGAGCACGCGGCCGCCGGCCAGTTCGCGGCTGGCGCGCGCGAGCATTTCCGCCATGTCCTCCGTGGCCGCCTGCGCGTCGCGCCGCTGGAATTGCAGCGTCTGCCCTGGCCGGGGTTGCGCGCCGACTGCCAGCGCGCCCGACGCCGGATCGGCCCCGATGAGATTGCGGATGAGGAAGTCGCCGCGATGGAACTCCTCCAGATACTCGTTGATCACGAGGCCGACGAAGAGGTTGCCGCGCGTCTTCTTTTGCTCGGCCTCTGGCAGTTGCTCGAACGTGTCCACCAGCCGTTGATAGGCCGGGCGGTTGCCGATCTTCGCGATGATGTTCCGCTCCGCCTCGGTGATGGTCCAGGTCTCGCCGATGGGCGTGCAGCCTTGGGAGATGACACCTTGCAGCCGCACCTCGCCGCCGACTGAGAGCGCCACGCCGCCGTCTTCAAACACGTCGCCGTCGAGATACACCTGCGTCGTCCGTTCCGTAAAGTCACCGCTGGCCAGCCCGCCCAGAATCGGCAGCGGCGCATAGGCTTCGTTCCACTGTTTCAACCACGCTTCCGCATCGAGGCTGAACGGGTCGGCGAAGACGAGCCAGCCTTTGCCCGTTTCCGGGCCCACGCCGGTCTCCGCATGCCAGTAGGCTGGGTTGGTGCATTCCGCGACTTGTGGCTGCGTGAACCGCACCGCCTTCAAGTCCGCGCCCGGCAGATGATAGAGCGCGAGCACCAGACCGGCGTCTTCCTCGACCTCCATTGCGTTGGCAATGAGCCCCTGGCTCGAGCAGCCCAGCAGCAGTGGAATCTGCGCATGAACCCGCAACACCTCCAGCGTCTCGCGGGCGTGCGGGAAAAACTTGGGCGACATGAACACCAGCCCCAGCGAGACGCGTGGCGCGGCGAGCTTTGCCCGCAGGCCCTCGGCCCACGCCTGCAAGGCGGCCTCCTCAAACCCTCCGTGCCAGTGGGCGGCGATGGAATGCTCCGTCGTCATGGCGGCAAGCTAGCGTGGGTTTCGCATCCGACAAGCGGGAAGCGAACGCAAAGTCAAAAAGTCGGTCTCGGGGCAGGCGAGTGTCGAAATTCCAAGTTCCAAACTCCAAATTCCAAAAAGCTCCAAATCTCAAATTCCAATGGGCTTGGGCGAGTCTGGCTATGCTCGCCCAGACTGCGCCGCTTCTTGTAGTTTGGTGCTTGGAATTTCTTTGGAGCTTGGGATTTGGAATTTGGAATTTTCTTCCGTTCAAATTCTGTCCAACGGCGACAGCCACGGGTTCACATGCCGCCAGATGTCGTCATGCACCGCCTCGATGCTCTGCGTGGCATCCACCACCTTCACCCGCTCCGGGTCGGCTTCCGCGATTTGCTGGAAGCCATGCTCCACGCGGCGGAAGAAGGCGCGGTCCGCCTCCTCGAAACGGTCGCGCGGTGCGTTGGTCGCCGCCTGCCGTGCGTGCCGCCGCGCCTCGCTCACCTCTGGCGAGACGTGCAGCAGCAGCGTCAGGTTGGGCCGCGTGCGGCCCACGGCAAAATCTATGACCGACTGCACCAAGGCCAGATCAAGCTGCCGCCCATAACCCTGATAGGCCGTTGTCGAATCGTAAAATCGGTCGCACAGGACAATCTCGCCCGCGGTCAAAGCCGGGCGGATGACCTCCAGCACAAGCTGCGCACGGCTGGCGTTCATCAGGAGCAGTTCCGCCTCGGGCATCATCACCTCATTCGTCGGACTGTGTTTCAGCAGATGCCGGATCTCTTCGCCGATGGGTGTCCCGCCCGGCTCCCGCAGGACCCGCGCCTTGTGGCCCAGGCGACGCAGGCGCTCGGTGAGCAGCGCCACCTGCGTGCTCTTGCCCCCGCCTTCGGTGCCTTCAAACGTGATGAACAATCCGGACATGGCGGGAATGACCAGTGACCAATGACCAATGACCCATGAATGACCCAGCCTCCATGACCCGGCGACCAACGAGCACCTTCGGCCCTTGGTCATTGGTCATTGAACATTGATTGGTCATTGGGAATTGGTCATTGGACCTTCATGCGCGCTTCACCCGCGGCCCCTTCGGCGTGTCCTCCACCGCCCAGCCCAGGGCCTTGAGCTGATCGCGGACCACGTCGCTTTGCTTGAAGTCCTTGGCCTTGCGCGCCGCCTGACGCGCCTCGACCAGTGCCAGCACCTCGGCCGGTGCTTCATCCGAGCGCGGTCCGCCAAGACCGAAGACCTCGTCCACGCGGTTCCATGCTTCGAGCGCCGCAGCCGCCTGCGGCTTGGTCAAGGCGTTTGCCGCCAGCTTCCGGTTGATCTCGCTGACCCACTCGAACACCGCGCCCCAGGCGGCGGCAACATTCAGGTCGTCGTCCATCACCTTGGTGAACTGGATCAGCAGCGCCTGCTCCGGCGGGACGGTGGCCGCCCCGGCCAGCTCGCGCAGCTTGCCGACGCATTCGTCCAGCCGCCCAAGCGCCGCCCGTGCGCCGGCAAGGCCGTCGAGCGTGAAATTGAACTGGGCGCGGTAGTGCGCCGTGAGCAGGAGGTAGCGGATTTCCCGACCGGTAAATCCCTTCGCAATCAGGTCGCGCAGTGTGAAGTAGTTGCCGAGCGACTTGCTCATCTTCTTCCCCTCCACGAGCAGGTGCGAGCCGTGCATCCAGTGGTTCACGAACCGGCGGCCCGGCGGATAATTCAGCGCGCCTTCGCTCTGCGCGATCTCGTCCTCGTGGTGCGGGAACATCAGGTCCTCGCCGCCGAGGTGCAGGTCAAAGCTCTCGCCGAGATGCTTGGTGGCCATGGCGCTGCACTCGATGTGCCAGCCAGGCCGGCCCTCGCCCCACGGGCTGGGCCAGAAGACGTCGCCATCCTCGGGCACGCGCTGCTTCCACAGTGCGAAATCGGCGACTGCCTCCTTCTCATACTCATCGCTCGCCACGCGTTCGCCCACGCGCATCGCGTCGAAATTGAGGTTCACGAGCTGGCCGTATTTGCAGCCGCAGCCGCGATACTTATCAATGCTGAAGTAAACCGAGCCGTCCGCCGCCTGATAGGCGATGCCCCGGGCGACGAGCTTCTCGATGAGCGCGATGATCTCGGGCATGTGCTCCGTGGCGCGGGGGAGCACCTGCGGGCGCTGGCAGCGCAGCGCATCGAAGTCGGTGAGGAACTCGGCTTCGTATTTGCCGGTGAACTCGCGGAGCGTGGTGTGCCGCTGCTGGACGCGCTTGATGATCTTGTCCTCCACGTCCGTGATGTTCATCACATGCTTCACCGCGAAGCCGCGGAATTCGAGATAGCGGCGGAGCAGGTCGGTGAAGACAAAGGTGCGGAAGTTTCCGATGTGCGCGTAGTCGTGGACCGTTGGCCCGCAGCAATACAGCCCGACGTGCCGGCCCTGCGGGTCCAGCGGGACGAACTTTTCCACCTGACGGGTCAGCGTATTGAACAATTGAAGCGGCATGTAAAACGGGCCGGACGGTAAGGTTCAGGGTCTAAAGTTGCAAAGTGCAAAGTGACCATAGTGATCGTAGCCGCCGACGTGAGGAGGCGGAACCAACGCGAGCCATGGCGAACCTATTCAGCCCAGAACCAGCTTCCGTTCTTCGGGCGTCAGCTTCTTCCAGCTCCCCGCCGCCAGTTCGCCCAGCCAGAAACCGCCAATCCGCACCCGCACCAACCGCAGCGTGGGGTGCCCGATGGCCGCCGTCATGCGGCGGACCTGCCGGTTCTTGCCCTCGATCAGTTCCAACGCCACCCAGCAGTCCGCCACGCTCTTGCGGACGCGGATGGGTGGTTCGCGCGGTGGCATCGGCGGCTGCGGGTCGGGCAGTCGTGCGCGGCAGGGCAGGGTGCGGTGGCCTTGGATGACGAGCCCGGACTCCAGCTTGCGGAGCGAGTCGGGCGTGGGAATGCGTTCCACCTGCACCCAATACTCCCGTTCGTGGGCGTTGCGGGGATGCAGCAGCCGCTGGTTCAACTCAGCTTCGTCACTGAGCAGGAGCAGTCCCTCCGAGTCCGCGTCCAGCCGGCCAATGGGATACACCGCCTTGGGCAGGCCGAAGTCCGTGAGCGTGCGGAAGTCCGATCCGGGCTCCGGCGTGAACTGGGACAGCACCCCGTAGGGCTTGTGGAAGGCGAGGAGCATCAGGCGGCTGGCGGCGATGTCACGGACGGACTGTGCGGCAGGGCAAATCTTGCTGGAAGCCAAAAGCCGGGCGGTTCGGTCGCGAGCAGGTTTGGGATCAGGATTACGACTCGGTAGATCGGGAGGGAAAGCGGCCACCACCGCTGATAGGATGCAAAACTTCCGGGTGATTGGCAGACCGTCTATTCGCCGCTGACCAAAGGATTCCTTTGGGACGGACAGCGATTGTCCGACCTGCCGACGTAGGCTGCTTCAAAAAGAAAGACTGATTATGAAGCACCAAATGGAACTGACCCTCGCCGCCCCGGCCCCCGCCTTCCGCCGTGCCATCCGCCGCCAGCGCCGCCTCCCCAGCGCGCACTGGTGGTTTGACCAGATGCGCAAGGCGGTGGACGAAGCGATTGACTGGCAACCCGCCCCGTCTGCACGCCCCGAGCAGAAGGACTGGCTGCTCACACCCGGTCGGTAAGGCTCGGACTGGACCTGCCCCAAATCACGAGGCCGCATTGCGATTATCTGCCATGTCTCTGGCCAAGTATCTGCCGGCGAAGCAGCCGTGAGGCGGTCACGGCCGCGTGATCTTCACCGTATTCGAGCCGCGCTCATTCCCCGTGGTGGTCTTCACATACACCTTGAACACGCTCACATCCCCGGAAGCGAGCAATCCCTGCGTGGTGAGGAACTCCCGCGTCGCCGTCGAGGCCACGTTGCCCAGCACCACCTCCAGCGCCGAGTCGTAAGTCGTGCCCGGACTCCAGCGCACTTCATACTCCGCGAGGTCTGTAGCCGTCGAGGCGTCCCACGTCAGCTTCCCTTCGCTCGTCGCCGCGTTCCAAAGGCCATTCGCCGTGACCGCGTCGGGCGTCGAGCCGGGCTCGGGTGTCAGCCGGGGCAGCGACAGCACCAGCGGGTCGTTCGCCGCGAACTTCGTCGGCACCGACTGCCGGTAGGCCTTGAGAATGGGATAGATCAAATCCTGCTGCTTGTTCCGCTCCTTGATCTTGAAGCTCACCAGGAAATCCTCCTTGCGCAGCAGCTCATACTGCGCCTTCAGCGCGGCCAGCGCCGTGGCAAAGTCCGCGACCGGATAGGCGCCCAGCAACAGCAAGGGCGGCGTGAAGCCCGGTATGCCCGCCGCCGCATTCACCTTCGGCCACAACGTCGCGATGTCATCCATCGGCTCCACAAACACATCCTGCCCGTCGCCCGGGGACGGCAGGATCGGCAACGCCTCCGCAAACGCCGTCCCCGCCAAGTCACTCCGCACCGCGTCATTGAACTGTCCGCCGCGCAGATGCAGCGCCTCCTTCATCCCCTTGAGCGTCGCCGCCGCGATCTCCACATTGTTGATCTGCCCTGTGATGTCCGTGTGTTTGGCCTGCAAATCATCCCGCATGGTCACGAGTGCCGCGCGGTTGATTGTGGCGGGGGACGAGCCGTTGGGATTGCGCAGCACGAGGGGTCCGCCCGCGCCGAGCGCGGTGTTGACCAGCTCCCAGTGGGGCAGGAAGTCATTGAGGGTGGGTATATAAGAACCAGCGCCGGAGATAGGCATAATAGTAGATGGGTTGCGAGTTACCTAGTTGGGTGAATCCAATGCTGACAGGATAGGGAATGCCAAACTCAAATCTAATTGTCAAGGGGGTCTGTGTAAAAAGTATAACTCCCAGTTTTCGCCCACGGCCGGCTATCTGACGCCGCCATTTACCGTCCCAAACCGGGCCTCCACTCACGCAAATCCATTGTCCACCAACGCAAATGCCGTGACCACCCACGAAAATAGGCTGGGGAGTGACGCAAATGGCGCATCCACTCGGGAAAATCCGCTGTCCAGCGCCACAATGGCACAATCCGGCAACTGGATGCTTTCCCCAAGCCTTCCAACATGGATTAGGTTAGACCCAGGCCGACTAAACTTCACTGGAACTGCCTTTGGATCGCCTGCCGTCGTTACCGCACTAACCAGAAGAAGCCCACGGCGATCAAGGTAGGCGTCAGGGCGCCGAGGAAGAGGCCCAGCGGGCTGATGCCTTCGTCGCCGAATGACTTGGCATCCTGTAGAATCCCGACCCCGGCAGGATTGGGTGCATTGGCAATGACCGTGAGGCCACCGCCGGTCACGGCTCCGGCCACCAGCGCGTATTTGAGTTCGTCCGAGATGCCTTCGACCAGCGACCCGAGGTAGGTGAGGGCGGCGTTGTCGGTGAGGGCCGTCAGGCCGGTCGCACCAAAGAAGAGCGCGCTGCCGCTGAGGCTCTGGATGAGCGGCTTGAGCCAGTAGGCTTGCAGAGAGCCGAGCGTGACGAGTCCCGCGAGAAAGAAGCCAACCAGCAAGCCTTCACGGAGCTTCAAGTCATCTTGATACTCGCTCGTCGCCGTCACCACTCCAAGGAACAGCACGAAGACGCCGAAGAAGACATCCGGGTGATGAGCGAAGGCCACGACCAGCCCGAGGAAGATGACGTGCGTGAAGGTCAGCCAGGCCGGCACCGGGGCGCTCTTGTCTTCCTCGAAGGTCAGGGCCGCCAGCTCCTTGCGAAAGTAGAGCGCCATCACGGCGGTCGAGACCGCACAACTGGCCGCCGCGCGCCAGCCGAAGGTCGCGAACATGAAGGGGGTGTCCCAGTTCCACTTGGCCGCGACCATGAGCACGGGCGGCGCGGCGAAGTGGGTGAGCGTGCCGCCGATGGAGACGTTGACGAAGAGCAGGCCAAGCGTGGCGTAGGCCAGCTTGGGCGTGATGCCCCGGTCGAAGTAACGGCGCTTGAGCACGAGGGCCAGCAAGGTCATCGCCGCCGGCTCGGTGATGAGCGAGCCGAGCAGCGGCCCGAGCACCAGCGCCGCCACGTAGAAGGAAATGCCCGGCGGCCAAGGCAGCCAGCGCGCGACGAAGAGGATGAAGGCTTCGGCCAGCTTCACGACCGGGCGGGTGGCGGCCACGACCATCACCACAAACACGAATTTCGGCTCCGTGAAGTTCAGCCCCTCGATGTAGGCGACGGCGTCGGCCACCGAGCTTTTCAGCACGGCGATGCCCAAGAACAAGGCCACCGCCCACAGGCCGAAGACGACCTCGGTCTCGGCGAGGAAATGCAGGAAGTTCTCCTGCACCGAACCGGGCGGATACTGATGCGCCCAGTGCGCGAAGCGTTTCACCGCAAAGGTATGCAGCACGGCGAGCGCAAAGCAGACGGTGGCCAGAGTTTCCATCGCGGAGGTTTGTAGCGCAGTTGAGCGGCGTGCGTCGAGGCATCGCCTGTGCAATAGTCCAAAATGGCGTGGTCTGGGCCTTGACACTTCGGTGAAGAGCACAGTGAATCAGCACCTCGCCGAAGCAGCAGTCTGCCTCGCGAGGACTCAAGGGTCCGCAGCCAAGCGGCCGCGGAGGAAGTGCGGATGGTCGGGCCGCCATCCGGTTAATAGTGCCGCCACAAGCGCGGTGCAGACTCCGCATGCCCAATGGCCCGAAAAATCCAGCGCCGTCCGACTCCCAAGCCTGCTGGCCCAGCGCGTCTCCCTGCCCGCAAGGTCACGGTCGTCATCCCCGTTCTCAATGAATCGCGCACCATTGTGGAGGTGGTGCGGTTCGCCCGCGCCGACCGGCTCGTGGGCGAGGTGCTGGTGATCGATGACGGCTCGATTGACGGCACCCCGGAACTGGCGGAGCAGGCTGGCGCGCGGGTGGTGACGAGTGCGCTGATGGGGAAGGGCGAGTCCATGGAAGAAGGCTGGCAACACGCGCGTCATGACTTGCTGGTCTATCTTGATGGCGATTTGACCGGCTTGCGCAAAGGGTTGATCCGCACGCTGGTCGAGCCGCTCCTCATAGATCAGGCGGATTTTGTGAAAGCCAGGTTCACGCGCGCCGCCGGACGCGTGACCATCCTCACCGCCAAGCCGCTGCTGAAAACATACTTCCCGGAGCTCGCGGACTTCGCCCAGCCGCTCGGCGGCATCATCGCGGCGCGGCGTGGCTTGCTCAAACGCCTCCGCTTCGAGAATGACTACGGCGTGGACATCGGCCTGCTGATTGACGCCACCCGCGAGCGGGCACGCATCGTCGAGGTGGACATCGGCGAGCTGAAGCACGAGAGCCAGTCCCTGGAGGCGCTGGGCGAGATGGCCATGCAGGTCACGCGCACCATCATCGAGCGTGCGGCGGAGTGGGGGCGGCTGCGACTCTCGTTCGTCCGGCGGACGCACGAGCGCGAGCGGGAGTCACTGGTCAAGCAAGGCCACGCGTTCAAACGCATGCAGCAGGTCGAACGGCTCGCGTTGATTGACATGGATGGAACCCTGCTCAACGGGCGGTTTGTCATCGAACTGGCCCGCGTCACCGGCCACGAGGAGGCGCTCCAGCCGCTGCTCGACAATGCCATCCTCTCGCCCGTGCAGCGCACGCGGCGCATCGCGGCGCTGTTCGCCGGCGTGCCCCGGCATGTCTTCGAGAAGGTCGCTCGGGACATCCCGCTCATGCCCGGCGCGGTGGAGACGGTCGTGGGGCTGCGCAAGGCCGGTTACCGCGTCGTCATCGTGACGGACAGTTATCACACCGCCGCAGAAACAGTGCGACGGCGCGTCTTCGCGGACTTTGCGGTGGCGCATTTGATGAAGTTTCGCCGCGACAAGGCCACGGGCCGGGTCACCTTCGCGCCCGCCATGCGCGAGCCGGCCAAGTGTCGCCAGCATCGGCTCTGCAAGCTTAACGTGCTGCATCACCTCTGTGACGAGCTGCACATCACGACCGAGCAAGTGCTGGCTGTGGGCGACAGCGAGAACGACGTCTGCGTATTGCGGGGCGCGGGCAACTCGGTGGCATTCCAGCCCAAGCGCCCCTCCGTGCGTGACGCGGCCAAGCACGTCCTCGAAGACGATTTGCGTGGCATCCTCAAGCTGTTGGGCGAAGCCGTGTCGGCGCTGCCGGAAATCCGGGAGATGGCCGAACTCAGGTCGAAGGAGGAAGCCAGCGTGAGACCCTAATCTGAAGGTTGACTATGCCACACCATCATCACGAACCACCACACCACGAAAGTCCAGAGCACCTGCCTGCGCCCAAACCGCATTGGTCGCGCATGGAGCAGATGCCCGATGAGGAGGTGCTGCGTTTTGCACCCCCGGAAATCCGAAGGCTCTGGCACAAATTGGCCCAAGTAGAATCGGCCCTGGCGACGGTGCGGCAACAGAACGAGGAGATCCTCGCCCTGCTGCGGAAGCCCCCTCTGCCGGACGCATCGGCATCATGACCCAACCCATTGCGCTTGATGCCGGGCTGCTGGCCATGGTCGAAGCCAACGCTTGGACCTTCGGCCCCAATGCCACGGCCCTCCGCGTGCTGGCCTTGACCCAGCGAGAAGGAGCCGAGCCGACATCGTTATGGGAATCCTTGCTCGCGGAGTGCCCACGTATGGCACCGCTCGGCTACTGGCTGGAGGCGCATCGCAGGGGGGAGGTCCCGGTGGAAAAGCTCGCTGGCGATTTTTTGCGGCGGGAAGCCCTGATGGTCGGGTATCTGGAAAGATTGCTTGGGGATGCCCGCCGGGTGCTGGTGGCGGGCCATGATCGCGAACTGGAGCAGCTCTGGCAGATTGAAGGCGGCTGGCGCGAATACCGTTATTTGCTCTTGGATGGCCTGCTGGGAATTCCCTCGCCAGGCGACGGCAGTGATCACCTGAAGAATGGTCCAAAGATTGGTCCGCCGTTTGCCTTTCGCGAACTGGAGCCGGCGCTCGACTGGGCCGAGATCGTTATATTGAGTGGCTTCATTCTTCATCGGCAAAACGTGCTCGGGCCACCCCAGCTCCGACCGTTGCTCCTGAGCGCGCGCGATCAGGTGGACCGAGTGCTGCTTACGGCCACGAACGAGCGCCGGCTCACCTTGGGAGAGGGCGCGCCGCGAGAGTATCGCGAAGACTTCCGCCCTTACCTCTGGCAGCAGTCGGTGACGCATCTGGTGAGCGAGTGGCACGATGGACGTGCAGGCACCCAGCTTGGCTGGCTGCCGATGCCGCCGGAGGTGCTCGCCGTGCAGTTGGGCGAAACCCTCTCCCCCACTCAAGCCTGATGGAAACCGCCATCGTCCTGTTTGTCGTGACGGCCGCCACGCTGGCAATAGCGTGGCTCCCGGCCCGGAAGGAAGCCGTTGCGCTTGCCGCTGTCGCCGTGCTCCTGTCAGTGGGGCAGTGGCTCGGCTTTTTCCCGGCAGACAAAGCCTTCGCCAGCATCTCCATGCCGGTCCTGCTGATTTTGCTCTCCATCGGGATGTTTGCCTCGGTGTTCGCTGAGTCCGGCGCGTTCGAGCGGGCCTGTCGCTTCATCGCCATCGCCGCGCGCGGCCGGCAAGAGGTCTTGGTGCCGGGCTTCCTGGTGCTGACCTTTGGCCTCTCCGCGCTTCTCCCCAATCTCACCTGCCTCTATGTCCTGCTGCCGGTAATGCTCGGTTCACTGCGGGCGGTGGGCATGCGTGAAGAGGCGCTGAAGCAAGCCCTCGTCGCGCTGGTCATCGCCAGCAATCTGGGCGGAGCGAGCACGATGATCGGCGATTTTCCAAACATTCTGATCAGCCGTTCGCAGGGCATCCCTTTCATGGAGTTCATCTATTGGATGATGCCTGCCTGCCTGCTGCTGCTCTTCGTTCTTTATGTGCTGATCTGGAAGGCCAAAGGGGAACGGGTCGAAACCCCGCCGGTGGCCCTCGGCCTGCTGACCGAGATGCTCCGCCAGCAGAGCCAGCACTTGCGGATAGACTACCGGCTCTTCGTGCCGGCCTCCGCCATGTTCGTGCTGATGCTGGGCGGCCTCATCTTCACCGGCTGGAATCCGTTTCCACCAGAACTGGTCTGTCTGGGTGCAGCCTGCCTGTGTGTGTGGATGCTGCCGGAGCCGGAGAAATGGGCTACGAAAGTGGACGTCGCCAGCACGCTCTTCATCGCGTGTCTGTTCTTGTTTGCCGGCGGCATTCAGGCCACGGGCGTGCTTAATCGAGTAGCCGCCTTCGTCATCCAACTCTGCGCTGGTGATCCCTATTTATTGAGCGCGGCGCTGATCATCCTGGCATGCCTGCTGACGGCCTGCTTTTCTGCGGGACCAACCACGGCGGTGCTGATTCCGATCGCCGAGTCGCTCAAGGACCAGCTCCCTGGCCACCTTGAGTGGTGGGCGCTATCGCTCGGCGTGTTGGCCGGCTCTAGCACGACCTTGCTTTCGGCAACGGCCGGCCCCATCGCCGCCAATCTGCTCAAACGCCAGACCGGGTTGGAGCTCTCTTACGGTGACTTCTTGCGGCTCGGCTGGCGGGCAGGGTTATTCTTCACCTTGGGAGGCATTAGCTACGTCTGGACACGGCTGCATGCCATCGACTTTGACGTGGCCCTGCGACTCGCGCGCTTGGGGAATTAGCACCCCGCTTTTCCCTTTTTTTACCAAGTTTCGGGAAACGTGGCTTGCCCGGTCATGCGCGGGGCGGTAAAAAATCAGGGCTTGGTTTGAGTGGCCACAAGGTCGCTGAACTGGAATCTGATAATTGACAATGATGGCTTTACTATTTCTCCCGCTCGCCGCAGGTATGGCGCTGCTGGCCTGGCTGCCTGGAATCCATTTGGTAGCCTTGCTGCTGAACATGCGCCTCCAGGGGTGGCTGCTCATGGCCCAGTTTTGGGCGGCCCTGACCCGCCCCAAACCCCCGCCCACTCGCGAGGTGGTGCCTGATGACTGGTTCGTGTCCATTCAGGTGCCCGCCTGCAATGAGCCCCCGGAGGTTCTCGCGGCTACTCTGCGCTCGCTGGCCGGCTTGAGCTGGCCTAATTACGAGGTGCTGGTGATCGACAACAACACTTGCGATGAAGGGCTCTGGCGACCCATCGAGGCGTTGTGCGCCGAACTCGGCCCCCGCTTCCGCTTCTTCCATGTGGATCGACTTGCCGGCGCCAAAGCCGGTGCCCTTAACTGGGTGCGCCACCACATGAACCGAAGAGCGACCCATGTGCTCGTCGTAGATGCCGACTATCAACTCCAACCGGACGCGCTCGAACGTGGCTTGCGCCATTTCACCGAGATCACAGTGGGATTGGTGCAGTTCCCGCAGAGCTACCGGAATGAAGGGCCGGCCAACGCAGGTCTGGCGCTGGAATACCGGCATTTCTTCAGCAGCTTCATGCACCTGGCCAACCAGCGTGACTGCGTCCCGGCGACCGGCACGCTTTGCTTTTTTTCGACCCGGGCGCTGCGGGAGATGGGTGACTGGGATACACAAGTGGTCACAGAAGACGCAGAGCTCGGCCTGCGGCTCACGTTGGCCGGGTGGCGCTGTGTTTACGTGGATGAATTGATCGGCCACGGTTTGCTGCCGCACGACTTGGAATCGCTGAAGAAGCAGCGTTGGCGATGGGCGTTTGGCAACGCACAAATCCTCAAGGCAAACTGGAAGCGCATCCTGTTCCATCCGCGCCTTACGTGGCGTCAGAAAACGGGCTTCCTCACTCACCTGACCGCGTGGTTCAATTTCAATCTGCTGCCCAGCCTTTCGCTGCTCGTGCTCGCCATGCTGGCGGCGTTGGATCGCCTGACACCGTTGCAAGTATATCTGATCGTGCTTTCGGGCTTCACCTTGCTGGTTTTCGCACTGGTCAAGCTGGCCATCTTCTTTCTGTGCCTTCGCCGTGAACGATACCCACTGCCAGCCATTGGTTCCGCGTATCTCACCCATCTGGGCCTGGGCCTGATTTTTGCCACCAGTTGGATCAAATGCCTGTGCAACGGGCGGTCCCAGTTCGTTCGCACCGACAAGTTTCTTCGCCAAGGGATAACCTCCCGGGTTCGACATCTGGCAATCGAACTCCTGTTCGGGCTGGCCATGCTGTTGAGCGCTGCCGTCCTGGCTGGGGAGGGATTCCTGCTCGGTCCAGTCGGCGCGCTGGCCATGGTGGTCGCTCGTTTCGCCATCTTGTGGGTGAACCGGCAGGTGGGAGCGACTCGGCGCATCACTGAATCCATGGCGGGAAGTGCGGTGGCGGTGGAGTTGGCCCCCGCGGCTTAGCGCCGGATTTCCGTGAACACTGTCGAAGCCGTCATCTTCCTGATCCTGTTGTTCATGGCGGTGCCGGACGTGTGTCGGCACTTTGGCCGACCTGCTCTGATCTACTCCGCCTTCACCCTGTTTGGGGTGCTCCTCTCTCCGTTGGTGGCGCCCGAGGTCAAGCAGATGCTCGGCGAGGCGGGAAAAGTGGGCTTCTTGCTGCTCCTGTTTGAGGTTGGGCTGGAAATTGATCTGCCCAGATTCCGCGCCTTATTGCCAGCGCTGCGCTACACAGCGGGCTGGGCGGTCGCTCAATATCCGCTGCTTCTCCTTGTCACTACTGCCATGGGAATGGGCCTGCTGGAAAGCCTTGTGTCGTGCGCCGCCCTCACCGCCTGCTCGGTGGGCATGGCGCATTCCGCATGGAAGCACCATCCACACTTGAGCGACGAAGGGCGCCCGCTGTTCTTGCAGGTCATGGTGTTGCTGGAGGTGCTGGCCATCCTGATTCTATCGGTCGAATCTGCCGCCTTGAAACAAGGAATGACTTGGTGGATCGCCTTGCAACTGGTCGGGATCGCCACGGTGATTTATGTCGTGAGCCGGCTCGCGGTGCCGTTGCAACGTCTGTTTCAAACCATCCTCACCCAAGCCACCCACTGGCGAATTCACCTGGTGGTCTTGCTGGTGCTGGCCGTGTGCGCAGTGGGTGAGCGGTTGGGATTGTCCGCACCAAAGACGGCTTTCTTCCTCGGATTGTTCCTCGCACGGATTGAACATGACGGTCAGGGGCTGGAGCAGTATGTCGCACCCATCAGTCAGCGCATGCTTATCCCCATATTTTTCTTCGGCCTGGGCCTGGCGGTGCCGTGGGCCGTGGTGTTCAGTTGGACAGGTGTGCTGGCTGTGGGCACGGCGGGACTGGTGCTGGCGTGGCGTTCGCTCCAGTTCCGGCGCTGGCCGTTGGCTGGCCAAGCCCCGGACACCTTCCTACTTTTTTGTCCAAACTTCACGATTGTCTCGCTCGCGGCGCAAACCCTGATGCAGAGCAGCAACACATCCGACTTGTCTGCCTGGCTGCTGCTGACGGGGTTGGTCGTGACGGTGGCGTCACTTTTCGCTCTGCCGCGAGTGGCGAAGGTCCTGCCTGTCGCGGGGTCCATCAACCAGTTCAAGTAAGCTTTTGCTTGTGCGAAGGCGAGCGGCTGGGCAAGCTTTTAGCAAGGGTTCGGAGCCGCTTGGCTCCGGAGGTTGTCGGATGGTCGGGCCGCCATCCGCATAACTGGATTGCGCACTGATGACGTCAGCGTCCGTCAGCATTTATTGAATCACTCATTCGAGCGCGTTCCTTCGTCGCACCCTGCCGTGCTCAATTTCAAGCTCTGTTCCGGTCTGACCCTTTACGCCCCTATTGCCGCCTTTCTGGGCTGGCGCGTGCATTCATGGGTGCCATGGATGGCTCAAAAAAGCTTTTACGCCGGGCTGATCGGCGGCGGGTTCTGTCTGGTCTGGGCCGTGCTCGCCTGGCTGGGCTGCCGGGTCCGCGCGGGAGCCTTCGTGAGCCTGATGGTGATGGCGCTCCTCTTTATCACCGACACGCTGGAAATGTGGGAGGCGCGCGGCGCGACTAAGATGTCCGCCGTGCTCACCGTGCTGAGCATGCTGACGGTGCTGCTGCTCACCGCGCTGGCGCGCAACTCTGGTGGACCACCCCTGCAGGGGGAGCCTCCCCACGGGGAACTTTGACGCCCCGGCAGCCAGCATCTTGCCCGCCTGATGAAATCCGCTTCCCCAAACGCCGGTTTTGAGTTGATTGCCTACGGCCTGTTGCTCGGGGTGATGGGCTGGCTGCTGCATCGCGCGGACCCGACTTCGGATTGGCGGCTGCCCGCCATGGCGCTGACTGGGGGCGGGCTGTGTATCGCCACCGGCTTGCTGGTTTTCTGGCGGCCAATGAATCTGCGCTGGTGCGTTGGGCTGCTGTTGGTGCTGGCGGGTGGGCTGGGCTGGCAGGCGTGGCAATCCTGGCATGGCTACTTGGCGCGCGAGAGTGGTTCCCGGCCCGTGCCGGTTATGACCTCCGCGCTTTGCGTGCTGACGGTGATGCTGGGCGGGCTGCTCTGGCGCGGAGGAGACCGGCACGATTGAGCCATGCTGCCAGACCTCATCTTCCTTGCGTTCGGCCTCGGCCTCATCATCCAGGGCGGGGACATGTTCGTCGCCGCCGCCGTGCGCAGCGCGGAGTTCCTGCGGATGCCGCGGGTGGTCATCGGTGGGACACTGGTGAGCCTCACAACCACCACGCCGGAAATGGTCGTGTCGGTCATGGCCGGACTGAAGGGCGAGCCAGGGCTGGCGGTGGGCAACGCGGTTGGTTCAGTCATCTGCAACCTCGGGCTGGTGCTGGGAATGACCGCCGCCTTGAAGCAGGTGGATGTGCATCCCAAGGCACTGCGGATTGCGTTGATGGGAATGTTTGGGTTTGGAGCGGCACTGTTCTTGATGACGTTGGACCTGAGTTTGTCGCGGACCCAAGGGGTAATTCTGCTCGTGGGCGGGCTAGGCTATTTCGTGTGGGACTTCGCGCGGCATTGGCGGGGCCGCAAGCCAGACGACGTGGCGGAAGCGGTGGCCGTCAGCGCGGAGCTTTCGGAGAGCCGCTGGGCGTGGTTCGAGACCAAGGCCGGGACGGCGGTGCAGTTTCTCGTCGGGGCGGTAATTGTAGTGCTGGGCAGCAAGCTGCTGGTGGATGGCGCTGTGGGTGTGGCCGCGCGGTTGGGCATGCCGAGCATCGTCGTCGGGCTCACGGTGGTGGCCATTGGCACGTCACTGCCGGAACTGGTCACGGCCGTCACTTCATCACGCCGGTCGGTGAGCGAGCTGGCGGTGGGCAACGTGCTAGGCGCAAACATCGCCAACCTCACGCTTGTCGTGGGGGCGGCGGCCGTGTTCCAGGACGTGCGGATGGACCGATTCACGCAGTTGTTCAACTTCCCAGTGATGCTGGTCTTTATGGGGATGGTAGCGGGGATGCTGGTGAGCGGGCAGCGGGTAACTCGGCAACAAGGCGTGGTTTTGATGGTGGCCTACGGGCATTATTTGGTCGCGGTGGCGGTGCTTGCAATGGCCGGTCGCCAATGACCCGAAGATTGATTGAAACGCATGGATTCTCCTGATGTGAGCTGGCGGCGGATACTAGTGACGACGGATTTCTCTCCCGCCTCCCTGGCGGCGGTGCGTTACGCCTGCGCGCTGGCACAGATGCGGAATGCCGGGCTGACGGTCCTCAACGTCATCGAGCCGTTCCATGTGGATTGGAAGATGGACACTTCCGAACGGCAGCGCGACGACCATGCGGAAGCGGCTCGAGCAATGGCTGCGCTGGCGGCCACCGAACTCTGCGGGTTACCCAAAGCTCGCACGGAGCTGCGAGCCGGACAGCCAGCGGAGGCGGTCACCGACTTCGCACGCGTGCTGCAGGCAGACTTGCTCGTGATTGGAACGCATGGCCGCACCGGCCTGGCCCGCGCGCTGATGGGCAGCGTGGCGGAGGCTGTCATCCGGCAGGCACCGTGTCCCGTGCTGGTTATTCGCAGCCTTTCCGCAGCGGAGGAAAAATGAGAATGAAATTGCCCGCCTGCCATCCCGTCAGACATAACTCTGTAAACACACACACCTCATGATCCGATTCCACTGTTCCAAGTGCGCCATGAAGCTGATGGTCGAGCCGGAGTATGCCGGCACGAATGTCAGTTGCCCCAGTTGCGGCCTGAGCCTCACCGTCCCGGCGGCCGCCTCCGCCAGCGAGGTGAGCGCGGCCAAGTCCGGCCGCGAGGCGTGGAAGGAGACCGACCCCACCAACCCAAACATCTGGGTCGCCTTGGGCATTGGCTGCGGCGTTTTCATCCTGCTCTACCTGATGGCGTATCCCATCAAGTATTTCCGGGGCCTGCTCTACGAGCGCGGCTGGGTGCAGTTCGCCGAGACGTTCTTCTTCGGCTGGGGCGTGGCCTTCTTGATTCTCAAGCTGCTCAAGCTCCGCCACCAGCAAAACGCCCTGCGGCTGGACGTGATGCCGGTGGAGCTGGGCCGCGAGATCACCAAGGACAACGTCCACGTCTTCATCCAGCATGTTTACGCGCTGCCGGTGAAGCTCCGCGACAGCCTCATGGTCAACCGCATCCGCAAGGCGCTCGAACTCTTCGAGTCGCGCCAAGTCAACGGCGAGGTGGCCACCATGATGGCCAACCAGTCGAACATTGACAGCGCGCGCATCGGCGGCAGCTTCACGCTGGTCAAGGTTTTCGTCTGGGCCATTCCCATCCTCGGGTTCATCGGCACGGTCATCGGTCTCTCGGATGCCATCGGCAACTTCAAGGGCGTGATGAGCCCGGAGGCGGTCAAGGACCCGGCGCTGCTCATGAAGTCCATGGGCGGCGTCACCGGCGGTCTGGCCACGGCCTTTGACACCACCCTGCTGGCCCTGGTTTATTCCATCATCCTCAGCCTGCCGATGTCCTCGCTCCAGAAGATCGAGGAGGACAACCTCACGCACATTGACGCCTACTGTAACGAGATTCTGCTCCCGCGCCTCAATGACGGATCGAACACCGCCGGGGGCGACATGGGCGCGCTGGCCGACGTGCTGACCGCCTCCCTCACCCGCGCGCACACGCAGTTCCTCACCGGACTGGATGCGGCCTCCAAGATGGTTCGAGAACAGGCGGAGGGCCTGGACAAGCGGGCCAACGAGAACCAGAAGCTCGTGCAGGAGAATTTCACCAAGGCGATCACCAGCTTCAACGAAACCGCAGGCAAAACCTTGACCGACCTGGGCAAGTCCGCCGGCACCAGCATCGAGACCTTGAGCACCACGCTCAAGAAGGCCACGGACCATGTGGGGGCGCTGGAGAAGGTCGCTTCCTCCCAGCAGGCGCAACTGGATGCCTCGGTGAAGGAAACGCTGGCCAAGCTCCAGCAGGATTCCAGCAAGGTCATTGCCGAGGCCATGAAGAGTTCCATCACGGAAACCTCCAAGGCTATCGAGAACACCTTTAAGCCCGCCGTCGAGCAGGTCGGCGCGCTCTCGGAAGCGGTCAAGGCCACGGCCGCGCACGTCGGCACCTTGCAGAAGCAGGCCAGCGAGCACCAAAGCTCGGTCCAGAAGGCCATGCAGGAAGCCGTTTCCAACGTCCAGCGCGACGCCGGCAAAGTGCTGGAGGAATCCATCAAGGCCTCCGCCGCCCAGTCCTCGAAAGCCATCGAAGAGTCTATCAAGCCGGCCATGCAGCATCTGGCCACCATCGGCGAAGCCGCGAAAAACGCCGCAGCCGAGGCCGTCGCGCTCCAGAAGCAGTCCCGCGAACAGCATGCCGCCGGACAGCAGTCCTTCATCGAGACCACCGGCCGTCTGCAACGCGATCTGGCCAAGGCCCTGGAAGACGCCATTCGTCCGGCGGCCCAGCAGCTTGGCACGCTCGGTGACTCCGTGAAGGCGGCCGCCGGTCATGTCGCCTCGCTGGAGCGCAACGCCGCCGAACAGCAGGCCGCCATGCAGCGGGCCATGCAGGAATCCATCGCCCGGGTCCAGGAGGACGCCTCCCGCAGCCTCGCCGATTCCATCCGCAACACCGCCAGCCAGTCGGCCAAGGCCATGGAAGAAGTCATGCGCCCGGCCGTCGCCCAGCTCGCCGCGATCGGCGAGACGGCCAAGAACGCCGTCACTGAGGCGGCTTCCCTCCAGAAGCAGGCCCGCGAACAGCACGCCGAAGGGCAGCGCTCATTCATCGAGAACTCCGCGCGCGTCCAGCGCGATCTGGCGAAGTCGCTGGAAGACACCGTGCGGCCCGCCGCCCAGCAGCTCAGCGCCCTGGCGGAGGCCGTCAAGGGCACCACCGGCCATGTCGCCGGCCTGGAGAAGCAGGCCCGGGAGCAGCAGATCGCCGCCGAGCGCGCCATGCACGAGGCCACCGCCCAGTTGCAACGCGACGCGGCCCGCGCCTTGGAAGAAGCCCTGCGCCCCGCCGGCCAGCACCTCGCCTCGCTGGGCGAAGCGGTCAAGAACGTCATCAACCAGATGTCCCAGTTGGACCGCACCAGCCGGGAGCAGCAGAGCGCGGCGCAGCAGGCCTCGCTGGAGGTCAGCCGCCAGATGCAGCGCGACGCCACCAAGTCCCTCGAAGACAACCTCCGCCCGGTGGCCCAGCAGTTGAGCGCCCTCAGCGAAAGCATCCGCTCCGTCACCGGCCAGCTCGGTGGCCTGGACCGGGCGGCAGCGGACGCGCAGGCCAGCGTCGCCCGCTCGGTGGAATCCAGCATGGGCCGCGTCCAGCAGGATGTCTCCCGTGCCGCCACGGAGGCCATGCAGACGGCCAACACGCAGTTGGCCACGCTCCAGCAGGGCATCGTGGCCCTCAACGAAACCCTCACCGCGCTCGGCGGGAAGCAGATCATCATCCAGCAGGCCGCTCCGGCCAAAGCCGGTTTGCTGGGCCGCATGATGGGCAAAGGTTGAAGCGCGCCTGCCGCATGCACCTGGAATCCTAATCACTTCACATCATGGCCCGCGCCCGAGTCAGTGCCGTCCCCAGCGTCTCGCTCTTCCCGTTCCTGAGCATCCTCGCCTGCTTGTCGGGCGCGCTGGTGGTGATGATCTGCGTGCTGACCATCATGCAGGTCACGAACTCGGGGACGACGGCGGCGAAGACCAATCCGCTGGCGCTGGAGATGAAGGAACTGCAAAAGCAGCTCAGCGAGTATCGTGCCCTCACCGACAACATGACCACGGTCGAGGAGGTGGAGAAGCGGCTGGTGCTGCTGCGTGAAATCTCCGAGGGCTCGGAAACCACCGACCAGATGCGGGCCCGCATCCAGAAAGAGGTGGAGAATCTCCAGACCGTCATTGCCAACCTACTAAGCGACAAGCCCCGGCTGCAGAAAGAGGTTGCCCGGCTCAAGGAGGATCTGGCCGAGCGCCGGATAAAGCCCGAGGATCTCAAGCCCCCGTTGCGCGTGCAGGGCGGGGGCACCGGCTTCGCGGTGGGGCGCAAGCTGTTTGTGGTGGAGGCCAACTCGGATTCCGTGGTGGTTCACCGCAGCCCCGAAGACCGCTTTCGCATCACGGCCGCCACCATTGGCGCCGACAAGGATTACAACGCCTTTCTCGGCGAAGTGGCGCAAAACAAGAATCATCTCGTGCTCTTCCTCGTCCGCACGGATGGCTGGAACAGTTACGTCCGGGGGGCGGGATGGGCCGAGCAGCAGTTCAAGCTCACCACCAGCAAGATGCCGATTCCCGGCCAGGGCAAGGTGGACCTTAGCGAGTTCGAGAAATACATGAAGTAGCAACCCTCACGACCATGGCCAAGCGTTCCCCCCAAAACCTCGACGAGGGAGTCAACATGGACTCCATGATGGACAACATGACCAACGTGGTCGGCACGTTGCTGCTCGTGCTCATCATTGTCCAGATGGGCGTCAAGAGCACCGCCGACCAGGTCGAGGAGGAACTCGCCAGCGTGACTCCCCAGCAGGTGCAGCAGGCCAAGCAGCAACTGGCTCAAAGCAAAGTCGCTGCGAAGAAGGCCGGGGCCAATCACGAGGCCCTGGCACAGCAGGCCAAGTCCAAGCAGGACGATCTGCGCGCCTTCGAGACCACCCTCGAGCAAAAAGGCATCAAGGTCCGTGATTTTGAGGATCTGCAGAAGGACCTCGTCGCCAAGCGTGCGGTCGAGGCCGTAGAGAAGCAGGCGGTCACCAACCTCCTCACCGAACGCGACGGGCTGCGGGCTGCTTTGGACAAGACGCCCCCGGTCAAAGGGCCGCCGCCCTTGGATGTCCGCGTTCCGATCGCCAAGGCATTTCCGGCGGACGCGGTCATGTATCGCGTGCTCTGCCTCAGCAACAAGGTTTACATGCTCAACGACTTCGGCTGGCGCACCCGCGTGTGGACCGAACTGGACAAGGTGAAATATGACCTGCGTCACGCCAAGCAGCCGGTGGACCCCAAAGCGCTTCCGGTCTTCGACCATCTCAAGACGGTCACCTGGCTGAATGAGGCCAAGTTTGCCGACGATTACATGCAGCTCAAGTTCCCGCTCGACACCAACAGCATGACGGACCGCGTCACCATGCAGATCATTCCCCGGCCGGACGGGGGCGAGACGCCCGAGCAGTTGGACGACGCCGAATCCCTCTTTCGCAAGACCCTCGTCAAGCTGCGCTCCAACCCGAAGATCGTGTGCTGGTTTTGGCTGCATCCCACCGGCGTCTCCGCCTACCACGCCGCGCGCGAGCAGTGCAGCCGCTATGGCATCCCGGCGGGCTGGGAGTTTTACGGGGCGGTCAGCTATTCCGAGGTGATGACCCAGTTTGTGGTGAACCGCTTCAAGGAACCGCCTCCGCCTCCGCCTCCCCCCCCGCCGCCTCCGCCGGGCACGAAGCCCCCGCCGCCGCCCCCGCCCAAGCCGGCCGCACCCACGATGATCAACATCGCCGCGCCGAAGAAGACGCTCGACTGAGCTGCGGCCGTGACGAGTTGCGACGCGCGATGACGGCCAGCCTTGAAGCCGAGGCGGTGAAACGCAGGTAGCGCAGACTTGCGGTGGAATAACCGTTGAAGGAACGAGAGCCTATTCGGCTCCCTCTCCCTTCCTCGGAGGAGGGGAGAGGGTTGGGGTGAGGGGTGGCTTCCGCCGGCGCTCTACCGACAACACGAAAGCTTCGTGCTGTGCGCCCTCGAACCCGCGTTGGTAGGGCGCGGTGTCCTCACCGCGCCGCCGAAGTCTGGTGGCATTCAGGAGGGGACAAGAAAATTCCAAGCTTCAAGTCCCAAGCTCCAAAGAAACTACAAATCCCAAATTCCAATCGTTCAGCACGCCACCGGTCCGGCTCTTGGCCCGAAGGGCTGGTTCGGGCCGGCTAGCGCTGGCCGACGTCTCCCCTTGATATTTGGAGTTTGGAATTTCTTTGGAATTTGAAGCTTGGGATTTGGAGCTTCTCCCACACGCCGTTCCTATCCGAAGTTCCCCACTCGGCTACTTCGCCGGAGGCCGCCCCTTGTATTTCTCGTAGAGCCGGGTGTGGCGGCTGTCCAGCGGCACTTCGCGGCCGGCAATCCACATCTGTTTCACATTGGAGCGCAGGTCGAGGATGTTGCCATCGCACGCGAAGAAGGTCGCCTCTTTGGCCGCTTCGAGCGAACCCAGGCGGTCAGCGATTCCCAGCACCTGGGCCGGGTAGAGCGTCAGGCCTTTGAGCGCCTCGGCCTCGGGCAGGCCAAAAGCCACGGCCTGCGCGGCAGAGTAGGGGGTGTTGCGCGCCGAGGTGGCATTGCTGGAGCCGGAGCCTTCGCTGAACAACACCTTCACGCCCGCCTTGTGCAGGGTGGCTGCGCCCTTGAAGTGAGCATCATAGGCGTCCGTGTCGCGCGCGGGCTGGTCGAAGGTGGATTCAAAGATCACCGGGACTTGCTTCGCGGCCAGTTCCTCCGCCACGCGCCAGGCGTCGCGCCCGCCCGCGATGACGACCTTGTATTTGCGCTGCTCGGCCCAGGCGAGCGCGGCCTTGATCTGGCGCACGTCCTCGGCGTGGACGATGAGCGGCAGTTCGCCGCGCACGAAGGGCAGCATCGCCTCCCATGCGGGCACCTTCAGTGCGGGCTTGCCGTCCTTGGGCGTGACCCCGCGCGCGGTGGCATACGCCTGCGCCTCGGCGAAGAACTCATCGAGTTCCTTCACGAGCTTGGCGCGCTCCTTCGCCTGATCTTCGGGGGACTTGCCCTTGGTGCCGCGCGCAAGTTCCTTCGGCGTGACGTTCAGGTTTATCGCAGGCCAGAAAACATGCAGCGCGACCGGGGCTTTCACGGTCATCTCTTCCGTCGTCCAGCCCGCCAGCGAGACCACGCCCGACTGTCCGCTCACCCGGCCGCCGAGCGGCAGCACGAGCGCGTGCGTGATGCCATTGGCCCGCGCGACCGGCAGGAGTTCCGAGTCCGGGTTTACCGCCAGCCACGCGCGCACGTCCGGGGTGAAGCTGCCCGTCTCGGTCGTGTCCAACGTGGCCCGCACGGCGGAGATCTCGGTGAGCCCGAGCGAACTGGTCGGCAGGATGAGGCCCGGGAAGAGATGCAGGCCCTTCAAGTCCACGGTGCGGTCAGGCTTCGCGGCGGGCGTGGTCTTGGAGACGGACAGAATCTTCGTGCCTTTGGTCAGCACGAAGCCAGGCGCGAGCGTCTCGCCGGAGACCGTGTGAACCGTGGCGCCAGTATAGAGGATGGTTTCCTCGGGGTTCCACGGCGCGAGCAGATGCTTCAGCGGTGGCGTGATGATGGGTCGCCCTTCTTTCGACACCTGCGCGTGTGCGAACAGGGGAAAGAGCAGGGCAGACAGCACGGCCAGGCTGCGGGCGAGGGACTTCGTCACGGACATGCGGGCGTTTATGGGGGCAGTCGCGGCCAAGTTCAAGGCTGCTTCCGTCCCTGCAGGTCAGGCTTTGCACCCTTCTCATTAGCACCCGGCTTGAGCCGGGTGTAGGAGCACGCCATCCATCGCAAGCCGTTTCAACGGCTTGGCCGGGCTGTAGAAGCAAACCGTTGAAACGGTTTGCCTGCCGTGCCGCCGGTTCCACCTGGCTGAAGCCGGGTGCTAATGGGATACCCATCATTCAACCCGAACTCCGCTATCGGAATGGGTAGCACAGGCCACCGGCCTGTGCCGTCCGGCCACTGGCCGGACGGAATGACGGGAGGGGTTGGTTCCCCTGTGACGCGGAAAATAGTCCGCGGCGTGCGGTCGTTCCGAGCGGCTGGTAGCCGCTCGGCACAGGCCGGTGGCCTGTGCTACCCGCCGACTTCGCAGCCGTTACTTCGGAATTCGGGTTCAACGTTTGATCCCCGCCCGTTCCGCCTCGCACTTGCCTGCCCCCGCGATTTCAGGAAAGCTCCCCCGCACGAATGAAAAAGAAATCCGCCCCTGCCCCGGCCATCAACCTGCGTCCGTTCTCCAGCATCCTCGTGGACGGACCGGAACGCGCCGCGGCGCGCGCCATGCTGTATCCCGTCGGCTTCAAGGAGGAGGATTTCAAGAAGCCCATCATTGGCATCGCGTCCACCTGGAGCAACGTCACGCCGTGCAACATGCACATTGACAAGCTCGCGGTCGAAGCTGAGAAGGGCGCGAACGAGGGCGGCGGCAAGGCCATCATCTTCAACACCATCACCATCTCCGACGGCATCTCGATGGGCAGCGAGGGCATGAAGTATTCGCTCGTCTCGCGCGAGGTCATCGCCGACTCCATCGAAACCGTCGTCGGCTGCGGCGGCATGGACGGCTACGTGGCCATCGGCGGCTGCGACAAGAACATGCCCGGCTGCCTCATCGTCATGGCGCGCATGAACCGCCCCTCCGTGTTTGTTTACGGCGGCACGATTCTCCCCGGCTGCCTCACCAACCCGCCGGCCAACTCGCCGAACAAGGGCAAGGACCTCGATGTCGTCTCCGTGTTCGAAGCCATCGGCCAGCACGCGGCGGGCAAGATCAGCGACGAGGAACTGCACGCCGTGGAATCCTGTGCCATCCCCGGGCCGGGCTCCTGCGGCGGCATGTATACGGCCAACACCATGGCCAGCGCGATCGAGGCGCTCGGCATGAGCCTGCCCAACAGCTCCGCCCAGAACGCCATTTCAGCCGCGAAGCTCGAAGACTGCCGCCGCGCCGGCGCGGCCGTCGTAAACATGCTGCGCCAGGGCATCAAGCCCCGCGACATCCTCACGAAGAAAGCCTTCGAGAACGCCATCACCGTCGTCATCACGCTCGGCGGCTCGACGAACGCCGTCCTGCACCTGCTCGCCATCGCGCACGCCGCCGAAGTGAAGCTCACCATTGACGACTTCACGCGCATCGGCAAACGCGTGCCCGTGCTCGCCGACCTCAAGCCCAGCGGCAAATACAGCATGAGCGCGCTCGTCGCCATCGGCGGCATCCGCCCGCTAATGAAGACGCTGCTCGACGCCGGCCTGCTCCACGGCGACTGCCTCACCGTCACGGGTCAGACCATGGCCGAGACGTTGCGCGACGTGAAACCGTATCCCACCGGCCAGCAGATCATCCGCCCGCTCGACAACCCGATCAAGCAGGACAGCCACCTCGTCGTCTTCTACGGCAACCTCGCCAGCGAAGGCGCGGTCGGCAAAATCACCGGCAAGGAAGGAACGCGGTTCGAAGGCAAGGCCATCGTGTTCGAGGGCGAAGAGAAGGCGTTGAAAGCCGTCCTCGACGGCACGGTGAAGGCCGGGCACGTCATCGTCATCCGGAGCGAAGGGCCGAAGGGCGGGCCGGGCATGAGAGAGATGCTCTCGCCCACCAGCGCCATCATGGGCAAGGGCCTCGGCAAGGAGGTCGCGCTCATCACCGATGGCCGCTTCAGCGGCGGCAGCCACGGCTTCGTCGTTGGCCACGTGACGCCCGAAGCCTACGTGGGCGGCACCATCGCCCTCGTGAAGAACGGCGACCACATCACCATTGATGCCCTGAAACGCGCGATCACCCTCGACGTGCCCGCGAAGGAACTGGCCAAGCGCAAGAAAGCCTGGAAGAAGCCCGCACCGCGTTACCCGCGCGGTGTCCTCGCCAAATACGCCCACACCGTGACCAGCGCCAGCGAAGGCGCGGTGACGGATAAGGATTTGGAGTTGTGAACACAACGAATTTACATCCTCGCATCCAACACCTGAATTTATGTGTTGTTTTTTTTAACAATTCTTTCCCGCATCATTACCTGCTCACCAGCAGGTGTGAGAGACCAAAACAAAGCCATACCACCCTGTGTTGTTTCTGTGTAATCCACGATCACCAAACCTAGCGCTTTCAGTTGAATTGTTATCGTTTTATATTCTTGATCTTCAATCGTTCGCGTGCCTTTGCCAACGCCAGAGTGATCAGCAATAACTTCCGCAAGTTTCGGTTTTACTAACTTGTCACTTGGATGATCTATCAGGTATGGTGCGAGCAAGCCGAAAAGCTTTCGCCATGTGAGTTTGGCTTGCCAAGCCTTGTTACCATAGCCGTAACTCCCGCCCTGAGAGTAACGATTGTTACCATTTATAGTAAATTCAGCGTCAAAATCTGCAATGTCTTCAAATTCCTTCACATTGTCAGGTTGAAGATTCGCTAGCTTTTGACGAAATTCGCTGTTCTCTTTCCGAAGCTCGTTAATTTCGATGAGCATGTCTTGGCTTGCCACAGACGAGGCGCGCACCCACCCGATGGCAGGATATGTCTTAATGGTTTTCGAAAGAGGCTCTTTCAGAACCTCAGATTGTTGGGTTTTTACGCCTTTGATTGAACCG
>CAZCBE010000093.1:0-29682 GCA_964496695.1 uncultured Klebsiella sp.
GTGTCGCCGGCGTCCGCGCCGGCTCGGTTTCGGGGGCAGTGTCAAGATGCGCCCGGTGACGGGCGGCCTCCGCTTTGCCGGTTGACGATGAACGGAAGGGGCTTGAGCCTCGCGGCACCATGAGCATTCTTGACCGCTTTCGGCTGGACGGGAAACGCCTGTTCATCACCGGCGGGAGCCGTGGGCTGGGGCGCGAGATGGCGCTGGCGATTGCGGATGCGGGGGCGGACGTGGTGCTGGTGGGGCGGGACAGCGCGAGCCTCGAAGCGACGGCGGCGGACATCCGCAGGCTGGGCCGCGTGGCGGTGCCAGTGGTGGGCGATGTAGGGCGCGTGGAGGAGTGCGAGGCGATCTGCCAGCGGGTGCTCGCGGAGCATGGGCCGATTGACATCCTCATCAACAACGTCGGCGGGCGGCGCATCAATGTGCCGCTGGAACAGCAGTCGCTGGAGCAGTGGCAGCAGTTGATGGACCTGAACCTGACGAGCACGTTTCTGTGCATGAAGGCGATGGGCGGGGCGATGGTGGCGCGCGGAAAGGGCGGGCGGGTGATCAATGTGGCGTCCATCTCGGGGATGATCGCCAATCGCGGCATCGGCGGGCGCAGCTACGAGACGGCGAAGGCGGCGGTGATCCAGCTCACGCGCGCGGCGGCGGCGGACTGGGCCCCGCATGGGGTGACGGTGAACGCGATCTGTCCCGGAGGCTTCATGACCGCGCCGAACCGCCGCTGGGCGGGCGAACATCCCGAGGTGATCGCGAAGTTCCGCGAGCAGATCCCGCAGGGGGATTTCGGCCAGCCGGAGGATCTGGGGCCGCTGGCGGTGTATCTGGCGAGTGATGCGTCGCGCTACATGACCGGGGCGGCGCTGGTGATTGATGGGGGATACACGCTGTGGTGAGGGATGGGACTAAGATGGAGAAGAGCAGGATCAGGATTACGAGCAGGAAGACCTGAGCCGCAGCGGCTCCTGCTCGTAATCCTGATCCTGATCCTAATCCAGCTTCGGTGCCCTGCGAGGCCACGGGCGAATTCGCCGTGGCTCCGGCCCGTCCGTTCTCCCGCAACGCCATGACCAAGCTCAATCGCCGGAAGTTCGTTCAAGTCTCGCTCGCCGGCCTGGGGGCGGCGGCGGCCGGGCCGTCGCGGCTCGGCGCTGCGCCCGCACCGGCAGCGGGGGCGGGCGGGCAGGAGCTTTACAACGGCATCCGGCTGCCGACGCCGTGGCCGCCGAAGCCGTCCACGCCCACGCCGAAGCCGCTGGTGCTGCCGCCACATCTGGCCACGCCGCCGGCGGTGATTCCCATTGATGTGGGCCGGCAGCTTTTCGTGGATGACTTCCTCATCGAGCAGACCACGCTGCAGCGCGCGTTCCACCTGCCGGTGTGGCACCCGGCGAATCCCGTGCTCCAGCCAGACCAGGCGTGGGAGAAGCTGGGCCCGTCGCCCATGGCGTCCGCCTTCAGCGATGGCGTGTGGTGGGACCCGCGCGACCGGCTCTTCAAGCTGTGGTATATGGCGGGCTACCGGCGCGCGACCGCGCTGGCCGTGTCCCAGGACGGGGTGAAGTGGGAGAAGCGCGACTGGGGCGTCGTGCCCGGCACGAGCATCGTGCACGCGGGGGACCGGGATTCCGCGACGGTCTGGCTGGACCTGGATGCGGCGGACCCGCAGCGCCGCTACAAGCTCTTCCGCGCGCACCGCGAGGAGATTGACGGCCGGGGCGCGTGGTCGTTTGAAATCCATCTCTCGGCGGACGGCGTCCACTGGGGGCCGGCCGTGGGCCGGAGCAACGGGATTTACCCGCGCAGCACGGTGTTTTGGAATCCCTTCCGCCGCGTGTGGGCCTTCGGGCTGCGCAAGGACTCCTCCACCGTCATCGGCCGCTGCCGCCGCTACTACGAGTGCCAGACGGGCGTCGAGGACGCCGCGAAGAAGGACGAGGAGCGCAGTTGGTGGGTGGGTGCGGACTCGCTCGATCCCGCGCGGCCGGACACGCAGCTCGCCCCGCAGCTCACGAACATTGACTGCGCGGCCTACGAGAGCGTGCTGCTGGGCCTCTACACGCTGTGGCGCGGCAAGGCGGACGCGGCGACGGGCCGGCCCGAACTGAACGACGTCTGCCTGGGCTACAGCCGGGACGGGTTCAACTTCGTGCGCCCGGACCGCCGGCCCTTCCTCGGCCTGTCCGAGCGCAAGGGCGACTGGAACTGGGGCAATGTGCAGTCCGCCGGCGCGGGGTGTCTCGTGGTCGGCGACCAGCTCTACTTCTACGCGAGCGGACGGCGCGGCGGGCCGGCGGAGTTCCCGGACGGCGACGGCTGCACGGGGCTGGCCACGCTGCGCCGCGACGGCTTCGCCTCGCTCGACGCGGAGGCCGAGGGCGTGCTCACGACGCGCCCGGTGCGCTTCACGGGGAAGCATCTCTTCGTGAACCTCGCCGCGCCCGCGGGCGAGCTGCGCGTGGAGATCCTCGATGAGCGCGGCGCGGTGGTGGCACCGTTTGCCAAGGCAAACTGCGCGCCGGTGAAGGGTGACGGGACCAAGCTTACCGTGCGCTGGCAAGGCGCGGATGACTTGCAGTCGCTGGCGGGGAAGCCGGTAAAGTTCCGCTTCACGCTGCAACGCGGGAAGCTGTTTGCGTTCTGGGTCAGCCCGGAGGCGAGCGGGGTGAGCCGGGGGTATGTGGCGGGGGCGGGATTTACGAAGTCGGCGGATGTGTGAGGTGCGCGGTAGCCGCCGAGGTAAGGAGGCGGATTCAGCAGCGCAGCTCACAAATTGGTAGCCGCATAGCGACGACACGAGGGTAGCCGTGGGTTGAAACCACCGCTACCATCGGTGCCTCGCTGCGCGAGGCGCCCGGCGTCTCCAAGCCATGTAAAGGTGTTCGACTCCAGCATTGCTCCTGGCCCGCCGGGGACTTACAGTGCTCAACGATGAACGGGGCAGACAACAAAAACGACCGGGCCTGGCGCAAGTCACGCCTGGCCGCCCGGCTGCTGCTGCGTCGTGAGGCCCGTCCGCTCCGCACCCGCGATCAGCAACTGGCCCGCCAGCTCGCCCACGATCCAGAGGTGACCAACCGGCTCATCCAGCAAGCCCTTTACTTCCTTGGCATCGGCCTGCGCAAACATGAGTTCGACCACAAATTGGTGGCTCGCCGAGATTGACTGGGCCACGCCTGCCGGTCAGTTGCTGCAAAAGCTGGTTGAGGCCTTGCCGGCTGGCCGGGCGTTTCATCTCACGGTGTATGGGTCTGCGCCGTTGCAGCTCACGGTGGACCGCCAGCTTCTCAGCGGGGATGTGGATGTGTTCTCGGATGACGACGAGGATTTGAGCGATCTTGTCGCACGTGCCGGTCTGGACAAAACCCAGGCAGGCTTGCATGTGGAGACGGGTTTTGAACTGAGCTTCCGCACCAGCCCGCGCTGGCGACAACGGGCCAAGGTGGTGCAACTCGGCACCGTGACGCTCACATTTCCTCACCCGCTCGACATCCTCATCGGCAAGCTCGACCGGCTGGAACCGAAAGACCTGCAAGCGTTCCGTCGCGTGCGCGAACTCACCGGACATCCGACCGCCGAGGAGCTTCAACGCGAACTTCAGAATGCCGTGGACCTGTTCCGCCCCGCCTTCGACGAGGATTCACCCAATCGCTACCCGGAGAACACGCGGCAGCTCTGGCGCGAGCTGTTTGGACGGGAGATAGATATTCGCCGCGACATCATCGAACCCGCCGTCACACGACGGAAACAGGGATATGGAGAGCCGCCACCGGACTACAAGGCCGCGCTGGGCAGCTAACGCCCCGGGACTTTGGTCCGTTTGTTAGGCACGCTATAGAGCTGCTTGCGCTGCTCCAGCAGGTGGGCATACCAGTCCTTCTCCACGCGCTCAAACGGGCCGATGTGCTGCTCGAAACTTGCCGGAGTGCCGCCGTCGCGGATCACCTGGAAGAAGCCCGCGCGATGCTTCCCATCTGCGAAGTGCATCAGGAAATGCGTCACGCTCCACCAATGCAGGTAGTAGAGGTTGAAGTGCTCGTCAATGTCCGGTCCGCCCCGGTCCGCGACGATGATGCGCAGCGGGATGATGTTCGTGCTGGCGATGTCCTTCGCGAGATCGCCAGTCCACTGCATGTCGTCGAGGTTCCAGATCGGATAGGTGTTCGGGTCTGGCCGGCCGAGCAGGAGCTTGCCGTTTTGCAAGCGGCTGGCCCCGAAGTATTCGCCGAGGCCCTCATCGAACCACCGCGCCAGCTTCATCTGGGTCACCTCGGCGTTCAACTGATGCACCGCCTCGTGGAGCATCCAGTGGAAGGGGTTGATCTCGGAGGCGGCGAAATAGGCGTGGCAGGTGGGCTTCAGGTAATACGCCTCCGCCCAGCCGACGCCGCGGTTGCAGCGGCGGAACTCGTCGCGGTCCCGGTAGAGGTTCAGCTTCAACAGTGGATGCGGTTCGCGCACGGCGGGAAACTCCGCGAACACCTCGCGATACGCCGCGTGCAGCACTTCCACCGCGTCCGCCATCTTGCGTGTCTGCTCCGGCTGCGCGCTGGAGCGGATGGCGTAGTGCGCCGTGCTGAGCGCGTGCGTCGGGCTCCAGTGCTGAGACCACACCTCGCCCGCGACGATCAGCGCCAGCACGCCGGCGAGTGTTAGCAGGCGGCGAGGTTTTTCCGGGAGGAAGCGCATTGGTGTGTGGACACATTCGCAAGCACCGCGTCGAAGTTCAACGCGCGGGTTAGGCGCGGTGCCCTCAGCGCGCTACCAGTATCGGCAGGCAGAACATCACTTCTTCACCCACTCAATGCAGTTCACCAGCAGCGTCTTGAACTCCGGCAGGTCATGCGCGCGGGCGTCGTGGCCGAGGGTGAGGCCGGCGATGCGGGCCTTGGGATGCTTCACCACAAAGACCTGCGGGTAGGTGCCGGGCTTCTGCGTCGAGGTCGCGGTGGCGAGGACTTCGATGGGCGTGCCTTCCGCATCGGGCTGGAAGTAGTAAAGCTCGTCCGTGATGCGGAAGCTGGCGGGGACGCCTTTCATGATGGGGTGTGCGAGGTTCGTTGCCTTCACCTCGTATTCACCGAGGCGGTCGTGGCCGCGCGAGCCGCCGCCGGCCAGCTCGCGGTTGTATTCCGGCCAGTCGCGGTAGTTATACCAGACGCCCGCATGCAGCAGCACGACGCCCTTGCCCGCCGCGACGTGGTCGAAGAGCGCCTTCCGCGCCTCGGGCGTGGTAAAGGCCGGGGTGTTCACGCTCAGCACGAGCACGTCCACGGTCTTCACATGGTCCACGAAGTCGAGCGGGCTTTCGGTGTAGTTCACGGAGAACTTGCCGGTGGCCTTGAGCAGCGCGACGTCCGCGAGGTTGAAGAAGCGCTGAAAGTCGTGCGAGCTGCCGCCGCCGATGAGCAGCACCTTGGTGCCCGCGCCCCACTCGATCTTCTCGGCGCGCGGCGGCGGGGCGGGAGCTTTCGCGGCGGCCTTCGGAGCTGGCGTGGGTGCGGCGGCATTGCCGCCGGGCACCGCGTCGGCACTGAGATCGGCGGTCACGGCGAAGGTGGTGGGCGCAACGCTCCCATCCGCGCTCTCGAACGTGAGCTTCTCAACCACGCCCTCGCCGGTGAGCTTGCGACTGGCGTAGCGGACCTGCCTTCCGTCGCCCGCGACGCCGCGCACGAGCTTGGAGCCGGGCACTTCCACCTCGCGGATGTAGTCGGCGATTTCGTCGCCGTTTTTGAAGACCAGCGGTTCGGTCTTCCCGCCCGCATAGTGGACCGTGACCTTCAGCGACTCCTCGCCCAGCCGCCCGACCGGCGCGGCCCAGCCGCCGACGTTGCCGAGGAAGTGCAGTTGCTTCGCCGCGAAGCCGACCTTCGCCTCGACCTTCTGCGGCATCTCGCGCTTGGAGAAGCCGCGCGCATCACCGCCCTTGAGCACCATCACATTGCGCGGCTGCTTGGCGGGGTCCACCACATTGAAGGGCACGCCGTAGGCGTTCACCGCGCCGGTCTTGGCCAGCGGCAGCGCGCCGCCGCTCGGCTCGCGGGTCATGTAAAGGCCGTCGCGCGTGCTGGCGGTGAAAGCGCTGCCCAGGTCAATGAAGCGGAAGCGCGTCTCGGAACCGGTGATGAACGCGAGGAGATCGCGCAGGCCCTCCGCGCCGAGCGCATCGAAACCCTCGGGCATGAGCGAGCGGCCGGTGTTGCGGCGCGATTTGATGTCGGCCTTCTTGATCTCCTTCTCGCCGGTCGCGTTCTTGAGGACGACCAAGGCCTGGTTCTCGCGGATCACGATGCCATCGGTCAGCTCGCCGTCCTTGGTCTCGATGCTGATGGCGACATAGGCGATGTCCACCTCCTTGTTCGGATCGAGAATCTGGCCGAGCAATTCCGCCGGGCCGTGCGCGCCCATGCCGGTGAGGTTGGGGCCGACGTTGTTGCCAAGCTGGCCGAGCAGGTGGCAGGTGGCGCAGTTCAGGGTGAACAGCTCCTTGCCCTTTGCGGCGTTGCCAGGCTTCTGCACCTCAGGCGTGAACTTCGCGAGCAACGCGGCTTTCTCCTTCGCTTCCGGTCCGCGCAGCTTGTCCATCAAGTCGTTCGCGCGCTTCGCGACGGTGAGGTCGGGATGCACGCGGAGGCGGTGGATATTCGCCGGGCCGAGGACGGTAGGTGGAATCACGTCGGTCTCCAGCGCGGTGAGCAGGGCGGTGGCCCAGGTGGTGCGCTTGAGAAGCTGGTTGAGGGCGGCGGACTGCGCCTCGCCGGCCAGCTTTGGGAGCACTTTTGCAAGCTCGGAGGCGAGCACGACATCGGTCTGCTCGCCGATGGCCTCGACCACGCGTGTCTGCAACGCGGCGCTCGCGCCGGAGCCGAGCAGGTTGAAGATGCCGGCCTGCGCGGCGGGCACGGCGGCGCGGACGGTGAGCAGCGTGGCGGCGATCTCGGCGCGGGCGTCGTCGGGCTGCGCCTTATCGGCGAGCTTGGCCACGAGCGCGGCGCCGACGGACTTCACTTCGCTCGCAAGCGCGTTCGCATCCCAACGCACCGAGAGCGGCAGCGTGGCAGCGGCGACGCGGGCATTCGGCGACGTGAGCAGCGCCTTCAACGCGGCGGAGAGCGGGGCGCTGGCGGCGGGGTTGCCCTTCGACGCGGTGCCGAGGGCATTGAGCATAGAGACCTTGAGGGCATCGGCGGAGGCGGGCCGAGCCGCGAGCGAGATGACCAGCTTGGCCGCGCCGTCAGGACTGCCCGCGCCGAGCCGGTCGGTGAGTGCGGTGACGAGCGGCGTGAGCGCGCCAAGGTTGCCGCTGTTGAAGGCGGCTTCGAGGAACAGCTCGGGCGCTTTGTTCGCGATGATGAGGAACGCGGCCTTGGACCAGTTGTCGTCGAGCGACGGATACGCGGCAACGAGCGCGGCGGCAGTGGCGGCGTCCACGTCCTGCGCGGCAAGGGCGTTGAGCGCTTCGAGGCGGACGCGCGCGTCCTTATGCGCGACCATCCCCCGCGCGGTGGCGCGCAGCGGGTCCGAGCTGGTGTAGCGCGCCGCGTATTGCGCGAGCGCGCGGAGGCCATTGCGGGCAACGGCAGCGTCGCCGTCCTTCAGCGCAGCGAGGAGCGTGGCTTCGTCGAGCTGGCCGGTGTTGGCGAGCGCCCAGAGCGCGGGGATTTTCGCCTCGGCAGAGCCGGTGCGGACGGTGTTGGCGAGGGCCTTGACCGTGGCGGCCTTGTCCTGCGCGAACGCGAGCGGCGCGGCCATCAGGAGGGCGAGGAAGAACGCGAGGAGTTTGTTCATGGGGAAATTCACTTCAGGCCGAGTGCGTGGCGGGCTTCGGTGCGAATGGCTTTGCAGTGCTTCATCGCCGTCTTGGCGTCGCGCTCGGAGGCGGTTTGACCTGGGTAGCGGAACACTACCGCACAGTTGGTCAAGAAAACCGCCGCTGGCAAAAGCGCTGACCAGAGCGGCTCGTGCGGGAGGTTCAGCTTCAGCAGGCGCTCCAGGTCATGCGTGAAGGGAAAACTCACCCCTGCCTCCACCAAGCGAGCCTTCAAGTATTTCTCGGCGCACTGCTGGCAGTGATAGCAGACGCCGTCGAGCACCTCGACGCGTCGGGTCTTTGTCCGCATCGTGTTTTTTGCGATGCGAAGATCACCTTCGGCTTTCGCCACCCACTCGGCGGTTTCAGGCCTCATACAAGACCTTTCCCTTGGTCACCACCTCGCGCAGAAAACTGTCACCCCAATTCAACCGCTTGCGGATGTTGGCCGGGGTGCGAACAAGCAAGTCCATCGGGAACGGCGCGCTCAACCGCATGCGGATGGCCAAGGCTTGGTCCAACATCCGGCGTTTGCAGGGCATGACGACCATCAGGTCCACATCCGAATCCTCCGTCGGCGTTCCATAAGCATAGGAGCCAAAGAGAACTATTTTCTCCGGCTTGAACTCGCGCGCGATGGCGTCGCAGTAGGCTTGGATTTCGGTTTGTGCAGTCATGGTCGGCGCTGGCGCGTGCCAGCGGCACGGTAGCCTATTGTAGTTTCTCCTCCAAGAGCCGCTTGGCGGTCAGGCGGACATGGCTGTTGGGATGCGAAAGTGCTTTCACCAGTTCGTCGGCGCCGGCTTTTGCCAGGTTCGGCACTACTACCTTCTTCGCATCCTTGTGGTCCACGCGCCAGATGCGACTGTAGTAGTGGTCGCGGTCGGGGCGGATGGCGGCGTTGCGGGGGCCGTGCTTGGGGCCGCGCGTGTCGTTGTGGATGATGGCCTGGTTGCAGAAGTCCACGACATACATCGCGCCGTCCGGGCCGGTGCGGACTTCAATGGGGCGGAACCAGAGGTTCTTGCCGGCGATGAATTCCAGCTCCTCGCGCGCCGCCTCCTTCTCACCCGCGAAGCTCACGCCGTCGGCTTTCACGAACTCGTGGTGCAGCAGGTTGATCGTCGGCTCGGTGGTGAAGTAGCTGTAGTTCCACTTCGCGGGCCACGCGCCGCCGTCGTAAATCACGCAGCCCGCCGCCGCCGTGAAGCTGCCCACCCAGTCAATCTGCACATACGGCAGCGAGTCGTAGGGAATCAGCGAGAAGCTCTTCGGGCTTTTGCGGACGACGCGGAAGCTGGGCACGCCCTTGACGCCGGCTTTCGCAAGCTGGCTCTCGGCCATGACCGTGTGCATGAGCAGGTCGCCGCTGGTGGGCTGCGTCCAGAAGACCTCGTTGTTCCACGAGATTTGCAGGCCCCAGGTATTGCCGCCCTTGGAGGAATACTGCTCGAACGCGGAGCCGTCCGGCTTGAAGCGCACCACGCCGGAGCCGACGCCGCCGAAGTCCTTGCTGCCGTCGCCGCTCTTCACGCTCGGCGTGCCGCTGTAGCCGTGCGTGCCGTAAATCCAGCCGTCATAGCCCCAGCGCAGGTTGTTGAGCACGGCGTGCGTGTCGCGGTTGCCGAGGTTCGTGTAGAGCTTCTCGACCTTGTCCGCCTTGCCGTCGCCGTTGGTGTCGCGCAGCAGCCACACGTCCGGCGCGGCGGCGGCGATGACACCGTCCTTGTAGAAGACGAAGCTCGTGACGAGTTCGAGGCCCTCGTGGAACACCTGCTTCTTGTCCATCACGCCGTCGCCGTCAGTGTCGGTCAGGATGGAAATGCGGTCGTAGGCCGGGCGCTCGTAGCGGTTGTCCGCACCGATCTTCGCCTCGGGCTGCCAGCGCTGGACGTAATCACTCGGGGCGGGCGCGAAACGTCCGTCGGGATACTCGGGCGTCTCGGCCACCCACAGGCGACCTTGCGCGTCCCAATCAATGTTCATCGCCTTGTTGATGAGCGGCTCGGCGGCGACGAGCGAGAGCTTGAACTCGGGATGGATGTCGAGCGTGGGCGGAATCTGCTCCGGTCGCGGCGTGCCACCCTCGGGATAGCGCAGCGCGGCGATCTCATTCGGCTTGGCGAACTCGTCAAGGTTCGTTCGGTGCCCGGCCCACGCGATGCCGCGCAGCAGCACGGCGCGATAGGCGAGGTGGCTGAAGGTCGCGTTCTTGTGCCCGAGCAGGCTGGTGAACGCGCGATACGGCTTCCCGCCCTCGCGCTGGTTCTCGAACGTCCACATCTGCGGCTGGATGTCATAGACCGTGATTTTGCCGGTGGGAGGCTGCGCATTCTTCTGGTTGCGGCGGTTCTCCGCCATGTGCGGCGTGTAGGCTGCACCGAGCACGGTCGCGCGCGGGTCCATGTCGAGGTCGTAGTAGATCTCGTCGTCGAGGTCGAAATTCGCCGTGCCCTGGGAGATGGGATGCGTGCGGTTGACGTAGTAGAAGGACATTTTGCCTTCCAGCCACTTGGTCTTCCCATGCACCCAAGAGCCGCCGATGACGGACTTCCAGTAGTCCGAGCCGTCCTCGATGGACTTGGTCGGCACCGCCGCCGTGTGGAGGACCACCACGCCACCTCCGCGCTTGAGGAACGCCTCGAAGCCATCGCGCAGCGGGCCTTTCGGGAACGCGCCACCATCCTGCGCAAACATCACGAGCACATCGGTCTTCGCGAGCTGCTCGGCGGTGGGCAGTTCGAGCCCGCCATCCACCTGCAGCCCGCGCTCGGTGAGCAGCTTCGTCCACTCGCCGAGGAAGCGCGGGTGCGCGTGAACCTCCTGGCCGCGATTGGACTGGCCACCGCGGATGAACACCCGCAACGGCTCGGCGGCGGACAGCGTGGTGACGGCGCAGAGCAGCGCGAAGGCGATGCGCGCCAGCGTGGGAAAGAGACAATGCTTCATGACAGGTGAGGTCGTTAAGTCCGGCCATTTAACAAGCCGTGCCGCCAGAAAGCAACGGCCAGCCCATGCGCGGACCGCACCTGCTGATATTTCAAATGCACCCATGGTCTGCGGGCCTCTGATCGTCCGCCCGGGCTCACGTGTGCGGCCTCCGTCCCTCCTCCGCTCGGTGGAACCGGCGATTTTGGCGGCAGAGTTTGCTGGCTGACGTGCGTCCAAGGTTCTACGCTTTGAACCCAGCGCCCGGCCACCTCATGCACCCATGAAACCCTGCCTCCTCCTGCTCCTCTCGACGCTTTGCACCACGCTGACCAACGGCGCAGCCGCCCAGACCTACCGTTCGCATCCCCCGATGCGCCCGCTGCCGCAGCCGGTGAAGGCCCCGCTCGCGGCCGGCCCGAAGCGCTTCGTGGACGCAGCGCGCGGCAGCGACACGGGGGCCGGCTCCCAGGCCGCACCGTGGAAGTCCCTCGCCCATGCGACGCGGCAGTTGCAGCCCGGCGACACGCTCTATCTGCGCGGCGGCACCTACTACGAGAAGGTCTCGCTCAGCCGCTCCGGCACGACAAACGCGCCCATCACCATTGCTTCATATCCCGGAGAACTGGCGGTGGTTGACGGCGGGCTGCGCGAGTTCCACGACAGCCCGGGGACAAGCTGGGAGCCGTTCGCAGGCGGGGCGGAAGGCGAGTTTGTTTCGACCAAGACTTACTTTCAGGCGGATGACCGCCGGGTGCCGACGCAGTTTCTGCCCGCGTCATGGGAGCCGATGTGGGGCATCGAGGAGGAACGGCCGCTCGCGCTCGGGCACTTCGCCGACTCGCTGGTGCCGTTGCACAGCTACCGCCTCGCGGTGGACCTGCGCTCGACGAATGAGCTGTGGCTCGCCGGCAAGGGCGGCATGCGTGACACGGGCTTCTACTGCGGGCCGGGCCTGTGGTTCAACCGCGCCACCGGCCGCCTCCACATCCGCCTCGCGCCGACGCAGCTCGCGGGCCTCGGCGACCGCGCGTATCGCGGCGAGACGGACCCGCGCAAGCTGCCGCTGGTCATCGCCGCCGGGTTCGGCGATGACGTCTTTCGCGCGAATGGCGTGAAGCACGTGCGGCTGCACGGGCTCGTCCTGCGCGGAGCACAGGGCAGCCCGATGATCCATGTCTATGGCTCGCAGCACATCGAACTGGACCACGTCACCGTCTTCGGCGGGTTCCCCGCGCTGCTGGTGAACGCCTCGCAGAACATCCGCGTGACGCACTCGGCCTTCCGCGGCAATGCCGCGCCGTGGACCGGACGGTCGCACATGAAGTATCGCGGCACGGCCTCCTACCAGATCGTGCTGAAGAACGAGCAGCCGGGGAACGAGAACATCGAGTTCGCCTACAACGAGTTCACCGACGACCATGACTTCGCCTTCTTCCGCTACGCGAAGAACCTCCAGTTCCACCACAACTTCGTGGACAACTTCAACGACGACGGCATGGAGTGCGGCGCGAAGCTGCGCAGCCACACCATCTATATCCATCAGAACCGCATCGGCGCGTGCCTCGGCGTGTTCCAGCAGCACGAGATCGAGAAGGACGAATCGCCGGTGGACCACGATCCGAAGGCCGGCGTGTTCGTCTATCGCAACGTCTTCGACTTCCGCGCCGGCGTTTACTATGGCGTGCCGGCTCAGCCGGACCCGACCGGGGCGTTTCTCCGCCACGAGGGTCATCTGGCCAGCGACCACGGCGGCCCCATCTGGCCGGTGATGCATGTGTATCAAAACACCTTCCTCCGCCACGCCCCGACCTTCCGCGACTACTTCCTCTTCGGCCTTGGTTCCCAAGGGTTGAAAAATTCGGAGCGGGATGTGTTCAACAATGTCTTCGTGCAAACCGAGAAGGTGCCGGGCACCGGCTTCGCGGGCATCAAGGAGCCGGGCAACGTGCGCGAAGGCGGCAACCTGCTGTGGGGCATGAAGGACGGCCCGACGCTCACGGGCGATCCGTTCGCGAAGTTCCGCGCCTCGCCGCTGTTCCAGGCCAGCAAGAAATTCTACGAGCCCGGCCTGACCACGCACGACCGCGTGGCGGACCCGAAGTTTGTCAGCTATTCCACCAACCTAGCGTCGCCCGCCGATCTGCGCCTCCAGCCCGGCAGCGCGGCCATCAACGCCGGCCAGCCCGTCCCGCCCGAGTGGCCGGACCCCTTGCGCACCGCGGACAAGGACGCACCGGACAGCGGTGCGCTGCCGCTCGGTGCGCAGCCATGGGGCGTGGGCGTGGAGGGGCGGATTCCGTTGTTTGGCAATCCCGGGTTGAAGCAGTAAAACTTGGCGCACCGCCTAAACGAATGAAGCCAGCCAGAACCAGCAAGGTCATCAGGACGGAGCTGGTGCATCGTTCCGCCGCCAAGCCAGCCTCCATCCCCGCAGACTACAGCGCGTTTCTCGGAGCATTGAAGCAGCGCGTGAGCGCCGCCCGTGTCCATGCGGCGCGGGCGGTGAACCATGATTTGGTGCTGCTTTACTGGGACATCGGCCTGGGCATTGCCGAGAAGCAGCGACAGTCTGGCTGGGGTGAGGCGGTCGTGGAACGGCTGGCAAGGGACTTGCGGCTCGCCTTTCCTGAGATGGGCGGATTTTCGGCGCGCAACCTGCGGGACATGAAGCGAATGTATGCGGCCTATTCCGCTCCCGAGTTTTGGCGACAAGCTGTCGCCAACTTGGAAATGGACGGCCGCAAGGGGCGGCCGGCAATTTGGCGACAGCCTGTCGCCAAATTGAGATCCGGTGCCGCCGACACGTCTGGCCGCCCGAGGCCAGAAGCGCTGGTGCAGCAGTTGGTGGCGGCGGTTCCGTGGGGGCAGCACCTCACCATCTTGAACAAGACCAGCGACCCGGCTGCGCGGCTCTACTACCTGCGGGCCACCGCGCAGCTCGGCTGGAGCCGCAGCGTGCTGTTGAATCAGATCAAAGCCGGAGCCTTCGAGCGGGCGGTCAAAGAAAAGAAGACGCACAACTTTGAACTGGCCCTGCCGGAGCACTTTGCTGAGCAGGCCGGCGAGCTGCTCAAGAGCCGCTACAATCTCGAGTTTCTCGGCCTCGGTCGTGCGGTGAAGGAGCGCGAGCTGGAGGACAAGCTGGTCGAGCGGCTGCAGCAGTTCATCCTCGAACTGGGCTACGGCTTTTGCTTTATCGGGCGGCAATACCGGCTCGTCCTGGGGACGAATTGATGCGGAGCGTTGCCCAATCCAACATGTGCCTACGAGTTTGACAAAATTGCTCCGCAAGGTCGTTGACGGCCATTTGCGTCCCGCACTGGAAGCAACTGGCTTTCAAGAGTGGCTTCCAATTTCGCGCCGCGCATTCAGCACTGTCTGTTTCCGAAAGCTTGGAAATGCCCAATGCCGTTACGTTGAGGTCCAGCGAAACAAGTGGTGGACCAACCAGTCGGGAGAATTTGCCATCAATCTTGGACTGATCGTTCCAGTCATTGAGTCTGCGAGGCAGTTAGAAGCGGGGACAACAAAGCAAAGCCACCCTGACGATGATCTCTATTGGACCCTCCAAGAACGCCTTGGCCACCTGGAACATGGTGAGGACAGGTGGTGGAGCATCAGCCCTGACGCCGATTTGACGAGCCTTGGACAAGCAGTGGTCAAGAGCTGGTCAACTGTCGGTGCGCCTTGGTTCGATTCAGTTGCCGACTTGCAAGGTGTGCGAGCTTGGATAGTGAAGTCCCGTGGGCTGGCTACTGCCATCTACGCGAGCGAAGCGTTGGGAGACAAGGAAGCGGTGAGACTGGGGATGGAAGAGGCGTTCCGTGAGCGACTTCACAATGCGCGAGACGTTCTGAGATGGGGGCACCGACGGGGATACTTCGACTCGACCACGACTCAGAAGCTGGAATGGGCCTTGATGCAAAGTAAGCAAGATCTCGAGATGGTGCTGACAGATGCTTTTCAAAAGAGTTTATCCACACCCAAGCCATGAAATTTTTCCCACAAGCGATTTGGCCTATACTGGCGGCCACATTGCTTTCCCACTCAACACACGCCGCCATTCCCGGTGCGGGCGGGTGGCGGCACGAAGAGTTGCGCCGCTTCAAGGCGGCCGAGGCGAACCAGGGCGTGGCGGTGGACGCGGAGTTTTTCTACGCCATTGATAACCACGCCATCGGCAAATACCGGAAGGACACCGGCGTCCGCGTGGCCGGCTGGGACGGCGGGAAGGGCGGGCGCATCCAGCACCTGAACGCGGGCATGGTGCTCGATGGGCGGCTCTACTGCGCGCACTCGAACTTCCCCAAGCTGCCGGAGGAAAGCTCGGTGGAGATCTGGGATACCGCGACGATGCAGCCGGTTGAGCGGCACCGATTTGAGCAACCGCCGGGATCGCTCACTTGGGCGGTGCGGCGGGGCAAAGGGGACAGGAGTGTCCCCCTCACGGGCGCGGGCGGCGAGTGGTTCGCGTGCTTCGCGCACTACAAGTCTTCGAGCGATCCGGCGCGCTCCGTGGTGGTGTGGTTCGATGCGCAGTGGCAGCGGCGGGCAAGCTGGTCGTTCCCGGCGGAGCTGGTCCAGCGCTTCGCGGGCAGCAGTGCATCGGGCGGAGCGTTTGGTCCGGGGGGCCATTTGTTCGTCACCGGCCACGACGCGAAGGAACTGTATCTGCTTGGCATTCCCGAGTCCGGCCCGACATTGAACTGGACCGCCACCATTCCCATCAGCGCGGAAGGCCAGGCCTTCGCCTGGGACCCGGTGCAGACCAACGTGCTCTACTCCATCTCGCGCCGCACGAAGGAGGTCATCGTCTCGCAAGTCACCATGGGAGCGGCCGCGCCACGAGCCGAGGCGAAGCCCGTGGCGACGTCGCCTACCTTGGGCAAGGTGGAAACGCAGCTTGGTTTCGAGTCGTTGTTCGATGGCCAGTCCTTCACCGGCTGGGAGCAGAAGGGCAACTGGGTGATCGCGGACGGCGCGTTCCACCGCAAGGACAAGGGCGGCGACCTGACTTGGAAGGTGAAGCAGATTCCAAACGACTTCGAGCTGCGCTTCGAGTGGAAGGTGTCGAAGGGCTGCAACAGCGGGGTCTATTACCGGCCCGGCCAATACGAGTATCAGGTGCTCGACAACGTCAACAGCCCCTACGGCGAGAACCCGCGCCAGGCCGCCGCGTCGCTCTTCTTCTGCATGGCCCCCTCCAAGGACGCGACGCGCGCGCTGGGCGAATGGAACGAAGGCCGCGTGGTGTGCAAAGGCACCGTCATCCAGCACTGGCTCAACGGCGAGGCGGTGATTGACTTCGATTACACCGACCCGAAGTGGGCCAAGGAGATCGAACTGCTCCGCATCCGGGGCGCCAACCTCGCCGCGCGCGGCACCTTCCTGCGCCTGCAGGACCACGGCGCGGACGTGTGGTTCCGCAACCTGCGCCTGCGCACGATTCCGCCGGAAGAGAAGCTCACGCGGTTTCCGTTCACGCCCATGCCCGTCCCGCCCACCGCCCTGGAGAAGGAGAACGAGCGTGTAAAGCAGATGCTGAAAGGGAAGGAAAAGAAGTAAGGCCGCGGCACTTTCCCGGCCACCAGCCGGCGGCGGCACAAACGCCGTGCGCCGCGCGCCGGCTGCCTTTGCGCTTGCAAAGCCCCCGGCGGCGCGCACGCTCTGCGCCCGCTAACCGCGACATATGCTCAAAGCCGGAATCGTCGGCTTGCCCAACGTAGGCAAGTCCACTCTGTTCAACGCCGTCACCCGCACCCGCAAGGCGGAAGCGGCGAATTACCCCTTTTGCACCATTGACCCCAACGTCGGGGTCGTCACCGTTCCGGACGAGCGGATGTATGTGCTCCAGAAGATCGCCAAGACCAACGTGGTCATCCCGGCGGCCATCGAGTTCGTGGACATCGCCGGCCTCGTGAAGGGCGCCAGCGCGGGCGAGGGCCTGGGGAACAAGTTTCTCACCCACATCCGCGAGGTGGATGCCATTGTGCAGGTGGTCCGCTGCTTCGAGGATGCGGACATCCACCACGTCACCGGCAGCGTGGACCCCGTCCGCGACATCGAGATCATCAACACCGAACTGGTGCTGGCCGACCTCGACTCCGTGAAGAAGCGCCGCGAGAAGCTGGCCCGCGATGTGAAGCGCGGCGAGAAGCTGGCCATCGCCGAGGACGCCGTGCTGGCGAAGTTCGAGCCGGTGCTGGATACCGGGAAGCTGGCGCTCTCCGTCCAGTTGACGCCCGAGGAGAAGCTCATCTCCCGCACCTTCTGGCTGCTGACCGACAAGCCCACCATCTTTGCCTGCAACGTCAAGGAGTCCGACCTCGCCACCGCCGAGACCAACGCCTACGTGCAGAAGGTCCGCGAATACACCAAGACCCATCTCGCCTGCGAGGCCGTGGTGATCAGCGCGCAGATCGAGAGCGATCTGATTGACCTGACCCCGGAGGAGGCCAAGGGCTTCCTCAAGGAACTGGGCGTGGACGAGAGCGGCGTGGGCGCGCTGATCCGCGGCACCTACCACCTGCTCGGCCTGCGCACGTATTTCACCGCCGGTGAGAAGGAAGTCCGCGCCTGGACCATCCACGCCGGCGACACCGCGCCCAAGGCGGCCGGCGTCATCCACTCCGACTTCGAGCGCGGCTTCATCAAGGCGGAAACCGTGGCCTACGACGACCTCGTGAAGCTCGGCTCTGTCGCTGCCGCGCGGGACAAGGGCCTCTACCGCATGGAAGGCAAGGAATACGTGGTGAAGGACGGCGACGTGATGCTGTTCAAGTTCAACGTGTAGGCAGGCCGTGCGGCGGACACTCCTGTCCGCCGTGCCCTCGACGCGAAGTGCGGCGCTCCGGGGGAAATGTCGCGATGCACCCTGCTCCGGCCTCCGGGGAAAAACTGATTTCCCTTTCGCGCCGTTCTCGCCACTCTGAGGCCGCACTCGCTCCTGGTTCTTTCCCGGTCCTGTGCCAGACAAATGAAAAATGACGTGATCGTGGTGTGCGGTGGTGGCGGCTTCATCGGCGGCCATCTGGTGGCGGACTTGCTGCGCCAGGGCCTGGGGCCCATCCGCAGCGTGGACCTCAAGCCCTTCGACGGCTGGTATCAGCGGTCCGACAAGGCGGAGAACCTCGTGCTCGACCTGCAGGACAAGGCCGCCTGCGAGCGCGCGATGCGGGGCGCGTCGGTGGTTTACAATCTCGCCGCGGACATGGGCGGCATGGGCTTCATCGAGAACAACAAGGCGCTCTGCATGCTCAGCGTGCTCATCAACACGCACCTGCTCATGGCGGCCAAGACCGCCGGCGCGGACCGTTTCTTCTACGCCTCCTCCGCCTGCGTTTACAACGGCTCCAAGCAGACCGACCCCAGCATCACCGGGCTGAAGGAGGAGGACGCCTATCCCGCCATGCCCGAGGATGGCTACGGCTGGGAGAAGCTGTTCAGCGAGCGCATGTGCCGGCATTTCCGCGAGGACTACGGCCTCAAGACCCGCGTGGCCCGTTACCACAATGTCTATGGTCCCGAAGGCACGTGGGATGGTGGCCGCGAGAAGGCACCCGCCGCCGTCTGCCGCAAGGTCATCGCCGCCAAGCTCTCCGGGAAGCACGAGATCGAAATCTGGGGCGATGGCCACCAGACCCGCTCGTTCATGTATATTGACGACTGCCTCAAGGGCACGCAGATGCTCACGCACAGCGACTACATCGAACCCATCAACATCGGCAGCTCCGAGAAGGTCAGCATCAACCAGCTCGTGGACATCGTGGAGTCCATCGCCGGTCTCACGCTCAAGCGCAACTACAAGCTCGATGCGCCGAAGGGCGTGAACGGCCGCAACTCGGACAACGCGCTCATCCAGCGGGTTTTCGGCTGGGAGCCCTCCATCCCACTGCGCACCGGCCTGGAAAAGACCTACGCATGGATCTACGACCAGATGGTGTCCCAGGCGAAGTCGAAGTGACGGGGAGATGCCTGGCACACGCATCGCGAGTAGGGAGTCCCGCCTTTAGGCGGCGGGGCGTCCGGGGCTCGATGTGCGTTCCGCGCAGCGTCTTGATCGCAGCCGCGTTCCACCGGCTAAAGCCGGGACTCCAAACGCGGTTCGTGGGAGGCGTTGATTGCGGTCGAACGGAAGCCACGGTGTTTGCTCCGTGACCGGTTGCTGACTTGGAGGCTTTCATCGAACACGCCGCTCCCGTAACGTCGCCGCGTTCGTTTTTTGCTGATGCGCGTCCTGCTGCTTAACCAGACTTTTCATCCCGACGTCGTCGCGACGGCCCAGGTGCTGTCCGACTTCGCCGTCGGCCTGGTTGAGCGCGGGCACCACGTCACCGCCATCGCCAGCCAGCGGGCCTACGACAATCCCGCACAGCGTTTCCCGGCCCGGGAGACGTGGCGCGGCGTGGAGATTCAGCGGCTGCCCTCGGCGGGCTTTGGCAAGGGCTCGCTCTGGCGGCGCGCGGCGGACTTCGGCTTCTTCAGTGCCGTCACCACCTTGCGCCTGCTCACCCTGCCACGCTACGACGCGGTCGTGGCCCTCACCTCGCCGCCGCTGGTTTCGTATCTCGCGGCGTGGTTCTGCCGGCTGCGTGGGGCCAGGCTGTTCTACTGGGTCATGGACATGAACCCGGACGAAGCGGTGGCCGCCGGCTGGCTCCGCGAGGGCAGCCTGCCGACGCGCGCGCTTGAGCTGATGTCCCGCTTCAGCCTGCGGCAGTCGCACCGCGTCATCGCGCTCGACCGCTACATGAAGGACCGCATCGTGGCCAAGGGCATCCCGGCGGAGCGCGTCGTCGTCATCCCGCCCTGGGCGCACAACGAATCGGTGCGGTTTGACGCGGCAGGCCGGGCCCGGTTCCGCGCCGCGCACGGGCTCACGGACAAGTTCGTGGTGATGTATTCCGGCAACCATAGCCCGGTCCATCCGCTCACCACGCTCACGGAGGCCGCCCGACTGCTGGCGGACGATCCGCGCTTTGTCTTCTGCTTCGTCGGCGGCGGCAGTGAACAGCCGAAGGTCAAGCGGTTCGCCGAGAAGCACGGGTTGAAGAATGTGCTGTGCCTGCCCTACCAGCCGCTCGAGGGGCTCGCCGGTTCGCTCTCGGCGGCAGACCTGCACACAGTGGTGCTGGGCGATCCCTTTGTCGGGATGATCCACCCGTGCAAGATCTACAACATCCTCACCGTCGGCGCGCCGGTGCTCTATGTCGGCCCGCAGCCAAGCCATGTCGCGGACATCCTGGCGGGCATGAACGGCTCGCTGCACTGCGCGCGCGTGGCCCACGGCAAGCCGGCGGATGCGGTGGCGGAGATCAAGCGCATCGCGGCGCTCGGCACGCGAGGTGATGCGGAGCTGTTTGCGCGGACGGCTGCGCAGTTCTCGATGAACGCGCTTCGCACCGAGCAGGTGAAGCTGCTGGAGGAGAGCTGCCAGAAGCCAGGCTGAACGCGGATTCCGCGCCAGCGCGCGCAACGAGAGGAGCGCGGCGTTCACGCCGCTTCACCTCACCCATGGCGGCGCAGGTCCAGAACTTCCAATGCCCTCGTAAATCCGCACGCTGAAGCGGCCTGAAGGCCGCACTCCACGGCGACCCCATTCCAAAGCTCGCCAAAAAATCTGCCGTTTCAATTCCGTCGGCCCCGCTTAAAACTGCGGCGTGCCTGCTGACACTTCCGAGCGCCGGTCACCGTGGTGGTTTCCCGCCACGGTGCTGCTCCTGTTCTTCTGCCTGCTCGGCACGCGCTCGTTGAACGAACCGGACGAAGGCCGCTATGCCGAAATCGCCCGCGAGATGGTGGAGACCGGGAACTGGCTGGTGCCGCACATCTGGTATGTGCCGCACCTGGACAAACCACCCTTCACCTATTGGGCGGTCGCGGCGTCCCTCTCGGTCTTCGGGGTGAACGAATGGGCCGTGCGCCTGCCACTCGCACTGGCGGGGCTCAGCGCGGCGTGGGCCACGTTCCTCCTCGTGCGCTCCGTCGCAGGTGCCTTCGCCGCGCGGTGGAGCGTGCTGATCCTCGGCACCTCCGCGCTCTACTGGGTGATGGCGCGGATGCTGACCACGGACATTTTCCTCACGCAGTTCATCGCGTGGGCGATCTACTGCTTCTGGCGAAGCTGGCGGAGCCTGGATGCGTTGGAATCGCCGCCATCAAGCAGTGCGGACGCCACGCCGCCTAAAGCCGGGGCTCCGAGCGAGGACGACGAACCCGACCCGGCGGGCGATGCCCGTGCGCTCGCGGCCCGACGCTCCTTCACCTGGCAGCTCGGCGCGTGGGCGGCGATGGCGGGCGGCTTTCTCGCCAAGGGGCCGATCGCGCTGGTGATTCCGCTCGTCGCCTTCAGCGCGCTGCTCGGTTGGCGGCGGAAGGCTGGCGCGCGCTTGAGCGTGCTGCTCTTTGGCGCGCTCGCCGGCGTGCCCCTCTTCGCCGCACTGGCCTTGCCGTGGTTCTGGATGGTCTGGGAGTCGGTGCCGCACTCGTTTGACTTCATGGTCAAGGGGCAGGTGGTTGGCCATGCGGTGCAGGCGGCGGCGAAGAACCGCGCGCAGCCGTTCTGGTTCTTCGTGCCAGTGCTGATCGGCGGCTTCCTGCCGTGGACGCTGCTGCTGGGCTGGCTCTGGCGGCGGGCGCACTGGCAGTCACTCGACACCCGCAAGCAGGAGGCATGGGTGATATTGAGTGTGTGGGCGGGCGTCACGTTTGTGCTCTTCTCGGTGAACAGCGCGAAGCTGATGCATTATATCCTGCCCATGTTTCCCGCGCTCGCCGCGCTGGTGGTGCTGAGGTGGCCGGCTTTCGGAGCGCCGGTCTCCGACCCGGCGAGTTCCTCCTCGGTTCCGTCACTGGGCGGGTCGGAGACCGGCGCTCCTCGGTGGGTCTGGCGCGTGCTGCCGGCCGGGGCCGTGCTGCCGTTGATTGGCTTTCCGCTCGCCTGCTGGTTCGTCTTCAAGGTGCAGGACCAGCTCTGGGTCAAGTTCACGCCACTGGCCGCCGGAATGCTGCTGGCAGTCGTTGCGTGGGAGAGCCGCAAGTGGGCGGCGGACCTGTGCGCGCGCTGGGCGGTGGGGCTCGCGGCGGTCAGCCTCTTCACCATCGTCGCGCTCACGCCGCTGGTGGAAACCGAGCTGCGCAGCAACCAGACGCTGCAGCCGCTGGGCGCGGCCTTGAAGCGCGAATTCCGTGAGGGCGACCTGGTGATCGTGCGCCATCGCATCCCGCAGGGTCTGCCCTTCTATGCGCATCCCGTGATCAGCGCGACGCGACGTCCCTTGATGTCCGGCCTGCCGGAACATCGGATGCCCTTTGAATTTCCTGGCAACCGCGCGCGCTTCGGGGACCGCGTGCTGAAGGACGACCACATCTTCGGCAACCTGCTGGCCGGTCCGCAGCGGGTGCTGGTGGTGGGATTCAAAGGGTCCTTGACCAACGCCCGGCTGCTCGCGCGAGGCAAGCCCCTGCGGCTGCTGCTGCAGGCCGGAGACTGGGAGCTGTTTACGAACCAGTAGGCGGGGTGCGCGAGTCGCGATGTCCACTCTTGCCGCAGCTCGGGCGCTCAAGCTGGAGCACGATTCGGATCAAGGCCAATTCCCCGTGTGAGTCGGTAAAATTCCGTGGGACACCCCTCACTCCAACCCTCTCCCCTCCTCCGAGGAAGGGAGAGGGAGAAGATACGCGACGCGGCTCCTCAGCCATCCCCCCGGGCGGCCACCGGACGGGCTTTCAGCACGGGAGCCTGCGGCCTTCGTTGCGGTGCGGGTTTCTCCACTTGGCCAGCGACGCCTTGCAAACAACTGAGCTGCGCCCCAACCGCAGGGATTCCGAACTGCCGACTCGACACGCACACGTATCATCTCAACACTCACGCGTCACTCACTCTGGGACACCTGCATGGACCCGCTCTGGATTCTGTTGATCGGCATGGTTGTGGTGCTCGGCGGCATTCTGGCCCTGCGCCTGCACGCCTTCCTCGCCCTCGTGCTCGGCGCGCTCGTCGTGGCCGGGCTCACCTCGTCGGAGGCCATCGTCAAACACGGCGTGAGCAAGAAGCTGTCCCCGGAGGCGGCCCACAAGGTGGCGGAACAGCCGGTGATTGAACGGGTGTCCCGTGAATTCGGCGCGACGGCGGGCCGCATCGGCCTGCTCATCGCGTTCGCCTCCATCGTGGGCAAGTGCCTGCTGGACAGCGGCGGGGCGGACCGCATCGTGCGCTCGATGGTCCGCGTGCTGGGGGAGCAGCGCGCCCCGCTGGCCTTCCTCGCCAGCGGCTTCCTGCTGGGCATCCCGGTGTTCTTCGAGACGGTGTTTGTGCTGATGCTGCCGCTGGCCAAGGCCATGCGGATGCGCACCGGGCGCGACTACACGCTCTACGTGCTGTGCATCATTGCGGGCGCGACGATGACGCACTCGCTCGTGCCGCCGACGCCGGGGCCGCTCTTCGTGGCCAAGGAACTGAGCGTGGACATGGGCTTGATGATGCTCGCCGGCTGCGTGGTGGGCGTGATCTGTGCCGGCTGCGGCTGGCTCTACGCCCGGTGGGCCAACCGCCGCCTGAACATCCCCCTGCGCGACACGGCCCGGGCCTCGCTCGCGGACATCGAGACGCTGCTGCAGCGCGACGAAAAGCTGCTCCCGCCATTCTGGCTGGCCACGATGCCCATCCTCCTGCCGTTCTTCCTCATCAGCCTGGCGACGCCCCTTGATGCAAAGGCCGGGGCGGAACTTTACGCGCGCTGGTTTGCAGGGTGTCCCTGGGTGATTGACGTGATCCGCGTGCTGGGCGACTCAACCATCGCGCTGGGCATCGGGGCGCTGGTCGCGCTGGGCACGGTGATGAAGCAGGGCCGCAAGGCCGGCGAGGTGCTGGAAAAGGGCGTGGGCGTGGCCCTGGAGGAGGCCGGGCTGATCATCCTGATCATCGCCGCCGGCGGGGCCTTTGGCGGGGTGCTCCAGCAGACCGGGATCGGCGTGCGGCTCAAGGAGCTTTCCGTGACCTACAGCATCGGCATCCTGCCGCTGGCATGGCTGGTGACGGCGGTCGTGCGCGTGGCGCAAGGCTCCGCCACGGTGGCGATGGTCACGGCGGTGGGCATGATCGGCAGCATGGCCACGCCGGAGCAACTGGGCTTCCACCCCGTGTGGGTGGCGCTGGCCATCGGCTGCGGCTCGAAAATGGGCCCGTGGATGAACGACGGCGGCTTCTGGGTGATCTGCAAGATGAGCGGCTTCACGGAGAAGGAGTGCCTCAGCACGTTCACCGTGATGCTGAGCCTCATGGGCGTGGTCGGCCTCGGCGTGGTGATGCTGCTGGCGAAGCTCTTCCCGCTGGTGTGAACCTAAATGCAGCAGATGAGAAACCGCTGAAGACGCGGAATACACAGAAAGGAAAGGGCTGGGAGGAAGTGCGGCGACTACAGGGAGTTCACCCAGCAAGTGAAGGCGCGCGCGTTGCCATCGGCTTCTGCTTCCGCGTGTTCCGTGTATTCCGTGGTTCCCATTACAGTTTTCAGGGTGAAACCAAAGGGAGGGAATTGGCCGCGAAAGGGCGCAGAGGACGCAAAGAAAGCCAGTTGTGGAAGCTGCATTCGTGAAACGCCAGTCCCGTTGGCATGAAGCGAAGCGCCCGCAGATGCTCCGCGCGATTCCATTCCTTGGTGCTCCGAAGTAGGGGCGGCGCAGCCGCCGGGTAGCACAGGCTTCCAGCCGCTCGGAACGACGACGACGGCGTGCGAACGGGTTTGGTGCATCAAACAGGCGAGTGGCCGTCTCGCCATTTCGTCCGGCCAGTGGCCGGACGGCACAGGCTGGCAGCCTGTGCTACCCATCCCAGCTTCGGAAGTCGGGTTGCATCCGACCACGAAGAAGGCACCCGCCGTCTGCGTGTCTTTTCGCGGGTTTGGCGGGCCGGTTCCCTGGCTCAGAAATAGCGCACGAACGACTTCTTCTTCAGGCGCTCGACGTATTTCTTCTGGAGGCGGGCGCGCTCCTGGTTGAGCAGGAGCTTCTCGATCTCATCCCGCACCTCCACCAGCGGCCGCACCTGGGCGGCTTTCACTTCCTCGACCAGCAGCAGGTAGCAGGCTTCCGCCATGTCAATCACCCCGGAGCGCTGGCCGGCCTTCAGATTGGCGATGGCATCCGCGAATTCCTTGCGGAGCACGGACCGCTCGCGCCAGCCCAGATCACCGCCCTCGCGCTTCTGCGAACCGTCGGAATAGACCGAGGCCATCTCGGCGAACTTCGCCCCGGCGGCCAGCTTGGCCTCCAGCTCCTTCGCCAGTTGGCGGACCGCCGCGGGATCGCCGCCGTCCTTCTTGCGCAGCTCGATCATGCGCAGATGCACCTGCTCCGGCAGCTTGAACTGCTCCTGGTGCTCCTTGTAGTAGGTCTCGATCTTGAACGGCGAGATGATGACCGCGGAGGAGACGTTCTTGAGGTTCATCTGCTCGACGATGAACTGGTCGCGGATGTCGGTGCGGAACTGCTCGTAGGTCATGTTCTGCGCCTCGAGCGTCTTGATGAGCTTCACGCGGTCGCCGTAACGCTCGCGGATGCGGTCCTGCACGAAGTCCTCGATGATGCTCTCCGGGAAGCTGTAGCCCGCCGCCTTGAAGTCATCGAGCGTGAGCTGGCGCTCGATGAGCTGGCTCAGGCCGTCCTTGTAGATCTCCATCGCCTTCTCGTTGTAAACCGGGCGCGTCATGCCCTGCTGGCGTTCGAGGGCGACGATGGCCGGCTCGATGAACTGCCGCGCCTCCTTCTCGGTGATGACCGTGTCGTTGACGATGGCGACAATGCCGTTAACCAGCTCGGGGGCGGCCCCGGCCGGCCGGCTGACGGCCATCAGAAGCAGCAGGATAATGACAAGACGTTTCATGTCCATTGCGCGGGAGAATAGGGGGAGCGCGGAGCAGGTCAAGAGCCGCGCGCACGGGCAAAATGAGGATTGCCGCCCGGCGACCGGTTTGGTAGCAATTCAGAAGTCAGCCACGGTGCGGGTGTGGTTCAATGGTAGAATGTGGGCTTCCCAAGCCTGAGACGAGGGTTCGATTCCCTTCACCCGCTCCACTCTTCATCTACCCGGAGCTGCTCACTCCTTGGCCGGGCCAATCAGCTCCACAAAGTTTCCGTCCGGGTCACGGATGGCGACCAACTGCCGCTTGCCACCCAAGGCCACCGGGGTCTCCCCCAGCGGCTTGATGCCCGCCTGCTTGAGCCGGGCCAGCGCCTGGTCCATGTCCTTCACAAAAAAAGTCAGGTAGTTGATGCCGATCGTGGAATGAATGTGGCTCCGGTCCGGCAGCTTCCCGTTGGCGGCCGGAAACGACATCAGTTTGATCCGCGTGGCACCCTCAACTTCCTCCGCCACGAAGACGCGCACGACGATTGGATGGTTGTCCACCAGGCCGATCTTCCTGCCAAACTCAGCCGTGGCGGAGAACCCCTTGATTTCCTTCAGCCCGATGGTCTCGCCATAAAACCGGGCCGATTTTTCGGCGTCCCGGGCCACGATGCCGATGTCCACGGTGGGCTTGGTGAACCCGCTGACCGGATCGGCCGCGCGAGCGGCTGGCGAAACGGCCAGCAAGGCCAGTCCCAGAGAAGCCGCCACCAATGATTTCAAAAACGAACTGCGTGTGTTCATGCGGGGAGGCTATGGTTTGGGATCGGTGGAACAAGGCGAATTTGCAGTCCGCTTCACGGGCTGAGGCTCCTCCACCGGTGAACCTTGCCTGCGGACCGTGTTACACCTACGTTAGACGCCATGAAGACGATGACGACGCGCGAATTCTTCCATTCCCCGGCGCTGGCAAAATCCCTGCGGCCGGGGCAAAGCCTGATGGTGACGGATAACGGCCAGCCGCATCTGGTGGTCACCAAGGCGGGCAAGCGCCCCGTGAAAACGGCGGCGGACCTGCGCCGGGAAGCGGCGGAACTCTGCCCGGACAAGGGCCCCAAGGTGAACTTCACCGCGTGGCTTAAAGAGCATCGCCGCCGATGAACATCTACGCCGACACCAGTTTCATCATCGCGTCCCGCTTTCGGCGCGACAACTTCCACGGCGAGGCCGTGGATTTTTACGAGGGCCGCGAGGAGGAAAACTGGCTTTGGTCTCCCTGGCATCGCGCGGAGGTGTTCACCGCCCTCCGGCAATACGCCCGCGCCACCGCCCCGCGCCGGGGCATGAGCGAGGGGGACGCCCGGGCGCTCATTCACCGGCTCGATAAAGAAGTCCGGCTGGGCTATTTCCTGCACATGGAGGCCGACTGGCGCGACGTGCTCCGCACGTTCAACGAATTGAGCGGCGCGCACGGCTTCACTCTTCCCTTCGGGTCGGCGGACCTGCTCCATGTCGCCTACGCGGTCGAGTCCGCCGCTGACTTGTTCGTCAGTTTTGACGAGGGGCAGCTTGCGCTTGCTCGCGCCGCCGGACTGAAAGCGGTCCGGCCCGTTTGAGCATGCCAAAGCGGAAACCATGGGCCTAACTTCTGACCCGACCCTCATCAACTACCCCACCGCTGGTCATTGGGGATTGATAGAATTCTTGAGCGGCCCCTTGACCTCGAAATTGCGGCGGATGGCGCGCAGTTCTTTCCAGATTGTCTCGGTGTCTCCCCGGGCTTTCGGGGAGGTGCAGACAAACAGATAGTTCCTCGCGGCGCCGGGGTCGCTCCACGCGTGGAGCTCGAACTGCAGCACTTGCGGCTTCCCGGTGGCGAACGGTTCCACCCAGTCCAGCTCGCCGGCGTATTGCGTGACCGAAGTCGAGGCTGGGAGCTGCTCCGGCTTCCCCGTCACCTGCTTCGCCCGCTCCAGCTTGAAGGTAAACTTGCCGGCCTCCACCGTCCGGCCCCTGCCCTTCGACACCGATTCGGCCAGCCCCTGGTAATAGACGAGGATTTCCCGCTGGATGAATTCCTGCGTCAGTTCCTGCTCCTTCGCCACCGCGAACACGAACGCATAGGAGAAAAATGACTCGGACTGGGGCTGGAACATCCCGGGCGCGAAACGGATTTCCTCGATGCCCTTCAGCTTCATCGCCGGGGCAAAGGCCGGCGGCAAGGTGATGCGCTCGCCTTTCCAATCGGTGCGGAAAACGAACGTTTCGCCGGGCTCGCCTGAGGTTGCCGTCTTGCCCTTGGCCTCGGCGGCGGAAACCCATCCGCTCAGGCCAGCCAAAACGGTGGAGCACAAGGCGAGGAGCAGCAGCGTCCGGGACAGTTTCATGTGTGGTCGGAAGACTGCGTCACTTGCCGACGGCGAACAAGTGCCTATTGCCCCGCAGATAGAGGGTGCCGTCCGAGAGCGCAGGCGTCGCCATCAACGGCTCGCCCACGGGGTGGGTGGCGAGGAGTTTTAGCTGGGGGCCGGCCTGCAGGACGAACACCAGGCCGTCCTCGCCCGCGAGATAGATCTTCCCATCGGCGGCCACCGGGGACGCGCTGAAGCCGAACGACCGGTGCGGCACGCGCTCCTGATAGTGTTCAGTGCCGGTCTTGAGTTCGTAGCAGCCGAGCAGCCCGTCGTTGTTGAGGACGTAGAGCTGGCCGCGGTAGATGAGCGGCGTGGGCATGTAACCGCCCCGCCGCGTCTTGCTCCAGGCCACGAACTGGTTGCTGGTTTCGCCGTCGCGCAATGTGAGGTCACCGGCGGCACCCGGGCGGATGGCGAAGATGGGGCGCTCGGGTGCCCGCCCGCTGGCCACGATGATCAGCCCCTCGCCATACACGGGCGTCGGGGCGGTGATCTTGGAACTGCCGCCCAGCCGCCAAAGTTCCGCGCCGCTCGCGGGATCGTAGCCCCGGATGAACTTGGAGCCATTGGTGACCAGCTCTGCGCGCGACTTCCCCGGATACACGGTTGGCGTGCCCCACGATGGGAGTTCATCGCGCGGCGTGGTCCACACCGTCCGGCCCGTCTTCACGTCCGCCGCGAGCAGGAAGGAGCCCTTTTGCTGGTCGCATTGCACGATGACTTTGCCCTCATGAATAATGGGCGAACTGGCTCCGCCCCATTCGTAGCCCGGCAGGTCATACGCCCCAACATCCATGCGCCCGAGATCCTTCTTCCAAAGGAACTCGCCCTGGATGGTGTAGCAGAACAACCCCTCGGAACCGAACAGCGCCACCACATGCACGCCGTCCGTGACCGGGGTCGAGTTGGCGTAGGTGGACTTGATATGGCGTTTGTCCTTGGGGCTGCCCTGGGTCGCGGTTTTCTGCCACAGGAGCTTTCCGCTCCGTTTGTCCACGCACAGGATCTGCCACGCCTGCACGGACCGGTCCGGGGAGGCTTCGCCCGAACCATAGAGACCGGGCTTGAACGAGGCGTCCCGCTCGCTGCTCACGGCCGTGGTGACGAACAGCCGTTCACCCCAGATCACGGGGCTGGAATGCGCCAGCCCGGGAATCTCCACTTTGAAGCGCAGACCCTGTCCGGTCGCCGCATCCCAGCGTTCCGGCAACTTCAGACCGTCCAAAACGCCGGCGGCGCCCGGTCCACGAAACGACGGCCAGTTGCCCGCCTCTTCGCCCGCCGCGAGCACCGGGGCCAGGCTCGCGAAGAACAGCATTCCCCAGGCTGCGAGCCATTTCGCGGTGCGGGAGGATGGGCGGCTGGTCTCGGTCATCAGGGAAGCAAACTGCCACTGCCATCGGAACGCAAGCTGCGCCCTGCTCGGTGCGGAATTAGCCGCGGCAACGCCCGCGTGCCGGCAGCATGGAAACCCCTTAACGCATTCAGCCTCACAGCTCATACTGGGCTATCCGGGCTCTTCGCTGTTTTCGGTGGAACCGAGAGGCGGACAGGGAAAATTCCAAGTTCCAAGTCCCAAGCTCCAAAGCAACTCCAAAGCCCAAATTCCAATGGTTCACGAGTTGACTCAAATTAAAAGACGACGAAGGGGACGCGCTGGGTTGGGGCAGAAG
>CAZCBE010000094.1:0-16237 GCA_964496695.1 uncultured Klebsiella sp.
TGCCCTCGTTGTCACCCATGTCTATGCCCCGTGCCCACCCCGGCCCTCTCCCCTCCTCCGAGGAAGGGAGAGGGAGCCGAATCTGCATCGCGCTCCGCATCAGCCATTCCGCCGCCAGTCATTGGGAATTGGTATGAGACTCGCACGGTTCCGCCGGCTGAAGCCGGGACTCCGAACATTCAGGCCGCACGCCTTTGCTTTCGTCTGTCCGCGCGGCGGGATGACTGATTCACTCTCCGCATGGCTTCGTTGAACGAACTGCTCGGCTCGGCCGACATCTATCAGATCCGCTCGAAGGCGCCCGGGCCGGCGGGCAAGCTGCCGCTGGATGCGGACATGCTGCTGCATCAGCCGAGTGGCAATCTCTTCGGCTGGACGCAGAACGCCGGCATGGGCTGGAACCCCGCCGAGTTGGGCCGCAAGCAGTTCCTCATCCTCAGCACCGAAGGCGGGCGGCGTGCGCCGGACGGCTCGCCCATTGCGCTGGGGTATCACACCGGGCATTGGGAAATCGGGCTGCTGGTCGAGGCGGCGGCGAAGGAGTTCAAGCGGTTGAAGGCCATTCCGTTCGCAGGCTGCGTCTCGGACCCATGCGACGGGCGCACGCAGGGGACCACGGGGATGTTTGATTCCCTGCCCTATCGCAATGACGCGGCCATCGTGTTCCGCCGGCTCATCCGGTCGCTGCCCACACGCAGCGGCGTGCTCGGCGTCGCGACGTGCGACAAGGGGCTGCCCGCAATGATGATGGCGCTGGCGGGGATGCGCGACCTGCCCAGCGTGCTGGTGCCCGGTGGCGTAACGTTGCCGCCGAGCAACGGCGAGGACGCCGGCGCGGTGCAGACGCTCGGGGCACGGTTTTCGCATGGGCTGATCTCGCTCGAAGAGGCAGCGGAGCTGGGGTGCCGCGCGTGCGGCACGCCGGGTGGGGGGTGCCAGTTCCTCGGCACGGCGGCGACGTCGCAGGTGGTGGGGGAGGCGCTCGGGCTGTCGCTCCCGCACAGCGCGCTCGCGCCGTCGGGCGAGCCGGTGTGGACGGACTTGGCGGTCAGTTCCGCGCGGGCCTTGGTGGAGCTGGAAACTCGCGGGCTGAAGTCCCGCGACATCCTGACCGACGCGGCGATTCGCAATGCGATGGTGGTCCATGCGGCCTTCGGCGGCTCGACGAACTTGTTGCTGCACATTCCCGCGATCGCGCACGCCGCGAAGCTAAAGCGGCCAACGGTGGAAGACTGGATTGCGGTGAACCGCCAGGTGCCGCGCCTCGTGAGCGTGCTGCCGAACGGGCCGGTGCATCACCCGACGGTGCGCGTGTTCCTCGCGGGCGGCGTGCCGGAAGTGATGCTGCACTTGCGTCGTCTGGGCCTGCTAAACACGAGCGTGCTGACCGCGAGCGGGGCGACACTCGATGAGGTGCTGAACTGGTGGGAAGGCTCGGAGCGGCGCACAAAGTTCCGCGAACTGCTCCGCACGCAGGACGGCGTGGACCCGGACGAGGTCATCTTCTCACCGGAGCGCGCGAAGGCGCGCGGGCTGACGAGCACGGTGACATTTCCGCGCGGCAACCTCGCGCCGGAGGGCGCAGTCATCAAGAGCACGGCGATTGACCCGAGCGTGGTGGACGCGGACGGCGTGTATCGCAAGGAAGGGCCGGCGAAGGTTTTCAGCAGCGAACGCGCGGCCATCGCGGCGATCAAGGAGAAGCGCATCGCGGCGGGCGACGTGCTGGTGCTCGCAGGCTGCGGGCCCATGGGCACGGGGATGGAGGAGACTTACCAGCTCACGAGTTCGCTCAAGCACCTGCCCTTCGGCAAGCATGTGGCGCTCATCACGGACGCGCGGTTCAGCGGAGTGAGCACGGGCGCGTGCATCGGGCACATGGGCCCGGAGGCGCTGGCGGGCGGGCCGCTGGGCAAGCTGCGTGACGGCGATGTGATCCGCATCGTGGTGGACCGGAATACGAACACGGGCACGGTGGATTTCGTGGGCGAGGGCGGGACGAAGTTCAGCACGGAGCAAGGCGCGGCGATTCTCGCACAGCGTCCGATGCGCGAGGACTTGAAGCCGAATGAGAATCTGCCGGACGACACGAAGCTCTGGGCGGCGCTGCAGGCGGTGAGCGGGGGGACGTGGGGCGGATGTGTGTATGATGCGGAGATGGTGACGGCGCGGCTGCGCTAACACGGGGCGCGCGACGTTTACGTTGCTTCAACGTCCGAAGGGCACGGAACATGGGAACGCCAAAGTGCGGCGTGCGTTGAAGCGGCATGAATGCCACGCGCCAGCGCGCTCACTTGCGCTTGGATTGGAATTCGACCTGCACTTTTGCTTCGTAGGTGAGTTCTCCAAACCCGGCCGGAAAATTGAATTCCGGGTAAAGACTGGTGCGTGCGGCCAGATCCACCGACAATTTCGAACTGTCTTCATAGCGGCCGGCCACGGGCTTGCCGAGGTCCGCAGTCAGCGTGCGCTCGTGGACAGCGATCGGTGTCAACACCAGGCCGAGGCGTTCCTCGTAGAGTTGGCGCTTCTTCAGCGCGTTGTCGCAGGCCAGGCTGATCGCTTTGAGGCGGTTCTGTTCCTCCTGGGAGTCCTTGGGCTCGATGCTGCGAACGCGAAACTCCCGGCGCTGCTCCAGAAACGCGCCGAGGGCCTGCAACTGCTTCTCATCCTCGACCGTCACCTTGACGGCGGTTTCGAAGCGGACGTTGCGCAGCTTGTTGCTATACCGGCCATAGTCCGGCGAGACGGAGAATTTGCCGGCGACGATGTTCGAAGTCGCGACGCCAGCCCGGGTGAGCGCGCGGGACAGTTCGTCGCGGAACAACTGGTTGCGCTGCGTGGCCTCGTCCATCGTCCGGCCCTCGGTGGAAATGGCGAGGCGGATGAGCGAGCGGTCGGCGCTGAGGGTGAGTTTGGCCTCGCCTTCCAGGGTCACGGCTTTGGGGAGAGCCGCGATGTGGCCAGCGAGTTCGGCGGGCGTGCCTTTGAGTTCCACTTCGGCACGGGTGGAAAACACAGAGCAGAAGACGGCGAGGATCAGAAAAACCTTTTTCATGCTGAAGCTTTGCGCAATTCGGCGAATGAAGGCCAGCCCGAACGAGAATTGCGTTGAGGAAGCCGCGGGTTTGGGTTTAATTGAACGTGTCAGCGCCGCCGCCGCTCAAACCTACCAAGTGCCATGGAAATCACTGACTCAGTCGCCACCATCCTCCAGCACAAGGGACAAGCCCTCGTCCAGTCTGTCGCCCCGGACACGACCGTTTATGACGCCATCAAGTTGATGTCCGACCGCAACATCGGCTGCGTGCTGGTGATGGAGAGCGGGGCTCTGCTGGGCATCCTGTCCGAGCGCGACTACACGCGGAAGGTGGTGCTGCAAGGACGTTCGTCCAAAACCACCACCGTGCGCGAGATCATGACGAAGGATGTCATCTGCGTGACCCCGAAGCATGGCGTGGAGGAGACCTTGCGCATCGTCACGGAGAGCCGGGTGCGCCATCTGCCGGTGAAGGACGGGGACCAAGTGGTGGGCCTGATTTCCATCGGTGACCTGGTGAAGTGGGTCATCAATGCGCAACGCTCGGCGTTGAGCCAGTTGGAGGCTTATGTGGCGGGCGGGTATCCGGGGTGAGCGGAGCCGTTCGCTGGGAGCGCCGGCTTGCAGCCGGCTTATCTGGTTCGCTCGCAAGCATACCCTGAAATTACCCGTTGGCGGCCCTGCCATGGCGAAGCAACTCACGCGTGCTTTTGCTCGTCTCACCAGTCCGTGAGCGCAAAGCCGGCTGCAAGCCGGCGCTCCGTCCAACACACTCCAAAACTTCTTTCAATTTCCGCCCTTGCCAGAGCGTCCACTCAGGATTAGAACGCTGCAAAACCCATAGCCCTATGATCCGAATCCCAGGCGAAGCCGGCAAAGACCTCTGCGACAAACACCTCGGCATCACGCGCCGCGACATCCTGCGCATCGGTGGCTCGGGCCTGATGGGCCTCTCGCTCGGCGGCGCGATGAAGCTCCAGGCCCTCGCCAATCCCGCCACCGGCGGACGCGGCTGGGGCAAGGCCAAGAGCGTCATCATGATCTATCTCCAGGGCGGCCCGTCGCACCTGGACCTGTGGGATCCGAAGGAAAACGTGCCGGACAACGTGAAGTCCGTCTTTGCGCCCATCGCCACGAAGCTGACCGGCGTCAAATACACGGAGCTGCTGCCCAAGCTCGCGAAGGTGAACGACAAGTTCACCATGATCCGCTCGATGAGCTACACGCCGAACGGCCTCTTCAACCACACGGCGGCGATCTACCAGATCATGACCGGCTACACGACCGACAAGGTCAGCCCGTCCGGCCAGCTCGAGCCGCCCAGCCCAAAGGACTTCCCGAACTTCGGCTCGAACATCATCCGCCTCAAGCCGCCCACCGAGCCGATGCTCCCGTTCGTCATGTTCCCGCGCCCGTTGCAGGAGTCGAACGTCGTGGGCAAGGGCGGCAGCGCCGGCTTCCTCGGCAAGGCCTTCGATCCCTACACGCTCTATCCTGACGGTGACGATCTGGACATGGCGAAGATGGACAAGATCAAGGTGGACGACCTCAATCTCCGCCCGGACATGTTTGCCGTGCGCCTCCAGCGCCGCGCGAACCTCCGCGACGAACTCAGCAACGCGATGCCGGAGATCGAGAAGGCCGTCGAGAACTACAACCTCGACGACTACTACAAGAAGGCGATGAACCTCATCGTCTCGGGCCGCGCCCGCGAGGCCTTCGACCTCAACCAGGAGCCGGACAAGCTCCGCGACCGTTACGGCCGCAACACCTTCGGCCAAAGCTGCCTGCTCGCCCGCCGCCTCGTCGAGGCCGGCACGCGCGTGGTGGAACTCATCTGGCCCAAGGTGGCCAACTCGGACCGCCACTCGTGGGACGTGCATGTGGGGCTCAATGACCGCATGAAGAAGGACAGCGCCCCGTTGCTCGACACCGGCCTCTCCGCGCTCTTCGAGGACTTGGATTCACGCGGCCTGCTCTCCGAGACGCTCGTGGTCGCCATCGGAGAGTTCGGCCGCAGCCCGCAAAAGGGCGTGAGCACCAGCGGCAACGGCAACAGCGCAGACGGGCGCGACCACTGGCCGTATTGCTACACCAGCGTCATCGGCGGCGCGGGCATCAAGCGTGGCTACGTCCACGGCCAGTCGGACAAGACCGGCTCTGCTCCGGCGGAAGACCCCGTCCACCCGGCGGAACTCCTCGCCACGATTTACCACAGCTTCGGGATTGACCCGGAAACCATCGTGATGAACCACCTCAACCAGCCGCGTGAGCTGGTGAAGGCCAAGGCGGTCACGAAGCTCTTCGCGTAAACCGAGGGTTTCACCTTTCAGGCGAGGCCGCGCACGTGCGCGGCCTTTGCTTTTGGGAGCATGGTCTCCGATCCGACGAGCGGAGCGCGGCGTTCACGCCGCCGAAGGGTGGAGAGGAAGAGTGCGTTCGAACCACCTGTGGCTTCCTCACGTTTCTGCGGCCTGAAGGCCGCGCTCCTCGCCATCGGCATTCGTCTGCTTCGGAATTCAGGAAACACGCCGGGTCGGAGACCGGCGCTCCGGGCTAGCCTTGCCGTTGCGCGACGAAGGGCTGTCCGGCTTGGCCGTAGCGGGTCACGGCGGTCACGGCGATGGCTTCGGGCAGTTGGCTGGCAGCACCCCGGAAGCTGCGGTTCATCTGGCTGCCAGGCAGCACTTCCGTCTGCCACGCCCCGTTGAAGCGCATCTGCACCAGCCACCACCCGGGCTGCGTGCCGCCCGGGGTGGCCCATTGGAAGACGGACACCGTTCGTCCCGCGTCCTGGCCGAAGGCGACTTGCGGACGCTCAGGGACCGCCTTGTCCAGCCACGGGGAGGCGGGGATGAGCGCGGGGGACTGGTTGATCAGGCGGGCGAGCTTGTCAGCGAGGCCGTCTCGGTTCTGGTGCAGCGCCTTGATGCTCCATTGCAGGCTGCCGCTGGCTCCCGGCTGGGTGCGGATGAGCTGAAGCTGCTTGATGATCTCGTCGGCACTGCGACCGGGACCGATGGTGGCGGAGGAAAGACCCGGCCACAGATGGCGCGCGGCGGAGTTCTGTGCGGCCCACCATTTCAGGAGCACGGGAAAGCTCTGCTCCGGGGCGTCAATGCTCCAGTAGAGCTGGGGCGCGAGGTAGTCTACCCACCCGGCCCGAAACCACTTGAGGGCGTCCGCGTAAATCTCCTGCGTCGCGTCCATGCCGCGGATGCCGGGCGGGACGCCGGGCTTCCAGATGCCGAAGGGGCTGATGCCCACCTTCACCCACGGCTTCTCCGCCTTCACGCTGGAGTGGAGGCGCTGGACGAAGCGGTTGACGTTGTCGCGCCGCCAGTCGTCGCGCGTGAGCTTGCCACCGGACTTCTGATACTTCCGCCAACTGGAATCGTCGGGGAAATCCACCACCTGCTTCGCAACGTTCTTCTCCTTGTAAGGATAGAAGTAGTCATCGAGATGCACGCCATCCACATCGTAGCGGCGCACAACATCGAGAATGACGCGGAGGGTATGCTCGTGGACGAGCGCCTCGCCGGGGTCGAGCCAGAGCAGTTTGCCGTAGGTGCGGACCAGTTCCGGGCGGGTCTTGCTGATGTGGTTGGCCGCGACCGGGCTCCGGGCGGAATTGTGCCGGGCACGGAAGGGATTGAACCACGCGTGCAGTTCCAGCCCGCGCCGATGCGCCTCGGTGACGGCGAACGAGAGCGGATCGTAGTAGGGCTCAGGCGCACGGCCCATCGTGCCCGTGAGATACTCCGTCCACGGCTCCAGCTTCGAGGCATACAGCGCGTCACATCCGGGGCGGACCTGGAGGACGATGCTGTTAAGGCGGAGGGCCACGGCCTTGTCCAGCAGGCCGATCAGCTCCGTCTGCTGCTCCTGCGTGGTGAGGCCCGCTTTCGATGGCCAGTCAATGTTGCCAACGGAAGCCACCCAGGCCCCGCGAAACTCACGCGGCACAGCGGGGGGAACTTCCTTCGAGGAGACGTAGCCGACCCCGGCTGCGCCACGGACGGGAATAGCCGGGGCAGCAAGCATCAGCGCAAGCATCGCACGGCGGTTCATGCCGCGGAGCATAGCCGAGAAATGGGGAATCACCAATGCAAACTGTGCGACTCAAGCGCGCGGCCCTCGCGAACACGTAACAGTTTTCTTAGTCCGAACTCCAAAGTCGCCCACTGGGCGGTGAACCTGCCGCAGGCTGGCTGCCTGCTGTATCGCGGGATTTCACCCCGCAGATGCCGCGCATTTTGTCCACCGATCAGAGCGAAGGACACCCTGCCGGCCGCTTGTAATCCCGATCCAAATTCCGCTCCAGTTTGGGCCTCACCACCGGGTTCAGAAGTTCAATGCATGAGGCGATCGGTCCAGGGAATTCGCACTCCCTGCCCGCTCCTTCGCGGAAGAGGCCTAGGCGGGAGCAGGGCCGCGAAGTGCAAACTTGCGTCATCCGGCTTGGTGCGCAAAGGGCGTCGCCTTCGGCCCTCACCACTCGAATTGCCCCCTCACTTCAGCGTCTTCCGCAGCCACGCGACAAACTGGTCCTTGAAGTCCGGCTGGAGCTTGTCCCAGCCGCCCATGCCGTGCGCGCCGTCCGGGATGGTGATGAAGTCGCAGGTGTTCCCGAGCGCCACCATCTTCTCCCGGAACTTCACCGACTGCGCGTAATCCACCTGCGCGTCCTTCGTGCCGTGCAACAGCAGGAACGGCGGGAGGCCCTTGCGGAGGTAAGTCGTCGCGGACGCTGCCCGCAACGTCTTCGCCGCGTCGTCGTTTAACTCGGTCAGGTTGAACAGCGCGGAAAGCGACGGGCCAAGTGCATTCCGGTTCTTCGCGTGCAACTCCAGATCATGCGGCGCATAGATCGGCACCACCGCCGCCACACTGGTCTCCCCCGCCCCGCGCACGCCGACGTAGGAAACGAGATGCCCGCCCGCCGACTCGCCCACGAGGGCGATGCGCTTGGGGTCGGCCTTGTATTGCTTCGCGTTCGCCTTCACCCAGCGGATGGCGCTTTCGACGTCGTCGGCGCACGCCGGCCAGCGGTGTGCGGGCGCGAGCCGGTAGTTGATGGTGAACCAGGTGAACCCGGCCTTCGTGAGCGGCTCGAACAACGGCTTGATGTAGCTGGTCTTGTCGCCGCGCATCCACCCGCCGCCGTGAACAAGAATGACCGTGGGAAACAGACCGGGGCCGTCCGGCACATTCGCATCCAGCGTGAGGCTCACGTCGCCGGCCTTGGCGAACTCGATGTCGGTCTTCAGTTCAGCGCGCAGTGGCAGGATCAAGCTGACGAGCAGGGAGGCAACCAGCAGGCAACGTGTCATGCCGGAAAGTGTAGCGAGGAACGGACCGGCGTAAAGTGCGGGCGAGCCAGCGCCTCAGCGAAACTCCGCCTACCGGTTCACCGTCCACTCCAGCACCTCGGCAGCCTCGCGCATCGGATGTCGCAGGCTGCCCAGCACGCGCGGCAGAAAGTCCATCACTTGAAACGGCAGGCTGATGACATCCACCGCGCCCGCCCGCCAGGCATCTGCCTCCACCGTCTGGCCGGCCCCGGCCCCGGTCACAAACACCACGGGCGTGTCCCGCGAGGCGGCCTCCTGCCCCAAGGCGCGGCACAGCTCCACGCCGTTGAGCCGGGGCGAATCCAGATCCAGGATGATCAGATCGAACGTCTCCAGCCCGCCCAGTTCCAGTGCGCGTTCACGAGTGGCGGCCACGGTGACTTCCAGCCCCGCGCGCGACAAGGTGCGGCGGATCGCTTCGCTGGTAGCCGGGCAATCCTCCACCACCAGCACATGGGAGGCGGTTGGCTGCGGTTCGTGTTGAAGCCTGGCTGCCATGGAGTCTGGCTTTCATACCAGAATCGCAGCACCACACAATCGCCTCTTGTGCCTAGGTCGCCGGGCTTGTGACACTCCCAAGGTTGAGTGTCCCGGACCTCCGTCGTCCTGATAGAATGGGCGTGGTATTGCGTGCGCGCGTTTCCCCCTCACCCCAGCCCGCTCCCTCGGGGAGCGGGCTGGGGTGAGGGGGAGAGAGCGTCCGATGATCGAACCGCATTCTACCAGACCGCATCCCCACTTGGTATCAGAACACCGGGATCGGATCGGTCTTCCTCACGCGCTCCCCTTCCCAGACCAGTTCCTCCGTCATCGGATCGTAGGTGAAGACCCGGTGGAGGCTGCCGGGTGCGGGCGGCACGTCTTTCTTCGGCAGCCACTTCGCGAGTTCCGTCTTGGTCTTCGTATGCATCGGTGCGGCGGCAAGGTTGGTCCATTCATTCGGGTCGCGGACCATGTCGTAGAGTTCCTCCGAGCCATCGGCGTAGCGGATATAACGCCACTGCTCGGTGCGGATGCCGTGGCTGCCCTGATTGTGCGTGGTGATCGCCGGCCACTCGCGCGGAGCGGCGGAGTTCTTGAGCTGCGGCACCAGGCTGTGGCCTTCGAGATCGGGGCGCGCGGGCAAGCCGGCGAGTTCCAGCAAGGTCGGAAACATGTCCAGCAGTTCAGCGGGGCGTCCACACTTCGCCGCCTTCGCGATGCCCGGCCCGGCGAAGATCAGCGGCACGCGCGTGCTGCGGTCCCACAGGGTGTTCTTGCCCGTGATCGCCTTTTCGCCCAGATGCCAGCCGTGATCGCTCCACAGCACGACGATGGTGTCGTTGGCGCGGCCCGTGGCTTCCAGCGCGTCCAGCACGCGGCCCACCTGCGCGTCCATGTAGCTGATGCTCGCGAGATAGGCGCGGACGAGCGGACGGATTTCGTTCAGCTTCTCCAATGTGACTAGCCGCGGCTCGGGGAGTCGCCAGTGCAGATACCACGAGAAGCGCGGCGTGTCGTCGCGGTCCCCGGGCTTCACCGGCGGCATCTGGAGCGTGGCGTCCGGATAGAGGTCGAACCACTTCGGCGGCGCGAAGCAGGGAACGTGCGGCAGCCGGAACCCGGCGCTGATGAAGAAGGGCTTGTCCTTCGGCGCCTTCTGCAAGGCCTCCATCGCGGCGCTAGCAATCTTGTAGTCCCCGCCGTCCTCGTCCTTCTCGGGGAACGGCCCCCAGTCCATCGCGGGGTGTTGCGGGCCCGGAAGTTTGTTGATGCGCTGCGCCGGCTTGCCGATGCCGGGCGCGGGTCCCCATTCGTTGAACTCGGCGGCGCGGTCCTTCGGCTTCACCGAGCCATCGTGGTAAATCTTCCCGCAGGTGTAGGTGAAGTAACCGGCGCGCGTAAAAGTCTGCGGCAGTGTGACGTGGTTCCTAGTCGCCTCCACGTCGCGGATGCCCGGGGCGAGCCCGTAGATGCCGGTGGACGACGGGCGCAACCCCGTCAGGAGGCTGGAACGCGACGGATTGCACAGCGGGGCCTGGCAATGGGCGTTGGTGAAGAGCGTGCCACGCGCGGCAAGGCGATCAATGTGCGGGGTCTTCACCTGCGGATGCCCGCCGAGACAGCCGATCCAGTCGTTCTGATCGTCAATGGCGAGGAACAAGACGTTGGGCTTAGGCGCAGTGGCAGCCTGGCCGCAAAGCAGGCCAAGGAATGCGGCGAACAGGGCAAGCGTCGTGCGGTTCATGTGCTGGTTCAGACACAGTGTCGCGCAACCAGAGTTACGGGGAAGCCGAAAGTTCGGCGTGGTGTGTGGTCCGTGATTCTGACAGTGAGCGTCCGATTAATAGTCACGGAACACGCAACACGAAACATGCGCATGTTCTACGTAATTCGCAGGCACCTCTTTCGTGCTCAGCATCAAAAAAGCACCAGCGCAATCGCCGCCATCATCAGCACCGCGCCCGCCAGCCGCCACCGCAGCACACTTGCGCCCAGGTGCTGCTCGCGGTTGCTGAACCAGTGGCCGATCGCCCACACCCCCACCACGCTCCACAGCCCGCGCGAGCTGTAGATCACGTTCGCCGTCGTCGCGCCGCCGAACCGCGCGATGGTGCTCACGAAGATCAGCGATTGCAGACCGATGAAGACACACGCACCCAGCAGCCACGGCCACGCCGCACGCGGCACCTCCCGCAGCGGGGCCTGGAACAGCGGCACAAACACCACGCTGAACGCGGCGACAAAACCCAGCATCACCGGCAGGAACCGCCCCAGCCCCCACGCGGGCGACCACTTCTGCACCAGCACATCGAAGATTGCGAACATCGCCGCCGAGCCGGCGGAGAAGAGAATGGTCCGGCCGACGTGATGATGCGGCGTGCCGTCGGGCCGGTTGAGCAGCGCAATCGCCAGCGAACTCAGCCCCGCCGCGATCCACAGCTTCACCGACACGCCGGACGTGAGCAGCAGCGTAGTGAAGACCGCCACGAGGATGATCTTCAAGCCCATCACCGGCGTGGCCACCGACACGTCGCCCTTCTGGAGCGCCAGAAAGTTGAGCAACTGGCCAAGCAGATAGAACACCGCCACCAGCGCCGGCTGCCAGAGCAGGTCGGCATGGAAGGTGCCGCCCAGGGGCAGCAGGAACGCGAAGAACCCGGCGGAGACGAGGTTCGAGACGAAGGCCGTGCGCCAGACTCCGCTGCCCAGCTCCGCGGAACGCTTGGCCAGCAGTGCGCCAATGACATAGACCATGGCTGCCAGCAGCGGCAGCAGGACGGGCAGAAGCGTGTTCATCGCGTCATGGTAGCAGCCGACGTAAGGAGGCTCTGTTCCACCGTTCCAGTTTCCATATCGTGGTTGCCTTTCAGCGAATCTCTCCCATCAGCACCGGGCTTCAGCCCGGTGTAGTGACGAAGCACGAACCACTCAGCCGCTTCAGCGGCTTCTTCCCTGCTCAGGAAAGCCGTTGAAACGGCTGGGTCCCATTCCCCGCCGGTCACCCGGCTAAAGCCGGGTGCTAATGAGAGGTGGCCTTGAATAACGATTCTGGGTTTTGAATACATGCTCTTGCTTCACGTTTGGTGTAAGCCTCCTCACGTCGGCTGCTACCGGGCTATTGGGGCAGCGGCACCTGCGACTTGTGCATCAGGTAGGCGAGGAGATCCCGTTGCTGCTCCGGTGTCATGGCTTCGAGCAAGCCCTCCGGCATCAGCGAGAGCGCGGATTCCTGCATGGACGTCACATCACTGCGCTGCACCGTGACGGTCTCCGTCATCGTCTTGAGCGTCAGCGTGCGCTCGGTGCGGGCAGCGACAAGCGCGTTCAGCGTGCGACCGTCCTTGAGGTTCGCCACGGTCATGCGGAAGTCCGCGCTCACCACGGCGCTCGGGTCGGAGATGTTGTCGAGCAGGTAGTCGAGATTGTCGCGGCCCGAGCCGGTCAGGTCCGGGCCTACCTCGCCGCCTTGACCGTAAAGGCGATGGCAGGCCGCGCAGGCCAGGTTGTAGAGCGCGCGGCCCGCGCCCTTGTCCGCCTTGGCGAAAACCTCGGGTGTAAGCTGGGTTTTCAACTTCGCAATGAGCGCCCGCTTGTCCGCCGCCGCCTCGCGCAATTCACCCCACGCCTTGGCCAGTTGCGCGTTCAGCGCCGCGTCGTTGAAGCTGCGAATCTGCCGCGCATGAAAGGCCGTCACGTCAACGCGGGGGAGCCGCCCCGCCGCCACCTCGGCCAGCAGCGCCTTTGCGAATGTGGGGCGTGAGACCAGCGTGTCCATCACGGCGGGCCGCTCGCTTGGGTGGAAGCTGCGGTAGCTCTTCGCCAGCTTCTCGCCAATGGCCGGGTCATTGAACTGCGCCAGGCCACGCACAGCCACGGCATTGAGGAAGCGCACCGCCAGCAACTGCTCGCAGATGGCACGCAAATCCGGCGGACGGCTCTCAATGAGCGTTTGCAGCGCGGCCTTGCGGGCGTTCATGTCGCCGTCCTTGGCGAGGGCCACCTGCTTGACCTCGTCGAGCGCGCGGCCATCGCCGAACACGACGCTGAGGTCGCGCACGCGGTCGCGGAGGGCGGTGTTGGGCGAGCGCTCTATGAACTTCGCAAAGGCATCCCAAGCCGACGGCATTCTTGCCTTACGCCAGCCCGCCAACCCGTCAACCAAACCATCGAGGATGTCGCTCTGGAAAGCTTCGGGCTTCACAGCCGCGAGCAAGAGCAGGTTGTTCACATGGTCGGGTTGCTTCTCAATGTCCTCGGCGAGGCGGCGGGCGATGAGACGGCGCGTGAGCGGCAACGCGCAGGCGTTGGCGATTTTCGGCAGTGCTTCCGGCTGCGACTCGGCGACCGGGATGAGGCCATGCCAGATCAGCGCGGGGAGGTTGTGGTCAGCGGCGTCCTCCGGGTGCGCAACGAGGGCGATGGCGAGTTCGGCGCGCTGTGTGACAGGCAGGCGCTGGAGAGTAGTGGCAAGTGTGAGACGGACGAGGGCCGAGGAGTCCGCGCTGGCAAGGTGGAGCAGTTCGCGTGTGGTAGCAGGCGAAGGGAGGAAGCTCTGATCGACTTTCGGTCGGCGATTGATGACCGACTGTGCTGCGGGCTTACTTGTCTCGTCTGCCGCGCTCTGTTTCGGGCGACCACTCATCACCGTGTCGAGGGGCCAGACATCAGTCAGAAAGCGGACGACCCACGCGCGAACGTGCTCGTTCGGATGGTTGAGTCTCGCGAGGAGAAAGGCTTCATCAATCACTCCCATGGCATGGAGTGTCCAGAGTGCCCGAAGCTGGTGAACAACGTTCTTATCACGGTCCATGAGCATGCCCAACCCCATGATTGCATCCTTCAAGCTGTCACTGGTGCGAGGTCGCTCCATCAATTGCAGCCGGGCTTGGCGGGCAAACCACTCGTTGGTGTGCGTGTGCAGATGCACAAGTTCGGGGATGGAGAGTTTGGTAAGGTCCGTGACGGCTGGGCGTTTCGGCTCCCCATACGTGATCTTGTAAATGCGCCCGCTCGTGCGGTGAACACCCGTGCTGTCGTGGCACTCCCCGGTGTCGCTCCAGTCCGCCACATACACGCCGCCATCGGGACCGTAGGTGAGTTCCATCCCGCGAAACCACTTGTCCGGCACGATGAACAGGTCCTGACCGTGACGCCCCACGTAGCCGGAGCCCTTGCGTTCGAGGATTTCCTGGTTCGCCCGGCGACCGTGCATGTTCAGCGTGAAGAGCCGGCCGCGATACTGGGCCGGCCAGTTGTCGCCCTGATAGATCATCATGCCGATGTGCGCGTGACCGCCACCCAGCGCGTCCGCCGCGCCGTCGCGGGACTTCGTCCAGTCCTTCGCCGTGTCGAAGTGCCAGTGGTCCGCGTGCTGGTCAATCAGCGCGTAGGTGCGCGGGTTCGGGTCAATCGTGTGCGGGCGGACATAATGCGCGCCCGTGATGCCGTGCCAGAGATGGCCATTGACTGTGTTGATGAAGAACAGCTCGCCGTGCTGGTCCCAGTCATGTCCCCACGGGTTCGTGCAGCCGGAACTCAGCGCCTCAAAAACCTTCCGCGTGGGATGATAGCGCCAGATGGTGCCGCGCAGCGGGATGCGCGCCTCCTTCGCCGTGCCGGGCACCCCGATCTCGCCCGGGGCCGACGCACCGCAACGGCCATACAGCCAGCCGTCCGGACCGAAGCGTAGGCCGTTGGCGTAGTTGTGATAGTTCTCGGCAGGCGGCGTAAAACCATCCAGCACCACCTCGGCGGGCCCCGTCGGCTTGTCGCCACCATTCGCGCACGGGATGAAGAGCAACTGCGGCGGGCACATCAGCCACACGCCGCCGCGCCCGATCTCCACGCTCGTGAGCATCTGCACGTCGTCGTTGAACACCTTGCGCGAGTCGAAACGCCCGTCGCCGTCCTTGTCCTCGAAGATCAGCACGCGGTCGCGCATGCGCAGGTCGAACTTCGTCGTGCGCTCGGCGTAGGTGTAGTTCTCCGCCACCCATAGCCGCCCGCGCGCGTCCCAGGCCAGCGCGATGGGATTCTGCACGTCCGGCTCGGCGGCGAAGACCGTGGCCTTGAACCCCGGCGGCAATTGCATCTGTGCGGCCACCTGCGCTGCGGGCAGCGCGGCGGAATTGGTGTCCGGCTCGGTATTGTAGAGGACGGGAAACTGGGCAGGCGCGGTGATCGTGAGCAGCAGGAGCAGGAGGCAAACGGCGGCAACTGCAAGAAAGCGTCTGTGGTTCATCTGAGTGGAGGAAGTTTGCCGGTGTCCGCGTGAGGCGGGCAATCATCAAAGGAGCAGGGTCGCGGTGGAGTTGCCTCGGGGCACCGTGCTTCTCGTCACGCGCGATCTCGAGTGCGCTTCATCCGACTTGCTTCAACAACGCCGCCACATCCACCTTCACATCGGGAAATGCCTCGGGTTGCGCCTCATTGCCCGCCTGCAGCACCGTCACCGAGCCATAGCCGGTGAAATGCGGCTCGCGATACACCTCCACGGTGCGGTTCACCAAGTTCACCAGCCATACTTCACTCACGCCGGCGCGTCCATAGGCCGGAATTTTCTGATCCCGGTCAACTGACAACGAGCTGTCCGCCACTTCCACCAGCAGAAAAACATCCTCCGGGGAGGGATGACGGGAGGTGTAGTCGTCCTTGTGAGGCTTGAGCAGCATCAAATCTGGCTGCGGCTCCGAATGCTGGCTCAGACGCAGTGGGGTCTGGATGGAAACCGACCAGCGCTCGTTTCCCAGCTTGATGAAGAACTTGGCCAGGCGGTTGGTAGTCCCGGCATGAAACGGTCCGATGGGCATCATATCCACGATCTCCCCGTCCAGCAGTTCGACCCGCGCATCTGGCGGAAGCACGCCGGTCTCGCCCATCCGGTAGTATTCCTCAACGGTGAAACGATGTGTTGCCAGTGCTGGCATGAATCAAAATTAGCTGGATTGTCCGCTCACCGCAAGCCGCTACAGCGTCCTCATCACCTTCGCCGCCGCCCGGACCGTGTGCTCAATATCCGCCTCCGAGTGCGCCGTAGAGAGGAATCCCGCTTCAAACTGTGACGGCGCGAGATACACCCCTTCCGCCAACATGCCATGGAAGAACTTCTTGAACCGCTCGCGGTCCGCCTTCATCGCATCGGCGAGGTTCCAGACTGGGTCGCCCGTGAAGTAGCCGCAGAACATCGAGCCACAGCGGTTGAACGTCACCGGGATGCCCGCCGCCTTCGCCGCCTCGCCCAGCCCCGCCTCCAGCGCCGCCCCCTTCGCCTCCAGCCGCGCGTAGGCGTTGGCGGCCGCGGGGCCCCCCCCCCCCCCCCCGACCCCCCGCGGGGGGGGGGGGGGGGGGTGGGGGGAGAGGC
>CAZCBE010000094.1:16247-29603 GCA_964496695.1 uncultured Klebsiella sp.
CTCACCCCGGCCCTCTCCCCCGATGGGGGCGAGGGAGGATGATTCCGCATTCCGCACTCCGCATTCCGCATTCGAAAGTTCTTCGAGCGCCGCAATCCCCGCCGCCATCGCCAGCGGATTGCCGCTCAGGGTGCCCGCCTGATACACCGGCCCCACCGGCGCGAGACAGTCCATGATGTCCCCGCGACCGCCAAACGCCCCGACCGGCAGCCCGCCCCCGATGATCTTGCCGAACGTGGAGAGATCGGGCCGGATGCCAAACCGCTCTTGCGCGCCGCCCGGCGCGAGGCGGAAGCCCGTCATCACCTCGTCAAAGATGAGCACGGTCCCCTGCTCGGCCGTGATCTGCCGCAGGAACTCCAAATAGCCCGGACGCGGCAGGTAAAGCCCCGCGTTGCCCGGCACCGGCTCGATGATCACCGCCGCGATCTCGCCCGGATTCGCTGCGAAACACGCCTTCAACGCCTCCACGTCATTATACGGCAGCACCAACGTGTGCTTGGCCGTGTCCGCCGGGACGCCGGCGCTGTCGGGGTTGCCGAAGGTCAGCGCGCCGGAGCCAGCCTTGACCAGCAGGCAGTCCGCATGGCCATGGTAGCAGCCGTCGAACTTGATGAACTTGTCGCGCTTGGTGAAGCCGCGTGCGAGGCGGATGGCACTCATGCACGCCTCGGTGCCCGAGTTGCACATCCGCACCTTGGCCACGCTGGGCACGAGCGACTTGATCAGCCGCGCCATGGTGACCTCGAAGGGGTTCGGGATGCCGAAGCTCGTGCCGTGATCGGCGGCGGCCTTCACGGCGGCAATGATCTTCGGGTGCGCGTGCCCGAGGATGGCCGGGCCCCAGGTGCCCACGTAGTCAATCAGCTCATCCCCATCCACCGTTGTCACCCGCGAGCCCTTGGCCGACTGCACGAAAAACGGCTGCCCGCCCACGGCGCGGAAGGCGCGCACGGGGGAATTCACCCCGCCGGGGATATGCTGCAACGCCTCCGCAAAGAGGGCTTCGGACTTGGCTCGCGAAATCATGGAACGATACTCAAAGGCAGGCGGAAGGGTGTCGAGGGGAAAGCAGGGGGCCGCCCGCAGGGGGGCGCATCCGCGCACTGCCCCCGGAGCGCGGCCCGCCGGGCCGCAGCGGCAACCCTGCAGAACGGGCTGCGGAGCTTCCCAAGCCTTTCCCTGCTGCCAGCCGCTGCGGCCCAGCGGGCCGCGCTCCGCCGTCGTGCGGGGGCAGGTCGAGGTTCGCCCCGCCGGGCTTGAGGCGCTGTGCCCCGGAGCGCCGGTCTCCGACCCGGCGTTGAAGTTGCCCGCGAAACACGCGAATAGACGCGAATATCCTGACAAACCGTCCGATACCCGGATGCCTCCTCCGGCAACAGACTTTCTGTTCCACTCGCGTCTATTCGCGTGTTTCGCGGGCAACTTTTTGATGCTGATTGACGCCTCGTTCCCACCCTCATCGAATTCGTGTCCATTCGTGTTTTCCTCCCCACCTCTGCACCGTCCGTTCCTGTGATGTGTCCGCTTACCAAATGGCTTCGTTTCGCAAAATCCTCCTCCTGTCCGCCCCATCTCTGCTTCCGTCCCGTCTCTGCGGTGCCCATATGCCTGCCCGAAGCATCGGTCTCCGGCCCGGGCGTCCCCCCTTCCCATTCGTGTTCATTCGTGGTTCTTCCTCTCCTGTCTGCCTTCAAAATGGGTTCGTTTCGCAAACGCCAACCGCCCGCTCTTCGCAGCCCAGTTCCACCGCATCCCTTTCGGAAGCAATGGCTTGCCCCATCGAGCACCGTTCGCCACCCATTTCCAAATTGGCTTCGTTTGGTAAAAACGACTGCTCGCCACGCTGCATGTTCCCCGGCGTGCCGAGCACCCGCTTCCGTCCCAGATTCGTGTCCATTTGTGGTTGCCCCATCCCCTGCCCCTCTGAAATCTGTGATCTGAAATTGCACACCCTCCAACCCTCTCACCCTCGCCATCCTCGCGCATTGGCGTGACGCAAATAGAATCCCCGGCCCCATCCGTCCGATCCGTCCCCCGCTTCCCATCGGTCCCCTCCCCCGCCGCCTTTCTATCGACGCCTTCCCCGCCCTTGCCTACCCTCCCACGACTTTCGCCCGATGAACCCGGCTGGACATCGCCTCCTCGCGCGCACGGCCCTGCTCGTGGCCGTGCTCGCCGGCACCTTGCTCGCCCGCGCCGAGCAGGTCGTGATCGCCGAGATCATGCCCAGCCCGCCGCGCGGCCTGCCCGCCTGGGTCGAGGTCTGGAACCAGACCGCCACCCCCTTCGACCTCGCCCGCTGGCGGCTCACCGGCAACATTGACTACGCCTTCCCTGACTTTAACGCGACCAATGCCGCCGCCTCCTTCCTCCGCGCCTTCGAGCGCATCGTCATTTCCAGCGCCACTCCCGAAGCCACCCGCGCGGCCTATACCAACCTCCCCACGAACGTCCGGGTCTTCGGCCCCTGGGTCGGCCATCTGGTGCCCACCGGCGACCGCGTCATCCTCCAGGACAAGAACGGCACCGTCGTCTGCCGCGTGCGCTATGGTGATCGCGGCCCATGGTCGCCCGCCGCGAATGGTGCCGGCCACACCCTCGTCCTGCGCAACAGCAACCAGCAGGTGGACGACGCCCGCAACTGGACCGTCAGCGCCCACCCCCTCGGCACCCCGGGCTTCGACCCCCGCCTGAACGCCGAAACCACCGTGCGCAGCCCCGAGGTCGCCGCGCCCCCGCCCGGCCAGCGGCTCGTGGACTACACTGACGCCTGGCGACACTGGGCCCGCCCCGAGCCCGTGCCTGCCCGCTGGCACGAAACCGCCTTCGACGATTCCGCCTGGCCCAAGGGCGAGGGTCTGCTGGGCTTCACCGGCGCCCCCCTCCCGCCGCCTGGCCTGCGCACCCGCCTCTCCGCCGGCCAGATCACCTACTACTTCCGCCGCGCCTTCGTCTTCACCGGCGACCCCGCGAAAGGCTCCCTCGTGCTGGATCAACTCCTCGATGACGCCGCCGTCTATTATCTCAACGGCAAGGAAATCGGCCGCCCCGGCATGGCTGCCGGTGCCATCACCAAAGACACGGTGGCCGAGCGCAGTGTCGGCACCGCCGAGGAGGAGAAGGCCGTCCTTACCCTGCCCGCGAGCCTCCTCGTGCGCGGGACGAACGTCCTCGCCGCCGAAGTCCACCAGAGCAGCCCGCAAAGCTCCGACATCGTCTTCGGCGTGCGGCTCACCGCCACCACCACCGCTCCCGCCGCAGCCCCGCCGCCCACCGCCCCCGTCTGGACCGGCCTCGTCGGCCCGGTGCGCTTGAACGAAGTCCAGTTCTCGGCACCGGGCAGCAAGCTCGAATGGGTCGAGTTGTTCAACGCCAGCCCCACCGCCACCCATCTGGACGGCTTGTTCCTCGCCTCCCGCGCCGACTTCACCGACCGCCTGCCGTTGGGCGGCGTGCTCGCGCCGGGTGCGTGCCGGTCCTGGGCAGTCCCCTTCCCCGTGCGCAACCGCGAGGTGACGCTCTTTGTCGTGGACAACACCGGCACCGTGCGCGACGCGTGGCTCTTCGAGCAGCCGCGTCTCGGGCTGAACGCACAGGCCTTCCCCAATGGCGCGAAGGAGTGGTATGCCTCGGACAAGCCCAGCCGCGACACGACGAACAACCCCGCGCGCAACCCCGAGGTCGTCGTCAGCGAGGTCATGTTCAACCCGCCCTATCCGCACAAAAAGCTCGGCTTCATCGAGCTGTTCAATCGCGGGAAGGCCCCCGTGAACATTGGCGGCTGGGCCATCACCGGGGGCGTTCACTACGAGCTTCCGCGCGGGTGGCTGATTCAGCCGGGCGAGTTCCTGGCCATCGCGGAAGATGCGTCCCTGTTGCGGCGTCTGCACGGGAACATCCACGTCACCGGCAACTGGTCCGGGAAGCTGGCCCACGACGGCGACCTCGTGCGCCTCTTGGACGAACGCGGCAACCTCGTCTGCCAGGTGGATTACCGGTTCGGCGGCGACTGGCCCGAACTGACCCACGGGGGCGGCAGCAGCCTGGAACTCATCCACCCCGCGCTCGATGGCTCCCTCCCCAGCGCATGGCGCGACAGCGACGAGTCCGCGAAGAGCGAGTGGCGCACCTTCTCCTGCGTCGGCACGAATCTGGAACTGCGCGTCGAGGGTGCTCCCGGCGATTTCAAGGAACTCCATTTCCACCTCGTCGGCGAAGCGCATATCGCGCTGCGAAACATCCAGTTCCTCAAGAACGGTGAGGGCACCAACCTGCTGGCCAACCCCACGCGCCTGTCCACGAACGGCTCCGGTGCCACCGGCTGGCTCGCGCAGGGCAACCACTGGGCCAGTCACGTCACCAACGGCGAGCTGCACCTCCTCGCCGACGGCCACGGGGACAACCGTCCCAACCGCGTCGAGCAGGACTGCACCGCCCTCGTGAAAGGCCAGCGCTACGAACTCCGCTTCGAGGCGCGCTGGATCTCCGGCACGCCCCGCCTCATCGCGCAGACCTGGGATCACAGCCTCGGCGATTCCTTTCTCATCCCGCCGCCCGCCGCACTCGGCACGCCTGGCCGCAAGAACTCCCGCTGGCTGCCCGCCCCGCCGCCGCAGGTGGATGGATTGAGCCACAGCCCAGCCGTGCCCAGGAGCAAGGACACGGTGAAGGTCACCGTGAAGGTCACCAGCACCACCCCGCTCTCCGCCGGAGCCGTCAAACTCTTCCACCGCCCCGACAGCGACACCGGCAACAAACCTTGGCAGGCCAAGGACATGTTCGACGACGGCACCAATGGCGACGACACCGCCGGAGACAGCCTCTACACCGCCCTCTTGCCGGAGTATAAGGCGAACAGCCAGGTCGTGCAGTTCTACGTGGAGGCCACCGGCACGGGCGGCACAAGCACCCGCATCCCCCGGCGCGGTGAGCACTGGCCGGCACTGTTCGTGATGGATGACCGGAACGTGCCCCGTGACCTGCGCGTGGCCCGCTACATCCTTTCCGCCTTCGACTACGGAGCCATCGCCAACGGCAACACCCCGAAATACGGCTTCCAGTTTCCGCGCCTCTCCAACCACTACTTCAACTGCACCTACATCCACGATGAACAGGAGATCCGCTACGGCGGCGAAATCCGCACTGCCGGCAGCCCGTGGACCCGGGGCGGCGACCTCAGCCGCAGCAAGGTCAAGCTCCCGCACGACCGCGCCTTCCGGGACCATACCAAGACCACCTACGACAACGACGCCGACGGCGGCAACCGCTTCCACAACCGCCTCGTCCGCTACTGGCTCTACCTGCTGGGCGAGACGGTCAACGAAAACGAGTTCGTCCGCTATTTCATCAACAGCTACGGGCCGATGATCCGCGAGGAGGTCGAGCCGGCGGGCAATGAGTTCCTCGACCGCGCCTGGCCGCGCGGGCACAAGGGCGACCTCTACCGCATTGATGACGAGTGGTGGTTTAACGACGCGTGGGGCCAGGCCGCGCAGGACGCGCACTGGCTTTACAAGGGCACCGACTCCTCCCTCCGCTACCGCACCGAGTGGATGAAGCGCACCAACGAAGCGCAGGACGACTACCGCCCGCTCATCCAGCTCTTCAAGCTCATCAGCGATGGCAAAACCTCGCGCCCACAGCTCGAGGCGCTGCTCGACCCCGACGCCCTCGCGAAGATGATCGTCGCCCGCGGCTACATCGGCGACTGGGATACCTTCGTGATGCACCGGGGCAAGAACGCCTATCTCTACCAGCGCCCCACCGACGGACGCTTCCAGTTTCTGCACTGGGACAGCGACCTGGGCTTCGACCCCAACGGCAGCTTCTGGGGCGGGCGCGTGGACTTCTGGATCAACAAGCCCTGGAACCGCCGCCTCTGGGCCACCTATATGGTGGAATTGCTGGAGAACTACACCAAGAACTCCGCCCGCGTGAACGCCTGGCTGCAGGCCGAGGAGGATGCCAGCCCGTCGTTCAACGTGGACACCAACGCCTACCGGAACTTCTTCGCCGTGCGCGAGGTCAAGGCCCGCGAGGCCCTCGGCCCAAACGCGAAACTGGAGTTCAAGCTCACCTCAACCAACACCCTGGCCGGGAGCACTGCGCCGCCCCTGACGACCGCCGAGAAAACCATCACCCTCACCGGCATCGCCCCCTACGGCGTGCTCCACGTCTTCATCGAGACCCGCCCCACGCAGCGCGCCGAATGGACCAGCGACACCGCGTGGAAACTCCCCAACGTGCCGCTCACCCTCGGCGAAAACACCTTCACCCTGATCGGTGCGGACCAATCGGGAAGAACGCTGAGGGAACTCAAGGCGACGGTGGTGCGGAAGGTCGGGGATACAGGCGGACGGTGAGGAAGGAGCAGGATTAGGATCAAGATCAAGAGCAGGAAATGGCCGGCCTTCTCGTGCTCCTGATCGCAATCCTGATCCTGCTCCCCGGGACACGCCGGGTCGGAGACCGGCGCTCCGCAGAGGCGCGCGGCGTTCACGCCGCTTCACCGTCCGAACGCGAAGGGGACACGAGATCACCTAAATTCAGCATGACGCAGCCGGAGCAGTGCAGAGACGCGCGTTGGAAAACAACCCGGTAGGGTGAGGTCTCAGGCCCGGCCAGGATGCTTGCTCCGCTCCCGCCTCCTGCGTCGGCAAATGGGGTTCGACGGAGTCTCACCTCCTGATCGTAATCCTGATCCTGCTCCCCGGGACACGCCGGGTCGGAGACCGGCGCTCCGCAGAGGCGCGCGGCGTTCACGCCGCTTCACCGTCCGAACGCGAACGGGATACGAGACCACCAAAGCGGTGCGCGCGTTGAAGCGGCATAAATGCCGCGTTCCTCACGGCACCTGCCGCACCCGATAAAAGCGCTTCGCCGTCCCCGCCCCGCCCGGATCACTGATGAGCGTCGCGTTCCCGGTGGCAGTGAAGTTCGCGACCACCGGCGTCCACACCGTCGCCGGCAGCGCGCTGGCCCGCTCCAACGTGTATTTCGTGCCGGGATAAGTCGTCACCGTGATCCAGTTGTCCACGCCAACCTTGGTCACGGCGAGAATCCCCATGCCGAGCCGGACGAACTTCGCCACGGCCGGCACGCCGTTGGTGTTCAGCAGGAACAGCATGTGGTGGCCGGGCGGGCAGAGGTTCGGATCGCTCGGCGCGGTCACCGTGAGCTGGCCGTTGCCGATCGTGAACGGCAGCCGGTTGATGCGCTGGTTCTGGTCAAAACCGTGCGTCGTGTTGCCCGGACGAATCCAGACCACGTTCGTGATGCTCGCCGCGTCCGGCGTGACCACGGTGAACTGCTCGCCGTAAGTCACGTTCCCCTGCACGCTGGTGATGGTCGGCCGCGCGCCCCGGAAGAGATACGGCGGCGAGTAAATCTCCGCGCTCGTCTCCGCCAGGTCATCCGGCGGGTTCGGGTGGCCGCCGCCGGTGGCGACCACGCGCCCATCTGGCAGGAGGAAGGCATTCGCATGATAGCCGCGATATCGGACATTCGGTGCCATCGGCGTCCAGAGTTCCGTGGCCGGGTCCCACATCTCCGACATGAGCACCTTGCCGGCGGCGGTATTGAATCCCGGCGCGCTGCTGCCATTGCAGAGGAAGACTTTGCCATCCGGCAGCAGGACGGCGGTGCCGTGACGGCGTCCGGTATTGGAAGGAGTCGTCGGCCGCCACGTCGGCGTCGCGTCATTCAGGTTGATGACCTCGGTCACGCGGCTGGGATAGAACGTGGCGGTGGTGGCATAGATGCTGGGCTGCGCGTAGCCCTCCGGCACGTTGCCGCCGTGGATCATCACCTTCCCGTCGTCATACATCACCGAGGTGCCGTAGTCACGGTAGTCCAGGCTGCTCGCCGCCAAATCGGCCCACTGCCCTGTCCCCGCCGTGTCCAGGTAACGGGACATCTTCTGCGGGCCGGCGTTGAAGACCTTGCCGTTCGGCGCGAGATACATGAACGGGTAGTAGTTCGCCCACGCCGGGAAGACGCCGTGCTGCGCGGCGGCGGCGGTGAGGTTCCGCCAGGTGCCGTTCGCGATCTGCCAGACCTGGGCGACCTTGTTCACGTCCGTCGGAATGTCGATCGTGCCGGCCTCCACCAGCAGGTCGCCATTGCCCAGCATCGTCACAGTCGGATACCAGCGGCCCGCGTTCATGTCCGTGATGCGAGTCCAGATGTTCGAGACCGGGTCGTAGATGCTCGCCTTGTTTTCACCCACCCCGTCGGCGATGTGCCCGCCGGGCGCGAAGAGCCGTCCGTCCGCCATCAACGCATGGCCGGCGCAGAAGAGGTCGTAGCCGTGGAACGGGGTGCGCGTGAACGTCCCGGCGGCGATGTCCCAGACATACGGATACCCGTCCGTGCCGCCAAAGGGCGTGTCGAAGGGAGCGCCCCGGTCCCACAGCAGCACCTGGCCGGTGGGCAGGAGGTTGACGTGGATCGGCACCACCGGATACGGGTTCGCCGGCATGTCAATCGGCGTGTCCCAGGACCCAACCCGCGACAGGTCGTCATTGTCCACAATCGTCACGGTCGCCACCGTCTGCGTGTCGAGGGTCACCCCGCCGCCGGGGTTGCGGATGTGGAAGGTAAACTGCCGGTTCGTCTGGATGGTCGGGTTGTCAATCGGCTCCACCCGGATGAACTTGACCAGTTCGGTGGTGCCGAAGGTCAGCGTCCCATTCGTCGCCACGTAGTCCACGCCCGCGATGGCTGTGAAGTTGGAGGTCGCGAACTCAATGGTCACGTCGCCCGTGCTCGCGCCGTAGCGGCTGATGTAGATCTGCGCCGGAAATGTCTCCGGCGTCGCGTAAGTCGCGAAACCCAGCCCCACCGTGCCCAAAATCGGCTGCTCGAACTTCACGCTGATGTTGTCGAGATCGTGGTCCGCCGTGAGGCCGCCGGTGCGTGCGCCAAACATGACGCGGGACTCATAGGGCTGCAGCCCGGCGACGACGACATTCGTGCAGATGGTCACGGGATTGCCGCCATTGGGCGTGAGGATGACGCTTACATCCGAGTTCCCGCCGCCGGGCCGCACGATGATCTTCGCGTGGATCCACTGGCCGCTCTTGAGGTTCACCGCACCCGCGTTGAATTCGTTGATCTTCTGCCCGTTGAAGTGGATGGAGACGTGGTTGTCGTCCTGGTCGCCCCCGTCGAAATTGTTGAAAATGTCGAAACCGATGCCGAGCGACGCCGCAATGTTCGGCTCCTGATAGAACTCGCCGATGGTGTCAATCGGCCCGGCCTGGCCCCAGGTAAAAGTGTCCAGCAGCGCGAAGCTCATCCCGTCCGCCTGTCCAGTGATGTGGAAATCAAACTCCGCCGTGATGAGCCGATAGGTGCCCGCGTCGCTCTTGGTGAAGGCGATGGTGTTGACGTTCTGCGCCGCACTGGCCGACACCAGCCGGAGGAAATTGCCCGTGGGACCGCCTGGCGTGACCGTGGGCGGCGGATTCACGTTGTTCTGCGCGAGGTCAAAGGCCGTGCCCCCAGCGTCAAAATTTTGCGTCGTCTCCGCCCGCGCCACACCAGTCGCCAGCAGGAGCACCAGCACTCCGCCGAAGCGAAGCACCCGGCTCAACCATCGTTGTCCATGAGTCTTCATTACGCTGTCATCCCAGATCAAAGCCGCACCCTCTGCTTACCCCAATTCGAGCCGTCCGGCAATTCGGACAAACCCTGAGTTACCCGGCAACCTCGTCCTGAAGCTCCGGAAGCACCATCCCTATCTTGCCACAAACGAGCCTTGGGATGTCGCAGGCGATCAGCTTCAAGCGTGGCGAAGGGCTTCATGGCTTCGTTTCCCACTGCTCTTTGTCGTAGTCGCCGTGCGTCAGAAACCGCACAGCAAAGCGCCTCCGGCGATGGTCACAGCACTGGGTAGCCGCCCTTGGTGCAGACTTCAGACCGCCCCCTCGCGTTGCCGCTCCCTCAGTGACTGAACGCGGTCGCAAAACTCACGCGCCACCGCCCCGGAACCGAACGCCTCGCGCGGAACGCAGGAACGCACCCCTCGCCAGGTGAGCACATAGATATCGCCGGCGTGGAACCGCACCTCCTTGATGGTCCTCCATGGAATGGAGTTTTTCCGCTCTGTGGTTTCGTCAGTAAAGCCCAGGGCATCAAAGGTTGATTTCCACGGGAGCAGGGTGGGGACAGGCTGTCCGTTCGACGCAATCCATCGCATGATAAACGGCCCTGCAAGCCCGCCGACCATTGCTATGCACATGGGGACGGCGCGCTTCTCATCCCACAAACCGGCGAGGACTAAAATTCCAGCCAGCGCCATGGCACCAATTAAAAACCCATCCAAGCTGTGAGTAAGAAAGTAGATGCGATTTCGGAACCTGCTCCCCGGCGGGGAAGCATAGCAGACCTCCAGCGGCGAGCCGCTCGCAGTGACCGTTTGGTGAGGTTGCGAATCCTCAGGCTTCATAGATCTCGGACGGAACAAGATAGCCGTGGTTACGGTCGGAAGAATGCTGGCCCCGGCGATGGAAGGCCAGCGATTTGTCGCCCATGGCCAAGGTCCGGGCGCATCTCGACACTGCCCCGGAGCGCGGCTGTGTCCCGCTCGGCGCGGGATCAGCCGCAGCAACGTGGGAGGGTCGAACGGGGTCGGAATACCGTAGCGCCTCCGGCTGGACGCAGCCGCTGCGGTTGGTCTCTGCGACCCAGCCGCGCTCCGGGGGTAGTGCCGAGATACGCCCTACGCCGTATGAGAACACGGAACGGCGTTGCCTCCTCCAACGGCAGACTGCTACCTTCCCCGACATGAAACCCCGCCCCATCCAGCCTCTGCTGAGAGTTGTCTTGGCGTTGCTGGGTGTGTGTCTGGTCGCTTCACCGCAATCTGCAAAGGCAACCAGCTATGAGATGCCTGACCATAGTTGGACCGTAAAGGTAGGAAACAACACATACGGCCTTGAAGGCATGGGGACGGGGACGGCAGACGCATGGACCGTCTTGCGACTCGGCAATCACAGACAGTATCGCGTCTGGAAGATGGACTTTCGCACCGTTGCCACGGCGATCATCGTCCCATTGCTGCTGGCCGTATTCGGCGTCTTTGCCCTGCTATCAAGCTCACTTCGTTCCAAGCCCAAGCTCACCGAACACGTCCAAGCCCCATGACCGTGCCCAGCTTTAATCCGTTGCAGGCAGCCTCCCGCCGCGACTTCCTCGCCCGTTGCGGCATGGGCATGGGCTCGTTGGGCCTCGCCGGAATGCTTCCCTCTGCGGGCGCAGCCGAGGGCATCAGCCCGCTCGCGCCGAAGGCCCCGCACTTCCGCCCGCGCGCCAAGCGCATCATCCACTTCTTCCTCAACGGCGGCCCATCCCATGTGGACACGTTCGACCCCAAGCCAGCGCTCGCCAAATACGCCGGCCAGCCGCTCCCCAACGAAAACCTCCGCACGGAACGCAAGACCGGCGCGGCCTTCCCCTCCCCCTTCAAGTTCCAGCCCTACGGCCAGAGCGGCCTCGAAATCAGCGAGGTCTTCTCCCGCACCGCGCAGTTCGCCGATGACATCTCCGTGGTCCGCTCGATGTATGCGCAGGTGCCGAATCACGAACCGTCCCTCATGCTGATGAACTGCGGCGACTCCGTGCAGACGCGGCCCAGCTTCGGCTCCTGGCTGCTCTACGGCCTCGGCTCGGAGAACCAGAACCTCCCCGGCTTCATCGCCATGAGCCCCGGCGGCTATCCCATCAAGGACACGCAGAACTGGCAGAACGGCTTCCTCCCCGGTGTCTATCAGGGCACCTACATTGACCCGCAGAACACGCAGATAGACAAGCTCATCGAGAACATCCGCAGCCCCCACGCCACCGCCGACATGCAGCAGCGCCAACTGGGTCTGCTCCGCCAGTTGAATGCCGAGCATCAGGCCGCCCGCGCTGCCGACTCGCGCCTCGATGCGCGTATCCAGTCCTTTGAACTCGCCTTCCGCATGCAGATGGAGGCGACCGACGCCTTCGATCTCACCAAGGAACCCGATCATCTCCGCGAGCTTTACGGCAAGCACGTCCACGGCCGGCAGACGCTCATCGCGCGACGCCTGCTGGAGCGTGGCGTGCGCTTCGTGCAGCTCTGGCACGGCGCGGGCCAGCCCTGGGACAACCACGACAACATCGAGGGCAGCGTCCGCAAGCTCGCCCGGGAGATTGACCAGCCCATCGCCGCGCTGATCGCGGACCTCAAGCAGCGCGGCATGTTCGAGGACACGCTCATCCTCTGGGGCGGCGAGTTTGGCCGCACGCCCACGGTGGAGCTGACCGACGCCGGCAAGTCCAAGCTGGGCCGCGATCATAACCACTACGGCTTCAGCGTGTGGATGGCTGGCGGCGGCATCAAGGGCGGCACCGTCCACGGCGCGACCGACGAGTTCGGCTTCAAGGCCGTCCACGACCGCACCTCCGTCCACGACCTCCACGCCACCATGCTCGACCGCCTCGGCTTCGACCACGAGCGCCTCACCTACCGCTACGCCGGCCGGGATTTCCGGCTGACGGATGTGCACGGGCATGTGCTGCGGGACATCGTGGCATGAGTGAGGAAACCCCTGCCGAGACAGCCCAACCGCCTTCAGCGCCGGGGAAATTCCCGTTCACAAAAGTTGGTGGGGTCGTCGTAGCGGGTGTGCTGTTGGTCGCCATCGGGCTGCTGTTCGAAGGTCCGAGGAGACGCCGCGCTGAGGCGCAATGCATCGCACATCTGCAGCAAATTGATTGCGCAAGCCAAGGGTGAGCATTGGAGAACAAGAAAACTGCCACCGATACTTACTCACTGACCGACACGACGCTGCTCGGCTATTTGAAAGGCTCCGCGCTGCCCATCTGCCCACGCGGAGGCACCTATTCTCCCGCAACGAATTTCTACGACGTGCCCAGGTGCAGTGTCCCCGGGCACCGACTACTCTATCCGACCTTGATGGGTGGCTATCCTCGCTGAACCGTCTCCACCCACAGAGCATGGGCTTGAGCAGCCGCAGGCGGATGAGAATGCGCCGCGCCCTTTGGAGTGCGGCGAGTTCTCGCCGCTTTCCGCAGGCGACTTGTCGCCGTCGGAGTCTTGGCGTGTAGTTTGCAACAGAGTCATCGGGCTGGCGCAAGCCGGGGCAGCCACGTTGATGCGATAGGCTTTGGAACTTCGACGGCGACAAGTCGCCTGCGGAAAGCGGTGACAAGTCACCGCACTCCATAACGCGCGCCACACCCCGTCGTGCGCAGAGCAGTGCTGACGGAACCGGGCTTCATTTGACGCCAAGCGCGTAGTCACAAAACCCGGTAGGGTGAGACTCCGTCGAACCCCATCTGCCGACGCAGGAGGCGCGAGCG
>CAZCBE010000095.1:0-29134 GCA_964496695.1 uncultured Klebsiella sp.
CACCCCGGCCCTCTCCCCCGGTGGGGGAGAGGGAGAAGAAGTCGCGGAAGATTCGGGAGATTTCAGCGGCGTCACGCCGTGGCGTCTTAGGAAGTCGTCCGTGAGCAGGCACATCACCGAGGAGTCGGCCTGGAGGAAATTGCCGTCGGGGGAGGTGCGGTTGAAAATCTCCGAGTAGAAGCGCGGGCTGGGGGAGTTCATCGAGTCGCAGCAGGGCATGCGGAAGGCGACGGGCTTGTTCCCCGGCACCTTGCTCAGGAGGTCCACGCCGCCGTGGTAGGTGTTCCAGGCATTGGTGAAGCTGCCTTTCTGCAAGAGCGGGCACGGGTGCGTGAGCGTGTGGACTTCGAGCGAGAGGCCTTCCTTGAGCCACGTCTGGAGCTGCGGGTCGGACGGCTCGACGACGTTGGCGAAGATGCTGACCGGCGCGCGGCCGTCCATCTGCTTCAGGCGGTCGAGGATCGGCCGGAGGTAGGCCTCGCATTTCTTCGAGTCGCGCATGTCGTCAATCGCGAGGATGACGACGGCCTCGACGCCCGGCTCGCCGACCCATTGGGGCGTGGTGAGCCTGGGGAAGTTGCGGTGCGGGTAGAAGGGATTGTCCTCGTCGAGGTAGGCGAGGCGGTTGGCGTTGGTGGAGAACGGGGCGGCGGCGAGCACCGCAGAGCCGGGCCGGGCGCAGAGGAAGGCCATCAGGCAGAGCAGCCAGACGGAGAAACGCGGGTGCATGATGAACGGATGATAGCGGTTGGCGGGACCTTCGCACGCAGCATTTTCAGCGTTTGAGACGCTTGACGAACCCCGGTGCAAAAGCTTCCCTCGCGGCCCATGAATTCTGACCAAGAAGACGTCAAGGAACTGATCGCCAGCATCAAGGCCGAGAAACAGGCCCAAAAGGAGAAGGAGCTGCGCGACTCGTGGACCAAGTATGTCTCGCTCACGCTGGTGTGCCTCGCGGTGCTCACGGCCATCGCCACGCTCAAGGGCGGCGGCTTCACCACCCGCACGCTCAAGGAGCTGAACGAGGCGACCTACCAGCAGGCGAACGCCTCCGACCAGTGGGCCTTCTTCCAGGCCAAGTCCATCAAGCAGAACCTCTACGAGATCGAGGGCGATCTGATGCCCAAGGACGCCGAAGCAAAGGCCATCGAGAAGGTAAAGGCCAAGGTGGAGAAATACGGCAAGGAAAAGGACGACATCATGAAGGAGGCCAAGACCCACGAGCAGAAGCGCGACGCCGCGCGGGCCAACGCGGACAAGGTGGCCCTGCTGAGCAAGGACATGGGCATGGCGATCACGTTCTTCCAGATCTCCGTGGCGCTGGGCGGCATCTGCCTGATCGTGAAAAAGAAGTGGCTGTGGTTCGCGTCGCTCGGGCTGGGGTCCTTCGCGGCGTTCAAGATGTTCCTGGTGCTGAGCGCGGTGGTGTAAGGCCAATTGCGGGAATAGGCTGGTCGAATCCCTGCCATGGGCGACTGGACGCGCTCTACCTCACCAAGAACCTGCGGCGGGTAGGGCGGGCGGTCCTCAGCCCGCCGCCGAGCCCCCACAGGCCACGGAACCTCGGCGGCACGGTGAGGATGCCGCGCCCTACCAAGGCTGGTTCCGTAGTTCAAAGCACGAAGCTTGGCTGCCGTGCGGTTTAGCTCGGAGGCACGGTGGCTGGATCAGACTCCTCCACGCGCTTGGGCTCCTCGGCGGCGCGCGTGAGCAGGCGGTGGACGGTGATGGCCAGATCCACCGCGCTGGCGGGCTTTTCCATGAGGTCGTGAATGCCCAGGGCGCGGACTTTCTCCAGCGTCCACGTCCCGCTGGAGCCGGTGGTGAGGAGGACCGGCGTGTTCGGCGAGTGCTGCGAAATCTGCCGCGCCAGGTCCGTGCCCGTCATATGCGGCATGGTAAGGTCCGTGATGACCAGATGGAACTCCCCGGGGTGATGACGGAACTCGGACAACGCCTCGACCGGATCGGTCCGGGTGGTCACGCTATAGCCGAGGCGCTCCGGGGCCAGCAGGTCCTCCATGTTTCTTCCCAGGGCTGCCTCGCGGCACCAGCCAAAGATGGTCTCCGCCCGGGTGTTCCGGCCGGTAATGAGGCCGTTGGCGGACATGGTGTCACTGGGGCGGGCGAGCCATTCGCGGATCAGCTTCCGGGCACTGGGGGTGGTCATCAACACTCATCAGAGATCCATGTCGCGAGTGGTGCGGGCTGCCTTTTGGGCTTGGCATCAGCAATGGCCTTGCACCGGCTGGCTGCGTCAGCCCGCCTTCACGGGTTCGGCGATCTGGCTCTTGGGCTGCACGTAGAACTTCTCGCCTTGCTCAATGCGCAGGCCGGCGGCGGCAAGCTGCTTTGGCGTCAGGCTGGCGCGGCTCGCGATCAGCGCTTCCTTGTCCACCTCGGGCTCGGGATTGCGCACGTAGTCCCCGCCCCATTCGAGGGCTTCAAGCCGGTGGGCGGCGCTGGTCCAGTCGTCGCCGTCATTGGCGAGGACGACCTTGGCCTTGGTGCTCAGGGTGAAGCCGACGATGGCGGTGGGCAGCTCGAAGCTCTTCCGACGGTCGGGTAGGAGGTCGTCGCGGTGGGTGGTGACGAAGACTTCGACCTTGGCGAGGCGGGTCTTCACACGCCGGGCAATCGTCTCCGCTTGGAGTTGCAACGGGCGGAGCTGTGCGGCGAGGGCTCGCTCGCTGGCGACGGTCAGCTCCGCCATGCGCGCAGCGAGGCCGGCCTGCTCGACTTGGAGCGCCGTGATCTCGGCGACGAGTGATTCCATGCCGGCGGGCGAGGCGACGGGGCCCAGGCGTTCGCGGCGGGGCTTGGGGGCGGGGGCGGTGGGATTCTCGATGTTAGCGATCATGTGGTGTTTTTTGGTTTAGGTGAAAATGGGGTCTGGGATCAGGAGCAGCGACGGCGGTGGAGGAATTGGAGGATGCTGTCGCGCGGGATCTCGGGGCTGCCGGAATTGCCGCGCTGGGTGGACGTGAGCGGCTGGAGTTCACGCGCAGCCAGCAGGTCGCAAATGAGGTGTGGCGAGCAGGTCCAGCGGCGGTAAAGCAGCGCGGCACGCGGCTTGGCCCAGGTGGCCGGGATGACGTCCGCATAGACATGGTGGTCGGGGATCTCAATGGGCCGCGTGCCGGTGCGCGCGGCGGCCTTGGCGGCGGCGAGGGACTTCCAGTAGAAGCGCAGCTCGCGCTTCGCGGTGCCGCGTCCGATGTCCCAGGCGTGGGAGATGATGCCCTCCTCCATGCGCTCAAGGACACCGGCCTGGTCCGTATCCAGAAAGATCATGGCGAACTCGAGCGGCAGCAGCGGGCGGCTGGACGGCAGCTCAATGACAAGTGGGAGGGCGGCGAGGGAAGAGGTCATGATCGGGGATGGGTTTTGGGGTCTGGCGTCCGGAGGGAGACGGGGTGAGGGCGGCGTTTTGATTTGATTCCGCCCCTGTGTTCATTAAGCTGCTACACATAAAAGCGTAGTAACTTACGCAATGCAACTAGAAAAGTGTAGCAACTACAATTTCTCATGGACCCTTTGAGCAAAGAATTCCTGGCGCTGCTGCAAACTTCCGGCTGGACCAAGGCGGAAGCCGCACGGCGGCTGGAAGTGACGCCCTCACTGATCAGCCAGTATGCCAACGGCGTCACCCGCCCCAGCCCGCAGATGGTCCGCCTCTTCAAGCTCGTGCTGGTCTCGGACCGTCCCGCCGCCCGGAATCCCGCGCCCGCCGGGAACGCCCCGGGGGACGCCACCGAACTGCAGCTCGTGGCAGCGCAGTTGCGGGAAATATACGAACACGATCCAGCCGCCTTCCGGCATGTGGTGGCGATGGTGGACGGGGTGTATCGCGGTTTGTCCGCGCTTGCGCTGCCGCCGCTCACGCGCGTTTCGCGCGCCGCGCTGCCGGGCGCGCTGGCGCAGGCTCACCCGCTGCGTTCCGAAGTATCCGAGCGGAAGCCCAAAGCTGCTTCGACCAGCGGTAGTAAATCCGCGCCGCGTCCTCGCGCGTCGAGGCGTCCCAGCACCCCGCGAGCTGTTCCAGCTCCGGCTCCAGCCGCACGCGAATCTTGATCTTCTGCATAACCAGCGCTCTCCTGCCGCCGGCGGTTTCGGCTTGTCGCCTCAAGGTCCTCGCCAGCGTCGGGCCAAGTTTCGCGCCGCAAGTGGGACACGGGCTGTCCTTGTGGACAATGTGAATAACTTCCGGCCGATGAAGACCGCGCAGAAACGCGAAGGGCTATGAGGTTTTTCCTGTTTTCCCCCCGCGCTGTGCGCCCCGCGTTTTGCTGATCCATTTGGCGTCCTCCGCTTCCCTCACGGACCGGTGCGTTGCAGAGTTGCCTCCGCCCGTGCCCTCCGGCGAAGCTGCCGCCGTTGAACGAGTTCTTCCAGCGGCATGCCTCCCGGCTGCGCCCCGCTCTCGCGGTGGTGGCGGGCCTGCTGCTCGCGGCGGCCTTCCCCAAGCCGGGCATCGCGGGACTGGCGTGGATTGCGCCCGGACTGCTGCTCTTCAGCGCGGCGGGCCAGCCGCCGAAGTCCGCCTTCCGGCTCGGCTGGCTCGGCGGCCTCGCCTTCAATCTCGCGGCGCTGCACTGGCTGCTGTTCATGCCGGTGACGGGCTTTCCGATTCTGGGCTGGCTCGCACTGAGCGCGTATTGTGCGGTGTATCCAGGCCTGTGGGTGTGGCTGTGCTGGCGGGTGCGGCCGGAGAAGGTAGGGCGCGGTGTCCTCACCGCGCCGCCGAATGACGAGGGCGTGCGCGCGGCCGCCGAGGGGATGAAGACATCCTGCCCGCAACACTTCGGCTCGCTGTCATTCCGGCAGCGTGCCGCTTGGGCCTCGAAGTGCGCCGTGCTCTGGGCCGCACTGGAAACGATTCTCGGCTGCTTTCTCACGGGTTTCCCGTGGCTCGCGCTCGGGGTGTCGCAGCACAAGCTGGTGCCGCTGGTTGAAATCTCCTCGGTGGCCGGCGTGGCCGGCTTGTCTTTTCTTCTGGTCTGGTTCGCCGTGGCGCTGGCGGAAGAAGTGCGGAGCCTCGCCCATCAACCCGGCGTGCGTTTGAAGGCCCGATTTGGATTCTTGTTCCCACTGTTCGTCGCGGCCTTGGTGGTCGCCTGGGGATTCGCGCATTCGTATGGCCGGTATTACGATGCGCTAAAAATGGCTGACCGGCGGGAACTCAAGCTCGCCCTCATCCAGCCCAGCATCCCGCAAACCATGATCTGGAACTCGGCGGAGAAGACCAACCGCTTCGCCAAGCTGATGCAGCTCTCCGAACTCGCGCTCGCCACCAAGCCCGACGTGCTCGTCTGGCCCGAGGCCGCGCTGCCGGACATCGGCGAAGCGGGCTTCCGCGCCGTCACAAATCTCGCCGCTGCGCACAAGGTCTGGATGGTTTTCGGCGCGGATGACTATGAGCTGAAACCCGGCGCATCGCCCGACTCGAACCGCCCGGCGGATTATGCCTTCTACAACTCGGCCTTTCTCCTCTCGCCCGAGGGCAAGGTAGTCTCCACCTATCGCAAGCGGCGGCTCGTGATCTTCGGCGAATATATCCCGCTCGCGGACTGGCTGCCCTTCCTCAAGTGGTTCACGCCGATCGAAGGTGGATTCACCGCGGGCAAGGAACCGGTGGCGTTTTCCATCCGCGCCCTCGCGCCGGATCAAATCAATGGTGACCAGCCAAAGGGACTGCCCTCCAAGCCACTGCGCGCCGGCATGTTGATCTGCTTCGAGGACGTCATCGCCGCCGCCGCCCGCGAGAGCGCGGCCGACGCCGACTTCCTGCTCAACGTCACCAACGACGGCTGGTTCAGTGAAAGCTCCCAGCAGTTCCAGCACGCCGCGCACAGCGTCTTCCGCGCCGTCGAGAACGGGATGCCCGTGGTGCGCTGCACGAACAACGGCCTGACCTGCTGGGTGGACGAATCAGGCTTCATGCACGACCTCGGTGTGGGCGACGCGGCGGACGTCTATGGCACCGGCTTCCGCGTGATCAAGCTCCTGGTGCCCGCCAGCGGCACGCGCACCCCGACCTTCTATCAACGCCACGGCAACTGGTTCGGCTGGAGTTGTGTGGGGCTCGCGGCCGCGCTGCTGCTCCTGTCCCGCCACAAGCAACACGCCACGGACGTGCGCTGATCCCCAATTCCGAAACCAAGAGCGCAAGAATCGCGCCGGCCGCGCGCCGCTGGAAGCGGCGACTGGACAAGTGCGCTGGAACCATCCTTCCCATGCCCCCGTTCCTGTGATCGGAAGGCCACGCTGCGAACCGCCCGCTTGCTCTCCTGTCCGCCTTGACGGACGCTGCGGGCTGGAATTTATGAAAGCTTTCATCTCCTTGGTTGCCGTCCTTGGTCTTGGTCTGGTGAGCGCATCCGCCGCACCGGCGCGCGTCGCGAATGTGGCGGGGGTGTTTGCCACGGCGGTCCGGCCCGAGGACGTGGACGACGCGGTGTTCGCCCAGTGGGTGGAGGGACGCGAGACGCCGGTGGTGAACAAGGACGGCACGGCGGCGTTTCTCTGGACCACCAAGACCGCGCCGAGTCATTCGGCGCTGCTGTTCGGTGACAGCAAGAATCCGGGGGTGCGGCATCTGCGCGTCGGGTTCAAGCAGGCAGTGCCCGTGGGCAGCGTGCTGGTGCGGGGCGGCGGGACGTTGAGCGTGCTCAAGCCGACTGCGGCTGTGCCCGGCAAGCTGGAGGACGAGAGCGCTTGGCTGCCGGCGGAACGACTGGTGAACCGAGTGCCCGGCACGGCGGAAGTCGGCGGCGATGGGTTCGCGCTGTGGGTGCTGCCATCGGGCACGACGACGCGCGCGCTGCGCTTCACGCACACGGCGCAGGCGACGGACAAGGTTTACGCCGGTGCGCTGGGTGGCCTGCTGGTGCTGGGCGAGCGTGTGGCGAATCTCGCGCCGCAGGCGGTCGCGGCGGCGAGTGACAACCAGCAGAAGGCCGCGCTGGTGAACAACGAAAAGCTGGAGAAGTGGGGTCGCGACCTGTGGGACACGGAGAGCGAGACGCCGCGCGCCACGATCAAGGACCAGCCGGCGTGGGTGGTGTTGTCGTGGTCGCGACCGGTGCAGTTGCGCGGGCTGGCGGCGCTCTGGGCGGGATTTGCCATGGCGGAAGTGCAGGCGCTGACGGCGACCACGCAGGCACCGGTGCTGGAGGCGACGGATGCGGACTGGCAAGCGGTGAGCACCTGGTCGGGCGTGGAGACCCAGTATCCCCGGCAGCTTGGGGTGAACTGGCTGGACTTCGGCCAGGACGTGACGACGCGCGCGGTGCGGCTGCGCTTGCGGGAAGTCGCGAAGGTGAATCATCCGCATCTCAACAGCGCCACGAAGAACGGCCAGCGCGTGTGGCTCGGCGAGTTGATGGCGCTGCATTCGCTCGGCGGCGCGACGCTCGCATCGGTCGTTTTGCCAGCGGTGCAGATGGAGCTGCCGCACCCGCCGATTCCCATCCGCTTTTCGCTGAAGCGGGCCGGTCTGGTCACGCTGGTGATTGAGGAAGCTGGTGGCCGGCGCATTCGCAATCTGATCAGCGAGACGCACTTCCCCGCCGGTGAGAACACCGCATGGTGGGACGGGCTGGATGACCTGGGCCGTGATCCCGAGGCGGCGAAGCACGGCATCTACTCCGTGCCGGGCACGCTCGTGAAGCCGGGCCGCTACCGCGTGCGCGGGCTGGCGCATGACGAGCTGGCCCTGCGCTACGAGTTCCCCATCTACACGGCGGGCAACCCGGCCTGGAACACGGCGGACAACACCGGCGCTTGGCTCGCGAACCACACGCCGCCCAGCGCCGCGGTCTTCATGCCTGCCGATCGTTCGCCGGACGGCCAGCCGCGCGTGTATCTCGGCAGCTTCGTCTCCGAAGGCACGCATGGGCTGGCGTGGGTGGACCTCGCCGGGAAGAAACTCGGCGGCACGAAATGGGTCGGGGGCGTGTGGACCGGCGCGCCGTATCTCGCGCGCGACGACGGCGAGCGGGTGAAGGAACACGTCGCCTATGTCGCCTCCGTGTGGACCACGGGCAAAGGCACGACCGAGGCGGAACTGCGCCTCACCGCGCTCACGGGCAAGGAAGACCTCGCCGTGTATCGCGAGACGTGGGCGCTGCCGGCCAAGAACTCGAAGGACAACCAGCTCGCGGCGGAGATCAGCGGGCTGGCGGTGCGTGATGGCGTGGTGGTGGTGGCGCTCAAGCGGCTGCAAAAGCTCGTGCTGATCAACGTGCGCACCAAGCAACGGCTCGGTGAGCACGAGCTGAAGGATTCGCGCGGGCTGGCGTTCGATGCGCAAGGCCGGCTGCTGGCGCTGAGCGGCACCCGGCTGCTGCGCTTTGCGTTCGACAAGACCGGCAAGCTCAGCGCGCCAGAGGCGTTCGTATCGAACCAGCTTGAAGACCCGCAGCATGTCATGGTGGATGCGGCGGGACGCTGTTACATCTCGGACTGGGGCCGCGCGCATCAGGTCAAGGTCTTCAGTCCGGCGGGAAAATTTCTCCACGCCATCGGCAAGCCTGGCGTGCCCAAGGGTGGGCTTTACGATGCGCAGCATATCAACCACCCGGCGGGACTCGCGCTCGACAGCCGGCAGCAGCTTTGGGTCACAGAGAACGACGAGCAGCCCAAGCGCGTGAGCGTGTGGACACCGGAGGGCAAGTTCCTCCGCGCCTTCTATGGCCCGGCGGAGTATGGCGGCGGCGGCTTTCTGGACAGCGGCGACCCGGGCCTCTTCCACTACAGCGGCATGACCTTCAAGCTCGACTGGGCGACCGGCCGCAACGACCTCGTCGCTGTGCCGTATCGCGTGGACGCGGCGAAGCTGGAGCTGGGCTTTCGCAACAAGCCGCCGGAGTTTGCGTTCTATCGGCAAGGGCGGCGCTACTTCTCGAACTGCTACAACAACAATCCGACCGGCGGCTCCAGCACGGCGTATCTGTTTGTGGAGCGCGAGCACGAGGCCATTCCGGTCGCGGGCATGGGCCGGGCGAAGGATTGGGAATTGTTGAAGCAGCCGGAGTTTCGGTCGCGCTGGCCGCAGGGGATTGACCCGGCGGGCGATCCGAACAAGAACCCGGCGGTCTTTGCGTGGAGTGATTTGAACGGCGACGGACTCGCGCAGCCGGACGAGGTGCAGATCCTGGCGGGCCAGTGCGGCGGCGTGACGGTGATGCCGGATTTGGCGTTCGTGCTGTCGCGCTGGGAGGGCAAGGCGGTGCGGCTCGCGGCGCAGCGGTTCACCCCGGGGGGCGTGCCAGTCTATGACCTGCAGGCACGCGACGTGATCGCCGAGGGCGTGCAGGGGCCGAAGAGCAGCGGCGGCGACCAGGTGCTGGTGCACTCGAACGGGTGGAGCGTGGTGACGCTGGGCGTCGCGCCGTTCGCGCCGCAGTCGCTGTGCGGCGTGTTCAAGGGCGAGGCGCGGTGGTCGTATCCCAGCCCGTGGCCGGGCCTGCATGCGTCGCACGAGGCGGCGGTGCCGGACCGGCCGGGCGAGGTGATCGGTTCCACACGGCTGCTCGGCGGTTTCGTCGAGAGCAAGGCCGGGCCGCTGTGGTGCGTGAACGGCAACATGGGGCCGATGTATCTCTTCACGGCGGACGGCCTGTTCGTGCAGTCGCTCTTCCAGGACGTGCGCGTGGGCCAGCCGTGGTCCATGCCGTCGGCGCAGCGCGGAATGCTGCTCAACGGCGTTTCCCCGCACGACGAGAACTTCTTCCCGAGCATCGGCCAGACGACGGACGGGCGCGTGTTCATCCAGGACGGCGCGCGCAGCAGCCTAGTGCGCGTGGACGGGCTGGACACGTTGCAACGATTGCCCGATCAGGAAATCACCGTGACCGAGGGCGACCTGCGCAGCGCGCAGCAGTGGACGCTGCTGAGCGAGGCGGCGCGGCAGAAGTCCGTCGGGCGCGAGACGCTCGTGGTGGCGTGGCGTGACCGCGCGCCCGCCGTTGACGGCAAGCTCGACGAGTGGAGCGCGGCGCAGTGGGCCACGGTGGACAAGCGCGGGACGCGCGCGTGGTTCAACAGCGATGCGAAGCCGTATGACGTGAGCGCGGCGGCGAGCATCGCGGGAGACCGGCTTTTCGTGGCCTTCCGCACCGGCGATGCGAACCTGCTCAAGAACTCCGGCGACACGCCGAACGCGCTCTTCAAGACCGGCGGCGCGCTGGATGTGATGCTGGGCACGGATGCGAAGGCCCCGGCGAACCGCGCGGAGGCGGTGCCGGGGGATCTGCGCCTGCTGGTCTCCGTGGTGAACAAGAAGCCGGTGGCCACGCTGTATCGCGCGGTGGTGCCAGGCACGGCCCCGGGCGCGCGCGTGCCGTTCTCCTCGCCGTGGCGGACGATTCACTTTGACCGCGTGGAGGACGTGAGCAGCCTGCTGCAATTCGCCGGGACCGAGGGCAACTACGAGTTCTCAATTCCGCTGAGTGCGCTGGGGTTGAAGCCGACGGAGGGCATGGTGCTGCAGGCGGACCTGGGCGTGTTGCGCGGCAACGGCTTCGAGACCATCCAGCGCGCCTACTGGAGCAACAAGGCCACGGCCATCACGGCGGATGTGCCGAGCGAGGCGATGCTGGCGCCGCAGTTGTGGGGGCGGTGGCGGATCGAGAAGCGGGGCAAGGAGTAGCTGCGCTCGCCCCACGGCGGACGCCTCCTGCCTGATGGCGGGACTCCACACTGACGACTGTTTCCTTTCGGGTGACAAGCTCGGGCAGGCGGGTATGCTGACAGCCATCAGTGATGTTCCCCGGCCTGCTACTTGCGCGTTGTGCGAAACCCCGGTTTGACCGGGTGACGGGGATGGGCGTGTTGATCGCGGGAATTGCGTTCGGCGGCTTGAGCCTGTTCGCCGCAGAACCGCGAGGGGCCAAGGCCGACAGCAAACCTTCCAGCGACCCCGCCCACCAGTTGTTCGCCCAGCACTGTCAGAAATGCCACTCGGGAGCCAAGCCCAAGGGCGACTTCCAGCTTGAGAGCCTCACACAGGACTTCGCCGACCGGAGGAACCGTGAGCAGTGGCTGACCGTGCTGGAGCAGCTCAGGACCGGTGAGATGCCGCCGAAGGACAAGCCGCGTCCGTCCGCGCTGGAGGTTCAGTCCGCAATCAACTGGATCAGCGAACGCGCCGGCGCGGCCGAGCTGGCCAGGCGGGCCGCCGAGGGCCGGGTGGTGCTGCGGCGGCTGAACCGCGCCGAGTATGCGAACACGATGCGCGACCTCCTGGGAGTGGAGGTGGACCTGGCCGATCTGCTCCCGCCGGACACCTCGGTGAGCGGCTTCGACAACAGCGCCGAAGCGCTGCACACATCCTCGTATTTGATGCGCAGCTACCTCGATGCGGCCGACCGCGTGCTCAACGAGGCCATTGCCAACCAGCCGCAGCCGTGGCTGCTCAAGAAGCGGTTCGACATCCGCGAGGAGAAGTCCGTCAAGCCCACCGGCAGTGTTTACCGCCATGTGGACGACGGCGTTGCGATCTTCGCCTCCTGGGAGTCGGCCAACATCCGCGTCACGATGTGGAACTTCCGCAGCCACGTGCGCGGCAAGTATCGCTTCCGCATCTCGGGCTACGGCCTGCAAAGCGAGGGCAAGCCGATCAACTTCCGCGTCACCGCCGGCACGCTCAAAGAGGTGACGGAGGAACGGCTGATTGACTACTACGCCGTGCCCGCAGACAAGCCGACGGTCATCGAGTTCACCGAGCAACTGGAGCCGGAGAATCGCATCCGCATCATCGCCGAAGGCCTGCCTGCCCTGCCGCCAGCGGTCGAGAAGATCGGGGCCGACAAATACAAGGGGCCGGGCCTGGTGATCCAATGGGTGGATGTCGAGGGGCCGTTGCTCGCGTCCTGGCCGCCCCCGAGCCACAAGGCGATCTTCGGCGACCTGAAGCAGGCAGTGGTTCCCAGCCCCACCGATCCGAAGCGGCTGGAAGTCGTCTCTTCGCAGCCGCTGGTGGATGCCGAGCGGATTCTGCGGGACTTCGCGCGCCGGGCGTTTCGGCGCACGGTGACGGACGAGGACATCCGCCCGTTCCTCGCGCGCGTCAAAACCCGGCTGGAGCAGAACTACTCGTTCGAGCAGGCGATGCGCGTGGGCCTGCGGGCTGTGCTGGTTTCACCGAGCTTCTTGTTCTTGCGTGAGAAACCGGCCACCACGAGCGCGTCCGCCCCGGCCAGTGTGCCGGCGCTCGACGACTTCGCGCTGGCCAGCCGGCTGTCCTACTTCCTGTGGAGTTCGATGCCCGACGAGCCGCTGTTCAAGCTGGCCGAGGCGCGCAAGCTGCGCGAGCCGGGCGTGCTCCGCGAGCAGGTCGAGCGGATGCTGCGCGATCCCAAGGCCAAGGCCTTCACCGAGAACTTCACCGGCCAGTGGCTGAGCCTCCGCGCCATTGACGCCACGCTGCCCGACCGCACGCTCTACCCGGAGTATGACGACATCCTCAAGGTGGCGATGCTCAAGGAGACGGTGATGTTCTTCGAGGAAGTGCTGAAGAACGACCTGAGTCTGACCAGCTTCGTGGCCTCGGATTTCACCTTCCTTAACGCCCGGCTCGCAAGGCACTACGGCATCCCCGGCGTCGAGGGCATGGAGATGCGCAAGGTAGCACTGCCGCCAGCCAGTCATCGCGGCGGCGTCCTCACGATGGGCAGCGTGATGAAGGTGACCGCGAACGGCACGACGACCTCGCCCATCATTCGCGGGGCCTGGGTGCTGGAGCGCATCCTCGGCACACCGCCGCCCAAGCCGCCCGCGGACGTGGAGGCCATCGAGCCGGACATCCGCGGGGCCACGACCATTCGCGCTCAACTTGAGAAGCATCGTCAGGTCGCCTCCTGCGCGAGCTGCCACAGCAAGATTGACCCACCGGGATTTGCCCTCGAAAGCTTCGACGTCATCGGCGGCTGGCGGGACCACTACCGTGCCCTCACCAACGGCGGGCAAAAGGACAGCCAGGGCCGCCGCGTGCGCCCCGGCCCCGCCGTGGACCCTGCCGACGTGCTGCCGGATGGGCGGCGCTTCCGCGACGTTGACGAATACAAGAAGCTGCTGCTCGACGACAAAGACCAGCTCGCCCGCTCCCTGACCGAGAAGCTGCTCACCTACTCCACCGGCGCAGCCCCGACCAAGGCGGACAAGCCGGAGATCGAAACCATCGTCCGCCATCTCCGCGACCAGCAATATGGCTTCAAGGCGTTGATCCACGAGATCGTCCAAAGCCCGATGTTTCAGAGCAAGTAACGAGGCGACCAATAAAACCTTCGTGCCAAAATGACCGCGTGTGAGATAATCTGATCATGGACATCGCCAGCGCAGCCCTGCCCGAAGAGCCCCCGGCACCAGACGTTCTGGCGCTGGCGCGTGAGGCCTTGGCGACCTATCGCACGCGCTGCTTTTGGTCGCTCGACCCGGCCTTCGTCGTCACGGTTGAAACCCTGCCCATCATCATTGACGGCCTGCAACGCCACGGAGACCGCCGGGCCTTCCAGCTTGCCGCCCAGCTATGCCGCTAACCGCATTTCAGCGTGAGGTGTTCGTCACGCTGCGTCGCAGCCGGAGCCCGGAGAGCTTCGTTTTCGGTGCCACCGTGCTCAACGCGGCGGAGCGCACGCCGCGCTACTCGCGGGACATTGATCTCTGCCATGATCTGGAGGAGGCGGTGGCGCAATCAGCCAGTGCGGATGCGATGGCACTTGCCGCCGCCGGTTATGCCGTTGCCTGGCAGCTTCGCCAGCCCATGTTTCATCGAGCGACCGTCACTCGTCACGAGGACTCCGTGAAACTGGAGTGGGTCTATGATTCCGCTTTCCGGTTTTATCCCGTGGAGGCCGATGACGAACTGGGCTGGCGGTTGCACTTTGCCGATGCCGCGACCAACAAGCTCCTCGCGCTCGCGGGTCGCGCCGAACCGCGCGACTTCGTGGACGCAATCCACCTGCACACTACCTACTTGTCGCTTGGTGCGCTGGCGTGGGCGGCGGCAGGCAAGGACGAAGGCCTCAATCCCCGCCTCATCCTCGAACTCGCCGACCGCTTTGCCCACTATCGCCAGGTGGACATTGATGCCTTGCATCTGGCCAAGCCACTGAGCCTTCCCGAGCTGAAAGCACAGTGGACCACGGCCATCATCGAAGGACACCGCTTGGTGGAAAACCTGCCGGCCGAGGAAGTCGGCTGTCTCTACCTCGATCCCGGAACTCTTCAGGCGGTCAATCCAACGCCGCTCGCCGCCGGCTTCGCAGCTTTGATCCGACACCGGGGCTCCGTCGGGGGATCTTGGCCGGTGATCGCTCGTGGCAGTTGACGCTCCTCTTATGAACACTCCGTCGCTAACCCGCCGCACCTTCATCCGCGCCGCCGGCATCTCGCTCGCCCTCCCGTGGCTTGACGTCTTCGCCGCCGACCCCAGCCCGAAGCGCGCGGCAGCGAACGCCAAGCAGCCGCCCCGCCGCATCATCTGCATCTGCGCGCCGCTGGGCTTGCACCCCGACAATTTCTTTCCCGCGCAGGCCGGCAAGGACTACGAACTCTCACCCTACCTGGAGATTCTCAAGGAGTTCCGCGACGAGTTCACCGTCATCTCCGGGCTGGCGCATGCCGGCATGGGGTCGAGTTTCGCGCACCAGGCCTCGGCCAGTTTCCTGACGGGCGTCCCGGGCGCGGGACGGCCCGGCTTCCGTAACGCCATCTCCCTCGACCAGTTCGCCGCCGACCACATCGGCACGCAGACGCGTTTCCCCAGCCTGGCCTTGTCCGGCGAAGGTTCGGGCGGTCTTTCCTGGACCCGCACCGGCGCGCTCATCCCGGCGGATAATACGCCCTCCAAGGTCTTCGCCCGCCTCTTCCTCGAAGGCCGCGCCGACGAAGTACAGGGGCAGATGCGCCGGCTCGCCGACGGTCGGAGCATCCTGGATGACGTCCGCGATCAGGCGAAATCCCTGCGGTCCGGCCTGGGCAGTGAAGACCGTGACAAGCTCGACGAATACCTCACCAGCGTCCGCGAACTGGAGCAGCGGATGGTGAACGACGAGAGCTGGGCCAAGACCCCGAAGCCCAAGGTGAATGTCGAGCCGCCCAAGGACATCCCCAACGCCTCCGACCTCATCGGCCGCACCCGCCTGCTCTTCGACCTCAGCCACCTCGCGCTCCAGACCGATTCCACGCGGCTCATCACCATCATGCTGGCCGGCTCGTCCTACGCCCCGCCGATCAAGGGCGTGACGCTGGGCCATCACGACCTTTCGCACCACGGCAAGGACCCGGGCAAGCTCGAGCAGCTCAAGATCGTGGAGGTGGAAACGATGAAAACCGTGCGCGACCTGCTGGCCAGGCTCAAGCAGTCGCAGGAGGGCGGCAGCAACCTGCTTGACCGAACGACGGTCTTCCTCGGCAGCAACCTCGGCGACGGCAGCAGCCATTCCACTTCCAACCTGCCCGTCTTCCTCGCGGGCGGCGGCTTCAAACACGGCCAGCATCTCCACTTCGACCCGAAGAACCCGCCGCCCCTGTGCAATCTCTACGTGAACATGCTCCAGCGCCTCGGCGTGGAGACCGAAAAGTTCGGCACGAGCACGGGCACGCTGACGGGGTTGGAACTCAGCCGGGGGTGAGGTGGCTTGGGTGGACCCAAGCCTATACGGAACTCACAGTTGAAATCGGGCGTTTCATTTCAACGCAGAAACGCAGCGCGGCAGAGCCGCAAACCGAATTGACCAGAGACACGATGAACACAGAGAAGTTCCTTGGTTGTCTCCTTTCATCGTGTCTCTGTGGTCAAATGGAGTTTGAAAAATATTCTCCGGACGCAACGAATCAGTGGGCTAGCACTACAGAGGACGCAAAACTACACGGAGCAAGGAACGATGCAGCCATTGAGGTTTGAGCGTGGCTCGCGTGGCCCAACTTCGCGTTTCTCTGCGTCCTCCGCACTAAAGCGAAGACCGCTTTCAACTGCATCGTTCCGTATAGATGCTCATGAGCGAGGCCGCCGGATGCGCTTGGGCACGCGGCTTTCATCGAGCTGGAGCGCCAGCGCATCCGTGCCCGGGGCGGCGAGATTGGCGAGCCGGTCGTGCAGTTGCAGGATGAAGGCGGCGGTGGCGAGCGTGCCCACGGCAATGGTCGGGTCCCCGCGCTCCAGACGCCAGAGCGTGTTGCGGCCGACGAACAGCCGGGCCGCCATGTCCGCCGTGGAAATCCCGCGCTTGCGCCGCGCGAGCGCCAGGTCGCGGCCCAGCTTGCGGAGCGCATGGGTGACCGGCAGGGGAAGTGAGGCAGCCAACGACATGCAGTTTATGTCCTGCATACGGGACGTTAAGTCAACTATTGTCTCGTATAACGCTCGGATTGAGTGGAACACACCTGAAGGCTGGCTCCGTGCCGGCACGCGTTCCAGCCGAACAGTGCTTTGCGTCCCTCTGCTCAGCCCGGCTGCGTCATTCCGCCTACGGGCTGATGACCCGGTAGAAACCCCGCGTCTGGTTGGTCGCCCGCGTGTCCACAAATTCAAAGGCGGTGGCCGTGCTTGTGAAGTTGGTCACGTCCTGCCAGGTGAGCAGGTCGTAGGTCACCTGCACGCGGAAGGACCGGCCCATTTCCCCGGACAGCGAGAGCTGGAAGCCGGTGGTTTGCAGGGTCTGAGCCGGTTGCCGCACGGGCGGCGCAATCGCGGCGTGGCCCACCACATTCGTCGCGGGCAAGCTCGTCGTGCTGCCCGCGGCATTGGTGACCACGACGCTGTAGCGTCCGCCGTTGGTCAGGTCCACCGGATTGAAGGTCAGCGTGGTGTTCGTGGCGTCGGGCACGGGCACGCCGTCCTTGAGCCACTGATAGAAGAGCGGCGGGGTGCCGGTGGCGGCGGCCGAAAGGGTCAGGTCCGCACCGACGATCACGATCTGATTCGTTGGTGAAGCGGTGAGACTCGGGGGCACCAGCACGGTCAGGCTCGCCACCACGCTGGTCACACTGCCGGCAATATTGGTCACCACCACGCTGTAATCGCCGGCTTGCGCAGGCTGGGCGTTCGAGAGGGTCAGGCTCGCACTCGTCGCACCGCCCAGAGGTGTTGTTGAGTTGAAGAACCACTGGTAGGACAGCGGTGCCGTTCCCGTCGCAGCCACGGCGAACGTCGCGCCGCCCCCTGCGACGACGACCACGTTGGTCGGCTCCTGCGTGATCGCCGGCGGCGTGGGCGGCACCACGGTGAAAGTCGTGCTGAGCGCCGTTGCGCCGGCGGCGTTGCCCGCCGTGTCCGTTGCCGTTCCGGCCACCACGGAAATCCCCAGCGTGCCGGCACCGGTGATGCCGCTGATCGTCACGGTGCGTGTCAGTCCGCTGCCGGTCACGGCCACGCTGCCATCCGCAGTGCCGGTCTTGTGCAGCGTGATGTTGCCCGCCGTCAGTGTGCTCGCGCTGAAGTTCGGGTCCGCATACGTCAGGGTGTAGGTGACCGGTCCAAACGTGGTGCTGCCCGTGGAAGGCGCGCTGACACTGAGGGTCGGCGGGCCGGTGTCCACGCGCACGGCGATCAGGTTGGGCGGGGTGAAGGTGAGCGTGGCGTCGGAGGTGTCCACGGCCCGGATCGTGCCGCCATTGAGCACCAGCGGCGAGCTGCCGAGGATGCCATCGGTGTCGGTGTTTCCGAGTTGCACGACGTAGGTGAAGAGGAGCGCGCTGCTCCCGCTGCCCGAGACATAGGTGGCGTTCAGCGGGGTGAACTCCAAGGTCAGCGGAAGTTGCGGCGTGCCCGTGACGGTGACGGGGGCGCTGAAGTTCACGGTGAAGTTCAGCGCCTGCCCGGCGCGATAGATGCCACCGGCCGGCCCGGTCACGCTGGTGATCGTGGGGTTGATGCCGTCCAAGTCCGCCGTGGCGAGATACGGGGACGCCGTGGTGCCCGCGAAGAAGAACGAACCGCCCAGCACCAGGGTCTGATTGGGCATCATGGCCAAAGCGTTGACGTTGCCCGGCAACTGCGGGGAAACATTGCTGTCCACTCCCGAACCGAGCGCCGACCACGCGGCCCCATCCCACTTGGTGATGCGGTTGACAGTGACCGCCGTCGGACCGGCATTCGAAGCCGTGGTAAAGGCTCCCCCCGCGTAAAGGTTCGCACCGTCGGCCGTCAGCGCATAGACCGTCTGGTTCACGCCCAAACCGAGGGCCGACCAGGTGCTGCCATTCCATTTGGCGACGCGGTTGACCGTGACCCCGCCCGCCGTGAGGAAGCTTCCCCCGGCATACAGGTCCGTGCCGATGACCGCCAGGGCGTTGACGCCGGTGCTCGTTCCTGTGCCGAGGGCAGACCATGCGCTGCCGTTCCATTTCGCGATGCGGCTGACCGTGAGCGCGCCAGCGCCCAGCGTCTGCGTGAAACCGCCGCCGACGTAGAGGTCCGTGCCGATGACCGCCATCGAGCTGGGGACACCGTTGAACCCTCCGCCCACGGCCGACCAGGTGCTGCCGTTCCATTTGGCGATGCGGAGAGCGGCCCCGCCGCCCGCCGTGTGGAAGCTTCCGCCGGCGTAAAGGTCGCTGCCCACCACCGCCAGCGCGGTCACGGCGGACGGGGAGGGGGTGTTGGCCATTCCCGCGCCGAGGGCCGACCAAGCGCTGCCGTTCCATTTCGCGATGCCGTTTACCGTGATCCCGCCGGCATTGGTGAAGTATCCGCCAACGTAGAGATTCGTGCCGCTGGCCGTCATGGTCAGGACTTCGTTGTCCACGCCGGAGCCGAGGGCGGACCAGGTGGCCCCATTCCACTTCGCGATGCGGTTGACCGTCAGGCCGCTTATCATGGTGAACAGTCCCCCAACGTAGAGGTCGCTGCCGCTGACGGCCAGCGTGTTGACGGTGTTTTCCATTCCCGGGCCAAGGGCCGACCAAGTGCTGCCGTTCCATTTTGCCACGTTAAAGGCAATGGTGCCGCCGGCGTTGGTGAACACCCCGCCAGCGAAGATGTTGGTGCCGGAAATCACCACCAGCGAGTTGACCACTCCGTTCATCCCCGTGCCAACCGCCGACCAGGTGGTGCCATCCCACTTCGCCACGCGGTTGGCCACGATGCCGCCCGCGTTGGTGAACGTGCCGGTGACATACAGGTCCGGGCCGTTCGTCGTGAAGGAATAGACTGAACCGCTCATGCCGGAGCCGACCGGCGACCACGCACTGCCGTTCCACTTGGCGATGTTGTTGGCCGAAACGGTGACGGGTCCGGCGTTCGTGGCGTTCCAGAAGGTTCCTCCCGCGTAGAGGTTTGCGCCATGCATTTTCAGGGCAAACACGCTGCTGTTGAAACCCAAGCCAACGGCGGACCACGCGCTGCCGTCCCATTTCGCGATGCGGTTGACTCTCATGCCGCCAGCGAACTCGAAGGTGCCCCCGGCGTAAAGGTCGGTGCCGTTCACGGTCAGCGCATAGACGTTGTCGTCCGTCCCTGAGCCGAGGGCCGACCACGCGCTGCCGTTCCATTTCGCGACGTGGTTGACCGTCTGCCCGCCCGCCGAGGTGAAGAGCCCGCCCACGTAAAGGTCCGTGCCGCTCGCGGCCAGCACATAGACGTTCTGGCTCACTCCCGACCCAAGGGGCGACCACGCATTGCCGTCCCATTTTGCGATATTGTAGGCCGTCACCCCGCCCGCCCGATCAAATCTTCCCCCGGCGTAAAGGTTCGTGCCGCTTATCGCCAGCGCGGAGACGAGTGCCGTGCCCTCGTCCATCCCCGAGCCAAGCGCCGACCAGGTGGTGCCGTTCCATTTGGCAACGCAATTCGCAGGCACGGTGCCGACGAAGGTAAAGGCACCGCAAATGTAAAGATTGCCGCTGCCGTCCATGGCGACGTCGTTGACCGTGGCGTTGGGGCCGGGAATGCCGGGATTGATGGCCACCCAGTTCGCGTCGCTGAAGGTGGGGTCAATCCGCACCGGATAGGTCGCGTCCGCGTCCGCCACCAGCACCGCGAGGCGGTCAGGGGCGGTCACCGTCAGCCGGGCGGCCAAGGCTTTGCCATTGGCGTCCGTCACGCGGAGCCGGCTGTAGGCCAGCTTGCGCCCGCCATCCGTCAGCACGAGCTGCGCGCCCGCTGCCGCCGTCTCCGCATGTGCGCCGTCCACGGCCAGGTCCACCCGCAGTTCGCCTTCCCCGGCCGGCCGGGCCAGCACCAAAAAGTCCTGCCGCACCCCGTCCACGCTTACCGAGTATTCTTCCGTCAAGCCGGGCCGGAACAACCGGCCAAGCTGCTCCGTGGCCTGGGCGGTGCCGGTGGCGGGCAACGCCACACTTACCACCCCGTCGCGCCCGAACCCCATCGCCAGCACGCGGAAAGGCGTGCCCGTAGCCTCGGTGGCCGTGGAGCGCAGCCACAGGCCGGTGCCGGTCAGCTCGCCCGCCAGGCGCTGGAAGTCGCACCGCAGGCGGGCTCCGTCCGGGGTCAGCGTGAGGGCCAGGCCCTTGCCGGAGTATTGCTTCTGTGCGTGCGCGCCGAGCTGGTCCAAAGGGATCGGCCCGCCCGACGGGTCGGCCCCCGCACGAGCAACGAAAAGTTCGATCAGCAGAACCGACACCAGCAGGGCCGCGAGGGGTCGCAGCGTGCCGGGACGGGTGGACAAAAGCGCGGCATGCATAGGGCGAGTGGAGCCTAGGGAGCATCACCCCTGCCACCCCGAATCCAAGTGACATCCAGGCCGACATGGCAACGAGTTACGTCGAACCGACCGGGACGAGCCGCATCAGAATGGCTCAAACCGGCGCGATCCTCACGCAGCCGGTGCGAAAATCACGCATAGGGATGAATCGAAGGCAGAGGGCGGCCGAACTGATTCAGGACGCCTTCCCGAACATCAGGAAGAGGAACAGGAGCAGGAACAGGATGGCCGTGCTGAACTTCACCAGCGCGGCGCGTTTGCGGAGCAAGGCCAGCAGGGTTTCGCTGCGCAGCCCCGAGTAGGCGAGCACGAAGATGACCGTGAGCGGGGCGATGAAGGCGAGGTTGTAGAACATCAGCCGCGCGACCGCCCCCGTCTCCCCCTGCTGGATCATGTAGGTGATGGTGGGCAGATAGACCTGGCCGGTGCAGGCCAGCTCCAGGAGCGAGATCGCCACGCCGAGCAGGAACGCCATCAGGACGAAATGCGCCTGCCGCACGCTGGTGCGGATGAGCCGGTGAATCTGTTGTTCCGCGAAGCCGCCGTGCTCTTTGAGGAGCAGTTGCACAACCCGGTGGAAGCCGCGAACTGCCTGGCCGAAGGCGGGCTGCTCACCGAAGCCATAGAGCGCTTCGAGAAGCTCGGCCGCTGGCTGGACGTGGCCCAGTTGCACGAGCGGCTCGGCCAGACCGCCGCCGCCCGCGCCGCCCTCCGCCGCGTGGTGGACGAGCGCGTGAAGCAGCAGGACTTCCTCGGCGCGGCGAAGCTGCTGGAGGAACGGCTCCGGGAGACCGACGAGGCGCTCGCTCTGCTGCTCGGGGCCTGGCCGCATTCCTCGCAGGCAACCATCTGCCTCGGGCAGGCTTTTCAACTCCTTGGCACGCATGGCCTGCATGAGCTGGCGCTGGAGCAGTTGGGCCGGCTGCAACGTGAACCCCTGGCCGGCGAACGGCATCTTCCCTTGTTGAATGTGCTCGGCACCACCGCGCGCGGCTACCCGGAAACCCGCGTCCGCCAGCGGGCGGCGGATGGTTCGCTCCGGCTCATCGCCGGCCATCTCGCCCGGCCCGGCCTGAGCGCGGAGGATGCCCGTTCGTTCACCGACTGCCTGGTGCGGCTGGCGCCGGAGGACCGGTTGCTGGCCCGCGACGCCAACCGCCATATCGCCGCCCGGCGGGCCGCCGAGCTGCACCGCCGTCGCCCCACGCCACCACCCCTGCCCGGTCGCATCCCACGCGTCCTGCGGCGCTTTGATCTGCCCGCCCAGATCGAATGGCTGGAGGTGCGCACGGAGGGCAACTGGTTTTATGCCCTGGGCGTCACCGCGAAACGCCTCACCGTGCTGCGGGGCATCTGGGAAGGCGAATTCCAGAGCCTCTCCTGGGAATGCCCGCGCGAGTTCGTGAAGGGCGGCATGGTCTTCGAACCCACCTGTGACGCGGGCAACGGACTCGCCCTCGCACCCTTCACCACATTCTCACTGGAGGAGAAGGTGTTTCCGGCCGCCGATCTCTTCTTCAACCGCCGTTGCGTCGCGGGCACACCGGTCTGGCTCCCGGGGGTAGCGCGCCCGTTTGCCATTGGCGAAGACGGGGCGTGGTCCATCCATGTCGCGGGCGGCGAGGGAGTCCTGTCCGTTTACACCAAGCGCGGCGAACTGCTCCGCACGATGGAAGTGACGGTCCCGCTGCTGGAATCCACCGAGCGCGGCCCGGGCGCGCGGTTGTGTCTCGTGCCGCTGCAGCTCGGTGCGGTGCTCGCACTGGGCAACCGGCTGGTGCATGCGCACGGCGGGTCGTTCGAACGGCACGATCTCCCCGGCCAGATTCTCCGGCTCCGGCCCACGCTGCCACACACGCGAGCGGGCGTGGTGGCGTTGCTGGAGCATGGCGCGCACCTGCACTGGCGCGACGGCGGGGACATGATCGAACTGGAACGCGACCTCGTTGCGCCGCTGGCCGCGTTCGTGCATGGCGGCCCGCTGGTGCTCGTCTCCGGCGCTCAGGCCGTGCTGCTTGATGTGGTTGGACGCGGGGTCAAGACCATCGCCCGATTCGACGCCGGAAGCCGCAACCCCATCGCCGTCTCGCCAACGGGCACCCGTGGCCAGTTCGCCATCTTCGAGCCCGCCGGCCAGGTCACGGTTTATCAGATCCCCGACTGATCCGGAACCCCGAAGTCGGGCGCATCGGCCCGGCGAACGGCATGCACGAAGCGTGGATGGTGCGGACTAAGAACCGGTTGCACCAACTCGCCACGGGTGGGATTGGTTCCCGACCGGCCGAGCGGGAAAGCCCTTCCTCTCCTCGGTGTCCGCTGTTTCGATTTCGGAGTCCGGGATCAACGCTCCGCTGGCGGCGGCCATGCGGAATCGCGAAACAGGTCCTGGACGGCCCGCCGCGCCTCCGCCAGCCGTTGCGCGTGCGGCCCGCGCAGCAGCCGCCACGGCACCGGTTGGGCGGCGAGCGCGGCCGCGAACCAGCCGTGCATCGCGTGGCGGAGGTGTTCCCCGTCCCGCAAGCCATCCTGGACGAAGGGGATTTCATCCCCCGTGAGGAGGTAGAGATCGCACCGGCCCTGGCGGGCAATCTCGGCGACGGCCGGACTGTGCGCGCCCAGATACCGGCGATGCCAAAGCACCGTCGCGAAGGCGTTGGTGTCGCACACCAGCACCCGGTTGGCCGTGCGCGCGGCGGCTTCCTCCTGCCGGGTCTGCTCGCGGGCGATGGCGGTGAATTCCTCGGTGCGCCAGACCGTGTCGTTCCCGGCGGCCTTGCGCGCCGAGTATTCCCGGCCGTATTCGGGCACCCAGCAGGTGTCGAACTGGCGGGCGAGGGCCGCGGCCAAGGTGGTGGTGCCGGTGGATTCCGCGCCGAGCACGCAGACGCGCCGGGCGAACCAGGCGCGCACCGGCGGTTCCAGAAAGCCCCAATGCCCATACGGATCACTCCGCACGGCCGTGCCCGAGACCGGAACCCGCGCGCGGGCCCGGTCCACGAGCACATGCCGGCTGCCCATCAACGCGGCGTAACGCTCGCCATAATCCTCGGAGGTGAACACCGCGTCGGGCGCGCGCCCCAGCCAGCGGAGCGTGTTCTCGGCCCAGACACGGGAGTCCTGGGCGTCATAGCGATCGTCAATGAGCATGACTTCGGCCTGCGGATGGATTTCCCGCAGCCACGCGGCGCGCAGCTCGCCGGGAACCGGATCGCCGGGCTTGCCGCAGACGATGACCACCACCCGCGCGGAGTGTTCGGCGGCCGTGTCTATGAGCAGCTTGTGCCCGTGGTGCGGCGGGAGGAATTTCCCGATGACCAGCCCGAGCCCGGCTTTCACGTGCGGCCTCCCTGGCCCGCGCTGCGCCGCCACCATGCCCGCAGGCCGACGAGGCACATCAGCAGGAACACCCCGTAGAGCACCGCCGTGAGCGGCAGCCCGCGGCTCCAGTAGAGGGGGACGTAGATGACATCCGCGGCGATCCAGAAGCACCAGTTTTCGAGCCGTTTGCGGCAGAGCAGGTATTGGGCGGCCAGGCTGAGCACCGTGGTGACGGCGTCGCCCAGCGGGGCCGCGCCGTTGACGGCGAGCAGCACGCGCACCAGCGCCCAGGTTCCCACCGGGACGAGGAACGCGAGGGCGATCCATTCCGCCCGCGTCGTCCGGGTGATGGCGAGGGGAGCATCCCGGCGACCATGCACCCAATTCCACCAGCCAAAGAGGCCCAGGCCGAAATAGACGACCTGCAGCCCCATGTCCGCGTAGAGCCGGCCCTGCAGAAACAGGATGAAGAAGAAGACGTTGTTTGCGAGGCCGACGGGCCAGTTCCAGGCATGTTCCCGCACCACGAGCCACACGCAGATGCCGCCCGTGACGAAGCCCAGCGCCTCCGTCATCGCGATGGACCACCAGCCAAACGCGGAGGCTGCCAGCGTGAGCGCCGAACTGGCGAGCATCACGGCCCACTCCGCCGCAGCCGGTGGGGACAGGGCAGATGCACGACCGGACAACGAGCGCGCATCCAGCGCGGCCTCGGCAGGTTTCGAATCCACGCGGCGAGGTTATCGTGCCGGCCAGCCGGAGGTAAGCCCTTTCAGCCATGGTTGCCGGCGGCGGGGGCGCGTGAACAGGCTCGTGACATTGCGACGGGGTTTTGAATACCCTCTGCCACACGTAAATCGTCACTGCCTCTCCCACCCATGATCCCCCTCCGCAACGCCCTCCTGCTCGGCCTCACCGCGTTCTCCCTCACCGCATTCAGCGCGGACCAGAAGCCGGTCGAGAAGAAGCAGGACCGTCCCCAGCCGCCGACGCGCCCGTTTGATGCGCCGGGAACACCGAAGTTCACCCGGCTGGATGGCAAGCCCGGGGCGAACCCTCCCGTTGATGCAGATGGCGATTTCCTCGTCGGCCCCGAGTATGCGGCGGCTCCGGAAACCAAGGTTGTTGCGGGCGTCCCTGCGGGGAGGGTGCAGCAGTTCAGCATGGACTCGAAAGACTGCCAGCGCTTCAACCCTGGCATCGCCCGGAACGTCTTCGGCACCGTTGATCCCAAGAACCCCAAGACGCTGATCGTGGAAACCCACCCGATTGACTACAAGCGCACCATCACCGTTTACGTCCCGGCGCAGTATGTGCCGGGCACGGCCGCGCCTTTCATCGTCACGCACGACGGGCCGGGCATGGGCAAGCCGGACATGAACCTCGCGCACATCCTCGACAACCTCATCGCCCAGCGCCGCGTGCCGGCCATGATCGCCATCATGATCGCGAGCGGCGGTGGCGATGCCCAGGGGCACGAGCGCGGGCGCGAATACGACACCATGTCCGGCCTGTATGCCGAGTTCATCGAGCACGAAGTGCTGCCGCTGGTGGAGAAGAACTACAACGTCAAGCTGACCAAGGACCCCGAGGGCCGTGCGACCATGGGCAACAGCTCCGGCGGCTCCGCAGCGCTCATCATGGCGTGGTATCATCCCGAGTGGTATCACCGCGTGCTGACCTTCTCCGGCACCTTCGTGAACCAGCAGTGGCCCTTCAACCCTGAGACGCCCGATGGGGCCTGGGGTTTCCACAGCAAACTGATCCCCGAGAGCGCCAAGAAGCCCCTGCGCATCTGGATGGCCGTGGGTGACCGGGACAACTTCAACCCCAACGTCATGCGCGACGGCATGCACGACTGGGTGGAGGCGAACAACCGGATGGCCATCGTGTTGAAGGCCAAGGGCTATCACTACCAATACCTCTACTGCCTCAATTCCGGCCATGGGGTCGGCAATGCGCGGCCACAGATCCTGCCGCAGGCGCTGGAGTGGCTGTGGCAGGGGTATCCCATCAGCAAGGCTCCGTGACCTGAGAGCATGAAAGCGCTCCCACTGCTCGTCGTCCTGCTGTCCGCGGGCTGGGCCTCGGCCGAAATCATCTGGCGGGGCGATTTCGAGACCGGCACCTCGGAGCAGTGGCGCGGCGCGCCGAAGGGCGAGCACCTCAAGATTGTCGAGGCACCCGTGCGCGCCGGGAAATTCGCCCTGCGCATCGAAGGGAGCAACGCCGCGCGCAGGGGCGAGCTTGACCGCATCGAATTCCAGCATCAGCCCGCCGGGAACGGAACGGCCGAGGGCACGGAACGCTATTTCGGCTGGAGCGTCTTCCTGCCGCAGAAGTTCACCGGCGGCCTGCATTCGACCGGTTACTTCGAAACCCGCAACAGTTGGACCCGCCTGATGGCGTTCGACGTTCACGGAGAGGACATCCTGTTCACCACCCGCGTGCCCTACGCCCGGCGTTGGGACGGCAAAGGGAAGCTGACGCCGGGCCGCTGGCACGATTTTGCGGTGCATGTTTTGTGGTCCCGCGATCCGGCCAAAGGGTTCGTCGAAGTATGGTTTGATGGCGAACTGGTGGTGCCGCGCGTGAACACAGCCACGCTGCGGGACGAAAACCCGGCCTTTTTCCAACTCGGATTCTTCCGCGCCACGAGCGACCTGCCCGAGACGATCGTCATTGATCACATCATCGAGGCGACGACGCTGGCCGAAGTCACCCCGCCGCCGCTGGCAGAGCGGGGCAAGCCAGCCGCCGCGAAATAGAGGGCGGGGAAGCGCCGCCCGTTCAAGCTGCCGTTCACACTATGGGGATTGGGCATGGCGCGCAGTCGTGCCGGTGGGCGTGGCCGCATGGCCTGAAGTCCTGCCAGGACCGTTCGAGGCAAAACTTGTCCGTGCTGTGGTTGCAAGACGAGGCAGTAAACTGAGCTGGCCTGGCATCCAGACGCTTTCACCACCAAAAGACCAAGCATGCGCAGGTCCGAAAACCGGGCTGTTCCTTCTTGAGGAGCCGCGTCTGTGCGAGAAGCCCATCCACTGAGGTAGGCTTCAGTCGAGGGTGTTTCGAATCACGTAGCCCACGGCCATGTAGCCTCGCACGCGCGTGGAATGCATGGCCGAGAAAACCGGCACGCAGTCGTCCACGTAATCGTAAACAATCACATCGCGATTGCTGTCGTGCAGGCGGTGCAGGCGGTCAACGTATTGTTGCAAGGTGCCGCGCCAGGAAATTGGAATCGCCGCCAGATGTTCGGCGATGGCATGCCGCTGGTTCGCGCTCATGCCGTCGAGCGCCTCGGCAAGCTCCGCTTGGCTGGTGCCGGGCGAGCTCACCGTTGAGTCATTGTCCGGCATCACAACTCCAGCCTGCGAAAGAACGTCTCCACTCGACCGAAGTGCTTTGTCATGTCCGGTGGCAGGCCGCATTCGCTTGCCATCTCCGCAAACGGTGCGGACCAGGTCGTGGGCGGCGACGGCAATGCCGCGGGAACATCGTGCGTCTTGCGGCGCTGAAAAGTTTCGCGAATCGCTTTTGGCAGGCGGGTGATGTTCAGCTCGGTTCGTTCGATTCGGAGCACAATATCCACCAGGTCTTTGACGCGGGTATTCTCCCGGCCCAACCTCGGCAGCGTGCAGGCGTGTAGCTTTTCCGCAAACTGTTCCTCAGGTGACACGGCGGGGAAAACCATGCTCGCCACGCCCGCAAACCCGAGCCAGTCCCGGCCGGAGAGTAATTCGTGTGGCGCGCTCAGGACATCGCCAGTGCTCACGTCCAAGTGAAACTGCACGAAGGAGCGTCCAGCCAGCCGGGCATCAACGGGAAAGCGCGCACCGCCATAGGGCGCAGCGTCCAAATCCTGTGTGCCGCTCCCGAACACGAATGTGAAGAAATCTTCCGCCTCCAATTGACCTGCTTCGCGCAACGCTTCCAGCACTGCGGACTCGTTGCCCTCCCAACCTGCCACCGGCACGGGGAGGTGTTTCAAGGCAAGATCGATGTCGCGGGGGGTCCGAGCTGCCTTCAACCGCAATTCCATCGCATCACCACCCTTCAGCAACCACGGGCAGTCCGGGTTGGCAAACCGGCGGCAGAGCAGGCGATCGAACGCCACTTCACGGCGGAGGCGCTGGAGATCAATGCCCTCCGCAAGCGCCAAGTTCTTCAACCGGTCCTCCAACGCGGCACGAAACGCTGCCGCCGAAGGATACTTGCGCAGAAGCTTCATCGCGGGCCTCCAGCCAGCAGTTCATCAAACCAGTTCGGCAACGGGCTCTGGCGGCGGAGTTCAAAAATCTCTCTCGCGGTGATGAGTCCGCGCTGCCGCGCTTCGGCCAGTGCTTGAACCACAAGGTCACGGGAGGTGGATTGAGCGCCTGCCACATCGGCGATGGTTCGAAGCGCGCGAGTTAAGGCAAAACCTTGCCGTTGCTCAATGTCCCGCCTCGCCAGAGCCGCCCGATGCAACACGAGCAATTTCGGGATGCTCGCGCTCCGCCGAAACGTCGGTGGCACGGTGACATGCAGCTTGGCCGGATTTGCATCCGAGAGCTCGTGAATGGCCAGCGCCGTCTGGTGCGAATAGACCGCCAGCGGTTCGCCGGCCCGGTTTCGTGACCAGAGGGAGTAAATGACGAGCTGCTCCTCCGCAGACTGGGGGTAGCGCTGCAGCCGATAGACGCCGCGCTCGGCACGCACCCAATTCCCTGCCTTGACGTGATGCGCCCGGCTTCCCGGCAGGTAGCCCGCCTCAGCCGCCTGAGCAACGGTGAAATAGCCCTGCTGCGCCTCCGCAATGGCGAAGAGCGTGAGCGAGGATGAGTCGCGGCGCGGGACTGCACAATCAAACAAGCCAATTGACTAATCGTGCAAGGCCGCTTTGTGCATACTGCCCGGAAGGGGGGCAGGCACCCCGCCTCTTTTTCGACAGCCGCGGCGATATGCCGTCCGGGTTCGGCGGATCGCCAGAATCTGCCTGTTCACCGCCAGCAACATCCCCGACGCCCCTGCGCAAACGAACCGGGCGAATGGCGGTCAAGTCCGATTCTGGCGAATACGGCAGGATTCGACAAGGATTGGCCGGATTGGAGGCGAAGGTCGGGAGCATCTCGACACTGCCCCCGAAGCGCGGGTCTGCGACCCGC
>CAZCBE010000096.1:0-28786 GCA_964496695.1 uncultured Klebsiella sp.
AGGCTGGTAGCCTGTGCTACCCGGCGGCTGCGCCGCCGCTACTTCGGAGTTCGGGTTCAGTCCGAACTCCGAAGTTGAACTACGGATACACACGGATGGACACGGATGGACACGGATCGGGGAATGGCCGTGCAGTGGCGTGTCGCCCCCTCGGGAGTGATACGGCGGAAAAAAACTCCCGCCGAGCTGGCAAGGGTTATATCCGTGTGCATCCGTGGTTGTAGATTTCCTGTTTCGGAATTCGGGTTCAGTGCGGAGCGGCGGGGCTGGCAACGCGGAGGCGGCATCCCAGTTCGTTTGTTCCGCGTGTTTCGCGGGCTCCACTGGCTTTCGCGTTTAGCGGCTCCGCCACACAAATGCGCCGGACTGCCATTCCTTCTCCACTTCCGTGGCGATCAGGCGCAGACCGGCTTGCTGGTAGGCGCGTTTCACCTTGGCGAACTGGGTCTGCAGGATGCCGGCGAGCACGAGCAAGCCGTCGGGGCGCACGCGGTTCAGGATGCGGTCCCGCTCGGCGATGAGGAGGTCGTAAATCAGGTTGGCGCAGACAACATCGTAGCGCGTGGCGCTGGCGAGCGGCAGGCGGGTAAGGTCGTGGCGCACGGGCTTCACGCGGCCGACGACGTCGTTTTGCGCGGCATTGGCCTTGGCCACGCGGACGGATTCGGGGTCGAAGTCAAAGCAGCGCACGGGGGAATAGCCCAGTTTGGCGGCGGCGATGGCGAGGATGCCGGAGCCGGTGCCGATATCGAGGAAAGACACGGGAGGAGCAGGATTAGGATCAGGATTAAGAGCAGGAAAGGGACGGGACGAAGTGCTTTGCTCTCCTGCTCCTGATCTTGATCCTAATCCTGCTCCTCCCCTCGCCGCGACAAGCTGCCGGAGACAAAACGACGTCGTCGCATGGTGCCCGGTGCCGAAGCTCAGGCCGGGATCGAGCACGACGACCGCCTGCCCGGGGCGGAGCCGCCGTTTCACCCAGCTTGGTTTGATGAGCAGTGCGTCGCCGATTTCGAGTGGATGAAAGTGCCGTTTCCAGGATTCGGCCCAGTCTTCGCGCCGGATCTGGCGGGTGGAGATGGTTCCGGGACCGGGATCGAGGCCGCAGTCGGCAATGACCTGCAGGCCCGCCTGCAGCCGCCGTTTCACCGTTGGATTCCACTGGGAGCGCTTTTCCAGGTAGGTGGAGACGGTGGTCGCGCCCGTTTCGGCGTCGAAGTAGGTGGAGGGCGTCTGGCCGAGGAGTTCCAGGAGCAGCACCGCAACGGCCTCCTCGGCGGCGGGCGAGGTGGCGATGGAGATGCGGGTGAGGGAGGTGGCTTTCATCGTGGGCGGCAGGTCCGGCTCAGCGGCGGGATCAGCATGGCCGGGGATTACACCTGACTTGGGCCGCTGATGCAAAATGCAATTACGCTGGCCGACGAGTGAACGGGATAGGTTCTCCGCTGTTTGCAGTGGCATGGGTGTGGGTGAAGCTCCAAAGCCCAAGTTCCAAATTCCAAGGCAGCTCCAAACGCCAAATGTCAAAGGGAGGCGTCGCCTAGCACTGGCCGGGCCAGCCGGACCGAACCAGCCCTTGGGCCAAGGCCCGAATCAGGGCGGAAGCGCTGGCAGGGTGCCACGCTAAACAATTGGAATTTGGGCTTTGGAGTTTCTTTGGCACTTGGGACTTGGAGCTTGGAATTTCCCGCCCGCCTCCCTGTGCCACCGAAAACAGCGAAGAGCCTCGGGATAATCCCCAAGGTGTTCATTCCGGGCGTGATGCAATTTTGGCACCTGACTTTGCGGCTTGCCACGCGCGGGCCTTTGCGCTTAAAAGTCAGGGGATGCCGTTGCCTTTTTTCAGCAGCTTCGAAAAGAAGCGGGACCAGGTAATGGTCATTGACCTGGGAGCCAAGGTCACGAAGGCGGTGCATATTTCCCGGAAGTCCAACGGCTTCACGTTGAACAATTTCGCCTTGGTGGACGCCCCGGTGTATGACAAGGGCCTGAACGTCGTCCCAATGGCGAACCATCTCCGCGCGGTGGCCCAGGTGCTGAATGCCCGCCTCAAGCCCGTCAGCCTGGCCGTGGGCGTGGAAAGCTCCCTCCTGCGCCATGCGGACATGCCGCTGGTCACGGCGCACGACATGCGGCAGATGCTTAAGTTCAGCAGCAAGAACTACCTGCAGCAGGATCTCTCGGACTGTGTCTTCGACGTGCATATCCTGCCTCCGAAGGTGGATGCCGCGCCCAAAGGTGCCGAGGCACCCAAGGCCACCACGCCCAAGACCCGCGTGCTCGTCGGCGCGGCCAAGAAACAGGTGGTGGAGGACCTCAAAGACGCCGCCGAGCAGGCGGGCCTGGAGGCGGACCAGATCATCCCCAGCTTCATCGGCCCGGCGAATGCGTTTGAAATGGCGCAGCCGGACGCGTTCGGCAAGGAAGTGGTCGCGCTGGTGGACGTGGGCTACAAGAACACGACCATCTGCATTCTTTACAACGGCGAGCTGACCCTGAGCCGCGTGGTGGCCTTTGGCTCCGGCAAGCTCACGCAGGGCATCTCCGAGGCGCTGGGCATGAGCATGGATGAGGCGGAGGGCGCGAAGCTGACGATGCCGCCGGAGGTGGAGTCGGTCGCCCAGTCATTGCTCTCGCCGCTGGGCCGGGAACTGCGGGCCTCGATTGATTTCCACGACCATCAGCGGGACCGCGCGGTGAGCCAGGTGTTCTTCTCGGGCGGCGCCTCGCGGAGCGCGCAGATCGTGCAGGCGCTCCAGGTGGAGCTGATGGTGCCGTGCCAGACGTGGAATCCGACGAGCTTCATGACGTTGAACCTGCCGCCGCAACTGCTGGGCGAGATCGAGTCCATCGCGCCGCAGTTGACGGTGGCCGTGGGCGCGGCAATGGCCGCCTTTTAGACTGACATGCCGATCCGCATCAATCTGCTGTCCGAAGAGCAATACCTGGCCGAGGTGCGCCGGCGCGATCCGGTCAAGCGGGCGGCGTATCTGGGCGGTTTGCTGGTGGTGCTCTCGCTCTGCTGGTGGGGCTGGCTCATGTTTTCCAAGGGCGTGGCGAGCCGTTCGCTCGAAGCCCAGAACGCCGCGTTCACCAAGCTGGAGAAGGGGGCCAAGGACGTCGCCGACCATCAGAAGCGCACGGCGGAGATCGAGCGCAACATCCACGGCCTGCACCGCATGGTCACCAACCGCGTGCTGTGGTCGGCCTGCCTGAACGCCTTGCAGGAAAGCACGCAGGATTCCATCCAGGCCACGCGCATCCGCGTCGAGCAGAGCTACAAGGTGGAGCCCGCCGTGGTCTCGCGCGAGCGCGGCAAGAGCAAGCCGGCCAGCTCCACCGAGACCATCGTCCTCATCATCACCGGCCGGGACTACGGGCGGCAGGAGGATCAGAACTACATCAAGTTCAAGGAGAAGCTCGAGGCGCATCCGTGGTTCAAGCAGCACCTCGCCAAGGACAGCCCGATCACCTTCAAGGGCTTCTCCAATCCCACGGCGGACAAGGACGATCCCACGCGGAGCTACGTGACTTTCACCATGCAGTGCGCGTTCACCGAACAATTCCGGAACTGAAATGATCAGCGAGATCAAACAGCTTTCGAACGAGAAGAAACAGCACCTCGTTGCCGTGGTGATGGGCACCCTGATGGTGCTGGGGCTGGTCTATTTCTTCGTCATCAGCTCGGCCAAGGCCAGCCTGGCGAAGATCCACACGGACATCGCCGAGGCGGAAAAGAAATACTCGGATGCCTCCAAGCTGGTGCGCAGCTCCGAGGCGGAGGACGAGAAGCTGACGCGGCGCGAGGAGCAGCTCGCCGCCATCGAGGCGGGCATGGTCTCGGGCGATCCGAACTTGTGGATCCGGCTCACGTTCGACAAGTTCCGCGCGCAGGCGCCTTACAAGGTGGAGATCCCGAACTTCCCGACTCCGAGCATGGGGGACATGGCGATGATCCCTGAGTTCCCCTACAAGGCGGCGACCTATCGGGTGGCTGGCTCGGCGTATTACCACGACATCGGCAAGTTCCTCTCCGAGTTCGAGAACTTCTTTCCCTACATCCGGGTGCTCAATCTGGACCTGTCCCCGGAAGAGGCCGCCACGAGCTCGGCCACGGGTGACGATCGGGAGAAGCTGACTTTTTCCTTTGAAATTGTCGTGCTGGTCAAACCGCCCAAGAAGAACTGAACGATGAAGTCCGCCCTGCAACGATTCCGCATGCGCGCCACCTGGCTGGCGCTGGCGGCCGCGTTGTGCCTGGCTACGCTGGGCGCGGCGCCGGCGGACGAGAAGAAGGACAAGGCGGCGGAGAAAAAGCCCGCTGACCCGAAGAAGGACGCCAAAGGCGCTGCGAAGGAGGCGCCCATCACGGTTACCAACACGCTGCCGATCCTCGTCTCATTCCCGAAGTCAGTGTTCAATACTGCGCTCGAAGCAGGCAAGGATCCGTTCTTCCCGGGCAGCAAACGGCGGTTCCCGAAAGCGGTGGTGGAGCCCGTCAAGCCGCCGCCCGTCCCGGCGACGACCAATCCCACCGTCGTGGTTCCTCCCATCGGCACCACCAATCCGCCGCCGACAGTCGCGAATACCAATACGAATAAGGAGCCCGTGGTCCCGCCGCCCACCCTGATCGGCAGCGCCAACCTCCGGCTGCTCGGCATCGTGGGCAGCAAGCTCCGCCCGCGCGCGTCCATCCACACCGGCGTCAAGAGCTATGACTTCCTCAAGGGCGAGGAGATGCTCATCCGCCTGCCCAATGACAAGGCGTTGAAGGTGCGCTGCCTGGACATCAAGGACCGTTCCGCCACCTTTCAGGCCGAAGGTGAACCTGACATCAAAGAAATCTTTTTACGTGAAGGAGCCTTCTGAGACCGCTCGGCGGCGCGAGCCGCCGGCCAACCGACCATGCGCATGAAAACGACGTCCGTCCTCCTGCTGGTAGCGGGACTCCTGCTGCCCGCTGCCCTGCTCGTGGCGCAAGCCCCGCCGCCCGCCCCGCCGGCCCCGGCCAACCCACGCCCGGTGCAGCCGGTCCCCAGCCCGGAGAGCAAGGCCAAGGCCGCCGCGGACGCGAAGGAAGCCGTGAAGGCGGCGCTGGAAAATGAGGTCATCCTCGAACTCAAGTATGACGACATGGACCTGGTGGATCTGATCAAGAGCCTGGCCTTGCAGGCGGAAATCAATGTGCTCTTCGATCCGAAGCTGACGCAGGTCACCCGCGCTCCGGACGGCACGCCGCTGCCCTCGCCGAAAGTCCCGGCCTTCCGCATGACCAACGTCACCGCCCGGCAGGCCCTGGAGGCCATCCTGGCCAACAACAACCTGCTGATGGCCCATGATCCCAAGACCAACACCTACCGCGTGAGCCCCAAGGGGGCTGCGGTGGAGGAGCCGCTCATCACCAAGATCATTGAGCTGAAATACACCAGCCCGACCAATCTCGCCACGGTGCTGGCCCCCGGCACCGGCGTGCTTTCGGCCCGGGCCAAGGTCATTCCTGACCCCCGCACCCAGCGCATGATCATCTCCGCCACCGAGCGCGAGTGGGACTTCCTGAACGAGGTGCTGGAGAAGCTCGACACGCCCACCTTGCAGGTGCTCATCGAGGCGCGCATTTTGGAAACGTCCCGCAATCCGCAGACGCTCCGCGGCGTGGACTGGAGCGGCACCTTGCAGAACCAGCAGATCGGCTTCGGCAACGGCAACATCTCCGGCACGGTGGGCAACACCCGTCCCGGCGGGACCACCACCACCACGACCACGCTTCCCGGCGGGCGCGTCATCACGAGTCAAAGCACCGCCCCGTCCAGCACCACGGAGACGCTGACCACGACCGTCGGCGGCCTGGTGCCCGGCTTCAACATCAACACGCGGGACGGCATGAACCCCGCCGTTGGCTTCCTCAACGCCGACGGCCTTCGCGCCACGCTCTCCTTCCTGAACACGGACACCGAGACCGAGGTCATCTCCACGCCGCGTTCGGTGATGATGGACGGTCAGACCGCGCGGCTGGCCGTCACGCGCGCGTTCCCGATCTTCCAGGTCACACCCGGGTCCGCCAACACGCCCGCCGCCGCGAGCGTCACCTACACGAACCTCGGCACCATCCTGGAAGTCAGCCCGCGCATCGCGGCCAACAGCAACATCGCGCTCAAGGTCATCCCCGAGGTTTCGAACATTGACTCGAAGGACCGCCAGACCATCAACGGCCAGGTCAACGAGGCGAATGTCTATGCCATCCGCCGCATCGAGACGCAGGTGATGATCCCCAGCGGCCACACGCTGGTCATGGGCGGCCTGATCACGGACAACATCAACAAGGGCTACACCAAGGTGCCGTTCCTCGGCGATCTGCCCGGCATCGGCTGGGGCTTCCGCAAGGAGTCCAAGATCCGCACCAAGGCGAACCTCCTCATCTTTGTCACGCCCACCATCATCGAAGGCAACCACTTCCAGACGCCGAGCACCGACTTCCTTCAGGGGAAGTCAAATCCGACCGCCACGGACTTCCTCCTGCAGCGCGCTCCCGTGATGCAGGATAAACCCGATTCCTTTTTGGATTCGGGCAAGCCGATACTGCCAGGGTCAAAACCGGTGAATCCGGAAAAATTCTGAGTTCGCGAACTTTTTGCTGCATGAGTGCCCATCGGACCGCAAGTGAGACGCCCGGCGCAGGCCGGGTGACGCGCTGGGCCATCGCGCTCCTGCTGGGCGTGCTGGCGCACACGGCCGCCTGGGCGCAGACCACAGTCACCACGGTGAGCGGCGGGCCCAGTTCCACCAACCCGGGCTCTGCCTCCGGCTCCGATGACGGCGACCTTACCTCGGCGGCCCAGTTCAACCTCCCGGGCGGCATGGCGCTGGAAGCTTCGGGCAACATCCTCTGGCTGGCCGATACGCTGAACAACGCGATCCGCCGGATTGATCTCGCCGCCGGGACCGCCACCACCCTGAGCACGAATTCGATCGGCGGCAAAATTGTCTTCAGCACGCCGGTGGACGTGGCCGTGGACGGGAACACCAACCTCTACATTCTCACCCAGGGCGATGGGCGCATCCATCGGCTGGATCTCCGCAACCTCAGCTTCGGTGCGACCGTCACCCCGATCACCCCGGCGGGAACCTTCACCACGCCCAACGCGCTGGCGTTTGACGGCGTCGGCAACCTCTACGTCGTCGAGGAGGCCGGGGCGCTGCGCCGCGTGGCGCTCTCGAATCTCACGGTCAGCGCGAACCTGCTGCCCGGCGGCACCTTCATCGCCCCGCGCGGCGTCGAGGTGCTGGACAATGGCAAGATCGCCGTGAGCGATTCCAGCCGGCACACCATCCATCTGGTGGACCCGAACACGCTCGCCGTCACGTTCCTCGCGGGCCTCACGAACACCCCCGGCACCGCGCTGGGCGCCGGTGCCGCCGCGCAGTTCAACGGGCCGCATCACCTGGCCAAGGCTGGCAACAACGTGCTCGTGGTCGCCGACCGCGGAAACCATCAGGTGCGCACGGTGGATGCCGTCGGCAACACCAGTGTGCTCTACGGCGTGCTGTCGAATTTCTGGGTGAACTTCCCCGATCCTGCCATTTATCCCGGCTGGGCGGACGGCACGGCGCAGTTTGCAGAATCCCGCCTGCCCACCGGCGTGGTGGTGGATGGCAGCGGTGCGACCTATGTGACCGAGCAGTATTACCACCTGATCCGCAAGGTGACGGGTTCCGGACTGACCGGCCCCAGCGGCGTGGGCAGCGGCGGCGGCACCGGCGGCTCGGGTTCCGTGAACCCGCCCTCGCTGGCCTTCACGCCGAACTCGGGCTACTTCCCGCTCGGCACCACGGTCACGGTCACCAGTTCGAGCACGAACGTGTTCTACACGGCCGATGGCACCGAGCCGACCACCAACAGCACGCGGGTCAACATCATCGGCGGCGTCGGCACCATCCTCTGGCAGAACTCCACCAACGACCTCACCAGCCTGCGCGTGGCGGCCTTCGCCGTCAGCGGCACCAACAGCGCGAGCACGAACATCTCCGGCATCGCCTCCCTTACGACGACGCTGGGCGTGCCGGCGGGCCTGAACACCAACCTCTTCGCCGGAGTCGGCGCGCGTGTGGTGGTGCCGATCGTGTTGAACCTGCGCACCAATGACACGCTCCGCACGCTTCAGTTCCGCGTCGAGGTCACGCCCAACGGCGCGGCCCCGATGATCGGGGCGACCTTCGGCGCGCAGGCCATCGGCACCAATGACTTTATTCCGGTGACCACCGGCGGGGCTGCGGCCAGCTTCAGTTCGCTGGCCTACACGCTGGGCACCACGCGCGGCCTGGTGATCACGTTCCTGGGCACCAACGCCAACTTGCTGGTGAACCGCTTCGCGGTCGCGGCCCTGCTGACCGTGCCGATTCCCGCCGGTGCCGCGCAGGGCAGCACCTACAACGTGGACATCCTCCAGCCCTCCGGCACGGTGGACGGGCAGCAGAACGCCGTCGCTATCGCGGCCGCCGGCACCCGGGTGATCACCGTCACGAATCTGGCCTACCGCGTCGGCGACACCTCGCCGGGCGGCTGGTATAACGCGGGTGATTTCGGCAACGGCAACCTCGACAATGCGGACGTCAACAACGCCTTCAACGCCGCTGCCGGCATCCGCCTGCCCTTCGCGTTCAGCGACGCCTTCGACGCGATGGACGCGTTCCCCGAGGACACCGCCGGCACCGTGGGCGGTGATGGTCAGATCCGCTTCCTGGACTGGCAGATCATCCTCCTGCGCGCGCTGCGGCTGAACACCAATCCGGCCATCGGCGTGAGCACCACGAACTGGGCGCGCATGTGGTCCGGCGGCGTGCGGGTGACCACGGTGACGAATCTGATGGTCCCCGCGGGCCTGCGGCCTGCTGCGGTGACGCCGCCCGGGACCGTCTGGAACCGGCAGGCCGCGATTGGCGCGCTGCCGGTCGAGAATGCCATCCCCGGTCTGCCGGTGGCTGTGCCGGTCTTTGCCCGCGTTGCCCCGGGCTCGTCCCTGGCGGGCCTCCTGTTCCGGGCCGTGGTGACGCCATCGGCGGGTGCGCCCGCGCTGACCCAGCAGGCCCAGTTCATCTCGCTGCTGCCCAATGAAACCATCCAGTCGGCCGGGCTTGGCGGCGTGGTGGGGGCGTGGAATATCGGCCAGCTTGCCCTGCCCGCGTTGAGCAGCAACCTGCTGGGCTACGTAAGTTTCACGGTCCCGGCCACGGCTCCGGCCGGTGCCAGCTACGCGGTGAGCTTCGCCAACGCGGACGGCGCGCCGGATTATGCCACGGAGTATCGCTTCGAGACGCGCGGCGCCTCCGTCTGGGTGTCCCGGCCCGCGCCCGCCCCCCTGTCCATCATCTCGGACGAGTGGAAGATTGCCTTCTTCGGCAGCCTGACGAGCGCCGACGCGGCTGACCTGGCCGATCCCGATGGCGATGGCGTCCCCAACGCCTTGGAATACCTCGCCGGCACCGACCCGACCAGCGCCTCCTCCCGCGTGCAGCTTGCGCCGGGCGGCTGGCGAAATGACGGCCGCGACTTGGCGCTCCAGCTCCTGAGCGCGCCGGGCAAGCTCTACGTGCTGGAGACCGCGACCAGTCTGGGAAATCCCGTCTGGACCCCCGTCCTGACCAATCTCGGGGACGGCAATTTGAAGGAATTCATCCAGACCGTGACCCCGGGCGGGCCGCGCTACTACCGGTTGAAGGTGCTGCCGTGAACCTGCGAATTGCATGAGAACTGCTCCTGCCCATCGCGTCATGACTTTCGCACGCCGGTTTCGTCACGCCCTCGCGGCCCTCCTCGCGGGCTGGGCTGCGGTTGCCGGCGCGCAGTCCGTGGACATCGTCCTGACCAACGGGCTGGTCGAGCCGCACAGCGTGGTCGTGGATCCCACCGGCACGATCTACATCACGGACCAGGGCGGTTTCGGTCTGTCGGACCCCAATAGTGCGCCTGGCGGTGCGCACCGGATCATGAAGTTTGATCCGAACACGACCACTCCGATCCTGCTGGCAGGCGATTCGGAGGGGGCCATCGGCACCAACAACAACGCGATTCCCAACGCCGGTTTCCTGGCCCAGTTTTTCAAGCCCGCCGGCCTCGTGCTGGCGCGCGGCGGCCTGGTGGTGGCGGATTCCGGCAACCACACGCTCCGGTATGTCGGGTTTGACGGCGTGGTGACGAACATCGCGGGTGACCCGCAGAATGCCGGCTTTGTCAACGGCACCGGCGCGGCCGCGCGGTTCAACACCCCGATCGGGCTGGCGGTGGATTCCGCGGGCAACATCTACGTGGCCGACTCGAAGAACAATGTCATCCGACGGCTCGACCCCGCGAACGCAGTCACCACCTACGCCGTCGGCTTCAACCAGCCCAACGGCGTCACCGTGGGCGACAATGGCGACCTCTGGGTGGCGGACACCCTCAACAATCAGATCAAGAGCATCTCCGCGGGCGGAACGATCACGGTGCGCGCGGGCACCAGCACGGCGGGCAGCGCCGACTCCTTTCCGTTCGCCTTGAACGCCCGGCTCTCCGGTCCGCGCGGCGTGCTGTGGATGGGGGTGGCGGGCCTGCTCATCACCGACACCGGCAACCACACCATCCGCCGCCTCTACACGAACACGACGCTCAACACCTACACGATCGAGACGGCGGCGGGCGCGGCCGGCCAGGCGGGCTTCGTCAACGGCTCGACGAACATCGCCCGGCTGAACAGCCCCTGCGGGCTGGTGGCGGATGTGCTCAACGGCGCCTTCCTGATTGTGGACCAGGGCAGCAAGTCCATCCGCCGGCTCCAGCAGTCGGCCGCGCAGCCGCCGGTCAGCAATCCCAGCATTGGCACCGTCGAGCTGAAGACCGACCCGGACACCGGCGAGACGGGCACCGTGCTCACGCCCATCACCTCGTCGGTTTTCAACAACGACGTGGTCATCGCCATCCGTGCCGAGGCCGGCGTGAACACCTACTTCAACTACGGCGTCACGCCCACCAACTTCTTCTTCGACACCATCCTCCCGCCCGGTCCCGGGACGGGCACCGCGCCGGCCTACCAGGATGGCGGCGTCAGCCTGCCCGCCACGCTGATCAACCCGGTGCTGCCCGACCTGACCATCAAGGCCCGGAGTTCCCAGAGCGGGCGCGTGGCCAGCGCCGAAGTGAGCGCGCGGTTCCGGTTTCAGACGGGCAACCCGACCATCGTCGGCAACAACGCCGCCGCGTTCGTGGTCAACAACATCACCTCCGGCGCGCAGATGTATTACACCACCGACGGCACCGAGCCCACCAACGGCCCGCCCAGCCTCGGCCCCATCAGCTCCGGGACCACGCTGTCTTTGAACCTGAATGGCAGCAACCTGGTGTTCCAGATCAAGGGGTTCAAGACCAGCTACGCGGCCAGCACCACCATCTCGAACGTCTTCTCGCCCTCGAACTTCGTCGCCAACCGCATCAGCTTCGGGTTTGACGGCGGCGAGGCTTCGAGCAGTTTCATCGCGGCGGCGGGGCAGACTTTCTATGCTCCCGTCACGCTGAGCCTGCTGGCCGCCCAGCAGATGAACTCGCTGCAGTTCGCGCTCTCCGCGACCAACGGCACCGGCCCGGCACTGGCCGCCGGGGGCATCGGCTTCGAGTCGCGCCTCCTGAAGCCCGATCCTTCCGGTTCCGGCATCTTCTTCATCATCCAGCCCCAGTTCTTCACCGGGTTCACGACCAACGTGGTCGGTATCACGACCAACATTGTCCAGAACTTCACGAACATGGTCACCACCAACTCGGTGCTGAACCTGCTCTCCATCGGCTGGATCGAGCGCGAGGGCCAGACCAACCTCTATGACACCACCACGCAGGATCTGCTGAAGTTCTCCTCCGCGCATGACACGCGCTTCGACAGCGCGAATGGCAAGGTCGTTGTCGGTGCGTTCGGCGTGCGCGTGCCCACGACCGCCACCAACGGCCACACCTACACGATCCGCACACACCGGCCCTCCGGCACCGTGGACGGCATCAACCAGGATGTCTTCATTGACGCGCCGACCAACGGCAGTCTCACCGCCGCCAGCCCGATCAACGCGGTCAAGACCCTTACCGTCGGCTCGCCCATCTATCTCGTCGGGGACGCCGTGCCCTTCCGCTGGTTCAACGCCGGCGACTTCGGTGACACCAACCTGCTGGCCAACGACATCGCCCAGATTTTCCAGGCGGCAGTCTATGGCCTGAACATCCCGGCGGGCAGCAGCGACTTCGAGGACGCCATGGACTCGTGCTGCGGCTCCGTGATCCCGGCAGGCGGCGGGCTCTTTCTCCAGGGGCCGAACGTGGGCGGCACGCTGGCCTCCGGCGATGACACGGTCATCAACACCATCGGCTTCGGGGACGGCACGCTGGACGTGGCGGACATTTTTGTGACCTTCCGCCGGTCGCTGGACGCCTCGCTCACGAACTTCTACCGCTTCCGCTCCAACGGGTTTCACTACGCCTTTGCGGGATCGAACACGTTCCGGGGCATCTCCGGCCAGGCGCTTGTGCGGAGCGGCTCCACCGGATCGCGCAGCGGCCTCGTGGCCCAGTCCCTCGTCACCCCTGGCGATGTCTCCTCGGTCACGTTCACCGCCGGGGAGAGCGTCGGCGGGGCCGGCCAGACGCTGAACATTCCCATCACCGCGACCATCTCCGGTTCTCAGCCGCTGCGCGTGCTCATGCTGAACCTCAGCGTGGTCCCGCTCGAAGGTTCGCCCGCGCTCACCACGCCGGTGCAGTTCCAGGCCAGCGGCCTGCTGGGTTCCCCGGGACTGACCCATTCGCGCGGGGCGGGCAATTTCTCCGCCGCCTGGCTGAACAACACCATCAGTGGCCTGACCGGCGACGCGACCGTGGGCACCCTGGTGGTCACGCTTCCGGCCGGGGCGGGCCCGAACGCCGCCTACGCGGTGCGCTTCGATCACGCCTCCGCCTCGCCCACCGGCCTGGGCTCCGTCCCGGCCCGCCGCGAGGCCGGGCTCATCACCACCCGCACCCGGGGGACCTCTTCGTGGGGCGACGGAATTTCTGATGCCTGGCGGTTGCGGTATTTCGGCGCGCTGAACAACCTGCTCTCCGCCGCGCAGGCGGACGCCGACGGGGATGGCATCCCGAACTGGGCCGAGTTCCGTGCCGGCACGGACCCGAACGACGCCGGCTCCGGCCTGCAGTTGCGCACCCCTGGCCTGCTGGGCGGCGGTCCGCGCCTGCGCTGGCCCACCGCCACGGGGAAGAGCTATGTGCTCGAGGTCGCCGCCTCCATCGCCAGCACGAACTGGACGGTCATCGCGACGAATGTCGCCGGCACGGGCCGGGACATTGAGTTCCAGACTCCGCCGCCCGCCGGGCCGCGGTTCTATCGTGTGCGGCTGGTGGAGCCTTGAGGCGGTCCCCGGCCCAGCGGCCGGGGCTCCGGCCAGGTTTGAACTTTGTTTGATGCAGCCCAAACCATGAAGCGCCGCATACGTTTCCTGCCGGTCGTGCTGGGCCTGTGGCTGGCCGCCTCCCTCGCGGCCTTCGCCCAGTCCACCATCACGCAGTTCGCCGGGGCCACCGGCAACGCCGGCAGCGCGGATGGTTCCGCCAGCACCGCGCGTTTCACCTCGCCGGCCGCCGTGGCGGTGGATGCCTCCGGCAACGTGTTTGTCGTCGAGAGCGTCAACAACACCCTGCGCCTCATCACCGCGCTGGGCGATGTGACCACGCTCGCGGGCAGCGCCGGCGTCTCCGGCGGCACCGACGGCACGGGCAGCGCGGCCAGCTTCAAGACCCCGAGCGGCGTGGCCGTGGATACGGGCGGGAACCTCTACGTCGCCGACTACGGCAACCACACCATCCGCAGGATCAACTCCGCCGGCGTCGTCACCACTTTCGCCGGCCTCGCCGGTGCTTCCGGCAGCGCGGACGGCACCGGCGCGGCGGCCCGCTTCAGCAGTCCGGCGGGCGTGGCCGTGGACGGGGCCGGCAACGTGTATGTCGCCGACACCGCCAACAGCACCATCCGCAAGATCACCCCGGGCGGCGTCGTAAGCACGCTGGCGGGCACGGCGGGCAGCTTCGGTTCCGCGGACGGCACCGGCGCGGCGGCGCGGTTCTTCCTGCCCTTCGGCGTGGCGGTGGACTCCGGCGGCACCGTGTATGTGGCGGACACCTACAACCAGGTGATCCGGGTGGTGACCGCTGGCGGCGTGGTGACCACCCTCGCCGGCATGAAGGGTTCGCCCGGCAGCGTGGACGGCACGGGCACGGCGGCCCAGTTCCGCTCGCCCCGCAGCGTGGCCGTGGATGCGACCGGCAGCCTCTACGTGGCCGACTACGACAACGACGTCATCCGCAAGCTGAGTTCCGGCGGCGTGGTGACCACCCTGGCCGGCAGCGCGGGCAGTCAGGGCAGCACCGACGCGGACGGCTCCAGCGCGCGGTTCCGCGGCCCCTCCGGCGTCGCCGTGGACATCGCGGGCAACATCTACATCGCGGACAGCGGCAACCACACCATCCGCCGGGGCCTCAAGCCCTCCGCGCCCGCCATCACCACCCAGCCCGTCAGCCAGACCATCGTCACCAACGGCACCGTGTCGTTTGTGGTCAGCGCCACGGGGGGCGGGACGCTCTATTACCAGTGGCGCAAGGACGGCACGAACCTGGGCGGCCAGGTCAACGCCACGCTCACGCTCTTCAACGCCCAGCTCAGCCAGGCCGGGGCCTACTCCGTCGTCGTCTCGAACACCACCGCCAGCATCGTCAGCCAGTCCGCGCAACTGGCCTTTTACACGAATTACACCAACACCGTCCTCGGCGGCGTGGTGGTGGATGCCCTCACCGGCCAGCCCCGTCCGAATGTCAACGTCTCCATCGCCGGCACCAACGTCACGTCCGGCGTCGGTGGCACGTTCCATTTCAACGCCGTGCCGGCGCTGCCCGTCACGCTGCTCGGCACCTTTTCCGGTTACTCGCCCTTTTCGGACACGCTCAACCTCCAGGTCGGCATCAGCAACCACTACGAGTTCGCCGTCTCGCCCCAGATCACCGACGCCAACAGCTTCCGCCTGGTGCTGCTTTGGGGCGATTCCCCGAGCGATCTGGATTCGCACCTCACCACCCCCTTGGTCGGCGGGCAGAATTATCACGTCTATTACGCCAGCCGCGGCAGCGTGCTGGGCGCGCCGTTCGCGAACCTTGACGTGGATGACGTCAACGGCAAAGGCCCCGAGACCATCACCATCACCAACTTCTCGCCGGGCACCTACACTTACTACATCCACCAGTTCACCACCGAGGGTTCGTTTGCCACCTCAGCAGCCGTCGCGCGCATCTACACTTCGGCCGGCCTGTTCGCCACGCTGCCCGTGCCCACCACGGGTTCGGGCCGCTACTGGTATGTCTGCCAGATTGACGGGCAGACCAAGGCTGTGACCGTGCTGAACTACCTCGCCAGTTCGCCCCCGGTGACGCCCAGCGGTCCCGCCAGCATCACCACGCAGCCGCTCAGCGTCACGGCCACCGCCGGGGGCGGGGCCAGCTTCGCGGTCGTCGCCAGCGGCGGCGGCCCCGTCTTTTTCCAATGGCGGCGGGATGGCACGAACATCACGGACGCCACCAACTCGCTGCTCTCGCTCCCCTTTGTCTCCCGCGCCAATGCCGGCGTGCTCTCCGTGCTCGTCACCAATGCCACCGGCGGTGAGGTCAGCGCCAACGCCGTCCTCCGCGTGCTGGGGCCCACGCGGCTGGACCCGCTCGAGCCGCAGCCCGGCGGCACCGCGCGGCTCCGCTTCGCCGACCTCGGCGGTTTTCCCCTGACCACGCAGAACTTCGCGGGCTTCACGGTCCAGGTGAACACCAACCTCGCCACCACCAACTGGGTGGCACTCACCAACGGTTTCCAGATCATCAACGGCAAGCTCGAGGTGGACGACCCCGGCGCCCTCCAGCAGCCGCGCCGCTTCTACCGCGTGATCGAGCGTTGAGGCCCGGAGCGCCCGTCCCGGCGGTGGGTAGCACAGGCTACCAGCCTGTGCCGAGCGGCTACCAGCCGCTCGGAATGACGACGGCGTGCGAACTGGTTGGGAGCCTCGAATAGATGCGAGGCCGCCTCCGCTACCCACTCCTGCTTCGGCGTTCGGTTTGAACGCACTTTTCCCTGCGCGGCCTTCTGCGGCGTTCACGCTCCGCTTCGCCCTCCGCTGCGCGGCTCTTTCATCCGTGTGCATCGGTGTTCATCCGTGGTTGTTGATCGCGTTTCCGTTTGGCCTCCACTAGAGCCGTTCGACCCCGGCCATCTCCCTGCTTGAGGCTGGCAGCGCGCGTGCTGACTGTGACCGGTTAGAGCATGAAGCTGCGTCCCGTCATCCCGTCCCTCGCTGCCAAGCGCAGCCATGCGTTCAGCCTCATCGAAGCCATGGTGTCCGCCTGCGTCGTCGGCGTGCTCTTCACCTCGCTCTATGCGGGCATCACCGCCGGCTTCGGCGCGCTCAACTCCGCCCGCGAGAACCTCCGCGCGACCCAGGTGATGATTGACAAGATGGAGACCCTCCGCCTCTACAGTTGGACCCAGCTTGCCACCTTCGGCAGCTCCACTTCCTACATCCCCACCACCTTCGTCGAGTCCTTCTATCCCACCTCGACCAACTACACCTTGAGCACCGTGTCCACCAACGCCACGGGCAGCGGCTTCATCTACTACGGCACCGTGGCCATCGGGAGCGCGGGCTTCACCCAGAACTACTCGAACAGCATGAAGCTTGTCACCATCACGCTCCGCTGGACCAACGGCGTCCCCCGCTCCCAGAGCATGTCCACCTACGTCGGCCAGTATGGAATTCAAAACTACATCTACTAGGCGCCGCCAGCTCGCGATGACCCTCGTCGAGGTGATGATCGCCACCGCCATCGGCACCCTCATCCTCGCCGCCGGCGGCACGCTCATGGTTTACAACGTCCGCAGCCTCGCGGCCCTGAGCAACTACGCCGACCTCGACCGCTACAGCCGCACCGCCGTGGACAAGCTCTCCCAGGACATCCGCCAGTCCTCGGAGCTGGTCTCCTTCACCGCGACCGAGCTTCAGTTCAACTCCGCCCACGGCCGCAGCAACATCACCTACACCTACTACCCGGACAGCCGCACCCTCGTGCGGCGGCAGGGTCCCAACCGCGAGACGCTTCTGAAGGAGTGCGACTCCCTCACCTTCACCGTTTACGGCCGGAACAACGTCTCCAACACCTGGGACCAGTTCGTCGTGACCACCGCCGCCGGCGCCAAGCTCATCAAGCTCAACTGGACCTGCTCCCGCACCATCCTTGGCCAGGCCGTCAACACCGAGAGCGTGCAGACGGCCAAGATCGTCATGCGCAAACAGGATTGATCCGCCTATGAAACTCCTCCTCCGTCCCGCCCGCCCCGAGGCCGGCAGCGTGCTCGTCGTCACCCTGCTCATCGCCATGGTCATCGGCATCACGCTCGCCGCCTTCATGGACCTCAGCAGCTCCGCCCATCGCTCCGTCGTCCGCTCCGGCGTGTGGAACGCCTGCATCCCCGTCGCCGAGGCCGGCATCGAGGAGGCCCTCACCCACGTCTATCTCAACAGCACCAACCTCGCGAGCCAGGGCTGGACCCTCTCCACCTCCGGTCTGACGATGAGCAACGGCGTCACCCTTGCCGGCAATGTTTACTACCGCTCCCGCACCCTCAACGGCGGCAGCTACCTCGCCGCCATCCAGGGCGGGGCCACCCCCACCCTCACCGTGCAGGGCAACCAGCCCAAGCCGCTCTCCACCACCGACATGATCTCCCGCACCGTCCAGGTCCGCACCGTCGGCGGCGCGCTCTTCGCCCGCGGCCTCGTCGCCCGCGGCTCCATCAACTGGAACGGCAGCATCCTCTCCGACAGCTTCGACTCCCAGAATCCCGCCTACAGCAACAACGGCCTCTACGACCCCTCCCGCCGCCGCGACAACGGCTCGATTGGCTCCGTCGAGGGCAACGTGGACGTTGGCGCCAATGGCATCATCTACGGCACCGCCGGCACCGGTCCCACCGGCGTCATCATCACCGGCTCCCACGGCGTGGTCGGGGATGCGGGGTTTGTCGCCGGCGGCGGCACCGGCATCCAGGCCGGCCATTCGCAGAACGATCTCAACATCTCCTTCCCCGACGCCACCGTCCCGTTCACCACCGGCTACACCATCCCCAGCGGCGGCAACGTCACCAACATCACCGTCATCACCAACAGCGTCGCCGCCACGTCCCTGGTCTATCCGTCCACCTACGTCGGCACCGTCTCCTCGAACCGTCCCACCGCCAGCACCTATCCCACCGGCACCACTTATCCCGTCGGCACCAATGTCACCGCCACCACCGGCAAGGGCAAAGGCGCCTCCACCACCTACACCACCAACTTCACCTACACCCAGTTCAGCTTCAACACCAACAGCTTCACCACCAACTCCACCGTCGCCTACTACGACCACATCCTCGACAACGGCGACTACTACCTCGCCGGCATCAACAACGCCAACGTCCTCATCCGCGGCAACGCCCGCCTCCACGTCCAGGGCAATCTCTCTGAATCTGGCGGCCGGGCCATCACCGTCGCCAACTCCGGCACCCTCCAGATGTGGGTCTCCGGCAGCATCAGCCTCTCGGGGCAGGGGGCCATCAACGCCACCGGCGACTCCCTCCGCATGATGGTCTATGGCCTTCCCACCTGCACCAGCGCCACCTTCAGCGGCAACGCCGCCTGGACCGGCACCCTCTACGCGCCCCAGGCCGACCTGCGCTTCAACGGCGGCGGCTCCGACGACGTGGACTTCATCGGCGCCGCCATCGTGAACACCGCCCAGCTCAACGGCCATTTCTCCTTCCACTACGACGAGAACCTCGGCCGCAACGGCCCCAGCAGCTCCTTCGTCATTGATTCCTGGGTGGAACTCTGACCCAACGGCCCCCGGCCCAATGGCTTCGTTCGGCAATTCTTCTCCCTCTCCCTTCATCGGATGAGGGGAGCGGGTCGGGGTGAGGGGTGCCGCCGGTAATTTCCTCTGCGCCTGTCCCGCCTCTGCGGTGCCCATCCCCCTCTCCTCCGCGCAAATGGCTTCGTTTGGCAGTTCGCTTCCCCGCAGCGGAGCGCCGGTCTCCGACCCGGCGTGTTCATCTTTGTCTTTCCCAAATCTTTGGGTCCGCTCCCCCCGCCGTTCGCGCTCCAGCCGCTCCAGCGCCCGGTGTATCTGCCGCTCCAGCTTCGCCTCATAGCGCAGAATCTTGTCCACCACCGGCAGCGCCGGCCGCAGTGCCGCCGCCCGCCGCGCCTCATCCTCCTGCTCCTCCCGATCCGAGCAGTCCATCCAGTCCCGCTCCAGGGACCCCAGCCGTTTGTCAATGAACCCCAGCGCCTCCGCCTTCGCCCGTGCGCGCTCCGTCGGCCCGGCCTGCGCGTCCGCGCTCAGCTTCTTCCGCAGCCCTTCCAGTTCCCGCGTCAGGCGATGCGGACTGCCCAGCAGCCTCTCCCCTTGGATCGCCGCCTCCGTCAGCTCCCCGTTTGCCTCCACGGCGGCGCGCAGCCCCTTGAGCTGGTGTAGCAGCACCTCGATCCCGGCGGAGCAGTTCATCATCGCCCTCAGCGGATCGCTGCTGAGCGCCCATCCCTCCGGCTGCTCCCTCCCTCCTTGAAGGCTTCGCTGCCACTGAGCCACATCCACGCTCAGCTCGATCTCTCCCGCCTCCGCCCGCATCGCCCGCCGCAGCCGCCAGTGCGCCGTCACCACCTGGTCCACCAGCAGTTCCTCCACCGGCCCTTCCGGCTGTAGGTCCGCCACAAACCGCTCATGCAGTGCCCGAACTCCTCCCGGCTCTCGCCGAACCACGCCCCCCGCACCACCGCCTCCTCGCCCACGATCCTTCCCGGCGGCTCGTCCGTCAGCGTGGCCGGCGCGCAGAGAATCCCGTGCTTCAGCGCGTTCGTTTTCCACACCGCCCGCCCCCGTGCCGTCCGTGGCCCCGTGGAGTTCCTGGCATTCCTCCGGTTCGCCTCCGCTTGTTTCAACGAAGTGTTCGTCTTCATATGTCGGCTGCCTTTCTCATCGTGGGTCTTGGATTTTTGGCCTCTGCCCACGCCCCAGCCTCTCACCTCCCGCCCGCTTCCGCATTTGCGCCACGCCAATGAAATGCTGTTCTTCCGCGCCACCCCAGCCCGCCGCTTCCTGCTCCTGCTCTTGACCGAAACCATGCCATTGAAATCGGAGCGACCACTTCAACGCAGAGACGCAGAGGACGCAAAGTGGTGCGGAGATAAGGATCGGCGAAGGCCACTCAACCTGGAAACCGCATTTGAAACCGCGGAATACACGGAACACGCGGAAGAAAGGGAGGTTCTCCGCTGTTTTCGGTGGCATGGGTGGGAGAAGCTTCAAATCCCAAGTTCCAAATTCCCAAGCAGCTCCAAACGCCAAACTTCATAGGGAGGGGTCGCCCGGCACGGAGGCAGCCCTTGGGCCAAGGGCCGAACCCGGGCGGAAGCACTGGCGGCGGGGCACGCTGAACCATTGGAATTTGGGCTTTGGAGTTTCTTTGGAGCTTGGAATTTGGAGTTTGGAATTTCCCCGCCGGCCTCCCTGTCCACCGAAAACAGCGGAGAACCAAAATTAAGCCCCCCCTTGGTCTGAGGCCGTTCACCCCCTTGCCCAGAGCCGAAATACACCCTCGGTGGCCCTACTGCCCAGCACGGCACCAGCTACGATTCGCATCGCTGCCGGTGTGTTGCCGGCCGTTGTCATCGTAATTCTTAGATCCATAACCACCGTTCCACCCCTCAGCCTCCATCATGAAAGCCACATCCACCCGCCAAGCCGGTTTCACCCTCGTTGAAATCATGATCGTCGTCGCAATCATCGGCCTCCTGGCCGCCATCGCGATTCCGAACTTCGTGAAGGCGCGCGCCACCGCCCAGAAGAACGCCTGCATCGCCAATCTCAAGCAGATTGACGGCGCGGTCCAGCAGTGGGCGCTCGAAAACAAGAAGGCCGCCACCGACACCTACGCCCTCAGCGACACCACGTTCCTTGCCTACCTCAAAGGCTCGCTTCTGCCGGCCTGCCCCGGAGGTGGCGCTTACAGCGCGGCCACCACGGTTTCCGGCTCGCCGACGTGCAGCCTCTCAGCCGACGGCCACACGCTCTAGCCGCTTCAACAACGAAGGCCAAGTTCGGAGCTTGAGATGGAGGGTCGTTTACTCAGCTTTGTAAGGGCCAAGAAATTTGTCCCCATCGAAATGGATCAAATGGTCCGGCGCATCGGCTATCCACACCTCGGTTTCCCATGCAATGTCAGGGGCGAACTTGCGAAACGTGTCGCGGTTTAGAAAGGCGGTGACGAATACGAGGTCGGCTACGCAGTGTTTGGCTAGGCGCCGGAGTTCGTCGAGTCGCATGGACGAGATTGGACCGGAGCTATGAACTGCTTCGATGAGATATAGCCAGTTCTTGGATTCGGTATAGGCAAGAATGTCGGGAAGCTCGCCATGGTCCAGTTCAAAGAACTTGAGCGCTTTCAGCTTTTGCTCATCACGCACGAGAAACTTTTTGGCTGTGTCCCCGACATAGAGCACGTCCGCTCCGTGTCCATAGCGGGGGAGAAAATGTTCAATGACAGCTTTCTGGAGCAAATTGTGTTCACCGGGACTGAAGGTAATGGTCTGGCCATCCGGCAGCTTGATGGGGACTTGCTCAATATGACGATTGGCTGCGAGCCGCTCGGCGAGGGTAGGCCGGTCCGCCATGAACTCATCCACCTCATCGGCCCAACTCGGTCGCTGCACACGCTTGATAATCTCTACGAACTCGGGCGAAAGCGAATATCCGCGAGTCGGGTCGTTACGAGCGGCATTCGGCCTGTTCGCGCTGGCGATAATGATGCCGGCCATGACGGGCATTTTCAGGTCCTTGCGCCGTATGTCATCATAGGACCCCTTGGAAATGCTCTCGCCGAAGTGTTCGTTCAAATAGTCGATGAGGTCGCGGGACTTGAGGGCGTCCTTGCCTGCTCGGAGACGGGCCTTTGGCCAGTCACTACTACGTTTTACATCCGCCACGGCGAGAAATGCCATGGCCATCTTCTCCAATTCGCGGGGTTTCAATCCGTCGAGCGGGATGCCGAGCTTCGAGAGAATGAAGAGCGCCTCGTTGAAGAGCTTCGCGTGCTTGGGCGACTTGTCCTTTGGAGTGACGAATTGGGGCGTTTTCATCTCAGGCGTCTCCTTGAATTCCAAGGCGAGGGCAAACTGGTCGGGTAAATTGCGGTAAAGGATTTCGGAGGAGGTCAGTCGCTGCTTGGTTTCGAGGTATTCCCGCACCGCTCCTGCCAGATGCCATGCGAAGAGCGGAGGCACGGCATTCCCGATCTGGTTGAACCGGCTCGTTTCGCCGCCGGTGAACTCGAACTTGTCCGGAAAACTTTGAAGCCTTGCGGCCTCGTGCATCAGGAGGCGACGGCGGCGCCCATCCGGGAGCCGAACGCGCTGCATGTCCCCCGTTGCGCCAGCCAAATTCCGGCATGTAAGGGTGCGGGCGGGCTGGTCGGCATGCAGATCCCGGGGGCGCGTGCAAAAAGAGGCACGTTCATATCGTGCGACGTATTCGTCCATGCTGGGCGTGAGAAAGCGCGACCCCGGCGGCGCTTCGTTGAGCCAGTTGCCGAGCGCTTCTCTAACCGTGACACGTGCGTTTTCCACCTGTGGAAACCGGAACTCTCCACGATGGCCGACCACCACGATTCGTTCGCGATTTTGTGGAACCCCAAAATTCACGGCATTGAGCAGCCGGACTTCCACCACGTAGTTAAGCGCCTTCAGCGCAGTTAGAATCTGGTCAAAATACCATCGATTGCTGTAGAGCACACCGCGCACGTTTTCGAAGAGCCAAATGTCAGGCTGAAGTCGCTCGACTGCGGAGATGAAGATGGGAAATCCGTCTCGAGAATCTTTCAGTCCGAGTTGGTGGCCGCCGACGCTAAATGGCTGGCACGGCGGGCCCCCGATGATGACTTTCGCCTCTGGGAATATCGTTTCGGGTGTCAGGACAATTTGACGGCAGTCTCCTGTCAGGTTGGTGCGGTAGGTGCCACACGCATCTGCGTCTTGTTCGAATCCGAGCGTTGCGAAACCTTGCGCTTCAAAACCGAGTGCGAGTCCGCCACAGCCGGCGAACAAGTCCAATACGAGGGGATCGCCTCGTTCGGCGGGGACAAGCAGCTTGTTTGTCCGTTCCTCGTAGGTCATTGGTTTCGCGTGAGGAAATCCTCGAAGACGAGCTTCTCCTCGGGCTCGCCTCAGAGGATCTTGCAGTTGCGGTTGGGGGTGAATGGCGGGTCAACGTAGTTGAGGTCCACACACTGCGGCGGGAGCTTTTTCGCCTCCCCTGGGTTGTTGCCGAAATAAATGCCTCGGGTGCCCAGGAGACCGGATGACCTGCCGGGCTTGACCGTAGCGTCGGCTGTCCCTTTATTGGGCTTCTTCCGTGCCATGCCGGAAATTACCAGCCATCAGCGCGGAAGGGAAGTCGGATGCAGGAGCGAACGGCGTCGCGGACGCATCCGCACGCTGCCTGCGGAAAGTGGCTTTTCGGGCCGCTGCGACAACCTTGCAGAAAATCCAGCAGGCTTGCCTCAACCTTGACCTGCTTCGAGTCGCAGCGGCCCAGAAGCCCGCACTCTAGGGCAGTCCGCAACCTGCAACCCTGCCTGGCCCTCCTGCCTTCGCATCGCTGCGATTCACCTGGTCCCACTCTCACTCCTGCGCATTTGCGGCCCGGTCGCCCCACCTCATCCACCCTTCGGGGATTCCCTTAGCCTATGCCTGCCTGCGGGCGCAGGTCTTTGCCTTTGCAGGGGTTTCGGTTGAAAAGCGCTCGCACGTCGCTCACTGTCCTTGATCAGCGAATGACTCACCGCCGCTGGATGGCCCTAATTCAGGGACCTGCCTCCGGGGCGTGGCACAATGATTGCATGGAGTCACCTGTCGTGAGCGGAATGTTCCGCCACGCAGTGGCCGATGAAACTGAAACCGATCAAACTAGTTGCCAGTCTGCTGGCCGCCGCCGGATTGCTGGCGGCGGTGTCGGACGCCTGCGCGCAGGGCAAGGGGAAGGACAACGGGAACAGCGGCAACAACGGCAACGCCAAAGGCCTGGACAAGCCCGCGATTGATCAGCGTCCAACCATCATCCCTCGCGACCCTGCGGCTGATCCTGCCACCGCCCCCGATCAGAAAGGCAAGCCCGCCACGCCCGGCCGGCCCGACAAGACGCCGCCCCCGGCGGATGTGCAGACTCTGGTGCGGGACTTCCAGACCGCGCGCGAAAAGTTCCTCGCGGATCAAAAGGCGCTCGCCCGCCAATACAGCCAGGCCTCGGAAGAGGAGCGCAAGGCCATCCGCGAGCGCATGAAGGACATGCTGGAGCAGTTGAAGGAACAGCAGAAGGCCCTCCAGCAGGACATGCGCGACCGCGCCAAGGAACTCAAGCAGCAGTTGCATCCCGATCTCAACCGGCTGATTGACAGCGGCTCCACGGAAGGAGGGCGCGGACGATGACCCTCTGCCTGTCTCCCCGGGCCTTGGCGGGCGCCTCGCGTCCCGTCGTTTTTGCGAACAGCACCTGACCTGTGCCGTGATCCACCCACCCACAGCCACCACCGAACCGGAGCGCCCCTGGCTCCGCTCGCGGCATTTGCCGGCGCTGGTCATCGGCGCGACGCTCGGCATTTTCGCGCTCGGCATCCTCGCGGTCACCCTGCACCTGCGCCTCGAGATTCGCGAGGACATCGCGCGCCGCGAGGGGGAGATCCTGCACTCTGTGGCCATGATGCTCCAGGCGGAGGAGGACCGGACGCTGCTCGACGAGCCCAGCGTCCAGTTGAACGTCCTCCTCAAGACCTCGCGCCTGAAGGGCGTCGTGGCCGCGCGGCTCTTTGATGCGCAGGGAAAGTTCGTCTCCGCCTTCCCGGCCTATGTGAGTGATGGCGAGCTGACGGTGCCGGAACTCGCCAGTCTGCGGCGTCTCCAGACCATTGCGCGCCCGCGCGAACGCACCACGCACTCCGCCGACTTTGCCGCCGTGCCCGGCGACCTGCCCCTGGAACTCTACGAAATCATCGTGCCGCTCCACACCCAGAGTGATCCCAAGCTGCTCGGCATTGCGCAGTTCATCCAGGACGGGCGCGGTCTGGCCACGGAGTTGCGCGGCATTGACGTGAGCCTGCTCAACCAGGCGCTCAGCGTCTTCCTGATCGGCGGTGTGCTCGTTGTGGCCGCGTTGCGCTGGGCCTTTGGCCGGCTGCGGCGCGCGCAGGCCCAGCTCGCCCAGCGCTCCCGCAGCCTGCTGGAGGCCAACCGCGAACTCGCGCTCGCCAGCAAGACCTCCGCCGTCGGCGCGCTCTCCGCCCACCTGCTGCACGAACTCAAGAGCCAGCTCTTCGGCATCCAGGCCCTGCTCGCGGGCCGCCGCACCAGCGAGGCGGACAAGGCCGGCCCCGCGTGGCGCACCGCCGCCGACTCCGCCCAGCGCATGCAGGCGCTCATCACTCAGTTGCTCGGCGTCATGCGCAACGAGCAGGGCGCGGCCAACCACTACGAGGTCTCCCTCAACGAACTGGCCGAGATCGTGACCACCCAGGTCATGCCTCTGGCCCGCGCCTGCGAGGTGAACTTCACCGCCGAGGTGAAATCCCCGGGCACCGTGTCCAGCCGCGCCGCCAACCTCGTCGGCATCATCCTCGGCCATCTCGCGCAGAATGCGATCCAGGCCACGCCGCGCCGCCGGTCGGTCCGGCTTACGCTGCTGGGCCTGCCGCAGGGCGTCCGCTGCGAGATGCGCGACGAGGGCCGCGGCTTTCCCGAGGAGCTGCGCCCGCTCCTCTTCAAGCCGTGCCTGTCCTCCAAGGAGGGCGGCAGCGGCCTGGGCCTCGCCCTCTGCAAACAGCTCGCCGGCCACCTCGATGCCGAGCTGGAACTGGAGCAGACCACCGCGCACGGCTGCGTGTTCTCGCTGACCTTGCCCGAGAATCTGGCGGGGGTCACGGCGGAGGCCTCCGCCGTGCCTTCCCCGGAGACCGAGTCGTTCGCCAAACCCGGTTGAATCATGCGGTCGCCTCGCCAGTTCATCGCCACCCGCCGCCCACGCGCTCTCCTGCTAGGGGCGTTCGGCTGGGGCTTGATGCTTTGGCTCGTGGGGCTCGCCGGCGCGCACGCCACGGACCGCCCGTTCCGCTGGCGCTGGTCCAACCCCGCCCCGCATGGCGGCAATGTCTTCGACATGGCCTATGGCCTCGGCCTCACCGTGCAGGTCTGCGAACGCGGCCAGCTCTACACCAGCGAGGATCTGCAGCTCTGGCACCCGCGCCCCAGCGGCACCACCAACGCCCTGCGCGCCACCACCTTCTTCGGCAGCCGCCTCCTCGTCACGGGCGAGAGCGGCACGGTGCTCTGGGCGGATTCGCTCGAAGACTTCCAACTCGTGAACCTCGGCACCCCTGACTGGCTCGAAGGCGTCGCCGCCTCCGGCACGCTCGCGGTCGCGGTCGGGGACAGCGGCGCGGCCTACACCAGCAGCACGGGCACGAACTGGACGCGCGAGACGACCGGCTTCACCAACTGGCTGCGCGGCGTGGCGGCGGGGAACAACCTCTTCGTGGCCGTGGGCGAACGCGGCCTCATCGCCACGCGCGCGGCCAACGGCAACTGGTCCGTCGAGCCCAGCGGCACGGTCCAGCACCTTAACCGCGTCGCCCTCATCGGCTCGCAGTTCTGGGCCGTCGGTGACGCGGGCACGGTCCTCGTGGCGAACAGCAGCGGCAAGAACTGGGCGCCCGTCCCCGGCGTCGGTGCCACCAACGCCCTCTACGCCGTCGCGGGCACCAATGATTACCTCGTCGTCGTTGGTGACCGCGAGGTGCGGCTGCAGACCGGCGGCGGCGCGTGGTCCGACGAGATCCATGGCAACGTCGCTTCGCCCGCGCCGAACTGGACCTACTACAGCGCGGCGTGGCAGGGCAGCTTCCACTTCATCGCCGGCCGCTCCGGCATGATGCTCGAGGGCATCCGCACCAACGCCGCCGCCCCGACGCTCTGGACCCAGCGGCAGGTGCCGCTCCGCAACTGGCTTTGGGACGTGCTGCGCCTTCCGGATTTCTACGTCGCTGTCGGTGACCGGGGCACGATCCTGACCAGTGCCGACGGCGTGAACTGGGAACTCGAACTCGTGCCCGCCGCGACGACCAACTCCGTCCTGCTCGGCCTCGGCGGCACGACGAACGGACTGGTCGCCGTCGGCAGCGGCGGTCGCCTGCTGTTCAGCCCGGCCATCGCCACCAACCTCGTCAGCACGAACCTCATCAGCGGCGTCACGAACTACGCCACCAACCTCTCCAGCACGCTGGCGATTGACTGGCTCGCCGCCACCGCGCCCACCACGAACGACCTGCAAGGCGTCACCGTGCGCAACGGCCTCTGGGTCGTCAGCGGGGCCGGTGGCACGCTGCTGACGAGCGAGGACGGCACGAACTGGGCCGCGCAGGCCAGCGGCTCCACCGCCTTCCTCTCCGGCGCGGCGGTGTTCGGCAGCCTCTTTGTCGTCACCGGGGACCGCGGCACGATCCTCACCAGCAGCAACGGCACAAACTGGGCCGCGCAGCCCAGCGGCACCACGAACTGGGTCTATCGCGTGCGCAGCCTCAACGGCCGCCTGGTGGCGGTGGGGGAGGGCGGGCTCATGCTCACCAGCACCAACGGCACGAACTGGACCAGCCTCGCCAGCGGCACGACGCGCCTGCTCAACGCAGTGGATTATCTCGGCGATTCCTACTACGCCGTCGGCGTGCAGGGCACCGTCTTGCAGAGCGGCAATCTCACCACTTGGACGAACCTGGGCACGCTGACGCAAAAATCCCTCTACGGTGTGGCGGGCACGAGCAACCAGATCGTCACCGTCGGCATTGAAGGGGTCGCCCTGCGCAGCCTGCTGCTGCCGTCGCTGGAGCCGGTGGCCTTCTCGCGCATCGCGCGCAGCTCCGCGCAGAACGTGCTGCTGCTCTCCGGCCGCGTGGACCAGCGGGTGACCTTGCAGCGCAGCCTGGACCTGACGAACTGGGTGGATGGCGTGACCTTCGAACTCATTGACCGTTCCGGCACCCTCCTGCTGCTGGAATTGATGGACACCAACAACCTGCCCCGCGAATTCTTCCGCGGCCGCATGTCTCCCTGACCTGCATGGCGTCCCGCCTTCCGGCGGCGGGGCGTCCGATGATCGGTGCCCTGTCTGCGCAGCGCCCTGATCACAGGCCAAGAGTGGTTCGAGCGCACAATTACCGTCGCACCCTTCCGCGGCGTAAACGCCGTCCTCCGCTCGCTGCCGACACTTGGAAATTCAGGTTCAGTTTTCCGGTCCTCCGCTCTTTTCAGTGGCATGGGAGAAGCGCCAAATTCCAAAGAAATTCCAAACTCCAAATTTCAAAGGGCGGCATTGCTCGGCACTGACCGCGCCAGCCGGACCGAACCAGCCCATGGGCCAAGGTCCGAACCAGAGCGAAAGTGCTGACGGCGTGGCGTGCTGAACAATTGGAGTTTGAGGCTTGGAGCTTCTTTGGAGCTTGGGACTTGGAGCTTGGAATTTCCCTGCTCGCCTCCCCGCTCCACCGAAAACAGCGAAGAACCAATTTTCCTGCCCTTAACCCGAACTCCGAAGCCGGAATGGGTAGCACAGGCTACCAGCCTGTGCCGTCCG